>NZ_DASWXT010000001.1:0-7718 GCF_036405355.1 Daejeonella sp.
ATAATTCAATTATATCAATTGTCTTATAATTAATATTATGTTAAATAGAAATTAACTAAATCCTACTCTGCAAAAAATATAGTACAATAAAAAAAGCCTAAACATATTACTGTTCAGGCTTAAATAATAGTTAATTATGGAC
The DNA here is from genome assembly GCF_036405355.1 of Daejeonella sp. Taxonomy (GTDB): domain Bacteria; phylum Bacteroidota; class Bacteroidia; order Sphingobacteriales; family Sphingobacteriaceae; genus Daejeonella. The sequence continues at coordinate 143 of NZ_DASWXT010000001.1, forward strand.
TTAAAGATTCTCGAGTTTAGCAGAGATTTCAGTTACCTTTTCCTGGTTCTTCTTAATGATATAATATGTCTTAAGGTTTTCCAGTGCAATTCTTGATTTAGGATCAAGCTCACTTGATTTGATTAAAAAAGGAAAAGCTTTTTCGAGTTCAGCTTCGCCAAGTTTGATCATTGCTTCATACTCTTTCTGCTGATTTTGAGGAAGCTGGTTTGCCTGGTTAAATAAGTTTATACCCTTGTTTAGAATAATACCACCAATATTTGTACTCGCATCTGCAAAGTTAGGATCAATCTTTAAAGCACTTAAATAAGCTTCTTCTGCCTTGGCAGATTCTCCAATAGTACTGTAAGCTATACCCAGATAATATGGATATAATTTATTTCCAGGGTTCTTTTGTGCCTGATCGGAAATTTTAGTTATTACTTCTTTTTGTTTACCTGACATTAGGCTCAACTCTATCTCTTGTGTTGCTAACTGTGTGTCATTAAACTTTGTTGCACCTTCTGATGCTACTGCAATTGCTCTTGAAGTATCACCTTCCATTGTATACAGACGGGATAAATCAAGATATATTTGGTTATTGGCAGAAAAATTGGTTTTAATCAAAGCCTCATAGCTTTGAATTCCTGCCTTATAATTTTTTGAATTAATAGCAGATAAGCCGGCATAATAAGTTATTGTTGTATCTCCGGGGCGATAGTTCAAAGCATTGTTAAATGCAGTGTAAGCATCTGCAAAATTACTTGTTTGATAAGCCTTAACACCTTGATTTAGTTCATACTGGCTAAAAATTGTACTATTTGCATTTTCAAGATTTGCCTTATTCTCACCGGCTTTGTCAAGCTCAGTTGCTTTTTTATGTGCAGCCTTTGCCTCCTCAATTAAGGGCTTTGATGTTGCCGGAACAGTATCCAATAAGGCCATTTCGCCATAAATAAGAGCTTTATAGGTCCATGCGGCAGGATCTTCAAGAGTTTTGGCATGGACAACTGCCTTATCAATAGATGCTTTTGCAGTTTTAAGATTTGGGAGAGCCAGTAACATTGAGTTGGCTTCCTTTAATCCCAAAAACTTTTCATAACTAGTTCTGGCACTTGCTACTTCCCCCTTCTGTGCAAAAACCATAAGGGTTGAAGCTGAAAACACAGCTGCCAAAATGAAAGATTTAATTTTCATGTTTTTAATTTAATTTGAGTTGGTTTATTCTGTTGTTAATTTTTTGTAATTCTGTTTTCTCACCTGTATTCTTGTATAATATTGATAATGATGTGAGCGTCTTTAATTCATTCGGGTCAATTTCATTCGCTTTATTAAGGTAGTATTTTGAAATATACATCATCCCACTTTGCTCCTTATCTTTAAGATACAGATTAAGATAAAGCAATCCTAACGCAAAATTCGCCTCATAATTATTCGGGTTGATAGTTAAAATTACTTTATAGTACTCTTCAGCTTTCGTCACATCACCCGTCATTTCATGAGAAAACCCAGCCAGATAGTTCAAATTGATGTTATTTTCATCTAATTTAAGAGCCTGACCCGTAAATTTAATTATTTCCTGATAATCATTTCTAATCAACAAAATATTCAGCAGTTTAAAAACAAGGTCGCGATTAGCCGGATACTGCCTGCTTCCTTCTGAAAGCACTCTAACCGTATTTGTTTCATCATTTAGTGACTCATAGAGGTTAGCCAGTACCATAAAATACTCTGGCTTTGGCTTTTTGGCAATTAATTTCTCATAATATCCTATTGATCTAATATAATTACCTGTTTCCTGACAAAGAAGAGCAAGATTGTGTGTAACAGAAATATTGTCCTTATCTATAGTATCAAGAATACTAAAGTATTTCAGTGCCTCGGTAAAATTTCGGTTTTTGAACGTGGTATTCGCCCGGTACAAATAGGTTAGTTTTAATTGAGTTTCGATGTATGAAATCTGATCCTTGACATCCTCTGCAAATTTGGATCCATATACTCTTTTCATAGAGAAAAGAGTTTCCTCCAATGGATCTTTCTTATAAGTATACTTTAAATTGGAATCTACTCTGGCAAGCGTAGAATATACCAGACTTCTTACCAGGTTATTCCTGAAAGCTGCAGAGTCTGATCTGGTCTTAAAAGTATTATCTATCAGCTTGCGGGCATTTTCCAGTTTTTTAATATCCTTAGTCTCAGAATATTGGACAAAACTATTCATAGCCTCCTTGATTACAAGAGCTTGATTCTGGGTCTGCGCATTTACACTGACCAGCACCAGAAAGATATTGAATATAAAAAGTATAAATACCTTATACATGCAGCTATTCTTCAGTTTTAGGTTCCTGATCGTCTGAATTCAAATCTGTTCCTGTTTCATTCTCTGCAGATTCTGTTTCATCTGCTTCTTCATCTTCGTGTTCAACTTTGGCAATAGATGCAATAGAATCATCTCCTTTAAATGTAATCAGACGAACACCTTGTGTGGCACGACCCATTACACGCAAATCACTCACCCCAATTCTAATTACAATACCTGATTTATTAATGATCATCAAATCATCAATATCTGTTACATCCTTAATAGCAACCAGTTCACCGGTTTTTTCAGTTACATTGATTGTTTTAACACCTTTTCCTCCCCTATTGGTTACACGATAATCATCGATATCTGTACGTTTACCATATCCCTTTTCAGAAACAACCAAAACAGTTACCTCCGGATTATTCACACTAATCATACCAACAACTTCATCATTTACATTTGCCAATGTAATTCCACGAACTCCGGTAGCTGTTCGACCCATTGGACGAACCGTAGATTCATTGAATCTGATTGCACGGCCAGAACGCAAAGCCATCACAATTTCACTCGTTCCGGTTGTTAAACAAGCTTCAAGCAACTGATCGCCTTCATTAATATTAATGGCATTAATTCCATTAGCCCTTGGACGGGAATAAGCTTCAAGGGAGGTCTTCTTGATTGTACCTTTCTTAGTACACATGATTATAAAGTTGTTCTCTAAATAATCCTGATCTTTCAGATTAACAACTTTGATATATGCCTTAATATTCTCCTCTTTTGGAATATTGATTACGTTCTGTATTGCCCTACCCTTACTGGTTCGGGTTCCTTCAGGTATTTCAAACACTCTTAACCAGAAACATTTACCTGTCTCTGTGAAGAATAGCATATAGTTATGATTTGTGGCTATCAGTATATGTTCAATAAAGTCCTTATCTCTTGATTGAGAACCCATCGAACCCTTTCCACCTCTGCCCTGCTTACGATATTCTGTTAAAGGTGTTCTTTTAATATACCCTTCGTGGGATATGGTAATAACAACCTCCTCATCCACAATAAAGTCTTCCATCCGCATATCTTCAGCAGAATGTGTGATTGAAGTACGCCGCTCATCACCGAATTTATCGCGTATTTCGGTTAATTCATCAGTAATGATCTGCATACGTAAACCTTCATCTGCTAAAACTGACTTCAAATACTCAATGGTATTCATTAATTCAGCATATTCTTCTTTGATCTTATCCCGTTCGAGACCTGTTAAACGACGTAGAGTCATGTCCAGAATAGCTCTAGCCTGAATATCAGAAAGATTAAAGCTTTCCATTAAGCTGATACGGGCATCGTCAGGACTATTTGATGCGCGGATTAATTTAATAACCTCATCCAGATGATCGAGTGCAATTAATAATCCCTCCAGAATATGAGCTCTTTTTTCGGCTTCGGCAAGATCGAATTTAGTTCTGCGAATTACCACCTCATGGCGATGATCAACAAAGTGCCTGATCAGATCTTTGAGATTTAGCATCATCGGGCGGCCATTCACCAGGGCAATATTATTGACACTAAATGATGTTTGAAGCGCAGTATATTTAAAGAGGTTATTCAGTACAACTGAAGCATTAGCATCACGTTTAATTTCATAAACGATGCGCATTCCATCTCTGTCAGACTCATCCCTGATCTCAGAAATTCCCTCTATTTTTTTATCATTAACAAGACCGGCAGTTTGCTCGATCATATTTGCTTTATTAACCTGATATGGAATCTCGTTCACAATTATCCGTTCACGATCGCCTTTATACACTTCAATTTCGGCTTTAGCACGCATAACAATTCTGCCTCTGCCTGTTTCAAATGCTTCCTGAACTCCTGAATAACCATAGATAATTCCTCCAGTTGGAAAATCCGGAGCTTTAACATGTTGCATCAGATCAGCGACAGTTACATCTCTATTTTCAATATAGGCTATTGTTGCATTGACAACCTCGGTTAAATTGTGTGGAGGCATATTAGTAGCCATACCAACTGCAATACCTGAGGCACCATTGACCAGTAGGTTTGGAATGCGTGAAGGAAGAACCGTTGGCTCCTCCAAAGTATCATCAAAGTTTAGTTGAAAATCAACAGTATCTTTATTGATATCGGCAAGCATCTCTTCTGCAAGCTTTTTTAACCTTGCTTCAGTATAACGCATTGCTGCAGGTGAGTCACCATCAATAGATCCGAAGTTACCCTGGCCGTCAACCATTGGATAACGCAAACTCCAGTCCTGTGCCATACGAACCATCGCAAAATAAACTGAAGAATCACCGTGCGGATGGTATTTACCTAAAACATCCCCAACAATACGTGCTGATTTCTTATGAGGCTTCGTACTGGTTACGCCAAGATCAAGCATACCATAAAGCACGCGGCGGTGTACAGGCTTAAGACCATCACGAACATCCGGCAATGCACGGGAAACAATAACAGACATCGAATAATCGATGTATGCAGACTTCATTTCCTCTTCTATATTTATTGGAATTATTCTATCGTTCTGGGGTACCAAATTGTCGTTTTCTGTATCTTCAGCCATGTTCTACCTAAGTTCTGATTAATTAATTTTAATATTAAAACAGGAATAATTATCTGTTAAAATAAAACCGCTTTTCAGCCTTGCGAAGTTAATAAATTTCACGGTTTAAAGAGGCAGTTTCAAAAAATATTACATTCAGATATGTGCCTTTAGCAATGCAGCAAGCGGAATCAAAATAAAGAAATAGATTTCTGAAAAAATGAAGTAATTAAGCACCAGAAAATTAAGAAAGAAATAAAATTACTTCACAGGCACCTCATTAAGGGCAATTTTGTACCTCTCTAATGCACGTTTTCTCGCAAATTCATGCTGAACAATTGGCATCAGGTAATCTACTTTGAAATCCCTGATCCAGGTTTTAATATAGATTAGTCTGGGATCAAATTTCAGGGTTTGAGCCGTAGGGTTGAATATCCTGAAATATGGTGCTGAATCACAACCGCTGCCTGAAGCCCATTGCCAGTTGCCATTATTGGAAGAGAGCTCAAAATCAAGGAGTTTCCTCGCAAAATAAGCCTCTCCCCATCTCCAGTCTATTAATAAATGTTTACAAAGAAAACTTGCAACAATCATTCGAACCCGGTTATGCATCAGCCCGGTTTCATTTAACTGTCTCATACCGGCATCCACAATTGGATAACCTGTTTCACCCTTGCACCAGGCTTCAAATTCCAGTTCATTATTCCTCCATTCTATCTGATCATACTTTTTCTTGAAACTATTGTTTACAACATGAGGATAATGATAAAGTATCATCATAAAAAATTCTCTCCAGATCAGTTCATTTAACCACTGTTCATTCCATTGAACAGCAAGTTTTACCAGGTAGCGAACACTTATTGTTCCGAAACGCAAGTGCACACTGATATGACTTGTACCATTTACAGATGGCAGATTTCGTGTTAAATGATAGTTCCGTATAAGATCTTCTGAAATATTATATGTTGGTAAATTAAACTCAGGAATGTCAAAACCAATATAATCAAGATCAGGTACTGATAAAGCCTCAATCTGAAGGCATTTTGATAAATACCTTTCAGAAGGATACTCCGGAAGGTTTAATTTGGAAAAAGCCTCCTTCCAGCGTCTTGAATATGGGGTAAAAACAGTATAGGGAGTTCCATCAGACTTCATAATATCCGACTTCTCGAAAATTACCTGATCCTTGAAAGTATGGAATATAATACCTGCCCCCGACAGGAATTCTGCGACTTTAGTATCACGATCTATTGCGTAAGGCTCATAATCATGATTGGTATAAACCTCCTTTACCTCATATTGTTCATTCAGTTTCTCAAAAGCAGATATTACCTGATTATGAATTACCAATAGTGATGAACCATAAACTTTCAGTTCATCATTTAGCTGCTTAAGCTGATTATGAATAAAAAGTATTCTTTTATCATCCCTATCCGTGAGTTTATTCAGAATTTCAGGATCAAAAATAAAGACTGGTAAAACCGGATAATTACCAAGCAATGCATGATATAGTGCAGCCTGATCATTTAGTCGTAAATCCCTCCTTAACCAACAAATACTTATCTCTTTCTTCATCTATGAAATAGAATTCGCAGGAAATTAATGAGAGTAGATTTCTGATAAAGCGGCATCAAGACCCTGGTAACGAAAACGGAAGCCCATATCCATCAGTTTCTGAGGCGAAGTCCTTGTGCTATTGAGAATTACTGTACTCATTTCACCAAGCATGGTCTTCAGCACGAACTCAGGAACATTTACAGGCCATACCGGTCTGAAAAGCTTCTTTGCCAGTATTTTGGTAAACTCATAATTAGTAACCGGGTATGGGGTACAAGCATTAAAAGTTCCTGAATAATCAGGGTTTTCAATTGCTTTTTCAAAAATCGATACCAAATCGGTCAGATGTATCCAGGGCATCCATTGCTTTCCGGAACCCAAAGGAGCACCAACAAAAAAGCTTACCGGTCTTGCCAGTTCTGAAAGCGCCCCACCCTGCTTTGAAAGCACGATTCCGATTCTCAATTTAACTACCCTGATACCGGATTTCAATCCTTCGTCTACAGCGGCCTCCCATTGCTTGCAGCAATCTGCCAAGAATCCCGTTCCATATTCACTTTGCTCATAAAGTATTTCATCATTTCTATCACCATAATAACCTACTGCTGAAGCAGATATAAATGTTTTAACAGGAGCTTTAATAGCCTCTATTGTATGATATAGCAATTGAGTCGACCTAATCCTGCTATCAACAATTTCCTGCTTTCGCTGTTTGGTCCAACGCTTATCAGCAATACCTGCACCAGCAAGATGAATGATGGTATCTACCCCCTCAAAAGCTTTCAGATCAATCAATTGCTTATCTATATCCCAATTAAAAGTACTAACACCTTTGAAATTTGAATTTTGCCTAGATAGCACAGAAACTCTATGACCCTTTTCCAGCAGGTTTTTAATAAGTCTAGTACCTATCAGGCCACTTGCCCCGGTTATTAATATATTTCTGCTTGAATTAATATCAGCGTTCATGATGCAATTATTAGAGTCTTTTATGTATTATTACAACGGATTTTATTTATTTATTATTCCAAAAAAACAGATCACTGATCAATTTGTAAAAATTTTGTTAAGGGCATTTTCGCGAAACCTAAAGATATCTTTTACTTTTTCCCTGACAAATAAACTATGAGCTAATTGCCCAAGTAAGCCAAGAGGAATCTGATATTTTATTTCGTCCT
>NZ_DASWXT010000002.1:0-15984 GCF_036405355.1 Daejeonella sp.
GGCAAACACATCCTGAGATTAGTGATCAAAGACAATAAAGTTGTTGGAGAAGAAAGATTACTTGCTGATCAAAACCAGCGTTTCAGATCAACAATGCAAGGTAAAGATGGTGCGCTTTATGCGATTACCGATGAAGGAAGGTTTTACAGAATAGCTAAAAAGTAAAAAGAAAAGCGACTCATTGAAAAATGAGTTAATTAACTGAGCAATTTTAATGTGCTGAATAAAATGAAAAACGGCAATTTTCTAATTGGAAATTGCCGTTTTTTCATTTATTGATATCTGCTTAAATTCGATATATCTTGATTTAGGATTTTGAATCTGTATAAATGTACATATTTCTCATAAGAGCCCCTGATCAACCTTTTCAACATCTTTATCCATCGCATAACAATAAATAATTCCCTGGTACTTGGAAGTTTACAGTAACGCATCAACTACAATTTATTAAACTGAATTTATTCCGCTCATAGCCGCGGAGGCCTAGTCCTTTTTCTTCAGGAAAAAAGGACCAAAACCCCGCCGCTGCGTCTGCTGCTTCGAAAGTCAGTATTAAGGCATGGCTTACCTCTACCGCACCAGCCAAGGCGGAAAAAAAGTTAACGGAGAGATACTACTTTGGCCATATGACGCTCTTAGTCCCTAAAACATTTTATCTAAAAATGAATGCCTGTTCAAAACATTACAGATTTTTACCTTTTCACCCCGCTTCTTTCAATTCATTATGTTCCAAACCTTAATTTTTTAAATAAAATTGAGCATATTTATTTTTCAATCGCATACAACATTCATGAGATCATTTATCCTTAATTTCAAATCAGCATTCCTTGGCTTAATTCTATTCCCTTTACTCACAATAGCTCAGGAGAATGATTTTAAAAGTTATACCCAAAACCTTGAAGGAACTGACCTGAAGTTTGACATGGTTGCTATTCCGGGTGGAAGTTTTAATATGGGCAGTCCGATGAATGAAGCTGGCCGGCGCCCGGATGAAGGTCCGCAGCACCAGGTAAAGATCAGTCCCTTCTGGATCGGAAAGCATGAAGTTACCTGGGACTTTTTTGAACCCTTCGTTTACAAAAACCAGGAAATCAGCCGCAGTAAAGTACCTCTAAAACAACAGGTGGATGCCTTAACCCGTCCGACAAAACCCTATGTGGATATGACCTGGGGCATGGGTAAAGAAGGTTTCCCTGCGATTGGCATGACTCAATACGCTGCGATACAATTCTGCAAATGGCTTTATGCCAGAACAGGAGAATTTTACCGCCTTCCAACTGAAGCTGAATGGGAATATGCCTGCAGGGCAGGAACCAATGGTGCCTATTCACACCCTGCCGAATCAAAACTTGAGGACTATGCCTGGTATAAGGCTAACAGCGGCAACAAAACCCAGCCGGTAGGAAGCAAAAAACCTAATCCCTGGGGTCTCTTTGATATGCATGGAAATGTCACAGAGTGGACTTATGACCAGTATAAACCTGACACTTATTCAAAATTTGCCGGTGCAATTGCTCAGGATCCGGTAATTCCTTTTGAGACTTTATATCCAAATTCTGTACGCGGAGGATCATATGAAGACCCGGCGACAGATCTGCGTTCCGCAAGCCGTAGAGGATCACAAGCTGAGTGGAAACAAATCGACCCACAGATCCCAAAAAGTAACTGGTGGTTAACCGGAGGGACATTTGTTGGTATAAGGGTGGTACGCCCCCTTATACCACCTTCTAAGGAAGAAATTGAAGCATATTACAATCGTGAACCAATAGCTGACTTTTAATTCAAATTATTCATAACATGAAGAACGAAATTTCTAAAACTAAACACAGGAGAGATTTTCTAAAAACCTCAGCCATCCTTACCGGTGGTGCATTATTGAGTGGAATTCCACTGGCAGGAGCCTATGCAAGCGGATCCGACGTTATTAAAGTTGCCCTAATTGGCTGCGGAAGCCGCGGAACGGGAGCTGCATTTCAGGCCCTCAGTACGAAGTTCAATCTAAAGATTGTAGCCATGGCGGATGCCTTTCCCGATAAACTTGAGAAAAGCTACCAAACCCTATTGACAAAATTCGGAGCTGAGAAAATCAGTGTTCCGGCTGATAAAAAGTTTGTTGGCTTCGATGGTTATATCGCAGCCATGCAGGATGCTGATGTAGTGATGCTTTGTACTCCTCCGGGATTCAGACCAGCACATTTTGCAGAAGCAGTAAAACAAAATAAACAAATCTTCATGGAGAAACCGGTTGCAACCGATTCGCCGGGGATCCGAAGTGTATTGGCGACTGCTGAAGAAGCAAAACGCAAAAAACTGAATGTGGTTGTCGGGCTTCAACGCCATTATCAGAAAAATTATCGCGAAATCATCGACAGAGTACATCAGGGAGGAATTGGAGATGTTATTTCAGGACAAGTGTACTGGAACAGCGGTGGGGTTTGGGTGAATCCACGCCAGCCGAATCAAACTGAGATGGAATATCAAATGAGAAACTGGTATTATTTCAACTGGCTTTGCGGCGATCATATTGTTGAACAGCATGTTCATAACATCGACGTAGCTAACTGGGTAAAAAATAAATATCCTGTTTCAGCTTATGGCGCAGGTGGTCGTTTTTTAAGGACCGGAAAAGATTATGGAGAGATCTATGACAGTCACTCTGTTGAGTTCGTTTATGATGATGGCAGCGTGATCTCAAGCCAGTGCCGCCACTATACCGGTGGTGCGAACCGGGTTGATGAATCCTTTCAGGGGACTAAAGGCAAGGTATTCCTTGATTCAAGTAATATTGGTAAGATCTGGGATCATAAAGGAAAAGTGCTGGTAAATTACGAAGGGAAAGGCGATGCCAATCCATATCAGACCGAGCACGATGAATTATTCGCAGCCATTACTGCCGGCCAGTTCAAGTTTTCGGATGCAGAAAATGCTGCAAAAAGTACCATGACCGCAATTCTGGGTCGCTATGCATCCTATTCTGGCAATGTGGTTAAATGGGATGAGGCATTGAATTCGGAGATCAGTCTGATGCCTGAACGCCTTGCATGGGATGCCCTGCCTAAAGTTTTACCAAACTTCGACGGCACCTATCCTTATGCAATTCCGGGAGTAACAAAAGTGGTCTGAGAAGCTAAAAAATAAATACTATGAAACGAAGTGAATTCCTAAAAAGCAGTGTCATGCTCGGTTTAGGTGCTACTGCCGCCAGCTCAACTCTTGCAGCAGCTATGCCCAAAGCTAACAGGGCAGAAAAAACCTTTAATCTGGATTATGCACCGCATGCCGGTATGTTTGCTGCCCATGCCGGAGAAAATTTTATCGATCAGATCAAATTCATGCACGACCAGGGTTTTAGAAGCATTGAGGACAATGGTTTAATGAAACGCCCTGTAGCTTTGCAGGAAGAGATAGGAAATACCCTGGCAAAACTCAACATGACTATGGGAGTTTTCGTTATTGATAAAGGCGGAAACGGTGCAAATACACTCGCTGCAGGCAAAAAAGAATACATCGACATCTTCTTAAACGGATGCCGTCAGGCAGTTGATGTAGCCAAGCGGGTTAACGCAAAATGGGCAACAGTAGTTCCCGGTGATTTTGAACGCACGCTGCCTATCGGCATACAAACCGGAAATGTGATCGAGGCATTGAGACGCGGGGCCGAAATTCTGGAGCCGCATGGATTAATTATGGTGCTTGAGCCGCTCAGCGATACCCCTAACCTTTTCCTGCGTCATTCCGACCAAACCCATCTGATCTGTAAAGGTGTAAATAGTCCTTCCTGTAAGATCCTGTATGATATTTACCATATGCAGAAAAATGAAGGCAATCTGATCACAAACATGGAGAAATGCTGGGATGAAATCGCCTACATTCAGATCGGTGATAACCCTGGAAGAAAAGAACCGGGAACCGGCGAGATTAATTACCGGAATGTCTTCAAATACATTGACAGTAAAGGTTTTAAGGGGGTTCTTGGTATGGAGCACGGAAATGCAATGCCAGGTAAAGAAGGAGAACTCGCATTGATCAAAGCTTATCGGGAAGCTGATAAGTTTAAGTAAGCTGTTTGGATTTTAAATCTTTAAGGGTAAGATAGAGATGCTTTTCCTTTATGCTGCTAAGGTTTATCATTTGAAAAACTGCTGTTCTGCAATCTTTAATGGTAGCCCCGCTTTGCGCTCATACTGCACAGGCCTTAAGCACAGGCCGGTATCCGCTGCAATCGGGTTTAAGAACCAAAGGCAGTATTTAAAAACCCAATCAGCCCAATTAAAGATGGACTTATAAAGCTGAAAATTCTGATGAACCTGTCCTGCTTTGTGGGACGGGTTCATTTATTTAAAGAACCAAGCTTACAATCAATCCACTTTTAAGATCGTTCCCTGAATCGATCTTGTGCCATTATCCTTATTAAAATAATAAACAACCAGAACCCGCTTCTTATCCAACTGAACCGGCCAGGTATAGCCGAGATCCCCACTCCCGCCATCCTCACGCAGAATAATCTCGGGAGCAGATTTAAAATCAGTACATTCTTCATTCAGAATCCGTGCCCGGATTCCAAAAGGCTTGTGGCGGTAGCCATAGGTGATCAGTACCCGCTTATCCGGAAGGCGGAGTGCATTCAAAGGATGACCCTTTAATCCCATACCCTCCCATTTACCGAAAGTTTTGCCTCCATCAGTAGAACGGGCAATACAAGCCTGATCTTCATAGCCTGCAGTTCTGAGGAATGCGAGAATATCCCCTTTGGGAGTTTCATAAACCGAAGTTTCATTAAACGAAATTTTATCGTCAACAGCTACCGGAGCCGAATAATTCCAGGTCATACCCTTATCGTCAGAATTGATCAGATGAACAGAGGTCTTTCCGGGAGCATGGCTTGCAGCAACTGCCCAGAAGATTCTTCCGCTCTTGCCTTCATAAAGGGCACCACGGTTGTAGGCCGGAACGGGATTACCCATCGGATTAATATTAATTTCTGGTTCAATATGAGGAGGATAGATCGGCTCCTCCCAGTGCCTTCCGCCATCTTTTGAACGTACCAGATAGCCCCCTAGAAACACTGCTCCCCCGGCAAGGAAATAAGGTTTTTTAAGATTTGCCATACCATCAGACCTGAGAAAGGCCCAGCCATAACTCGTACACAATAAGGTGCCGTCACGCAATTGAAGTAAACAAGGATCCTGAGATCCGCCAAATGGGTGAGCATAAATAAGTTCCGGATTCTTCGACCAGTTTTCTCCATCTTTTGACCTTAATGAAACCAGATAACTGTTTGGATCAACATGATTGGTATGATCCTCCCCAAATACTTTACGATCGGGCGCACGTCTGAAGGCCAGGAGCAATTCTCCATTCGGGCGTTTTACAATGGATGGAAATGAGGAATAGAATTGAGGGTCTTCATAGATCATAATGTCTTTGACCTTTTGAACTCCGGGGATGCTATCCTTTATGAATGCCTGATCCGGGAAATTGGCTATGCTATTGTTGACAAAGCCCTGGACAATAACACTAATTGCCAATGCCGTTAATATTCTTATTTTCTTCATAATGAGGTTTTGAAAAAGGAGACTATCCCCTCCAGCCATTTTGAAGAGACACAGCTTTTTCAGAGAACAAGTTAATAGAAAGATAAGGGAAAATAACTAAGTAATCATATGAATTGGCAATAATAGTAAGGAGATTGCTTCTCCCCCCTGGGCTGATCCCAATGACAACCCACCCTACCCAAAAACCGTAAAAGCCAAAAAAACCAATGGTATAGCAAGAATCATCATCATAATAAACCAGGATTCTTTATGCGCAAAATTTAAGGTCCAGCCGATACCTATACGCTTTTCAATCCATATAGAAGGATCACCCGGATTGAAATAAATAATGCCCCATTTCCAAAACTCATCATTCTGCCTGTTGAAATCATCCATAGTTGTCTCTTGCTTAAATAATTTCTAATAGTTCTTGTAGGTAACAAAACAATTTCTTGTTTGCTTCTATCCCCTAAATTACTGATATTCAGAAAACTTTGCAAAAAATCAGATTCAATACCTAATCTTAAATCTATGTCAATTCATACCCAAAGATTATTAAAACAATTTAATCGAAAAGCCCTGAGAATTATACTCGTCATTCTATTCGGAACTTTTCTTACTTCCTGCGGCAAATCAGACTTTGATAATTTAGCTGTTAAAGGTCTTAAAGAACCTGTCGAAATAATTCGGGATGAATGGGGCGTGAATCATATCTATGCAAAAAATCAGCATGATTTGTTCTTTGCACAGGGTTATGCTGCAGCCAAAGACCGCCTCTTTCAATTCGAAATATGGAGAAGACAGGCAACCGGCACTATTGCAGAAATCCTCGGGGAACGGGAAATCAAGCGGGATATAGGTTCCCGACTATTTAAATTCAGAGGGGATATGAAGCAGGAAATGAATCATTATCATAAAGATGGTGAAGAGATCATTACTGCCTATAGCGACGGTGTGAATGCCTACATCGAAGAGATTCTTAAAACACCCGAAAAACTGCCCATAGAATTCAAATTATTAAATATTAAACCCGGCAAATGGACACCTGAAGTGGTGATCTCCCGGCATCAGGGTCTTTTAGGGAATATCGGTGCTGAACTAAAGACTGGCCGTGCTGTAGCCCGTCTGGGTTCTGAAACAGTAAAAGAGCTTTCCTCTTTCCATCCACAGGTTCCTGATATAGATCTGGATCCGGCAATCAATAAAGAATTATTGTTTGATGATATTCTGGAATTGTATGATGCTTTCCGGGCGACTGTAAAATTCGAACCCGAAGATATTCAACCTGAATATCGCGGAGATAAAAAAGAGACAGCCAGTCTGAATATGCTCCCGCCGGATGAATCCATGGAAGATAAACTATCTATAGGCAGCAATAACTGGGTTGTTGGAGCCGATAAAATGGCCGATGGAGCTGCCTTTATGGCCAATGACCCTCACCGTACTATTTCTGTTCCATCACTTCGTTACATGAGTCACCTGGTCGCGCCGGGATGGAATGTGGTGGGTGGCGGAGAGCCCGAAATTCCGGGTATTTCAATTGGCCATAATGAATACGGTGCATGGGGTTTAACCATTTTCGGTACAGATAGTGAGGATCTGTATGTTTACGATTTGAACCCAGATAATCTGCGTCAGTATAAATACCAGGGGAAATGGGAGGATATGAAAGTGATTCAGGAAACAATTAAAGTAAAAGGAAAATCTGATGTATCAGTTGATTTGCTTTATACCCGTCATGGTCCGGTAAGCTATGTCGACAGTCTGAACAAAAAGGCCTATGCAGTCCGCTGCGGATGGCTGGAACCTGGTGCAGCACCCTATCTGGCTTCATTGAGAATGGATCAGGCGAAAAGCTGGGAAGAATTCCGCGAGGCATGCTCTTACAGTCATATCCCAAGTCTGAATATGGTATGGGCTGATAAGCAGGGAAATATTGGCTGGCAGGTAGTTGGTTATCAGCCGATTCGAAAAAAATCCAGCGGGCTGGTACCTGTCCCGGGTGATGGTCGCTTTGAATGGGAAGGCCGTTTACCAATTAAAGAGCGTCCGCATACTTATAATCCTGCCAAAGGCTTTTTTGCAACTGCCAATCAGAATCTGACCCCTGAGAGTTTTAACCGCTGGGATGCTACCGGCTTTGCCTGGGCAGATCCCTACCGCGGAAACCGCATCAATGAGGTTTTGGGTACGGACAAAAAACTGACAATGGATGATATGAAAGCCCTGCAGGTTGATTATCTTTCCATCCCGGCGAGAACAATTACCCCCCTACTTGACAAATTGATGTTTTCAGAAAGAAATGCAAATGATGCAAGAGAAATGCTGAAAAACTGGGATTTTAAACTCAATCCGAATTCCATTGAAGCTGCAATCTATGTTGCATGGGAAAATCAGATTAAATCACAGGCCTCTGAACGATTTATTCCCACATCTGCCAAAGGACTTATCACGTTACAGACTAAAAAAATAGTGGATTGGATCATGAACCCTGATGAGAAGTTTGGCAGTGATCCCATCGCTGGAAGAAATCAGTTTATATACAAAACTTTTATGGCCGGACTTGATGATTTGCATGAAAAACTAGGCTCTGATATGAGCAAATGGCAATACGGACAAGCAAAATATAAACACAGCTATATGGCCCATGCATTGGGACATCTCGTAAAAGATAGCATAAAGGCCAGATTAGACCTCGGTCCCCTGCCCCGTGGCGGTTATGGCGATACTCCTGGCTCAACCAGTGGAAATTTACGTCAGAGTGCCGGTGCTTCCTTTCGCATCATCGTAAACACCGGCGATTGGGATGCTGCAGTAGCGACTAATGGTCCCGGGCAATCAGGTGATCCTGCAAGTCCTTTTTACAGAAATCTTTTTGAGCCATGGGCCAAAGACCAGCATTTCCCGATTTATTATTCCAGGGATAAGATTGAGAAAGTAAGCGTAAGTAAGACGCTTCTGAAACCGGAATAAAACCTCTTTATCATTTACAAAGGACAAGCTATCAGAAATGAGCTTGTCCTTTTTGTATATAAATAATGTCATTCCTTGTTTCATTTGTAATTTGGCATCTTAAAATTTAAAAACCCTATGGATATCGTACAAAATGTCAATTCATTAAACATTGATCTTGAAAATTTACCTAAACCGGGCGGTTCTTATACTGCTGTCAATACTCGCGGCAATATTGCTTATGTTGCGATCCAGTTTCCGATAAAGAATGGACAGCTTCAGCATGCCGGACGTTTGGGTGATCAGATCAGCACGGAACAGGGCTATGAAGCTGCAGGAATCTGTGCAAGGAATATCATCGGCCAGATTCAAAAATTCATCGGATTTGAAAATGTTGAAGGCCTCAATCATCTCGATATTTATTTTCAGAATGCTGAGAACTGGAATGATGGTCCGGCTGTTGCCAACGGGGCCTCTGATCTCTTTAATGAAGTGTTGGGAGAAGCCGGAAAACATACCCGGACAATAATCGGGGTGCATTCCCTTTCCAGAAATTCCTGCATTTCAATTACCAGTTCCTTCACTTTAAAATCTGATTAATTGGAATTTTGAGAGCCATTGGCTACATTTAATTTAACCTGATATATCTCTGATAAATAGCTTGTTTGGGCATTGAATAATAAAAAGAATATGAGAAATTTCATTATTGCATGCATTTTCTTCCTATTTGCTTCCTGCGGACAAAATGCAGAACAACAGGGGCCGGCGGATCAGATCAAATTTGTGAATTATGTCAAATTCATCCGGGATGCAGTTAACTCATCAGATGAGAATAAAGCCAATCGAAGTGCCCAGCTCGACAATGGAGTACTTTTAACTAAAGCCTATGTAAAAGATAGTCTGTCCTTAAAATTTGAATCCTGGCAGGCAACACTGGTTGAAATCATCGAAAAACCAGGCGCTATTGAAGTTAATTTCAGTATTCCTCTAGATCCTTCTAATAAATCCGCCCAGAAGTCGATTATTTTAAGCAGCATGCTCGAAATAAGCAAAAAAGATATGATTAAGGGATTAAAAGCAGGCGATCAGGTCAAAATCACGGGAAATTTTATTGAAAAAGAAGGATTTATTGATATTGACAGCTACAGTGATTATAAGTTTTCGAAGAATGTGTTTGATAATCCGGAATTCAAGATAGAGTGGAGAATTGAGAATTGAAAATGGACAGTTGAAAATGGACTAAGCAGCTTGAGATCATAATTTGGGGTAGTAAATAACATAGTGAGTTGTACATATGAAACCTAATAAGAATATATCAAGGCTGAGTTTTTTAAAGAACACAGGTATTGTTGCTGCAGGATTAACCTTTCTGCCGGATCTGCTGAGTGCGGAATTGCAAAACAGCCTTTTGGGTAAGCAGGTAAGCAGAGATGGGATTTTGGATTATCAGATCATTATTCCTGTGCAGGCGAACGGGATTGAGAAGGAGGCAGCCTTCCAGCTTCAGAAATATTTATCGAAATTATCGGTAAAGGCAGTTCCAATTGCAGAAGAAGGGAAATCTGTATTTAAGAACGGTATTTACCTCGGTGAAACAGAATATGCCAAAGCCAGGCAAATCAATTTTACCCAACTACCTGAAGCAGGTTTTATCCGGAAAACTGAAGGGAATAATTTTATAATTGCCGGTGGTGCAAAAAGAGGTCTGCTTTTTGGCGTTGTTGATCTGCTTGAAGATCTGGGTTTCAGGAAATATTCTCCGGAGATGGCAACGAGTCCGAAAGCTAAGACTTTCAATCCACCCCGCGCTGATAAGCGAGTTGAGCCGAAAATCAGATACAGAACCACTTCTTACAGCCAAATGGCTGATCAGGAGTATTCAGACTGGCATAAACTTTCGTCGAGGGATGACTGGGGCTTATTCGTACATACCTTTAACACGCTGGTTCCGCAGCAGCAATATGCCCAAAGCCATCCCGAATATTATTCTCTTATTGATGGTCAAAGAAGACCGGGAACCCAGTTATGTCTGTCGAATCCCGATGTTTTAAAGCTTCTGGTCAGCAGCCTGAAAAACAAAATACAGGAAAAACCAAATTCCAGCTATTGGTCGGTTAGCCAGGATGATAACGACAGGTATTGTCAATGTGATGGTTGCAAAGCGTTGAATGAAAAATACGGAAATGTTCCAAGTGGCTCAATCATTTATTTTGTGAATCAGGTCGCACGCGAAATTCCTGATAAGATCATTTCAACCCTGGCATACTGGTATTCACGCAAGGCTCCGAAAAATATTGAGATTGAGCCCAATGTCAATATTATGCTCTGCAATATTGAAAGTACACGACAAGCGCCGGTTTATGTTACAGATCCTGCCTTTTCCCAGGACCTGAAAGATTGGGGCGCTCTTTCAAAAGATATCATCATCTGGGATTATAATATACAATTCACCAATTATATATCCCCTTTCCCAAATCTGTATACCTTAAAACCCAACATTAAATTCTATACGGATAACCGTGTCAATGCATTGTTCATGCAGGCAAACAACGAAGCAGCAGCCGAAATGGCCCTGCTCCGCTCCTACCTGATCAGCAAATTAATGTGGGATCCTGATGCAGATGATAAAGCCATTATCCATGAATTCCTGAACGGATATTTCGAAGCGGCAGCTCCATTTATACTACAATACATTGACAGCATGCAGGAATCCCTTGTAAAAAGCGGTATGGTACTAAGTATTTTCGGGGATCCAATCCATGCTAAAAATGCCTATTTGTCGGCAACGATGATGCAACAATACAAGCAGCTCTTCGATAAAGCAGAAAAAGCGGTGGCTTCAAACCCTGAATTATTAAAGCGTGTCAGAACTGCCCGTCTTCCCCTCATGTATGCCGAAATACAGATTGGCCGTACAGAGATCAATACCGACCGAAGCATGTTCCGCAAAGACAGTAACGGGCGGGTTTTACCTAAACCTGAATTTAAAACCCTGGTTAATAGTTTTGCTGATGGCTGTACCCTGAATAAGGTCAAACTGGTGCGGGAAAGAAGCGGCACACCGGAACATTATCGTTCATCCTATATGCGGGTTTTTGACAATATGGAAGGGATGAGTACAGTAAAATCATTTCAGAAAAAGATTATCCCTATCAGCAAGGCGAATCCTAAATCAAAAGCTTTAGAGAGTCTTATTGATGGCATTTTCGCCTCCTATGAATCATGGCAGGAAGCCGATCAGAACTGGGTCTATTGTACTGCGGAACACATGGATTTTATCCTTGATCTAGGAGAAGTCATGCCTGTCAATTCTGTAAACATGGATTTCCTGAATCCGCAGGCACAACCCGACTGGCATTTGTTTGCTTTACCCAAATTTGTTAGCTATACACTTTCTTCAGATGGCAAAGAATATAGCGAAGCTATTACAATCACAAACCCCCACAATCCAAACCCGCTTGAAAACCCAGGTATAATAAAAACATCGTTCCTGCCCTTTCTGGCAGAACTAAAGGCAGGCACCAAAGCCAGGTACATAAAAGTCCATGCAGAGAGTTTGTTAAAAACCCCGTCCTGGCATATCCGATCGGGACAGCCGCTTTCTATTTATACGGATCAGATTGTAGTGAGGTAAGAAGTTTCCCTTCAGGGCCTGGATTTCTGATCATCATCCTGCCGGGGTCCATTTGTTAATTTGTTAAGCCTCATGGTCAGTGTCAGCATGAAATATTGGGTCAGGCGGTTTGTGCTGATATCTGCAAAACCATTATCTGTAATATTCCTGTAAATATTATTGGCCTGGTTAAACAGATCGAAAGCTGTCAGCTTCATTGTTGCAGACCTGTCTTTCATGAAGGTTTTCTCCAATGAGGTATTGAATACAAAAGGATTCATATTGAGTGCCGCTGCATAACCACTGTTAAAGTTCTTAATGGCAGTGAAGCGCCAGATTAAGGATCTGTTTGCCAGAAAAAACACATTCGCATCCGCATCTAAAGTATAGGTATGAATTGTGATATCAGTACTAGCCGGAAGGGCATAATTGATTCTGGAATAGCGATAATAGAAATTAGGACTGAACTCCAGCCATTCCCCGGGATTTATTTGCAAACCCAATCCCTGCCTGAAGCTGGATTCAGCAGCAAAGTTCCTGATATTATCCGCAAAGGAAACATTACGGTTATAAGCTGCAGTACCGCTCAGGCGAAAGGTATACTGCCGGTCGGCAAAGGCTTTTTGCCAGTTATAGTTCCCACTGTAAGAATAGGTTCCATCTGCATTCTGATATCGAATCTCCCGTTTAAAGCTGCCATATGCATCCGGTATCAATATGGTATTGGTAACCACTCTGTTATCGACTGCCGAAGCCTGTAATCTGAATAAGAAAGACGTACGTTTTTCGACATTTGAACTATTGTAATTCGCATTCAGGGTATGACTGAAAGAACTGTTCAGATTGGGATTACCTACCAGCTGACGCTGTGGATCAGACAAATCACGTACCGGCTGCAACTGGAAAAAAGTAGGTTCACTGGCCCGGTTCATATAATTAAGCTGAACATTCCGGGTACGTGAAAACCGGTGTGTATAGCGTAAGATTGGTGCCAGATAGAAATTGGAACGTCTGCTTGTTGTGCTGAGTGTTGAAGAGCTTCCCGATAATCTGGTCGGGTTAGCTGTAAAACCCAGAGCAAATTCATCGGCACTACCTTTAAAGCTATAATTTATACCCAACTGCTGTGAATTAAAACTATAATCATATTGATTACTCAGGGAATCAATCTTTCCAATCATTCCTGCAGGATTTTCCTGGCTCGCGATCCGGCTATTATCGTAGCGATTATAATTCATGTTATAACTGAACTGCAGGCTTCCTGTTTTACTAAGCGGTTCGGTATAAATAAAGCGTACCGCAGTTAAAAAAGTCCGGTTGTCAATTGTATTAAGCCGGTGATCAATAGAATCCTTTTCAAAGGCCCCTGTAAGTGCATTATAATAGCGAATATCATTCAGATTATCGTCATCAATATCAACCACATTACTTCTGGCACCCGCATTGAAGGAATAATTACGCCCCGCCTTTTTAGACCGGTGGGTATACAGAATATTACCCCCAATGCTTGGGGCATAGAATTTATTACTGCTGTTGCTTAGCTGATCCTGCCTGATTACCCCTGTTTGGAAAGCCGACCTTAACAGATCGCCTGAAGTTGTGGTAAATCCGACAGAGGGAGAAATAATAAGCATATCCATTGGGGTCATGCTGTATTCAATCCGGGCATTCAGATTATGTGCATGATTATGCGTATTGCGATCTGAATTAGTAGTTCCAAAGAGTTCACCTCTGGAACTTACATTTTGACTGAAGATATTGCTGAGGGTATTATTGTCGGTATTGTTAAAGAAATATCCGCCTGTAATGACCAGCTTCTTGCTCCACCGGTTAGTATAGGTTAAACCAAAAGAACCTAAAGTGGTGATCCCGGCACTGCCACCCGACTCATTTCCCCCTGTCCCGGCACCAAAATTACCGCTGCCGCCGGATGCATTAACAGAAGTAACAGGACTGGGTCCGCGTCCGCCAAAACCAAAACCGCCCACCTGACTCCCATTATTATTTAGATTGGCAGAGAAACCTATATTCCGCTCAGCCTGAATATGGTTTCCGAAAGCCGAAAACTGATAACGTTCCACATTCCCGCCGCCTATTGTGGCATTGGCTATTGCTCCCTTGCTTCCGGGCTTAGTGGTGATATTGATAATTGTTTCAGGTTCCCCATCCCTCACGCCTGTAAATTTTGCCTGATCTCCATAATCCTGTACTATCTGTACCTTATCAATCGCTTTTGCCGGGATGTTTTTTGTAGCTGTTTTCAGGTCGCCACCAAAGAAGTCTTTGCCATTAACCTGAACCCTGGTTACAGATTTGCCCTGAGATGTTACATTTCCGCTGCGGTCTACTTCTACGCCATCAAGTCGCTTTAACAAGTCTTCTGCGACCGCATTCTCCTTAAGTTTGAAATCGGCTGCCGTATATTCAATTGTATCCTGCCTGATGACCACACCCATCTCGCCTTTCACTACTACCTGATTCAAAGCGATTGCATCGGTTCGCATGACAATCGGCTTATCCAGCCTAATAAGATTATCGCCTTCTGCATTTAATGACCGCACAAGAACTGGCCTGTAACCAAGACTGCTTATCGAGAGTGTAAATGACGAGGTACTTACCCCTTTGAAACTAAAAATCCCATCCGTATTAGTCCGGGTAATAAGGGTATCTGCAGGCGTACTTAGAGACCTTAGCACTACCCTTGCACCGATCACTGCAGCACCTGTCGTATCTTTTACCACTCCAATTACTTCCCTGCCCGTCTGGGCATAGGCCTGAGCCAGGAAAAAAAAGCTCAGGCAAAGCAAACAGATTCTTTTGGAAATGATCATATAAATTTTCTGAACGCTGTACGTTCATTTTATTTAAAGATAGAAAGCGATTTGAGAAAGATTAATACTGAGGCCAATTGTCGCAGAATACTTACAAGGGAGTTGTTTTTTATAGTGGTAGGGGGTATCAGGTTTCAGGTATGAGGTATCAGGTATGAAGTATAGAATTTTTTAACAACTCAAAGCTGATACCTGAAACCTCGTGCCTAAAAAACCCCCTATCCGTGGAGTTTCCAGCGATTACAAAAATTGATTATTTAGCACAACTTTGATTATTAGACTCATCAGATGACTTGGAGTCATCAGATGAGTTTAATAGCTGTTGTACAGTTTAGCGCAGCGCTCTACGGATTAATAAATAAACAAGAGTCTTCAGACTCGCTAACAATTAAATAATCAGATTATTCATTATTACCAACCAGTATATTTTGTACTTAAATATGAAGTAGCGTTATTTTATCTGGGAGGAGTCAGAAGACTCCTCATCATTGGACAACCTGTAGAGCCGATTCACTTAACTCTACAGGGGGGCGCAATCCCCCATTCCAGATACTTTTCACCTCCCCCCACGCCAAAACCACCATCCCACTAAAATAACCCCCACCACCATAATTAATACATTCACCACCTTTGAACGCTTTTTTTCTAATACCCTGGACTTTAATTCCTCCACCTTTTTGCTTTCAAATTTTTCTTCATAATTCATATCCCTTTGCCTTTCTTCAAGAAGCCCCGCACTATCAATCCGGCTCATCACCCTTCTCAACTCTCCCGAAAGTTCAATCCTTTCCGCTTTGCCTTTGAATCCATGCTGAGCTGAAAAGCTAAAGGTATCGGAAGGGAATATAATGACTGAATAGTACTCATTGGCAGTGTCGGTCAGGAGGATCTTCCGTTTAGCCTCAAGCTTATCATTCCTGAAATCCTGCATCCGGATCTCAGATTGCTCTGAAGCTGAACTTTCAGATTTTTGCTTATTCAGCTTCCGGGTACTGCATGAACTGAGATTGATCAGGATCAGCAGCGTCAGAAGTATAATTACAATTGCTTTCAT
>NZ_DASWXT010000003.1:0-54931 GCF_036405355.1 Daejeonella sp.
AGCCCGCTGATCCTCGTTCAGATTATCCAGGCGGATATGATTCAGTTCCACGATGCCTGAAGTCGAGCGATCGAGACCTGCACATAAACCAAGGAGCGTTGTTTTACCACTTCCCGAAGGACCGACGATCGACATAGTCGAGCCCGCTTCTATTGCAAAACTTATATCATCCAAAACGGTCAGCGTACGCCCCCCGCTCTGATAAGTTTTACTCAAATTCTGAATATTCAGTATAATGTCCAAACTGTCTGGTTAAATTAATATTGGGTTAGCAATCTTCGCAAAATAAACAAAATGAAGGTCTTAGCCTGACCTGCTTTGTAAAAATCTTCTCATATTCTTGGATGGTGAGGGGTGGGGGATGTTACAAATTTATTGAATCCTTAACAGAGCCTCATTATCCCCTGTTGCAAACCTTGTAGTTTTAAAACCGCGGGCTAAAAACCATTTTGCATTTCAGAGCGGTTTTTATACCAAATCAAAAAACAGTCTAAAAAAGGGCTTTTGTTGATACCTTGTTGAGCTTTTCTTGGGCTAAAATGCATTTTTGGCTATCCCAGCACAATAATAGCCGAACAAGGTATCAAGAAGGTATCAACAAAGTGGCAGCAAACAGGAAGCTTTTACTTAATTTTCAGGATTGGGGAATGGCAATGAAAATTTGCCAATTATCACCTTTAAACTTATATAGGCTCATAGAAAGCCAGTTATTCTTTATTGGCAGGCAAATCATCTTTAATTTTTGGGTTTGATCGAATCAGTATGAGCCTTATACAATTTCAAGTTGTAGGTACCAACTTCGGTATCCAGGCCTAGGAAATCAGCGTCATGAGTGATAATGATTGCTGATTCCTGTTTTGCTAACAAGTATAAATAGTGATCGTTAAAATCCAATTTTTTAGAGTCAAAAGATGTTAGTTCTGAAAACTCAGTGTTTGTAAGATCTTTAAAAGCTATATGAGAGAAATATCCTTCAATATCATCAATGATACTCGCATATTGTAGTTCGCACTGGTCACTACCCCGGTATTCTGATTTATAGAATTCGGTGAATTTAGGAGACCCTGATCTGTTTTTGTACTTCCCATCGTAAGACTTTCTTGCATGAAATCGCAATAAGCGATTAAGGATTTCACTTAACTGTAGCGAGCAAAGAATTATTTTCGCGTTCTCAAGCTTGAAGATTTTGTCAAAGAATATCTTATAATGCTGGTTTACAGGTTCGTCATCAATACCCAATATAGGAAGCCAAACATTACTGTCTAAAATATAATAGCAATCTTTTGGATTGCTATTATTATGTAAATTGACAATGTTCAAGGTGTTTTAGGCAAGGGCTTCCTCACGGTAGGCCTGATAATTTTCCTTGTTCACGAAGTTATCCCACATATCGGTGTACTTATGCATAAAGTTCAAAATCTGTGTATAACTAACTGGATGGATATATTTTCTAACTTCTTCTTCCCCAAAATCGGCTAACAATTTACCGAACGAAGCATTTAGAAATAAGGTGGAACAGCGTTTAATGTCAGAAAAGTCTACTTCCACCTCTTCCTTTTGAGAAGATTCGAAATTCTTTCTTATTTCATTATATACTTTAATGCCATCATCGTGAAGAGAGGCATTAGAGCTATTAAGAATATTTATGACACTAATTTTCATTGCTAAGGATTTGTTTTTCAATACAATAACGAAAATTATAGTAGAATGTTTTCAAGGGTACAAAGATAAGTTTAAATATCAAATCTTAAAACTTTCCTGAAAGTAATGATTTTTTATTGAACTCCAAACTTATTACAGAGCCTATATATGTATTTCTAAGACTAGTAATCCCATTAGGATAAATGGATCCAGATTTCATTGTTTTACTGCACCAGCCAGCTTCGCCTGTGTAGATTTGAAGGCCTCCATTATTTTCATCTAAATAACTATGCAGGTTTTTCAGTCCGCTTCCACCAGGCGCATCAGGTTTAGTACTGTTGCCTTCAATGGCCCATAAAATTGAATCCCCGTCTGATTTAATTTTATCAGGTTGACGCTCCTTGATTTTTTTATAAAAACCCACCCCTAAGTCACAGATCGTAAAGTGGATTTTTTGTTGTTGCGGGTAGTGCTGTCCACAGACAAAAAAAGGATTGCCAGTTTCAGCATGTTTATCTATGTTTGCATATACTTCAGTAAGATCATCAATCAATTTCTCTTTAGTTTCTTCTGAGAATTTAGGCATTGCAGAGTGAATAAGTAATTCATTCTCCAGATAATCTATAAACTCATCCTTCTGCTGTGGAAAAAAGCCCTGATAAGGTATACAGCTTTTTTTATGATACTGATCAAGATTCTGTTCAACCTGAATGAAATTATTATGAAATAAGATACCGCATTTTTCAGCAACCTGCTTAGCATCTATTGAAAACAGTAATTGATTTTCCTTATTAAGTCGGTATAATAGTGCTCCCAAAAATGCACACAGGTTACCATCTATCCATCTGATATCGTCTAGCTTAATGTCAACAGTAGTACCTTCATACTTGCGACAAGTTTCATAAAACTTTAAAAGCTGTCTAAAACCAGAGAAATCTGTCAGGATGGAGTCTTCACCAAGATTTATTTCAATCACCTCGTAATACGTTTAATATCCTTTGTTTTAAATACTATTTAGTCCTAACAACCAATCGGTATAAATATGCTGATAAATTGAATTGGTTTTTTCAATCAAATCATCATCTTTTTTAAAATAAATGGAAGAAACAATTGTAAAGTAGTTTATCTCTGGTTAATCGTATAGGAGGATGCACCAATCCCTACTTGCCTGTAAGTTAAAAACCTGGCTGTATATTTAAAAATCTGTGGTTAGAAGAAACATTATATTTCAGCATTTATGAAGCTTCATCCGCCTATATGTGGAGTATGAAATGCTCTTATGAGCAATATGAACAAGCATATACAAAACTCCAACTCACAGCAGTTTTGGGCAAGAAGTACCGGGATTTATACAAAGTATTTAAATAAGCTCAATAAGGCTTTTTATACCTCACAGAATGGTTAAAGAAACACGTGCCTACCGAGTGGAAAGCAAAAGCCGACCTTTACGAGGATATCCTCGAAATGGTAAGAGGCAGCAACAGCAAGAGGAGAAATAGAAGGAATGAATCCGGAATAAAATGTATAAGTGCATTTTACACCAAACATCATTTGCCTAATCTAAACATTGACCTGCAGCAGATGAAAGCAGGTATTGCCTAGTATAAGTATTTGTAAATCAATGAGTAAACGGTAGTTTTATTTGTATTAACGGTTTCTTTATCCTAAATTTAATTAACTAAAACGCACTCTTATTTGAAAAATCTTAACCTGCGGTACTTCCGGGACCTTGTTCTGTGTGCTGCTTTCATTCTTTCTGTAAAGAGCCTGCTGGCTGAACCCGCAAGATATTCCTCATTTTCTTATGCTGTTAATAGAAACCAGGAGACGGTTGTTTATATAACCAATACCGGAACAAAATATCATAAATCTTCCTGCAGGTATTTGAATCAGAGTAAGATTAAGACGACGCTGAAGAAGGCTGTGGCGGCAGGGAATGTGGCTTGTAAGGTTTGTAAAATATAATAACTTAAGTATCATGAAAACAGCTCCGAAAGCCACAGCAAACCATTTTAACACACTGACCTGAGTTGAAAAACCTGACTTTAAAAAAATAAAGCGTTGGTATAAATGATAAAAAAAAACTAATGGATAAAACAGTTTATTTTTTGGGCGCAGGTTTTTCTGCAGACGCAGGAGGGCCTATTCAAAACGGTATAATTCAAACTATTTTAAGCAAAGGTTTTGAAGAGAAATATGTAGATACAGTCGAACTGTCACAGGCTAGAAAGGAGTTTATATCATTTTTAGAAGATGACTTAGGCGTACCAGAATCCTTATGGAACGCGGTGGCTTTAGAAGATGTTTTTACGCCTATTGATAGATGCATTTCAAATGGAAAGTCATTTAAAAAACATGATGTTAAGGAATTGGTAAGAATTCGAGAGGGGTTTCATGGATTGATGGGCGCTTCTATACAGTTTGGAGTGGACCGGAAAAATGAAAAAGAATACATTGATGATTATGCAAATTATTTGAATAACATAGCCCGACGTCGTTTGACTGATATAAAGAATGACAATATCGCTGTAATCACTACAAACTGGGACATTCTATTGGATAATTCTTTAAACACGTTGGTTAAGGAATTTTGCGAGGAAGAAGAAATAAATGGTGGTGAAAAATTAGCCGTTATCGATTATTGTTGTTATATCAGTTCATTAGAGGATGATCATCACATAAAACCTGGTTTATTAGCCTTAGGCAAATCAGGGTATAACATAAAATATTTGAAGCTTCATGGATCAATGAATTGGCTACACTGCCCAATGTGTCAAAGGATGTTTATCAAATATAACGAAAAGCAAATTTTAGGAAAACCTAAGTTCTGTAAGCACTGTAAAATCAATTATAAATTTAACAATACTAATAACATAAGATTGAAAGGCAATTTGCTTCTCCCAACCTTTCTTAAGGATTTGAGCAACATACAAATCCAATTAGTATGGCAGAATGCCGGTATTGAATTGGCAGAGGCGTCGAAAGTTGTATTTATTGGTTATTCATTGCCTATGGCAGATTTTGAAATTCGGCAGTTGCTATCTCGGTGTATCCCTAAAACTACCCAAGTCGAAGTGGTTTTGTATCCAGGAAGTAAATACTTAAATGACGAAAAGGAGAGGTTTAAAGTGTTTTTTGGTGACAGAATTGTGAGCGATGATAGCTTTATTTTAAAAAAAGTGCCTGATTACGTCACTGAGCTCCTGGCGACGAGTAGATCTTGAATTTCAATGCCGATTTGTTTTATCTGAATCGTTGGTTAATCATTTTTCTGCTATTGCATAAGGGGGGGTACATTGACTCTACCCACGAAATATAATTTGATTTCACATACCGTTTCATACGTCAAAAACATTTTATAAATAATTTGAAGTATGCTGATTTTTGGATTGGAAGGATTGGATCATAACAATGCCTGTTTCAGTAATCTTATTTAATGAGTCAAGTTTGATAGAATCCTATAACGAGCTATTTTATATTAGTTTTGCTAGAAGAAATCAATAGAGTTTAATTGTAAAATAGATAAATGATAACTAAACAAGCCCTGGGCAGTACCCTTTTCGGAATGGCCGATATATTAAGAGATAAGGTAGAGGACTACAAAGCCTATATCCTTTCACTCTTATTCTTCAAACGTCTTTCCGACAACTACGAATGGGAAAACAAAAATGCCATTGCAGAATTTGAGAAGGAACACGACCGACTACCAACAGCCAAGGAAGAAGCCGTTATTTACAAGAAAAAGCATGACTTCAAAATCCCTGAAGGTTGCTTTTGGAAAGATGTGCGGGAAGCAACCATTGACAAAAAGAATGAATTCTTGCACAAAGCTGTAAATGGCATTGCTGAAGCCAATGTAGATAAAGATGGTAGGTTTTTTCTCAAAGGGGTTATCAATACCGTTCGTTGGAACGAGCCTGCACCGGATGGTTCCGGCGGTAAGAAGCTAAGCCCTGAAGTCCTTTCTCTATTGGTGAGCTACCTCGATGCGGTTGACCTGAGCAACAAGAACGCCAGTGTGGATGTATTGGGCGATGCTTACGAATATTTAATTAAACGCTTTGCCGATGAAAACAAAGGCGGCACAACTGCGGGGCAGTTTTATACCCCAACCGAAGTACGGGATATAATTGTACGTTACCTAAAGCCGCAAAGTGGCAATGTAGTGTACGACCCTACTTGTGGGTCCGGTGGTTTCCTAATTGATGCCGCCAAGTATTGCAAAATAAACTATGGTAATCAAAAAGCTATTCGCTTATATGGCCAGGAAGATGTATGGAACACCTGGGCGATTGCCAACATCAATATGATCCTGCACGGATTGGATGCCAAAATTGAAAAAGGCGATACCATTCTCGACCCAAAGTTTAAAGAGGAAGACAATGAACTGGAGATAAAAAAATTCGACTTGGCAATGGCCAATTTCCCTTTCTCACAGGAGAATTGGTGGAAGAATGGTGAGCCTAAGAAAGATGCAAAAGGCAAAACCGTAAATAAAAAAGACGGCTCCCCCCAATTGGAATATCCCGGAAAAGAAGATTTCAACGACCCTTATGAACGTTTTGTGTATGGCAATCCACCTTTTTCCAATGGTGACTTTGCTTTTCTGCAACACATTGTGGCTTCCTTAAAAGATGATGGCAAAGCAGGTGTGGTTTGTCCGCAGGGTGTTTTGTTCAGAGGGCAACCCGCAAAAACAGAAGAAGAAGACGGACAAAACAGAAAAGCAGATGATGAGTATTTGATACGCAGGGGTTTTTTGCAAGGGCCTATTGACAGCAACGGTGAGTTTACTGCCATGCACAATATAGTAGATGCCGTGGTGGTATTACCCGGCAATTTGTTTTATGGCACTACCATCCCCGGCTCTATCCTCTTTATCAATAAAAACAAGCCAGAGAATCGCAAGGACAAAGTGCTGATGGTGTACGCAGCAAAAAAGGGTTGGTACAAAGAAGAACCCAACATGAATGTGCTGCTGCCTCATGATATGCTTCGCATTTCAACTATATTGGAAAGCTGGGGTGATGTAGAATTGGCCAAAGAGCATATTGCTACCCAAAAAACAAGGTTATGGACTTTGATACAAGAAGACCTTGGATTTAAACTATCCGAAATAGAAGACTTTTATCATCAGGTTATTGAAATCCATACTAAAAAGGCCGAAAGAATAAACAAGATCATTTCAGATAAAGAAGCCGAAGGAAAGAAAGCGACTAAAACCGAGCTTAAAAATCTTGAAACGGCTAACAGCAGCCTGGAAAAATTACTGAACCAAAAAGCAGATAAGATTTTAACAGCACATGGACAGGCTGCCAAAGAACGGAAGGCTATTGACGAAGTAGAACAGGAATTATTGACAATGTTGCAAGACCCTGAATTACGAAAACGGTATTTCTCAGTGGTGGATATGGAAGAATTGGAAGAAAACGAGTTTAACCTAAACATACCCCGCTATGTGGACACATTTGAACCCGAAGAGGAAATTGATTTATTACAGGCAATAGGAGACTTCAAATTGGTGGTAGCAGCTGAAAGTTCCTTTGAAAAAACAATTACATCTCTTGAAAACGCATTAATTCAAAATTAAGATGGGATTTAAACAAGAGAAATTTAAAAAACTAATTGAACATAAGTCCGGCTACACTTGGGGCAAAGAACAAGAGTTAGATAAGCCTGAACAAGGTACTGTTCGTGTATTGACTGTAACTAACATTCAGGAGAAATTAGATCTATCAAGTAAATTATATCTGAAGGATGTTAAAGATAGAGATAGAAAAGAAAAAAGTGTTAGCAAGGATTGGACAATTGCGGTAAGCTCCAATGGAAATAGAAAGCGAATAGGAAATGCAATATTCATAAGTGATGATACTGATTATTTATTCGCATCATTTCTCACAGCATTTAAACCAAAACAAGATGCTGATATTACTCCGGAATACTTTTTTCAATGGTTTTCATCTCATGTTGTTCAGGAGCGAATTACCTCTGTTTCTGAAGGCACAACTGGTTTAGGTAATCTTGATATACGCTACTTGCGAAATATGGATATTGAATATCCAGATAATGAAGTCGAACAAAAAGCCATCGCCACCATCCTTTCAAAAGTAGATGAAGCCATCAAGGCCACCGAAAACAGCATAAAGGCAGCCGAGAAACTCAAAAAAAGCCTGATGCAAAACCTGCTTACCGGCAAGTTAAAACCCGATGGCACCTGGCGGAAGGAAGATGAGTTTTACAAGCATGATAAATTTGGTAATTGTCCTGTTAGTTGGCATTGGGGCAGGTTATCAGAAATAGCTGATATTGTAGCTGGTCAATCTCCAAGTGGGGAGTTCTATAATGAAGATGGAATTGGTACTCCTATGCTAAATGGCCCTACTGAATTCACAGATTTGCATCCTATTCCTGTTCAGTTTACAACTAAGGTGACCAAGCTTTGCCAAATAGGTGATATACTTTTTACCGTAAGAGGTTCAAGTACGGGTAGAATGAATATAGCTGACCAAGAGTATTGTATAGGCAGAGGTATTGCTGCAATAAGGGCAAAAGAAGGAAGTGATATTGATTTCATCTATTACACACTTGTAACAATTTCTGAGAAAATACTTGCTGAAGCCAAAGGTGCAGGAACTACATTTCCTAATGTCAGCCGAGGTGAGCTTTTAAAGAAATGGGTTCTAATTCCAGATACAGACCAATCAGAGATTTCATCAAAAATTAAATCACTAGATGCATTTCTAAAAGAAAAGCAAAAAAAGGTCTTTACTATTCAGCGTCTCAAAAAAAGTCTGATGCAAAACCTCCTTACCGGAAAGGTAAGAGTTGATTTAAGCAAAATTGAAAATATTTTAAACGAAATATGAAATGATATTGCCTGACTTGCTAAAAGATAACTTGAAGATTGTCTTCTGCGGTACAGCCGCAGGAAATAAGTCTGCCGAACGAAAGGCATACTATGCCGGTTCCGGCAACTTGTTTTATCCAACCCTTTCAAGTTGTGGTTTTACACCACGTATCCTTACACCTGTAGAATTTCCAAATTTATTGGATTATGGCATCGGCCTCACCGATTTGGTAAAGCACCATTTTGGCATGGACAAAGATTTGAAGCAAGAACATTACGATGCCAAAAGCTTTGAACAAAAGATACTACAATACCAACCGCAGTTGGTTTGCTTTAACGGAAAAGAAGTGGCCAAAGTATATTTCAACCTCAAATACACAAAGCAGGTAGGTTATGGCTTGCAGGATAAAACTATCGGTAATACAAAGCTGTATGTAGCTCCATCCACCTCGTCAGCTGGGAGAAAACATTGGGAAGAATGTATTTGGCAATATTTGAAAAATATAATCAATTGATATGAAACCAGATTGGGCAGACTATAAAGTATATGAACTGTTTGATGCATTTATCTCTACGTGTATTCTCACAAACGACAGCTTTTTAACGGATGAAAAGGACGTTATAACTTTAAAAGCTATTGACGATTGTATAGATCGGTTTATCGTAAAGGTGATCGAAGGAAAAGATTCATTTGAGAATAAAATTAGAAGGCAATTTGATGGTGCACCATACGAGACCGTACTTTCGTTTGCACATGTAAATTGGTTATGGTGTATGTCACCTGGCGATTTTCAGAAAAGTTACAAGAAGAATGTTGCATCCTGGATATTAGGCGATGCCAAAAGGGTTCCGATAAAAGAAGATATATACCCTGATGGTGGTTTTGGCGATGCCGGCCCTTCCATAAAGTTTAGAAAACATAAGGAAATCTCATTCCTATTGTTGGTAATGAAACAACTTAAATTAAAAGTTGCGGATCAGTCAATTAATACTCTTGATGATGCAAAAAAGATGATCGAAAACATGTGTCTGGAGTCTCGTTTCAATTGGGATAGCGAACACAGTGGAATAGTTGATGATACTGTTTGGAAGCATACACCTGAAGGGAAATTGGCTATGTACAACATTTTACTTCATTTAAGCAATCCGGATAAATATGAACCTGTAGCATCAGACAGTCACAAGGACAGAATTAGAAACGCCTTTAATATTTTCATAGAAGAAGCCCCTGCAGACATAAAAGCAAAAAACAGAGAAGAACAAATTTTGTATATCAGAGGCATAGTTGCTGAAATACTTAAGGATGATGAATTTACTTTTTATGACAATTACGTTGGTAATATTTGGGGATGGGGCGGGAAAGCTAACTCATATGAATATGATTTTGATCCATTAACAGCTTTACTATACAAACGTGCAATAGTTTTATATGGCCCTCCGGGAACAAGTAAAACATATTCTGCAAAACAAATAGCAGAGAATGCTATTCTAAGACATCATTTACCTAAATGTAATCTTCAGGATTATTTAAAAACCGTCAGTAATAAAGAGGAAATAGAAAGAATAGTCAGCCATCGTATACATCGCTTACAACTCCATACCAACTACAATTATGAAGACTTTATTGGCGGAATAAAATTAGTTGATGGTAAAACAATTCCTCAGAAGGGAGATCTGCTAAAACTCATTGAAGATAAAGTGGCAGTTGATGATTATCCACACATACTGATTTTGGATGAAATAAATCGTGTGGATTTATCTCGATTATTTGGTGAATTCTTTTCGGCTATTGAAAATAGAAATGAAGAAATAAAATTGTCGGTAGGTGAATTTATTTTAAAGGTTCCTGAAAACTTGTACGTAGTTGGCACAATGAACGAAATTGATTTCTCTCTTGAGAGAATAGACTTTGCATTGAGAAGAAGATTCGTATGGTTTCCCTTTGGCTTTAGTGCCGATTCACTCAGAGAAATTATACATTTTAAACAAAGGGATTTGCTAAACAAAATTAGTGCTGATGATTTAGAGCGATTCATTGGTAACAGCACAAACTTAAATAACAAGATAACAGAAGCCGAAGAATTGGGGACACAATATCATATTGGCCACACTTTTTTTGCTGAGATTGTTGAAATATTCAAGCGATTTGAGGATGTTCAGGGAAGAAAGTTGAGTAGCATATTCGAGTTTAATGGGCCAGTGAAAATTCTTTGGGATATTTCAATTAAGCCAATGCTCGAAGCTTTTTTGGGCAATATGGAAAAGGATGATAGGAAAGAAAAAATAAAATCAATGGAAGCTGTTTATATTAATGGATGAATCATTAAAACATATAACCGCTTTTGATTGCTTGCCCTTCGATACCGAAGCGGTAACTGGCGATGTATTACAGGAGTTTATGCAATCGCAAAGCAAGAATGTGTTTTGGTTTTCTGCCGAGTACAATGCAAATGATGAAAGTAAATTAGTAGAGTACGATTACCGCAGCAATCAATGGACTGCTGGCAGGTTTGTGGGTGAGGCAGATTTTGAATGTGACAATCATCGATATAGAATTACCATTAAGCCAAGGTTTGGCGAAAAAGTGCTTTTCAGAATGTTGGAAGAAATTTTCAATATTCGGATTACTACTTCGGCAAGCCAAACCAGTAAAAGTGTTGACTGGCAGCATTACATTAAGCGTATCATAGCGTTTATCTGGTTGCAAAAATTGGCGAACGCCAATTTGCATGGTGTTCCTAAAACACAGGTACAAAGAGAACATAAGGGGCAAACCATAAGGGGGCGTTTGGATGTGAGGAGATCAATAAAGCCTCTACACCAAAACAGTGAGGTAATTTCATCTTATCGGGAGAAGCAGGTGGATGAGCATATAGCTCAAATAATTTTTCAGGCTTACCAAATTCTGAAATCAGATTTTGATATGGGCAAAATCAATATCCCCGATTCAGCCAAAGATGCCATAAATCAGATACACACTGTTGTACAGAATAAAGTTCACCTAAGCGAAAGCGATTACAGAAATATCAAGTACAAGGACATTTATTTAAGCTGGAAGCCGGTAGTGGATTTGTCTTGGGACATTATCAAGCGAAAACAGTTCAGCTTAAAACAGGATAAGGCCAAGCAGGGCTTCGGGTTCTTTATAGACATGGCCGAAGTTTGGGAGCAATACCTCAGAGCCACCTTAAAAAAACATCTTTTGCCGCATGGTTGGAGAAGCAAGAACGAAAAAGAAAAGCAGGTGGCATACAAGGGGTATTTCTTCCAAAGAGAATTGATTCCGGATTTGGTTTTCCAAAAAGAGAATGAGATAGCGATTTGGGATGCCAAATATAAGCAAATGAAGGGTAGATATTATGATGTTGACCGTTCCGACTTTTTTCAGATTCACACCTACATCCAATATCAGTTAAACCACAAAACGGTTAAGGCGGGTGGTCTGCTTTATCCTATTTCTTGTTCACCAAATTTTGATGAATATAAAAGTCCTCACCTGATTAACGAAGAAGGCGTTAAACTGAATTTCTCAGTTGATGGCATAGAGCTATCTGAAGGTGAAGATAATGAAAAGCACGTTCAGGCTGAGGCAGCATTTATAAACCGCATCATAAAAAGCATTTCATAACATGGGCAAACTATCAGAATTAAAAGGAGTTGAAAAACCCGTAACCGAATGGCTCAGCAAAATGGGATGGACTTTCAAAAGCAATGATGATTTGAAAGCGTATAACCGCCCATTTTCCAATCCGGTGCTGGAACCTATTCTTATTGAGAAGACAGCACAGATTAACAATATCACTCCGGCAGTTGCCAGGTTAGCGGTGGAACAATTGCTTCAAAACCTGAATAACCCAATACCTATCTTAGGGAATGAGGCTTTCCTGGATAAACTAGCTTCCCATGTCACTATTTCAGTGGAGGGCGATGATATTGATGTGCATTTTATTGACTTTGAAGACATCTGGAACAATGATTTTATTGTAACCAATCAATATTGGGTGCAAGGTTATAAAATGGTGAAAACAGACATTGTGCTGTTGGTAAACGGTATTCCCATAGTACCCATCGAGGCAAAACAGAGGGCTAGAAAAG
Source organism: Daejeonella sp. (assembly GCF_036405355.1). GTDB lineage: Bacteria > Bacteroidota > Bacteroidia > Sphingobacteriales > Sphingobacteriaceae > Daejeonella. The sequence continues at coordinate 12,584 of NZ_DASWXT010000003.1, forward strand.
GAACAAACTGGTTAGAGGGTGTAGCACAGTTTTCCACTTACGACCAACGAGCTGATAAATTGTTTATGTGCCATGCCTTTGGCGTGGCTTGCAATGGACGTATTGCCAAGTATGGTATTCCGGGAGCATCTTCTTCTTATTTCAATGAATGGAAAAGTAATCTGATAGATACTGCACAGCCCAATCCGGTTTTAGATCCGAGCAATGACCTGTGTTTTGTTTACAAAGACCCGGAAGATGCCTACTGGCACTTTGATGTAGCCCGTTTACCAAATGGTGAGGTATTGGAAAGAATGAAATTGGGCATCATTGGCCTATTGCAACCGGCAAAGGTCTTGGATATTCTCAAACACTTTATGGTGTTTGAGAGAACCGAAGGGAAAATTATAAAAAAGGTAGCCCGCTATCAGCAGTTGCGAGCAGCCAACAAAATTGCCGACCGGGTAATCAATTCCGATTTAAAGCAGGGTGTAATCTGGCATACACAAGGTTCAGGCAAGAGTTTAACTATGCTTTATACTGCCTTTAAGCTCAGACAGAGCAAAGAATTAAAAGACCCTACTGTTTACATTGTGGTGGACAGAAAGGATTTGAGGGAGCAGATAGGTGGCACGTTTGACGATTGTGAGTTTCCCAATGCCAGAGCAGTCAACAACATTGGTGACCTAAAATACATTATTGACAAAGCTCCGGCAGGGGTGTTTATTACCACCATTCAAAAGTTCAGGGAATTAGGCAACCGGCAGGATACCCGGGACAATGTCATCATTCTAATTGATGAAGCCCACCGCACCCAGTATGGCGATTTTCAAATGGAGCTGCAGGCGGTTTTACCCAATGCAAAACGCTTCGCCTTTACGGGCACACCCATCCCCAAGACACATCAGGAGTTTGGCATAGTGCGGCAAAAAGGTGAGCATGAGTATTACCTTGACAGGTACAGCATTCAGGATGCCATAGATGATGGAGCAACCAAACCCATACGTTACACCTTTGGACCACAGGAGTGGTTTTTGGATAAGGAAAAGCTAAAACAGGGCTATGATGAAATTACCGCTGAATTGGATGAAGATGAAAAGCGGTTGGTAGAGAAAAGGGTTCAGGCATGGAAAGTATTTTTGAAACACCCCGAAAGAATTGAAGCACTGGCAAAAGATATTGCCGAGGATTACAGAAATGTAGTTGAACCGCAAGGTTACAAAGCCCAGGTGGTAGCTTGCGATAAAGAAGCCTGTGTTTTGTATTACAATGAACTACTTAAATATTTCGACCGTTCAGAAATCTCCATCATTTTTTCAACAGGTGCTTATGATGAAGGTGAAAAATATAAACTCTATAAAGACCATTACAAAGAGGATGCTGAACGGAAAAAATTAGTCAAGCAGTTTAAGCGAAGGATTACAGAGGAAGAACAGAAATTAGGCAATAACCTAAAAGTGTTCATTGTATGCAATATGTTGCTCACTGGTTTTGATGCACCCATCGAGCAAACCATGTATCTCGATAGTCCAATCCGTGACCACAACCTTTTACAAGCTGTTGCACGGACAAACAGACCCTATGATGATAAAGTGTCCAAGTTATCAAAAGAGTTTGGCCGTATCGTAGATTACGTGGGTGTATTTACAAATTACAAAGAGGCATTAAATTATGACCCCGAAGACATTGGTGAATTTGAAGATGTAGAAAGTTTAGTCGCCACCTTCCCTAAAGTATTGGATGATGCCTTCAAACCATTTGAAGATATTCAATTGGAAGACAGTTACGAGTGTACAATGAACATCGTAAGGAAGCTGACAGAACTCGATCATGGCAAGTTTGAAAATTCCTTTAGGGAAGTAGTTCAGCTTTGGGAATCAATTTCACCACATCCAAAACTCAGGGAGCATAGAGAAAAGTATTTGTGGCTAAATGAGATTTACGAAATATACCTTGAAGAATTTAAACGTGTAGATTTTGATGCGGAGATCTATGCAGCAAAAACCCGTAAACTTATTCAAGAAACCGCCAAGCTGATAAATTTTAAAGGCCATCTGCCGGAGATTAAAATTGATTCTGATTATTTGAGCAAGCTCAAAGAAACCAAACTGAATCCTTCTGATAAAGCTGAAAAAATCATCAGGGATATTGAAACAGTAATCAGGCAGAATGAAGTCAACTCAGCTATTTATGTGGAGTTCCAAAATCGCTTAGATGATCTGATAAAGCAAAAGCAGGAACAAAGTTTAGCAATAGAGGAAATACTGAATCAGTTGGGAGTTTTGTATTCAGAACTGGATGAAGTTGCATCATTACCGAAGCGTATGGGTTTCCCTGACAAAGGTACGTTTGAAATATTTACACTGATTAAAAACGCTTCAAAGGCAGATTTCAACGAAGAACTCACAAGAGATTTTTCATTGAGTGCATTTGATAGCGTTATTAAAAAGAAAATATATATCGGATGGCAGGATGTTCCAAGAGAGTACGAACGACTTCAAACGGACATTGAGCTATTGGCTGCTAATCCAAAATTTGAAGAATTGAAAATTGATGAGCAGGAAGAACTGATAGAAAGAATAATGAAAGCCATCTTAGTAAATTATAGTTTAAACTAATGCAGTTACCGGATAATTACATATTGATACAAAAGGAAGTTAAACATGCCCGATTACGGGTAAGTGAAGACGGCCGTATTCGTGTAATTATTCCACAGGCATTTTCTCAGGAAGATGTGGAGGCATTGATAAAGAAAAAACAACGATGGATTGACAGGCATTTGAAATTCTTCAAAGGCATGTCAAAAATTAACCTTCAACGAAATCAAATATTGTTATATGGAAACAGGTACACCTATTTTTATGATTCAACCTATGAGCATAAAGTAATCGTTGACCATGAGTATAAAACCATCAGGGCAAAGCGAAATCTTTTAGATAAAACCGTTCAGCAGCTTTGGTTAACAGATGTTGCAAAGAAACACCTTGCAAGCCGCACCGAAGAATTAGCAGGAAAGCTAAACTTTAAATACAATAGGTTATACATCCGCAATCAGCATAAGAAGTGGGGCAATTGTTCAAAAGAAAAGAACATATCACTCAATTGGCGTTTGATCAAAGCCCCAATGTTTGTGATGGATTACCTGATAGTACATGAGTTGCTCCATACAGTTGTTATGAATCATACTCACAAATTCTGGACAATGCTCAAGTCGTATTTTCCCGATTACAAGGATGCAATCAATTGGCTTGATAAATACGGCAACAGTTTATAAAACAAAACGCAAAAAGAAATGGCATTATACACAAACCAAACTGGCAAACTAAAGGAGGTAAAAGAAAAACCTTTTAAACTGGAGAAAGACATTCAAAAAGTTTTTGAGGAAAACCTGTCTGCCATAATGGGGCTTGTATTGGTTAAAAGTGAATTTACCATTAAAAACAAGCGAATAGATACATTGGCTTATGATCCACAGACATGTGCCTTTATCATTATAGAATACAAAAGAGATAAAAGCATCAGTGTGGTTGACCAGGGCTTTACTTACCTCAGTTTGATGCTGGAAAATAAAGCAGATTTCATTGTGGAGTACAATGAAAGCCTACACCAAAATATGAAAAGAGAAGATGTGGATTGGAGCCAGACAAGGGTTGCTTTTGTATCAACAAACTTTACCGAAAACCAAGTTCAGGCGACCAACTTCAAAGACATCGCTATTGAGTTGTGGGAAGTAAAGCAGTTTGAGAATGATACCATCATCATCAATCCAATAAAAAAATCAAATGCAGCAGAAAGTATAAAACCACTAACCCAAAATAAAGAAGCACTCAAAAAAGTAACCGAAGAAATAAAGGTTTACACCGAAGAGGAACATATTCAAAAGACAACCGAACTCATTGCAGAACTCTTTCAAAAGTTCAGACAAGGGGTTTTGCAATTGGCAGATGACATTGAGATTAAACCCAAGAAAATGGAAATCGGTTTTCGTAAAGACAACAAAGTATTTACAGATATATGCATTTTGAAAAACTCTCTTAAAATATGGATTAACTTAAAAAAAGGAAAGTTAGATGATCCCAAGCAACTTGCAGAAGACGTATCTGAAAAAGGGCATTGGGGCAATGGCGATTATCAGATACAGGTTGAATCAGACAAAGACCTGGAATACATAATGAGTTTGATAAAACAAGCCATTAAATAATAGATTTTTCCAATCATATCCAGCTTTCGGTTAATATGTTCAAGATCTGAGATCAGATACATTTGCCTTACAAAATAGTATTATTTATAAAAGAACTTACTCATAATCGCTCATTAAACATTCATAAACGTGCTTATAAGGTAGCTGCAAAATTAATGTGAGAGTAGGTAGGAGTAGACCTGATAGCTATCGGGTTAAATTTCAACACTCAATTCTTCACTACAGTTGAAACCTGAAAAATACTAATGCTTATCGAACTCACCTTATGTCAGGCTTATCATATTCCGGCCTGCTCCATTACCGTTCCCTAACATTAATTGCTCTGCTCTACCTATTTTTCTATACTTGAAGACAAAACTTTTATAATAGCTTCTGAATTGTTAAAAAGGAAGAAGACACAAAAAATCGATAAGAAAATATTGACTATAATCCATAAAGTAGCAAGCTATGACTACCAGGAAATCATTGACCCCAATTCAAATTAAAAAATCTTTCGATGATCTGTTCAGCAGTTTTTCTGAAGAAGAACTAATAGAACAGGAGGCGCGATTATTATCTTTTCAATTTTTAAGTGAAATCGAAATGGCTATGAAGAGGCAAGGGATGAGCAAAAAAACCCTGGCTGAAAAAGTAAATACTTCTGCCAGCTATATCACTCAGCTCTTTCGTGGCGATCGTTTGCCTAATTTTAATATTCTGGCCAGAATACAGGCAGCTTTAGGCTTAAGGTTTGAAATTAAAGGAATTGAAGTCCATTCAGATATTTCCAGGAAAGACTCAACCCAACAAACTCCCCAGAATACTCTTATAATTATTTAAAAACTCCCTGGTAACCAAATAATGCTCGGTCTCTTCATATTGAATCTCTGTGATCCCGCTTTCGTCGAGTCGAAAAATCGTTGCGCCGGGATAAGAGAGCAGGATTGGAGAATGGGTGGCAATGATAAACTGGCAATTTTTATTTTGTGCCAGCTCGTGAATCTTCGCCAGGGCGGCAAGCTGCCGGCTGGGCGATAATGCTGCTTCAGGCTCATCGAATAGATAGAGGCCTTTACTGCCAAGCCTGTCTAATGTTTTCATGAATGCTTCCCCATGAGAAAACTCGTGAAGATAATCTCCAAATTCCCGGTCGGGATCTATCTCGGCTAAATAAGACGCGACCTTATAGAAGGTTTCGGCGCGAAGAAAATAGTAGTTGTTAGGTTTGCTGAAGCTTTTAATAGCCTTTAGGTGAAAATGCAGTTCTGAGACTTTCTCCCTGGGGTCATATTGAACGCCTTTGGTACCTCCATCAAAACCAAAGCCCTGGTTGAGCGCTATTGCCTCTATGAGTGTGGACTTGCCCGAACCGTTTTCTCCAACAATAAAAGTAACATCAGGATGGAATTTAAGCGACTCGAAATTCATAAGCGCCGGGATGGAAAATGGGTATACACTTCTGTCGGCTATTTTTTCAGAGTTTAGTATAATTTCTTTTAAGAATGGCTTTGCTTCCATAATGGAGTGAATATACGGGGTTTTTTTAGGTGTTAGGTGTTAGGCTTTAGGCCTTAGGTATTAGGTATTACTGGTGTGACATTGCAAAATTGAGTTTAAAAAATAAGAAACGGTCATTATTATTACCTTAAAGCCGTAATAAGGGAATTCTGTTTCATTTTTTAATCGAATTTAAGAATGATGGAAAGGCCCAACCCTTGTATTGAAGATGCGCCTCACTCTAAGATAGGTGCTAAGAGCCCCGTATTTTTCAATTCCAATTCTCCACCTAAAGCTGTATATTGGTTTTACAAATCCTGATTGAAGCTTAAGAAAAGGATTTGGATATAAGAGGAACATTAAATTTACAGTGAAATCAAGCTTATGAAAAATCAATCAAAGTTTACCATCGCCAGCCTGCTGCTGTTTTTATTTTTGATACCAATGGCACAGGCATCTAAACCTGTAAGAATCGCGACGATTGGGGCTTCCCCTTCGATCAATAAAAATCAGTCGCCGGAGGTTTTAGTGGAACAAATGATTAGTTTCTGGCAGGGACAGCTAAATCAGGTTCTTAAATCTAAACTGGATTTGATTGTATTGCCCGAAATTTGTGATGTGCCGACAGGTTTGAGTACTGCAGAGCAAAAACTGTATGTCGATGTGAGAAAAGACAGGCTTTCAGATTTTTTTGCTTCGGTAGCAAAGGAAAATAATTGTTATATCGCCTTTGGATCATTACATAATGCTGATAAAGGACTTCGCAATTCCCTGATTTTATTAGACAGGGCCGGAAAAATAGCCGGGACTTACCACAAGAACTTTCCAACTATTCCTGAAATGGAGCAGGGAGTTATCCCGGGTGATCAGGCCCCGATTTTTCAATGTGATTTCGGTACGGTTGGAATGGCCATTTGTTTTGATTTGAATTATGATGAATTGCGTGCAAAATATGCACAACAGCAGCCTGATATCATGCTCTTTTCCTCAGTTTACCATGGCGGACTGATGCAGGGAATATGGGCTTATTCCTGCCGCTCTTATTTTGTAAGTGCAATTGGAGTTGTGCAATTGCCCTCAGAAGTTCTTAATCCGCTCGGAGAGATCGTCGCAACCAGCACCAATTACTTCAATTATACGCTGGCCACCATTAACCTGGATTATGAATTAGCGCATCTGGATTATAACTGGGATAAACTCAAAAAGCTAAAAGCGAAATATGGTGATGCAGTAAGCATTCATGATCCCGGAAAAGTGGGGTCTGTAATGATTACCAGTGAGGATAAAGCCATTACTGCCCTGCAGATGGTTAAAGAATTCGATATTGAACTTCTGGATCCCTATTTTGACCGTTCCAGAATGTTCAGGAAAAAGCAAATGCTTTTACCTTAAATGAAAATCAGAATTTTGGGGCCTTTTTCAATTTTTTAATATCTTCCTCAATCTCTTTAAGACTTTGTTCCTTTTCAATTACTTTTTGGGTTATTTTATACTTTTCAAACTCTGCTTCTGATTTCTGTAATGCTTTTTCATGACTTATTTTTCCTGCATGGTTAAGCAATTCTCTGCCATTGAGTTGCAATATACTATCCAATCGCTGAATCCAGTCGGCCATATACATGGGTGTTTGCTGTTGCGCCATAGTTTCTGCAAAAGCCAGGTATTGCTCCACGAGTAAACCTAGTAGTTTTATTTCCTTCTCGATCAGGTAATTCTTGGCAATGCTTATATCTGCCTTCCTGATAGAGACAGTATTATTCTTGTCAAACGACTGCATTCCGAGTAGGGGCAAGCTTGCATCAACTCTGCGATATACCAGTTCAGCAGCTGTTTGCTGACTTATAGCCCAAAGCAATTTATTCTGAACTACCTTAAAAAACTCAATTGTCTTTTCGTCTTTGGGATCGTAATCAATACTGGTGGTATAAATATCTTTAATCTTCTGATAAAAGAAACGTTCCGAAATCCTTATCTCCCGAATGCGTTCCTGCAGTTCATTGAAATAATTCATGGAGCTGCCCGATTTGAAACGGTCATCATTAAGCGCAAAACCTTTAATGATGTATTCTTTGAGCCGCTGTGTAGCCCATATACGGAATTGTGTGCCCTGAGTGGATTTCACACGATATCCAACTGAAATGATAACGTCCAGGTTATAGTGTTTTACTTCCTTGTCCTGGGTTTTATCCTGAATTGCACCATGCTGAGTGGTTTGTCGGAAATTCCGACACACCACATTTTCATCTAACTCACCTTCTTTGAAAACATTTTGTATATGCTCTGTAATGGTTGTTCTAGCCTTGCCAAAAAGTTCAGCCATTTGCGCCTGAGTTAGCCAAACCGTTTCATCATCCAGTCGCACATCTATTTTGATGTTGCCTTCAGGGTTTTGGTATATGATGATTTCGCTGGTATTCACAGGCCTTATTATCTATTTTTTAAAATTGAAAGCAACAATTCTTACACAATATGAGTTTTTAAACTCTTTAGATTTTGATTTTATCTGCAATGCTAATTTAATTTATAAATTCAATATGGCTGATAAGGAACGAGGGAAATCTTTTGACTATATCAAGCCCGATGTCCGCAAGTAGCTATTTACCCTATCGAAATTAGTTATTGGTATCAAGCAGATAAAAAAAATGCCTTTTAAGTTTAATTATTTAATTATAATGAAAAAATATCCACAACTTTTGTAGCAATTTCAATCAATTTACCCCTCTGCCAGGTACCAAATTCGTACCTGATTCCTCCCTGATTCGCCAATCCTTCGGCAGCTCTTCGGGTGCCCTTCGCTTGCCGCCGAAAGCCAGTCGAAGCCTTGTCGAAGCAGTCACGAAGCTGTTAGGAATCTGTCTCGAACCCGAGTCGAAGGCCAGTCGAACAGCAGTCGAACAGCAGTCGAAGCGGACTCGAAGGAATTGAACATTTTTCCGAAGAAAAAGAATAAAAAATGCGTTTTAAGGTAGATTACATGAACAAAATGTAAATTTTCCCGAAGAAACGCGCTGGAAACGCACTGTTTCAATTTAAGGCCTGAATAAAGAATTCTGTTGAGATTTTGCACTTTGCCTGAACACAATGTTGTCAGGATCGAAATCTTATTTCTGACAGCCTTATTTTAGCCTTAAAACGGAAAATAGTCCCGGAGTTCTGAGCTCCCCAGGGCTTGAATTAAATTTACAAAAAATCCTGATTTTTAACCTGATTTTTTAGCTGCTCCAGATGCCGGGCAGAAAGGAGCAGCTTTATAATTTGCAGGGTAAATTGGATCACAAAATATTTTATTAATGAGGCAAAACATTTGAAGGGTTTTGATGAAGGCTCTTAAGCCTGAGAATCATCAGGATCTGAATTTAAATTAAAATTTTCTTTATAGTTAAACCACCTAAAGCCTAACACCTATCGCCTAATGCCTAATACCTAACACCTAACCCAACTTCCACTTCGCCGCCAGCTCCGCATTAAATCCATCCGCATCTTTAGGATTAGGTTCCCCTTTGCCGATGCTGATCAATTTGTACAGGCTATTCCTGATATAGCCGCTCCAGGCATCATGGCATACCTTATAACATTCGTACTCTGGCACCAGACCTTCATGAGTAAACTGTACCAGGGTTTTACCATTTTCTTCTGTGATATCAAAGACAAGTTTGGTATTGACCCATTCCGACTTATCATCAACGAAATTGAACTCATTGTCGAGCACCAGATAAACTAGTTTCTTCGCAGGAAGGGCTTCAATCAGTTTGATTTTACAGAGGTGAATTTCTTTGTAATGGTAAAAGAATTCTTCATTGAGCTTATCGGTATTGCCCTCAATTTCTTCGGACCACCAGCCGCGAAAGTCTTTAATTGCATTGAATGTTGCTGCCGCGCTTTTGTCGACAAGGATGTTTGTGGTGAAACTTTTGTTTTGCATGGGTTGTTAGGTGTTAGGTATTAGGCTTTAGGTGTTAGGTTATAGGTGTTAGGTTATAGGTATTAGGTATTAGGTTTTGGACGATGCGGGTAAGAAATTTTGAGGGTAGCAGTTGAATTTCAGGTAAACTGGTACTAATTATTATCTGAATTAATAAGTGGTAATAACTTGTCTTGCAAATACTGTGTCCAGGTCGGGGCACAGGCTTCATAACATTCTGCTTCGGGGCTTAAGCCTACATGGGTAAAAACCAACCCGGTCTTGTTTCCAATTTGGGAGATCTCAAAAATCACTTTACTGCCTGTCCATTCGTCCTGCTTTTGAATGAAATTCAGCTTGCTTTCTGTAGTCAGCCAGACGACTTTCTTATTGGGTATTACTTCCACTAATTTGTGCCTCGTAAAATGAACACCATCTCCGGCGCTGAAGCTAAACTCATCATTGAGCTTCTCTGTGTCACCAATAATTTCTTCCGAATAATATCCCGACCACCACTTGCGAACATTATTAACAGACTGAAATACCTTTTCGGGACTCTGATCAGTTAGCAGGCTTAGCGTGAAGTCTTTTGTTGTCATAGGTCACTTAGATTAGTATGAAACAAAAATATTTGCTTTTAAGCATTTCCGCAGGTGGCTAAATAGACATTATGGAGGGTTGATATAGACAAGTCAGTATACTAGCTTTGTACATGTGTATTATTTTTTAATGCCCAATAAATTTCTCAATCACCAAAATGAAACATATCACGATTCTTGTCCCATCAGGCGAAGCCAATAACCTCAGCAGCATTGTTGGTGCCTACAAAATATTGTTGAGGGCTAATGCCTATTGCCAGCAAAAGGGCAGGGGCGAATTGTTAAGGATCCAATTAGCTGGTATTTCGAAAACAGTTGAGTATTACGAGGGTTTGTTTGCCGTTAAGCCGCATATTCATATCTCGGCAATCAGTAGTACTGATCTGATAATTATCCCCTCACTGAATCATAATTATCAGCAGGCGGTAGCTCAAAATAAGGTGATGATGGACTGGATTGAACGACAATACAAGCAGGGCGCTGAAATTGCTTCGATCTGCACCGGCGCATTTCTATTGGCTTCAAGTGGTTTGCTGAATGGCAAAAGTTGTTCAACACATTGGGCTGCAGCCGAAAATTTCAGAAGTCTGTTTCCGGAGGTAAATCTGCAGGCTGATAAACTGATCACCGATGAAAACGGGATTTATACGAATGGGGGTGCCTATTCTTTCCTGAATCTTATGATTTACCTTGTAGAAAAATATTGCGACAGGGAGACTGCCATTTATTGCTCCAAAGTATTTCAAATCGAAATGGACCGTAATAGCCAGTCGGATTTTGCCATTTTCACCGGACAAAAACTACACAGTGATGAAGTGGTTAAAAAAGCACAAGCCCATATTGAAGCTGAATTACACCAGAAGATCTCCTTTGAAGAATTATCCTCCAGATTCTCTGTCAGCAGGCGGAATTTCGACCGGCGGTTTATCAAAGCTACCGGCAATACCCCGGGCGAATACACACAGCGGGTTAAAATTGAAGCGGCAAAACGGGCATTTGAGAGTAGTCAGAAAACCGTAAATGAGGTGATGTATGAAGTAGGATATTCGGATTTGAAGGCATTCAGGGAGGTTTTTCGAAAGATTACGGGGATATCACCGATGGAATATCAGAATAAATATAATTCAACTAAACTTTAATGAATTATAGGCAAAAATCGTTCGGGATTGTGAAAGCTACGCTATCTTATCCTTAAATTCTTCTAGTGTTATACTTTTACCTGCTTCAATATCTTCCTGGCCCTTTCTAATGCCTGAAACTACATGCGCAGGTAAATTTGCTTCCTTATTAATTTCAAAAGGAACTCCTAATGCTTTTAAAAATGCTTTTAACGCCTTTTCCTGAAATTTATCGGGACGCACAACGTAGGTTTCCATAATACAAATTCGTTAATATCTTTCTAATGAATAGGTTACCTCAGACTATCTTTTACTATTACCCAGCAGCTTTTTTAAGTTCTTTAGTTATACACTGATATTAAATCAAATTTACAAATTATCATACAATAATCATTCTATCCATTATACAAGGTTCGAATTACGAAATCACCTGTGCGAGTGGAAATAGATTTCGTCACCCGATAGCTATCGGGTCACTCAATCAAGGTGCGACTGACGAATTTAAACGCATGACGCCTAAGTAAATTCGTAACCCGATAGCTATCGGGTCTTAACGATTCGACTTACGAAATCACATGGGCGAAAAGAAAGTCGATTTCGTCACCCGATAGCTATCGGGTCGCTCAATCAAAATGTGACTGACGAATTTAACTGGCAAAACGCCCAGGTAAATTCGTAACCCGATAGCTATCGGGTCTGAAATCCTTTTAGGAAACAAAACCCTAAATCTGTATTTTCGGATTTCCTTATTCAAAGATTATGTTCAAAATAAAATTGTACGGCATTCTTTTCTTCTTTGCTATTATCAGCGCTTGTGGTAATGGTGAAAATAAAAAAGCAGAAAGCGAAACTGCTGATAGCCTGAGTGTCGCAAGTGTAACTACAAAGAAAACCATTCTCATCTTTGGAAATAGCCTTACTGCCGGACTCGGTGTAGAGCCTGATGAAGCCTTTCCGGCACTTATCGGGAATAAAATTGATTCCTTAAATCTTCCTTATGAAGTGATTAATGCCGGATTAAGTGGTGAAACTACTGCCGCCGGAAAAGAACGAATCAATTGGTTACTGAAACAAAAAGTTGATGTGTTTGTACTTGAACTGGGTGCAAATGATGGCTTACGGGGGATTCCGCTTACTGAAACCCGGAAGAACCTACAGAGTATCATTGATCAGGTAAAAGCTAAATATCCGGATGCTAAACAGGTAATGACCGGCATGGAAGTGCCCCCTAATATGGGGAGCAAATATGCTTCTGAGTTCCGGGTAATTTTTCCGGAACTGGCTAAGAAAAACAATATGGCATTGGTCCCATTCCTGCTCGATAAAGTTGGCGGTGTTCCTGAACTGAATCAGAGCGATGGTATTCATCCTACACCTGAAGGACATAAAATACTAGCCGAAAATGTTTGGGTGGTATTGAAAGATCTCCTCTAAAAAACGAAAGGCCCCGGTCTCCCGGGGCCATTTCAACCAATCAACATTAAACTAATTTTTAATTCGTCTTTGCTCATCTTCCAAACCGGTTGAGCGGCGGCGCTCGGGTTTAATTTCTGTCTTACCAAAGCGGTAACTCAGACTTATACGGCCAATCCGGGTTTCATTTTTCTGCTCCAGATTATAATTAAGTCCGGTATAAGCACTGGTTATTGTTTGTCGGCGGGTATCAAATATATCGCTAAGCGCAAATTTGATGTTTGCCCGCTTATCCAATAAAGTCTTACTGATGCCCAGATCAATACCATACTGTGAACTTATTTTCAAAGTTCCATACTCAATCGGGGATCTGTAATCAGCTAAAAGTTCAGCACTTAAGGTCTTGTTAATACTGAATTTATGCTGTGAGTTAATTTGAAATGCTACTTTTCCGCTGTTCAGATCCTGTCCCCTAAGGTCGGAAGAACGAAATCCGAGATAGTATGCAAGTATATTATTACTGCTGCTCCACCATTTACTTAAAGTGACCGGGGCATTCAGGTTTAAACCATAATTGATCTGTTTATCCAGATTCTCATTGGTCTGGAATAATGCCTTCTTTGCAGTATCAGGAAGCAGAACCTCAGTAATTACATCCCTGGTCAGGCTGTAATTTAAGGATAGATTATAGGTCTTTTTATAATTATAAGACACTTCATAGTTATTGGTGTACTGCGGATTCAGGAATGGATTTCCCTGATTGTAGGTGTACTGATCAAGAAAGTAAATAAAGGGATTCAGGGCATCATAACTCGGGCGGTCGATACGGCGACTGTATGAGAAGGACATATCAAGATTTTTTGATAAGGTCTGATTGATAAAAAGGCTTGGGAAAACATCCAGATAACTGCGTTCAACCAGTTTAGAGGTAGTGATGGAATTTCCTTTTGAATTTGTTTGCTCAGCCCTCAATCCAAACTGAACACTTGTTTTCTTAAACTGTTTATTCAGATTCGTATAGGCGGCATTCACATTTTCATCATATACAAACTGATTGCTTCTTCGGATATCATTTTCCCAATTACTTCCCTTTAGTTCCTCAAACCTGAAATCATTATCAGTTTTAACAATACTGCTCTTTATTCCGGCTTCAAACTTCATAGTCTTATTCAAAGGCAGGGTATAATCTGCTTTGAGGGCTTTAATATTGATCAGAGAAGGGGTACTGTTCCTGAATAAAGAAGGGGCTTTGTTCGGTCCGTTATAATTTACAAATCGATTGTCGTAAAGGGTTCTGTTATCGCCGTTAAAACGGGAATAGTCAAGGTCAAGCGAAAGTTCCATTCCCGAAGTATCCAGAATTGATTTATAATTCAAATTATAAGCCATATTACTGTACTTACTATTTTCATTATTTATAGCAATTACCGACGAATCGGCCTGGCTGAATGATCGCCCGATAGCAGTTATATTATTGTTCTGATCTGTACCCGAATTGCTGTATCCATTCACCAGAAATCCCAGTGTATTATTCTTATTCAGAAAAAAGTCAAGCCCTGCTTTAAAATTATTGTTATCGCTCTTCCTTAATGAATTTACCTGCTGCCCGAAATAAGTCATCACATTTGAGTTTGAAACCTCCCGGTTAATGCTCAAATCCTGTCCGCGGTCTACACTTGAGAAATTATAGTTCCCGAAAAGGTTAATATCCCTGTTTCTGTGATTCAATGAAAGTCCGGCATTTGAACGATAATTATTCCCATAACCGGTACCTGCAGTCAGGGTACCATTTGTACCCACATTATTGCTCTTTTTGGTTTTGATATTGATGATTCCTGAATTTCCGGCTGCATCGTATTTGGCCGAAGGGTTGGTTATAAGTTCAATCGTTTCGATCTGTGAGCTGGGCATACTTTTCAGCAGGTTTGCTACATCTGCATTACTCATATAAGTTTGCTTGCCATCAATCATGACCAAAACACCCTGCTTACCCTGCATAGCGATGTTATCATTCTGGTCTACAGTAACTCCCGGGGCTCTCTGAAGTACCTCCAGGGCAGTAGAACCTGCTGCGACACTGCTGTTCTCAACATTTACTACCAGCCTGTCCATTTTGCGCTCTACAAATGGTTTAATGGCTCTTACTGTGACTTCTCCAAGCATTTTACTATCCTTTGAGACGATAATCTCAGGGAAATTCATTGAAGGATTAGCCTGGCTGATATTGAATATTTTAGTGCTTATTTTCTTAAATCCTATCATACTAGCGGTCAGAAAATAATCTCCGGCGGGTAAATCAGAAAGTAAAAACTTACCATCCAGATCACTTACGGCTGTGCGTACGAGTGAAGAATCAAGGCTTTTCAAGAGGCTTATGGTCGCGAAATCAAGAGGTTTTTTCTCTTCATCCAATACAGTTCCGCTTATTTTTGATCCCTGGATTTTGTTTTGGGCAAAGCCGGGTCCTGCAGCGCAAAGGAAAAAAAGTACAGTAAGTATAGAAGCAAAGTATAGTTTATTCATTTTTATTTTTAAAATCGGGCACAAAACTCTCCTGAGAATCTTTTCAATGATTCTTGCTACAAAACAGGAAAGCAGATTGCTGTTATTGGTTTAAATGTATTTGATGATAAGACGACAGGGAAATGATTTGGTTACAGTAAGAATGGAAAAAAGGGATTTTCGCATATCGGGGGGCTTCGGCTTATTGGGTTGGCAAAGGGAATATATTCTTATAATTACTGATAATCTTACACACCACCCCCTTTAATTCCCCCGCCGGCGGGGGACACTACCGCTAATGTAAAACGCCAGAGGATAATCTGTTTTTTTTTATTTTGATGCCACGTCATTCTCCACAGTAGGGGCTGTGATTTGCCCAGGGAGGTGGAATGGGGAGGCGGGTCAAGCCAGCCATCACATTGAATTATGAGGGAAAATGGAATTTAGGCTCAGTGGCCAGAATATTTATATGTCAGGGGGAGGTGGCGGGTCAAGTCAGCCATCACATTGAATTTTGAGAAAAAAATGGAATTTAGGCTCGGTGGCCGGAATATTTATATGTCAGGGGGAGGTGGCGGGTCAAGCCCGCCATGACAGCCGATGGGTGGGTGAAAAGGAGATTCCGGCTCAGAGGCCGGAATCTGCCAAATCCGATGGAAATGATTTAAGGAATCGTCTTTCATCCATTTCATTTCGGGTTTTCTAATTGAACATTGTATTTACCCAGTCCGTTTTCCAATTTGTGGCGAAAGCCCAATGTCATTATTTAAGGATAAATTACGCGTTAATTACAAAGGAGGTTCTCGCTTTCGCGAGATCCGATAGCTATCGGATGACAACTCCTTGGGTGTCGAGAGGAGATTCCGGCTCAAGGCCGGAATTGGGGTCTTATCAATAGCTGCAATTTACACATTGAAAAGGCCTTTTTAGGTACTAACTCCGATCCTGACAAAAGTCAGGATCTCCCCTGCTATTAAATATTGAACTGTCATCGTGGCGGAGGCCACGACCTCATTTTCTTCTTAACTTATTGTCATCGTGGCGAAAGCCACGACCTCCTCTTTACACCACTTAATAATTTATTTTCAAGGCGGGCTTGACCCGCCACCTCAACCTTTCTATAATCCATTGATATAAGGCTTGACCCGCCACCTCAACCAATAAAATAAATTCCCAAAGATTGCAGTCCCTAATCAATGAGGAATCCCTTCCACTAATACCTCATTTCCTGCCTTATCAAAATAAGTACAGCTCATTTTATCCATGCAGACTTCCCATTTTTCGATACCGTAGGCTGCGCACATACTGATGAAGGTCAGGTAGTCTGTTTTACCCTGTTGATGCGCTTTCAGGTCGGCTTTAAATTTTTCAGCATCCACTGAACCTGCAATAGTCACGGCCTCATATTTTGAAGGCACCTTTACTGTATAATCCCCTGAAACATGATAGTCAATATGTCCATCTAAGACATAAGATTCATAATGAGTGATACCCATTGTCTTAATTTCCCTGATGTAGGCCGGAAAATCGGCTCCCGATTTTACCTTGCTGTGTGCAGCCTTAATTTGATCTGCTGTAATCATTGTTTTTTGATTTATTGTTAATCGACTCATTGAACTTTTTGCAATCCTGATTCTTAGAACCTAATAGCTAAGCCTAAAAATTACCTTTCAAAAGTGCATTGCTAAAATTCCCTGTGATTGTAAAAAATCGTTTATCTACAGAAAGCGTTTGAACTGCTCGGGAGTATCGCCTGTAAATTGTTTGAAATCTTTGATGAAGTGAGCCTGGTCGAAGAAATTGTTTTCGTAGCAGATTTCCATCAGTGATTTTGCGTTCAGATTGTCGAGAACCGCATTAAAACGCACTATTGAAGCAAATTTTTTAGGTGTGGTTCCTACCACTTTACGAAATCGTTTTTCAAAGGGACTCTGACTGATAAACAGTTTCTCATTCAGCTCGCTGATCCTGATACTTCCTTTGCTCTGGTAGATAAGGTTAAGCGCTTCAAGAATAAGCTTATCTGCCTGAATATCTTTGAGCTGCGACAATAAAAACTGTTCCAGGATTTTTATCCGCTGTTTATCTTTTGCGGCAAGAGCTAATCTTTCCTGCACTTCATTAACTTTGCTCCTGTCGAAAATATAATCCAGCGACAGACTCTGGTTGAACAATTCATGAACCGGATTTGATGCAAAACAGGCAAATCCAATCTCAGTGAAGTAAATCAGAATAGTACCTATGCCGGCTGAACTTTTGAACAGTTTAAAGCTGTCGGAAATGCCCGTTATTCCTGCCGGTGCTAATTTGCTTAAAGTTTTGTCCTGAATTGTTGAGAGTTGCCCTTTATACTGAAAGCCGATAACCAATCCTGAAGTCGGAAATACTTTATACTCGTTTTCCAGTTCATTTTCTGATACGACAAAGTATTTGATATATGGCTTTAAGGAATCGACAGGAAAGTATTTATCAAATTTCATTTTGGGCTTTCTGTTCGCGATTTTTAAAAATAATAATTTAGCAATTGTTATTCTTAGCAGGGGCCTGCATATTACCCTGTTTACTACCAAATTTTCTCAGTGGCCTGATTATTGAACTAAATTATTAGAAATATCATAAAGACCAGGTAATACCTGTTTAAATTATTCTCTATAACAGTCTACTGAACAATTATTTATAAAATCATATTCCTAAAACCTAACAATACAGCCTCTTAGCGGCAACATTGCATTGTGTTTGTACGTATGAAGGAGTCGAATCTCTAAGGTTCTCAGGCTTTAGCCACCTGCCTTTAAATTTTCAATAAATAGTTACATGAATATAACAGCCAGGTATATCAATCAGGTTATACGTAATTGCAGCAATTCCACAGAAAGCGAGGAGGATTTAACCTTTTGGCGAAACAAGCTGTTCTCAACCACTATCATATATCTTTTACCTTTGTCGCTTATTGCTCTGGTACCAGGCATTTACTGGAGTTTAAAAATTGATATGTATGTCATAGCAGTAATTGATATTCTAACTGTTACATGCATTATTATAATAGGATTTGTTCCCAAGATTAAGCTCGTTTTCCGTAAGGTAATATTCATCTCCTCAGCTTATCTGTTTAGCTGTGCCATTTTATATTTTGTTGGGCTCAATGGGCCGGGACTTATCTATTTGCTTACCAGCTGTATTTTCAGTATCCTGATCTTTTCAACAAACTATGTCTATTGGTCTGCCTGGCTGAATACTTTTATATGTGTGATCTTCGCTTTGCTGATAAAATACAATCTGATACCTCAGACAGACATTCATGCCCATAATTTTGGTGAATGGATCGCAGTTTCAACAAACCTGATTTTCCTGAGCTTTCTATGTGTTGCTCTGATTCCCCGCCTATTTAAAAGTTTACAAAAAACCATTGAGAAAGAAATAAAATGGAAAAAAGAACTGGAAATTGAGAAGAAGGCATTGAATGATATGTCTTCAGCTTTGCAGCAGGCACTGAATGAAAATAACAAAACGCTGGAATCCTCTCTTGATATGATTTGTGCGGTGGATGCCAATGGTCACTTCATAAGGGTGAGTGCCGCATGTGAAGAGGTGTTGGGTTATAGAGCAGATGAGCTTATCGGAAAACGTACCATTGACTTTGTTTATCCTGATGACCGCATTAAAACCCAGCAAACTGCCGACAATGTTTTAGCCGGAATAAACGCAGTGAATTTTGAAAACAGATATGTCCATAAAAATGGATCGATAGTGCCTATCTCATGGTCTGTCCGCTGGGATGAAAAAGACCAGATCAGGTATGCAGTTGCAAGAAATATTACCGAAAAGAAAAAACTGGAGAAGGCGGTCGAAATTGAAAGACAACGGTTTTATGACCTGTTCCTGGAAGCCCCGGTGAGTATAGGAGTAGTAAGTGGTCCGAATCATATTTATGAGGTGGTTAACCCCCTTTATTTGGAACTAATAGGTATGAATAACATAATAGGCAAATCTGTAAAAGAAGTTTTGCCGGCTATGGTCAATCAGGGATTCATTAGCATCCTGGACTCTGTTTATAAAACCGGAGAAACCTTTTCAGCTAATGAGATGCTAATAAAACTTGATATCGGAGGAAAACTTACAGATAAATACCTGAACTTTAGTTACCAGGCACACAGGGACACTAATCAGCAAATTGATGGTATTTTCTTTTTTGCCGTTGATGTAACAGAACAGGTTAAATCCCGAAAGCGCATCGAAGTAAGTGAATTGCGCCTAAAAGAATCTCAAAAAATAGCACACCTGGGCAGCTGGGAGATCGATCTGTCAGATCAAACCCATTCATGGTCTGATGAAATGTATAAATTATTCGGTGTGGAAAGAGATGAAGTGATTCCTTCGCAAGAAGCATTTCTTTCCTTTATACATCCCGAGGATTTAGCGTATGTATCAAAAGAAATGGAGAATGCGCTGACATCTCATAAAAACTACTCTTTTGATTTCAGATTTATCACCAGAGAAGGCCTTACCAGGTACGGTACCAGTTTAAAACTATTGGATTTTGACACTGATCTCAAGCCTGTCCGGGTTTACGGAATTGTTCAGGACATCACTGAGCGAAAAGAAGTGGAACAGCAGCTCCGAAACAGTGAGTCGTTCAACCGGGGTGTACTGGATTCGCTGAATTCCAACATTGCAGTAATTGATTTTACCGGGACTCTCGTAGCTGTTAATGAATCATGGAATACATTCGGCCTCGAGAATGGTGCCTGCACATTGGCAGGTAACGGCATTGGTAGCAATTATTTTGAGGTTTGTTCAAAAGCCGCAGAAGATGGAGAAGAATATGCCGAAGAGGCATGCGCGGGGATAAAAGATGTTTTGAATGATGAAAAAGATGTTTTTTATCTTGAATATCCCTGTCATTCCTTTGATGAAAAACGTTGGTTTGGCATGCGCGCAATGAAGTTTGAGGGCAATCAGTCATTGGTTGTAGTCTCGCATCAGGATATTTCTGAACGCAAGTTTGCCGAGTTTGAGCGCAGCAGGGTAGCAAAGGACCTAATCCAGCGAAATAAGGATTTGGAGCAATTTACTTATATAGTTTCTCATAATCTGAGAGCCCCGGTAGCCAATATCCTTGGCCTTGTTGACATCCGGAATACTCCGGGCTTAAGCCAGGAAGAACAGGAAGAATTAAATCGTGGGCTACTTGAGTCTGTTGATAAGCTGGATGACATAGTAAAAGATCTTAATCAGATCCTTCAGATCAGGGGTACGAGGAGTGAAAGATACGAGGAGGTTGAATTTTCTACTTTGGTAGAAGACATAAAGATCAGTATTAAAAATTTGTTCGAACTGGATGTGATAGAAATAGTATACGACTTTTCAGAAATTAATACCTTTTCAACCTTAAAAAGTTATATCCACAGTATTTTTTATAACCTGATATCCAATAGTATCAAATATCGCCAGCCTCAGATTCCCTGTCTTATTAAAATTGAAAGCCATCTGCATGACAAGAAACTCCAATTAGCTTTTACTGATAATGGTTTGGGAATTGATCTCGAAAAACAAGGTGATCAGATTTTTGGTTTGTATAAAAGATTCCACCCGCATTTAGAGGGCAAAGGTATGGGCTTGTTTATGGTGAAAGCCCAGGTTGAGAAATTGGGTGGTAAGATAAGTGTCAGTAGTAAAGTTAATAAAGGGACAGAGTTTAAAATAGAATTTGAGTTGGAATAAATTCAGAGAGGTATTAATTATTCCTTTTAACTATCATGGCAAAAGGAATACCAGGATATATTACAGATGAGTCTGTCCCATCTGTATGGGATTGAAGACGCTGCACCTAACTCAAGGAAGAGTGGATTTGGCATCTTCCGGGCGACTTCCATAAACAAAAATACCCTCTCAAACAGATGAGAGGGTATTTATTGTAATTTTTGGGTTAATTACTTTTTAACTGAATCAACAGCAGCAGCAGCAGCTGAATCAACAGTATCGATTTGAGCTTCTAAAGAATCAGTCATAACTTCTGCAGTAGAATCAATTGTGTCAGTAGCAGCTTCTTCAGTTTTGTTTGAGTTACAAGCAGCAACTGAAAGAGAAATAGCTAAAGCTAAGAAACCGAATTTGAATAAGTTTTTCATTGTTTGGTTATTTAATTGAGTTTAAGTAATATGTTTTAATACAAGTTTTTTCAAAAGGTAACCCAAAGGAAGAAAAAATTTTAAAATATTTTTGAATTTTTAAGAAAAAAGCTGTTCGTGCTGAAACGATTGATTGCTTTGGGATATGGGATATGGGATATGGGATATGAGCTGTGGGCTATGGGCTATGGGCTATTAGCTATGGGATTTGGGCCCACTGTAGAGTTAAGCGAAGCGGATTTACAATGATGAGGAGTCTTCTGACTCCTCCCAGACGAAAATAACACTTCTTCATATTTAAATACAAAATATGCTAATTGGTAATAATGAATAACCTGATTATTTAAATTGTTAGCGAGTCTGAAGACTCTTGTTCATTTAATAATCCGTAGAGCGCTGCGCTAAACTACGGACAAATGAGCTAACAGAAAAGATGGTCTACTAGATCATTCGAGCTGTGCTGACAGATTCCGGCCTTGAGCCGGAATCTCCTTTCTCCCACCAATCGACTGTCATGGCGGGCTTGACCCGCCACCTACACAATCTCTGTCCGAAGAGTTTCCTGCGTTTACCAAAATTGATCTTTTAATACAACATCATGACATATGGTTTATTAAAATGGAGGTCGTGGCCTTCGCCACGATGACATATCGGTTTTAAGAAAACTGGAGATTCCGGCTCGGAGCCCGGAATCGGATTGAAATAAGTGCTAACAGAAAAGATGGTTTACTAAATCATTCGAGCTGTGCTGGCAGATTCCGGCCTTGAGCCGGAATCTCCTTTCTCCCACCAATCGACTGTCATGGCGGGCTTGACCCCAATGTTATTAAGTTAAGCTATTTACATATAAAATCTGACTAGCATGTTAATTTCTTCTTTTAATGATTTCAACTATCAATTTCAATTTATGGGATATATTACTCGCTCATGGCCGCGGGGCCTAGTCCTTTTCCTGCAGCAGAAAAGGACCATGCCGAGGAGGAACGACGAGACCATGAACACCCTAAAAAATAATAACCAACAGTGAATAAATGCCGCCGCTGCGCCTGATGCTTTGAAGGTTTCTGCTTAGGCCCGGACAATCGTTGCCGCACCGCTCCCGATGGCCATCGGGACGGAAAAAAGCTTATTAATGGGGGCTGCTAGCGTGGCGTCTAATAAAAACATTGAGGGGCGTGAATTAGCAGGATTTTAGGCATATCGCCTTGCAATGACATTCATATACTTTTTTGCGGCATTGGACAGGGCGGTAAAATTGTCTTTGCCATAGCACTGACTTTCATAGCCCTGTACGCAGCCGTTTATGGATGAATATTCCTAAACCTCTAACGTTAATCTTAGTAATCTTCGAATCTCGATATGGAGAAATTAATTTAAATGAAGCAGGATTTCCCGAGCGGGGGGAGGACAAAACGGCGGGCCGGGTGTATGGCCTTCAGTGGTGGGAGCGAAGCCTGCCCCGACCTTTTGGAGGGGTCAGTCTTGATTTTACTCAGTTTTAATTATTGTTTTTTAAGGTCTTCGTGGTCTCACCGCAAGGGCGGTTC
Organism: Daejeonella sp.; assembly: GCF_036405355.1. GTDB lineage: Bacteria > Bacteroidota > Bacteroidia > Sphingobacteriales > Sphingobacteriaceae > Daejeonella. Next base: position 35,448 of record NZ_DASWXT010000003.1, read on the forward strand.
GGCATTGGTTACTTTTTCATCAAGGAAAAAGTAAATAGGCCTCCGCGGCTATGAGCGGTATAATTTGAAATCATACGGAATAATTTTAATCCGTAATAAATATTAAAATCTGTAAATCAAATATTTAAGACAATAAATAATGACATTGGGCTTGACCCGCCACCTACACAATCTCTGTCCGTAAGTTTCCTGCGCTTTACAAAACTGGTCTACAAACAAAACATCAATCAGCTGTTGTACCCCCTGTCCTTTAATTAACCCCTAATCTCCCTCCTCATAAACAGGTAATAAGCAAGGGCAAAGCAGGCTATTGTGGATGCCAGTAAACCGCTTACCTGGGGCCATACAATCATTAAACTTTCTTTAAAAGGAAGCGGCGAAGGAATGGCTCCTGCCATTTGTTCCATCGTGATCGGCCCGAGGCTGCGTACAGATGGCATCAGCAGGGTAGTTATTCCATCAGTGTACAACTGGTTCGGAGCAATGCGCGACAGATTTAAAATAAGTTCATTGTAATAAATCACCTGGGCCTGAGAGAGAAAATTCGGATCAGGAACAATGGATTTTATAATCAGATTGATCACAATCTGGTAGAATACGGTAAAGAATAACCATATACCAATTGCGACCAGGGCAGATGTTGCCGCCTGTTTAAAACGGACTGACAGGGTAATGGACAGGCTTAACCAGAATGCGACATAAGCTATTGTCAGGGCGATAAAACCTAAGATCCTAAGGAACTCTTCCGGTTCAATGCGTACACCGGTTAAGATCAGTCCGCCACCGATCATCAGCAGGGCCAGCGCGACAAACAGGCTGCTGACAATCACCATCGCACTTGCGAATTTTGCCAGCAAGAGATTATCCCGGTACAGGGGCTGTGCCATTAAGCGGATCAATGTACCGTTATTCTGCTCCGAATTAACCGCATCAAATCCCAGACTGATGCCCAGCAATGGCGCCAGGAAGCTCAGAAAAACATGGAAGGGAGGAATAGAGTTATCGGTTATAGTAAGCAGCTTAAGGTATAAAAATATTCGATCCGGGTCGTTCGTATTGCCTGTTGCCGGTTTGATATTCGAAAGCGACACATACATCGAAGCAATAAAGGTCAGTAAAATAAGGGCAATAAGAACAGCAAAGCGCCAGCTGCGGATATGATCAGCAATTTCCTTGTGCACCATCACGCCAAAAGGCTTCCGGGTAGCAGGTTGACTTTTCATGGTTTTGTTTGGTTAATGCTATTGGATTCAAAATACTTCTGATAGATCTCATCGAGTCCGTAGCTTTTCTGATGTACCCCCAGAATATCATAACCCTTTTCAACTAAAAAGCGAACCAGGGGAGCTGTAAACTCGCGACTGCATGTAAATTCTATTTCCTGATCATGGATCATGATTTTCTTAAGAGCATCGAACTGCTTTAATTCGGCTTCAAGCGGCCAGGGCTGCGGAACAGCCTGCGCTAAATTAATAGTGGTGATGAATGCATCAGTACCGAATAAACTTTGCGCAAGTGTATCAATATTACCCTGCGCGAGTAATTTCCCATTGACGAAAATCCCCACCCGATCACACACCTGCTGGACCTGGTGCAGATGATGCGATGAAAGGAGTACTGTAAGTCCCTGTTGTTTACTCAACTGTTTAATCAATGCGAGAAAATCCTTTACTCCGGCAGGGTCAATTCCCAGGGTAGGCTCATCCAGAATAATCACTTCCGGTTCTTTGATCAGCACATCGGCCAGACCGAGGCGCTGCTTCATCCCTCTGGAGAAGGTGCCGGTTTTTTTATGCATTGCATCCTTCAGACCCAGCAGTTCCAGAAGTTCGATCGCACGTGCTTTAACTTTAGTCTCGGCCAGGCCATTCAGCCGGCCTATATAGACCAGGTTTTCAAGTGCCGACATCTGGTCGTAGAAGCCCAGGTTATCAGGCATGTATCCCACTTTTTTCTTAACCGCAATCGGGTTACTGGTCGCATTATATCCGCAAACATGGGCTGTACCGCTGCTCGGCTCGGTAAGTCCCAGCATCATTAATATGCTGGTGGTTTTTCCGGCCCCGTTCGGACCAAGCAAGCCGAAGATCTCAGCTTTCCCAACATCAAGATTCAGATCATCGACCGCTTTAAGGGAACCATAGTGTTTGGTTAAACCCCTGAGGCTTATGATAGGACTGCTCATACCGATATTTATCTTCTGCCGTATTTTCGAATCAGATAATAAACTAAGCCTATGGAAAGCATGATGACTAAAACCCCTATCCAGCCCGCAAGCAGGGAAGTTTTAACGATCAGCCGGAAAGCTGCTGCAGAATTCGTATTCGTATTTGCTGCTGTAAAAGTAGCTGCATAATCTCCGGCGATGGTCTTGTCGGGAACCTTTAATGAAGCGTTAACTTCAATTGATTTTCCGGGCTCCAGCTGTTTGATCTTTGCCGGTTCATAAGATGCTTCCCAGCCGGAAGGCATTTGAGAGGTCATCTCCACATCGTTTAAGGGAAGTGTCCCGGTGTTTTTCAGGATAAAATTCAGTTTCTTCTGGCTGCCCGAAGTAAGTTCCTCACTTAACCTTCCGCTCGGGGTACTCAGGCTTAAGCCATACGAGCCTTTTACGACCGCTTCAATCGTTGTTGATAAGGTTTCGGAAGCGGAGATGGCCTTAAGCGGGATGATATACTTTTTTGGAGCTGCAGTTGCGGTGGTATTAATTTCGATCGCAATGTCCTGCACTTTACCGGCATCCAGGCTCAGTGAACCTACCTGACTGCCCTCCACCCGGTAAGTGATTATCCAGCCTGCCGGTAAATCTGCCTTCAACTCAAAAACACGATTCTCTGCCGAAGCGTTATAAAGGCTGGTGGTGTACCTGAACGTTTCGTTTGCCGCAGCTTCAATATTCATGAGCTTAGCCGTAAAACTTGATTTACCGCCCTTCCTGACCGCCGATGGCTGAGCCTGTAGGTACGGACTTGAAACAAGCAATAATAAGAGAATTGTCAATTTGCGCAATGCGCTGAAATGGGTAAGTAATAATTGGGATAACATGATCTAACCACTAAAATTTTAAATAATAGCCTTCAAAAAATGTCTGAATTAAATGCTTTTTATTTTTCTAAAATGATGGCTCAAATAAAAAAAGCCGGACAAAAATTTCAAATAGTTTTAACATTTTTTAACAAATTGAGGGGGTTAAGAATGGCGGAGATGGCAAGGGTTTGATGGGGATGGGAGGAGGTCTTTAGGAATGAAGTATTGAGCTGATTAATGATAAACGAGTCTGTCCCGTATGTACAGGAGAACATTTAATAATCCGTAGAGCGCTGCGTTTAAAAACGAACAAATGATTGATAAATATTTGCAATTTTAATTATGAAAAGACCCGGAAAAGATCGGAGGTTTTATAAATGCTGGGGATTGATTTACTATAATCCCGATGACCCCTCTTTATTTGTAGACAAACAGTTTGGATACGGGCAAACTATGAATTTCGCTCATCGCTCATCCTGGTACCTTATGCTATTTGTCATCTTGTTTCCTCTTTTAGCTGTTCTTATACCGGTTTTTTTGATTTAGTCATTATGCTATCAGGCTTAAGACTCTAAACTCTGTCTTAGTCAAACAATTTCTTCCTGCCATAATACAAATAGATAAAAGGCCCAATTAAAGGAAAAAGAATAACTATGTTGGTCCAAAGCCATTTTTGATCTTTTTTATGATAGGATGCCTTGGAAATGTCAATCGTAGCCCACAATGCAACAATAACACATGGGATCATTAATATCAAGAGAATCACGGGTAATGTGTTCATCAATCATCTAGCATGATACTAATATAAAGAAGAAATTAATAATTAATATCAAATCACCGCCACTGTCCTTAGAGTTTCCAGCGATTACCAAAATTGATTTTTCAGTACAACAGTCAAGTCGTAACTTCTATTGACTTTCAGAAGAAGCCTTGATGCTGAATGGTGCTACTAGCCCTTTAGAGTTTCTGGCTGGAATGTAAAAGCCGTAGTTAGTGCTACGGCCTTTGTTGGTTTGCTTGGTGATCCTTAGCGGAATCCCGTACAGTTTACTCTTAGTACAAAGATACATTCCCTGATAGTCTTTTAAAAATCATTATATGAAAGACTTATCAATGCAAGTTATCAATGCCCGCAGTGCAGGAATTGATGTGGGTTCACGCTTCCATGTGGTAGCAGTGGATCAAAGAAGTGAAAATGTCAGGCAATTCGGAGTTTACTCGGAAGATCAGCAAGCCATGATTAAATGGCTGAAGTTGCACCAGATTCAAACCATTGCCATGGAAAGCACAGGAAACTATTGGCAAACGCTTTTTGATGCGTTGCAGCGGGCCGGCTTTGAGGTGCAGCTTGTTAATGGCAATCAGATCAAAAATGTAAAAGGTAAAAAGACGGATGTACTGGATTGCTTGTGGATTCAGAAACTACATTCATTAGGACTCTTAAATGGCAGCTTTCTACCTGCCGCTGAAATCCAAAGCCTGCGAACCTATCACCGCCATCGGATACATCTGATTGAACAATGTAGCAGATACATTAACAAGATGCAAAAAGCAATGCGTTTGATGAATATCCGATTGGATGTGGTATTGAATGATGTAATGGGGCAATCCGGTCGTTTAATCATCGAGGCTATTCTGGCAGGTGAGCGCGATTCAGATAAACTGGCTTCCTTAGCAAACTATCGGGTGAAAAAAAGCAGGGAAGAGATAGCAAAAGCACTGATAGGCAACTGGCGGAATGACCTATTATTTGAACTACGACGTTGTTTGACTCTCCATGATGTGTATTGCCATGAAATTAAGGAATGTGACCACCAACTAGAGATTGCCATAAAAAGCCTGTTGTCTCACTCTCAAGTGGCAGCAGACTTTAAGTATGCAAAAGCAACTAAACAACGAAATAAATATATACCCGAGTTTGATATTGAACGTTTCAGCTGGCAGTATTATGGAGTAAATTTAATGGAAATACAGGGAGTCGGAAGCGGAACAGTCCTAAGTTTTTTAACTCAGGTCGGAGATCGCATAAATCATTTTCCAAGCAGTAAGCATTTCTGCAGCTGGTTAAGGCTGGCTCCAAATAACAAAATAACTGGGGGTAAGATCATAAGTAGCCGAACGCCAAAAGGAAAGAATCCGCTTTCATTGGCACTACGTCAGGCGGCCAACGCAATAGGAAATCAGAAAGAGGGTGAGTTGGTTAATTTCTTTAAGCGAGTCGCATACAGGAAGGATAGAGCATCGGCCATAACCGCTACAGCCAGAAAACTTGCAGTTATTATTTATAATATGGTAACTAAACGAGAAAGTTATAAGCCTTCCAATCCAGTATCCTTATCAGACAAAGTGAAAAATAAAATAATCAAGAATATTAGGACAAGAGTTGAAGCACTTGAACTAAGCCAAGAGCAATTGAACTTCCTATTTCAAGGTGCCTCATTTTCAACGGCTTGATATGCTGTTGTACAGTTTTAGCGCAGCGCCTCTACGGATTGTCCAATGATGAGGAGTCTTCTGACTCCTCCCAGATGAAAATAACGCTTCATCATATTTAAGTACAAAATATACTCGCTGGTGATAATGAATAACCTGATTATTTATTTGTTATCGAGTCTGAAGACTCATGTTCATTTAATAATCCGTAGAGCGCTGCACTAAACTACGGACAGATGAGTGGTTTATCCTGCTCCCGAAGCTGGGCTCGAACCAGCGACCCTCTGATTAACAGTCAGATGCTCTAACCAGCTGAGCTATTCGGGAATTCCTCTTTTTTATCTACAAATACTGTTTGTGCAAACATTGTGACCGATTTATATAATAAATTAATAATTCTCGGTATTCAGATAATTCCTTCTAGCAAAATCCTTCTTCTGCCATACTAAGGTATCCAACCTTTGTCAATATGATCAAGTACAGATATATCCAATAACTCTCCTCCAGTCTTTAGCTTTCTTGTTAAACTGATATCAGCCTGACTAGGCTTGAGATTTCCCGAAGGATGGTTATGTATTAGTATTATCTGTGATGCTGCACTTTTAATTGCTGCTGCAAATATCACCTTTGGGTCTGCTATTGTCCCTGCCATTCCACCCTGACTAATATTAACTATTCCCAGAACCCTATTAGCTCGGTTCAGAAGCATTATCTTAAACTCTTCGATAAACTCAATGATTTCAAAATTCCAGTTCTCCAAGAGCAGCTTATGCACATCCTGAGATTGGTTATTTGCGGCCTTTCAGATGCCTTAACTTTTGATTTGTACGTTAGCCGGACTTCAGCCAACTTCATGTTTTTAGTTTCCATATTTTTTTATTTATATGGAACTCAATCAGCTTTCTATCTCCACTAAATAAAGGAGGAGTGGAATAAATGGACTTGTGGGCAGAATTGTGGGTTTATGCCAAGCTCCTTTTAATGTGTGGAGATTGAAAGATAAATTTGTGGAGATTATTAATAATAAAATAGTTGAAGTCCCGCAGTTGTAGATAAACGAACGTAACGAATCTGTGAATTCTTAGTAAGTAAAAAATGTTGCAATGAATTTAAGAGTTAATAACAGGTATGAACTATTTTTTGATTGCAGTTTATTTGTTTAAGCGGTCTAAATGTCCTCCATATCGTCAAAAAGGTCTTCCCTTTCATCCTCCCAGAAAATATTATAGAATTGATAATTGGGATCTATTAGTTCTCTAATAACCTCCAAACCAATATCTGGATCATCAAAAGCTATGCTTATATCTCCTTTATTGTATTTCTGCAAGAGTTTCTTTGTAAAGACTTCCTCAATAGCACCCCAACATCTGAAACTTAATAATGGAGAGCATCTTTTTAGCATATCTTCACTTAATGTCTGCCAATTTTGAAACCCTTCCACCCTAGGAGTACAGAAATTTGCCAAGAAAGATTCACCTACTTCTGTAATAGATATTAACGATCCGCCATGGCCCATAGGGTCGTGTTCTTTGATAATATTTACGATTTTTTTGACAATTATATTTGGTTCAAAATTCTCATTGTGAAAATGTCGCTCAAATGATTGAAATGGTGCAAAATTGAAAATCGAAATACTATACGGTGCAAGAGATAACTCCCAGTTGTCTTTCCACAAGAAAGCAAAGCCATGATTTTTTTGAGCGTTGCCTTTCGAAGCCATCGCTGAGAGAGCGGTTTTCATTTGTGAAACATAAGGATCGAGTCTCGTGCGATTACTTTGATCTTCATAAAGGTTATAATCATAGAGGCAAAGTTGAAAACCACCTATATGTTCATTACAAAGGGTAAACGATACAGTGTCCTCGGCAATAGAAGAAACATCAAGAATTCTTAGTTTTACCTCGCCTTTATCGATTATTGGTTCCAAGCATAAAAGATTTCTTTGCTGCCAAAATATTTCATGGAATGCATAATGTTTGAGTAAGGTCGGCCATACCGAAGAAATAAGGACGTTAATAATGTCACCATCAGAGATAAAGGGAATATATGTCTTCACCTCATTTGCATATGCGCTAATTTCGGTTCCGGCCTGTCTAGAAGGTGTCACAATATTTTTTAGTTCAACAATTACTATTGCTTCAGTCTCAGGTGCATAAAGAAGAAAGTCCGGTTTGAGAGAGTCGGATGGGTTAAAGGAGATATTGTCATTCTCCGAAATAATTTCGACTATGTCTAAAGATGCAAGACAATATTTAAAACTATCAAACACTTTTTCGTCACTTAGACTTTTTGGAAGGTACAAGTTGAAATCTTCCCTATTGATAATTAGGTCGTTAAGGCCATCCCCTTCTTTAAGCTTGGTACTAAGCCAAACCTGCATTTCACTTTCGTTGTTAAATATTGTTCCAGACATAATTCATAAATAATCTAATCATGTGAGAGGAAACTTTCTGTCTTCTAAAACCTTCGTGGTTATGTAAGACAGCACATCTACCGTAATCAAAACTTATTATGATCGTGTATGAAAAGGTAGACTTTCTCAATTAGAGATTTTGCATCGTCTGACATGTCATCCCAATTGTTCATAAAAGATGTTGCTTTCAAGGCGAACTCAGCTTTGTTTAATAATATTGGAGTTGCCTTTTTTGATACAATCATAGTGATTTTTTTGAGTGTTCCATCATCAATTAATGGTTGGAGAACGTTGCCAAACGGTATAAAAGCATATTGTGATTGATCAAGGCCAAATGAAGTTAAGGCTTTCGCTGTTCTTTTACGATAATGGTTCAACGTATTTAGTAAGATAGATGGTGTAAGAAGGTTTTCAATTTCTCTTACAGGTAAAGGAATATAATTTTTTGAGAGTTGACTTGCTAACACTTTATGTCGTTCTGACTTATTTTCATCAAGATCATGTATCAATAATAATCTATTAGTTATCCTCTTCGCTTTAATTTGACTATTTGGTTGTTCTAATTCGTCAAAGTTGTAATGTACTATTTGGTTCCCCCCAAATTCAAGAAAGGAAAAATGCAAATCTTCATGAAATATCTTTGCACCTGCAGCTTTCTCTTTTTCCTTCATGTATAACTCAAGATACTTTTTTAGGTATATCCTGTCTGAAATACCCTCTATCCATATACAACAGTTAGAAAGAAAGATTGAAGAATTCCGTACTCCTAAAAGGTTAAGTAAAGATAAATCTGGGGTAGAAAAAGTTTGCATATGAAACCTTGGTTGATTATTTATGAGAGATTTTTCAAAAGAAAAAATGGAAATTTGGCTTCTATTGTCAAGTGAGGTTTCTAAAATATGATTTGAATGAGTAACGATAAATGCACAGGTTAAAGGAAATAGTCTTAACGCTTCTATGAATATTCGTTGCATTCCAGGGTGAAGATAGAGCTCGGGTTCTTCATATAGAATAATGTGATTGTACTTCCTAAAATAAAATAACGGAAAAATCAAAATAATTATCGCCTGAATTCCATCCCCTAAATGAAAAATTGGAAATTCTTTTTCTTCCCCAATTTTTACAAAGACATCTTTTATGTTATCATGTTCTATAGCATTAAGTTCTACATTTTTGTTATTAAAGAACTTTTCGCTAAGAAATAACTCAAACCCTTTTATAATTTGCCTTTTCTCTTCGTTTCCGTTACGTAATGTATAAATATCGTCAAATAGCGATTCGCCGGAAAATATATTGTTATCGGGAAAAGTTGGAATGTATTTAGGTGCTGCATGGATATTAGATTCATCTTTGACAGCATCGACAAAATAATCTAAAAAAGGTCTTATCCCTAGTATTGGATTCTGAATTGTCTCAAAATCAATTGGATTTACCTGGTGAGAGATTTTCTTGTTTCCTTTAATGGTAGAAAATTTTCTTAGACTTCTAAAAGAAGGAACGTATGTAGTCTTCAGTCCTCGATTCGCTGGAACTTTTATTATGGAATCTATGTGAGCTTTTATTTCCTCTTTAATCTGTTCCAGATCTATTAACTCTGACTTATTAAAATCTGTCATGTTTTTCGATCGAGGATGAGAAAGAATCGACCAATCATTGAATGAGTAAATTAAAGTCTTTTCATCAAAATATTCTTTTTTGTTAAGAGAAGACAGCCACTGGTCGTGAAGGCTCAACGATATTTTCTTCAGTTTAGGTAAGATCTTATCCAAAGTTTTTATAAAATCAATGGAAGATATTGTTGTCAGTGATATACCGCGAGTCTCATCATAAGGTAAACGGACTTTATCATCAAAGGCTGGAGTTCTATATTTATAAAACTGCTTAGCTAAGTTTCTTAGAAATCGGCTTTTCCCTGAGTTATTTGGACCTACAAAAAGGTTTATTTGTGAAATATTCTTAAGTGAGGTTATTGGATTTTCACCATCGTAATAATCCTTTATAAAAGTTGAATCTGGGTGGAATTGGATAAAGTCTATCATATAAGTTTAGGAGATTTTCACTTAAATATATATTTTTTATATAGCGGAAAAAAATCTCCCTACTATGTAGTATTGTATTAAGAAGCCAGAGAATAAATGGAAATATAGGCTGTAAAGTGCGTTTACGCTTAACTCCTTATATTGTTTAGAGACTGAAGGAAAATTTGTGGAGATTATTAATAACAAAGTAGTTGAAGTCCTTATGGTCGTAGACAAAATATTTAAAAGGGGTGTATATATCCCTTTTTTGGGGTTTTGTCTAAATAAGTAATAAATATTTAGCTAATAGGTTCGTCTTTGTCTTTTGGTTGTAGTGATGCACGTTCGTCAATTTCATTTATAGTTGTAAATGGAATATGTTTTTGGTTTGCAAACATAATAACATCGTTAATCTCCAATTGGAAAGTACTGTCACCCTTTAATATACCGGAGCTTACCATCTCGGAGGCAGTTTTGATCAGTTCCAATTTTTTCAGTTCATTGTCAAGTCGTTTTGACTCAAGTTCTATAACCTTCTCAATATTGGATAACTCCTTGTTTTGCAAATCTAGCTCATGCATTCTTGCTGAAACGAGGGCATCAGGTAGTGCAGAAGTTTCTTTATTAATCTTTTCAGTCTCCGACTGAGTTTTTTGAACATCCGCAATAGGTGCGTCCAAATATTTAGATGATGCAGCTTGAATGCCCTTTTCAACTACTGATTTAACATCTTCTCTGGCAATGAAATCTTTAATTATTATCTGCAGTTTTGCCCATTTCGAGCCATTACCCCAGTCAATAATTTTCACCTCAACATTTTGTGAAGAAGCTTCAATTCCAATGGCTATGTTGTAAATCGCCCCAAGAAACTCAACTGCATTCGGCTCATTTTCATTAGTTGTTAACTTGATCTCCCAAACGATGTTGGAGTCGTTAAACAGTTTGTATTGATAATCGTTTATTATTGCAGATAACTTAGTTTCAGTTGATTTTCTTCGAAGTTCTTCTATGTTGAACTCTAAGAGGTCTAAGTAGTCAACTCCGAATGCATGGTTATCAACTCGATGGAAAATTTTATGATTCGTAATTTCTAATCGGTTTAATATCTCATTTGGGATAACGTGTTCCAATGATGCGTTTAAGATATGCGTCTTATTTGTTTTGATTAATTCTACTAGGGATGTGCGGACTGTTACAGGGTTATTATGGTCAACGATGAAGTCGTTGTTCAATATAGTGTTATAATCAATAGACGGAGAGAAGAATGCCACTAAACTCTTCAACTCATCGCTAGACCAGTTTTCTGCGAAAATTTTCCCAAATCCATATAAATTGTAAGAGAGTGCGTAAACGAAGTCTCCACTAAACTGATAGAATGTTAAGACGGGAAACCAATCTTTTAAAACCGTTAGGGTCGCTTCGTTTAATTTAACTTTATAATCATCGGAGAACTTTTTGTCATCACTCAGATCGACTAGGTTCCGATCAAGTGATTCTATAACATTCAATAAAAAATCATAATAAGAAGCATCTGTCTTTCTTTGCTTTTGGGCTTCGATGAACATTGTGTAGGTGTCGAAGATGTTTTCTCCTTGTTGTAAACCAGGAATTATGTAGGTTATTTGTTCACTCATTTCGCGCTAATTATAGATTTGGTATGATGTTAAGTTATTAAGTTTCTTTTTGAAGGCCTACTATCTTTGTTAAGATTAATAAACTCCTCCAAAGCGTCGTTACGATGATGATGAGTCCAAGGATGTTAGCAAAGAATATGTATTTAATGTAATCAACATTCACAAAGAGCTTTAATGAAAAACCCAATACAGCGACAAAAACTAAAGATTTAATGCACCCTTTCAAAAGGTCAATTGTCTTAAAATATAAATTGGTTGAGAAGAATAGATCAAACAGAGGAATATCCTCATTCTGTTTCCCATTCGGGATTCTTGCACCAGTTTTGAATGTAATAAGCACTGTTAATAAAGTTAAAACAAATCCCGCTAGTGTTAGTGCAATCGTTGCAAGGTCAGTTGTGGTGGAGAGTGTAGAATCTATGCTGGGCAAATCTATCAGACATGTTAAGTTTAAATAGCGTACTAAAGCGCACAATAGAAATCCTAATGTGTAGTCATATAATAACGGACGCTTAAAGTATTTTTCAATCATTAGTTCAAGTTTTGAATAAATGAATCGAATTCAGCTTCCACAAATTCATAATATTGGGTTTGTGTATAATGTTTGTCTCTTTCGATTTTTATGACGATTTCTCTTTTCCCTTTTATAAGATTGAATATTTCATCTTCACCATCCTGATTAACGAATTTAATTTCAAACTCTTCAAACTGATCGATGTGGAAAGGCTTAGTTTTAAATTTATTGAGAAAAGCCCTGATCATAGTATTTGCTTCTTTATTAAGATATTGGCTCTTGATTTTTGAACCTGGAGTTTGGAACATAGCCTCGATTCGGACAAACTTGGGTTTTAGTCGGTTCCCTAAATTTGCAAACTCCGTAATATACCCTTTAACATCATCGTCCATTTGAGTAATGTTTTGCGGCTTTAACTTTATTTCGAATTTTAAAACATTGTATAAATGCGCAAGCGTACTGTCTATTGGAACATTTAGGTGAGTGGTTGTTTGACATGCTTTTGCTTTTTTTAATCCAAAAGCAAGATTTCGCAGATAGTATTCTATATCAGAAAGACGTGGACCAGTGTTATTAAATTCAACACACATAACCGCTGGTGTAACACTAAAATCAATAAAGAAGTGTGTGACATCTACTATAGAACCAGTCGTTTTACTAAATGGGACTAGTTCAAAGGTGTCATTTGGTTTCAGCATAAGATGCTTATCCCTTACGAGAGCTATTGAACACTTGAACCGTTTCGCCTTCGCAATCCTTACAGGATTTCGCATAAACATTTCTCTTCGCTCAACTTCAGGTTGGTTTTTATTTTTATCAATAAAATAAGCTTTACCCTCAGCATGTTCCTTATTCAAAAAGGTCATCAAGTCGAAAAGAATGTCATTGGAATTTGTTGTTGAACTGCTATAAGGAGTGAGTTTAATATTATGGAGATAGAATTTAACCTCTAATAAATTGTCCTTAGAGTTGGGGGGCTTTTGCATTGATTATTGAGTGTTTGTATCTTACAAGATCCGATAAAATTATCATATGTGCAAACTGCTATGTCATAAAAAACTAGCAATTAACTCAATCTGAGCGCACCGATCCTGAGAATGTAGAGAGGGTCACTCGATCCTGTGGGATGTTTTCATTGTAGAGAAACAGGAGGATTGGTCACCTATTGGGGGAGATTTCTATTTAAAACTAAACTTATTATATATTCTTTGAAAATCTCCCGATGTGATTTTACTTCTTTAAAAGCTCATCACATATAATGGAGTTATTTAAAGACTGGTTAGTAAGGTTTAGACGATTATTATTTCTTAAGTGTTGCTGATTTCTTTTTAGTTGATTTGGTACTTACGGCATCAGTTTTATTTATAGGGTCTACAATCTTTATTGGTCCCAATTCTTTCAATATTTTTCGCACAGCTTCATCATAATTAGAATCACTTCTTAATGAGTGATATATTGGCCAATCTGAATACTTTTCGAGGTCTATTTCTTTTAAAGCATGGGCATGCTTAATTAATTCTAGAATTGACTTAAGTTCTGTACCTGAAAGAATAGCATGTGCAAGTTTAAAAATTGGTGATGCTGTTCCAATCTTGATTTTCTTTAATTCATTTGTCAATTCAGCTTTCTTGTCTAATATTTTAAAGGCTATGCATTTATTGAACAATGTTCTGAGGACAAAATCTTCTTGTTCCTCAGATCTGGGTTCTATATGCTTCAAGTACATAGTCAAGCGTAATGCAAATAGTGCCTCATTGTTCCTTAAAGCCTCGAACGATTCGGTCATTAGCTTGTAGATTGCGTCAGTCGTTTTATCCTTATCCCATTTTCCCCAGCATGAAAGTGTCAATAAATAACCTGCTAATTTGAATTCATGAAGTGCGGAATTGAAGTATTCGGGGCCGATATGGACTAAGTCTCCTTGCTTTAAGTTAAATGGATTTTTAGTTCGAGTTATGTATTTTTTATTGACTCTAGCCGAATTGTGTACGATTAAGTGTCTCCTTTCGCGAAACTCTTCAATTACTGACCAGTCAATAATGTCTTTGCACAGTTCAATCTTAAGAGATTCATCAAAATGATCTAAAAGTTCAGGAAACGTCATTGATATGAGCATAGATTCGACTTCTCTTTGAATTAAATCTCTTTTTAAATCTTCAATAGTTTCAAACTCATTCATATGACTAAGAGAAGTCACCAAATCAGTTCTACTAATTGACCCATCGTACTTGTTGTAGTAATAAGAGAGTAAATCAGCTAAAAGATATTCGAAATAATTGTTCAGCATTAGAAAGGAACTATTGGCTAGTATCTCAAAGTTCTTGTGCGTAATTTTTGGAACTTTAGACATTTTATTCGCAAAGAGTTGAACCTTATCTGCTGAAAATTCTTTTTTTGAAGTTCCACTTTTGGAGTTTGGGTTAAGTCCCAATTCTTTAAAACACGAGTCAATGTATTCTTTAGATCGCTTGATTTCATCCTGATCTTCTGTAACAGCGAGATTTGAAAATTTTGAGAAATACAATTCTGTACCGTTTATATTTCGATAATATGAGTTAAAAATGGATTCTACTGTGCGCTCCTTTTTACTTACATCTTTAGTTTTTTCCTCTTTCATTTTTTTTCGATTAGTTAAATATCCTTATTTACAGTAGAATATCCTAGCCATAACTTAGTTATTAATTAAAGCTTACTCTATGTGCATAAATTCGTTACCGCGACCGTCTGCGACTGAACGAAGGTCACTGGAGTAAAGCCTGATTAGGCGATCCAGTGATATGTTTTCCCTTGAGAAAATACGAGTCTTGGCTGAATTGAATCTAAAATGGTAGTGTTAATTGCAAAAGGGAGATTTCAATTCAAGAATACTGTTATTATATAGTGTGTGAAAAATCTCCCACACTATTTAGATTGATGAGCATATTAGACAAAAATGAAATAGGACTGTATATAACCCTTTTAAGGGTTTGTCTTCAGCAGATCTGGATCAGGTGGTTTTAATAGGAGTCTTTAAATCCATAAGGGTTTTTAGAAAGTTGGCGGCTTTGCACTGATTTAACTCAAAAACGTCTTCTTCCTCTTGTAGATATCCTCCCTAATAACCTTTGATTAAATTCAAACCTTGCATGCGCTTGTTGTCGTTCTAATTCTTGTTTCGCTTGTTGCGCTTTGAGTTTATTAAGCTCGACTACATTATTTATAAAATTGTCATATCTCGTCTGCCATTCACCATCTATTATGCTTTTGATAAGAGCTTTTCGAGAGATTTCTGTGAATATCGTTAACCAACCAATCTTAATAGGGAAAATACAATAAAGAAAAGTTTTGTTATTTTTAGTATTGTCCAGAGGAACTTCTCCTTTAAAATCGAAAATAACTGGAACCGAACTGTCAAGCCAATTTTTAGGAAAACATTCATCCGCGAATTCAACCCCGAATATCTTTGGTATATCTATGGGAACGAAATCTTTTTGCGCCTTAATAAATCGTGGAATATCTCGTTGTAATCTAGTGCCGTCAACGATCCAAATCATATTCTTGTAGAAATTCTCGCGTTGCCTGCGCTCAACCGGATTAATGTGAGAATACTGAAATTCAATTACCAATCCTTTGTCTGTACGGACATCAGCTATATGTTTTTCATTTGTTGAACTATCAAATTGAATAACCTCCTGCCATTCAATTGGAAAATTTCCTTTCCATTCGCGATGCCATTCAGTTTCGGTTTCCCACCAAGTGTCACATTGACGGATTTTTTTGTGCGCCCAATGATTTATTTTAAAATCTCCGCATTTTGCAATCATTTCTGCTCCGCAACTTTGGCAGAAACCTTTCGCTCCCTTGAAAGCTTCAACTTTTTTACTGTCAACTATTGCGAACTTCATATGAAAGTTTCTTTTTAGTACGTAGCTCCATTGCATTGCAGCTAACGTCGTTTTACAGCTACTCGAAGGGTGTGACTTTTACTGCAAAAATTGATTTAAAAAACTAATTGAATACAAGCACAAAGCTTCAATTTCGCCAGTCAGCCTGCCTGACGTAAAACCCGTGTTAGGCGTATTTTCATTTTAGCCCTGCTTGAATTTTGGGTAATAGTTCATTCATTGTGTTTTCTGCTATTACTTTTGCAACCTCAGGATACAGATTTTCCATTTTAGTTGTTTCTTTAATGGTGTGGTGTTCCTGCCCGTTAAAAATTTCTGAACCAAACGAAGAGTTAACAACATCAAATGTCTCATTAAACTCAGAATTAAGATAAAAATGCACCATAGGCTCACTTGTTCCGGTCTGAACTAAAAACATTCTTGTTTCAACTGTTCGAGTTTTTTCGTTAAAATTTGGTCCATTTCCTCCATAAACCAAAGATTTGTGAATGGATTGTCTATACTGGTTTAGAAACATTTGATGGCAATTTTTAATTGCTTCGATATTTGTTCTTTTCTTTTTGTAAAACTCGTTACTAAATAGTTCATCTAATCTCTTTGATGCATCGTTATCAGTTTGCTCGTTTGCCATTGGTAGCAAAATTTTATTTAAGTCCTCTTTTAATTCCTCCACTGTAGAATATCGAAGAGAAACTTCATAGGTAAATCCTTTGTCAAAGATTTCTTTCAAAATTTTGTTTGACATTACTTCTAAGTCTTTTACATCTGGTCTTTTATGTGGTTGTAAGCCATCTTCGTTTAAAAGTATGTTTGGGTGATGATTAGTAACTAAGTAAAATAATATACCAACCAAAAATGTAATATCTGATGAAGATACAGTTACATCAGTCCCTTTTGAGAGTTCTGGAAGCCTGAGAAACCTGTTACCGAGTTCAACTCCTTTTTTAGTTTTGAATGAAGTATCATCGCTTAACCAGCATATTCCAAAATCAATAATAATTGGAAGATTAGATTGTTCCTCAATAATAATGTTATCTGGCTTAAGGTCTCTATGATATAATCCAATTTTATGTGCTTGTTCCATTATTTCACATAATGAAATAACTATTGAGACGCTAGTTTTTAAATCAACAGAATTCTTCTCAACATACTCGTTAAGTGTTAACCCCGATATAAAATCCATAACTATAAATACTTGCTCATCATTGGAATATGAATGTAATTTGGGAACTCCAAAACCGTTCATCAACTCCAAAGCTTTAATCTCTCTTTCTAACCTAAATCTCCTTTCTTTTGAAAGAGATGAAGCTTTGGGTATTTTGACAATATATTTTGTGTCTTCATTTTGAACTAAGAGGGTCAACGATTGTCCACCTTGTCCATATTCCTTGAGTAACTTATATTCCTGTTGTAACTTTTGTGGTAGCATCTTTTTAAAATTACGCCTAACTTGTATGTAGGGGTGATATAACTACCACAAGCCACCCAAATTCGGATGTATTGTGGCAAATCCTGTCCTCTTTTTTAAATATCTTTATTATGAACAATATATCCTAACCCGAAATATTGAGATGAACCCTAAAAAATAACTTGCTTTCATCAATGCGACCTCGATGCGACGGAGTGAAGGTCACTGGAGTAAAGCCTGATAAGGCGATCCAGTGATATGTTTTCTCTTCAGAAAACACGAGGCTTGGCGGAATTATTGACCCAACAGCCATGAGCCTAGGAAAATTCAATAATTGTGACAAGTTGAAGCCTGAGCGATTCACACTTTCCGAAGAGTTAGGCGCAGTGGCTCTACGGATTGTCCAATGATGATGAGACTTCTGACTCCTCACTAACATTGCACTAACAATATCGTAGAAATGAGCCCTATCACAGTCTTACTGATTTCCTCTAAAAACAAGAAAGCCACCTAGAACGTATCTAAGTGGCTTTACTTTGCTCCCGAAACTGGGCTCCCCAAAAAATATTTTGGGGTAAACTTCTCGCCCAGGCAAATAACAACAAAGCCCTTCAGTAAAAACTGAAGGGCTTATCTAGCTCCCGAAGCTGGGCTCGAACCAGCGACCCTCTGATTAACAGTCAGATGCTCTAACCAGCTGAGCTATTCGGGAATTTCTGGTTATGAAAACTTGTTTAAAGTTCTCCCCTTTCGGGAGTGCAATATTCGGGATTTTAAATTATTAATGCAATATTTGCATCAAAATTTTTTAAAATAATTATGAGTCTAGTTATTATTGGTTCCGTTGCCTTCGATGCAATTGAAACTCCCTTCGGGAAAACAGATAAAATAGTGGGCGGAGCAGCCACCTACGCAAGTTTAGCCGCATCCTATTTCTATAAGAATGTAAAGATCGTTGGTGTGGTTGGTGAAGATTTTCATCAGGAAGACATCAAAAATTTCAATGATCATGGCATCGATACCGAAGGGCTTCAGGTAAAAAAGGGCGAAAAATCCTTTTTCTGGTCCGGAAAATATCATAATGACATGAATAGCCGCGATACTTTAATCACTGAGCTGAATGTTCTTGGTGATTTTGATCCGATTATTCCGGCGAGCTATCAGGACTGCAAATACCTGATGCTGGGAAACCTCACTCCACAGGTTCAGCAGACTGTAATTAACCGTTTAGATAAACGTCCTGAGCTAATTGTTCTGGATACAATGAACTTCTGGATGGACATCGCTCTGGAAGATCTTTTATCAGTAATTAAAAATGTGGATGTATTAACCATTAACGATGCTGAGGCAAGGCAATTGTCGGGCGAGTATTCATTGGTTAAAGCCGCAAATAAAATTCTGGCCATGGGTCCTAAATACCTGATCATTAAAAAAGGTGAGCATGGTGCCCTCTTATTCCACGAAGACCTGATCTTCTCTGCCCCTGCTTTACCGCTTGCCGATGTATTCGATCCAACAGGTGCCGGTGATACCTTTGCCGGTGGATTCATCGGTTATCTTGCACAGGTAGGAACGATCAATTTCAATAATATGAAGAATGCAATCATCTTCGGTTCTGCACTTGCTTCTTTCTGTGTTGAGAAATTTGGTATCGAGCGGATTAAAAACTTAAGCCAGGAAGAAATTCAGGCAAGGGTACAGCAATTTGTGAGACTGAGTAGTTTTGTTATTGAGAAGTAAGTTGTAGGTTATAAGTTGTAGGTTATAAGTTTTAAGGGTACTCCGGATGAATGGGGTGCCCTTTTTGTTGGGCGGTGGATTCGATTGAAGAACGTGTCATGCCAAACGATGCCGTTAAGTAGTGGAGGGGAATCGTGCTACAAGATCAAAATTCTGCTTCAGCCATGAGATCCCTCCTGCGTCGGGATGACGGGTTGGGGGCGTCAAGGGATGACGGGAGGAATGTTCGGGATGACGGGTTGGGCGTTAGGGGATAACGGATGAACGTCGGGATGAGGAATAAAACGGCTTATTCCCAAACCTCAGTATTCTTAATCCCTAAAGCTTTAGCGTCAAAAACCGGTTCTTCACTGCCTTGTTTCCGTTGTTTCTGGTAATCTTTCAATGCTAAGAGTGCAGGCTTGCGTAAT
>NZ_DASWXT010000004.1:0-4111 GCF_036405355.1 Daejeonella sp.
ATCAGCATCCGTTCTAATTTAGCCGTGCAGTATCCCAAACCTCTCGATGACTATCAACGCTTTGTTGTACGTCGTATGGCTGACGGAGTTCGGGTAGCTTTAAATAATCTTGAACCTGCACGTATTGGCTGGGGGGCTGGAGCTGTACCGCAGCATGTTTTCAATCGTCGCTGGAAATTGAAAGCACCGGTTATCAATCCTTTTGGAGTAATTGAAAAGGTTCAGATGAATCCGGGGATTGCTAACCCAAATTTACTGGAACCAGCTGGCCCTACTGATCCTGAAGTGTCATTCATATCAGTTCAATCCCTAAAAGGTAGGCAAATGGCTGTTCTTGCAAATTACTCTCTTCATTATGTCGGAGGGGTTCCCCAGGGGCATATTTCTGCTGATTATTTTGCGCTGTTTGCCAACCGCATCCAGGAATTGCTAAATGCCGACCGTCAGGATATTCCCTTTGTGGGCATTATGTCAAATGGTACTGAAGGAGATATAAATAACATAAATTTTCGTGGTCCCGCTGTTACTTATCCGCCCTATGCAAAAATGAAGCTTGTCGCAAACGATGTCGCTCAGGAGGTATTCAGGGTTTATCAGAACATCCGGTACAAAGAATGGGTGCCTCTTGGGGCCGCAGAAATGGAACTTACACTGGATGTTAGAAGGCCGGATACACAAACACTTAGCTGGGCTGAGAAAGCAATGCAGAAAGTAAAGCCTGATCATCCAATGGAAAAGGTCTTTGCTGAACGAACGATACAAATGAAGGAATGGCCTGAAAAGATAGATGTGATACTCCAAACTTTTAGAGTTGGAGATTTGGGAATAGCCGGGATTCCATTTGAGGTATTTGCAGAAACAGGGTTAGAAATCAAAGCCAAAAGCCCATTTGAAAAGTCATTTACGATCGGATTGGCAAATGGGGGATATGGATATCTCCCAACACCGGAACAGCATCAAATGGGAGGCTATGAGACATGGATGAGTGTCAATAAGGTCGAGAAAGAAGCTTCCCGAAAGATTGTGACTGAGGTTCTTAAGCTTTTTAATCAGGTAAAACGATGAATGATTATTGGGAATCAGAATTAAATAGTTTAAACAATATAATTTTTCACCTGCATGTTTTTAATTAAAACAAGGCAAAACAAGGATAACAATGCAAAAAACAATTAAATTTTATGCTTATGGCCATTATTTGTGGCTTTTTACGCTGATTTTCGGTTTTATTCTGATTTTCAGTTTTGATTTCCGGCTTTATGCTCAAAATGCTACTTTCAGGGCCGGTGCCTCAACTGCAAACATAACCCCGCCTTTGGGCTCAGGGATAGTAGGGAATTTTGGTATTCCGCCTCCGGCAAATTATGTGCATGATGAATTGCACGCGAGAAGCCTCGTACTGGATGATGGGACAACAAAACTGGTTTTTGTAGTTGTCGATAATGTGGGTATTATTCGTGAAGTATTTGATGAGGCCAAGCGATTGATCTTTGAAGAAACAAAAATTCCTGCCGCTCAGATTCTGATGTCTTCTGATCATACACATTCTGCCAGTAGTGCCAGCGGACTTGGAAACCTAAGAGGCGGCTGGAATGCTGGTATGCCTCTTGATGATTATCAGCGTTTTCTCGTTCGCCGTATAGCAGATGGGGTGCGTATTGCATTGAATAATCTGGAACCGGCCCGCATTGGCTGGGGTGTGGGAAATGTACCCCAACATCTTTTTAACCGCCGCTGGAAAATGAAAAATCCGGTAGTAAATCCTTTCGGAGGGAAGGATCAGGTTCAGATGAATCCAGGGATTGCTAATCCTGATTTAGTTGAGCCGGCCGGTCCTACAGATCCTCAGGTTTCATTCATTTCAGTACAATCTCTTAAGGGGCGTCCAATTGGTTTACTTGCCAATTATTCCCTTCATTATGTAGGTGGAGTACCCAGGGACCATATTTCAGCAGATTATTTTGCAGTGTTTGCCGACCGTATTCAGGAATTGTTAAAAGCCGATCGTCAGGATCCTCCCTTTGTAGGTATCATGTCAAATGGGACGTCGGGAGATGTAAATAATATCAATTTTCGTGGACCGGCAGAAAAACATGAACCTTATGCCAAAATGCGTATTGTTGCCAATGATGTAGCTAATGAAGTTCTACGGGTATACCAGACCATACAATACAAAGACTGGGTACCACTCCGTGCGGCTCAGTCAGAATTGAATTTGAAAGTTCGCAGACCTACGCCTCAGATGTTAGCTTATGCCCAAAAGGTTCTTGCAAAACCTGAGACAGAAACGCCGGTACACCGTCTTGAGAAAACCTATGCAGAGCGGACCATTCAAATGAATGGATGGCCTGAGAATATTGATGTGCTTATGCAAACCTTTGGTATCGGAGATCTTGGCGTAGCCGCTATTCCATTCGAGGTTTTTACAGAAATCGGCCTTGAGATCAAAGCAAAAAGTCCTTTTAAATCTTCCTTTACCATTGAACTGGCAAATGGCAGTTATGGGTACCTTCCTACACCCGAACAACATCAAATGGGTGGATATGAAACATGGTTGGGTACAAACAGGGTGGAAACTGTAGCCTCCCGAAAAATTGTAACCGAAATTCTTAAACTTTTTAACCAGGTAAAACAATGAAATATTTTTTAACAATCTTCACTTCTTGTTTCTTTGCCTTATCAGGCTTGGCAGCAGACGGTACTAAACCGGTAAGTATTTTTAAAGCCGGATTTTCTGAGCGTGATATTACCCCGGATATCGGAATGGAATCGCCGGGTAATTATGGAAAAGCACACCATAAGTCCTTTCATGATCCTTGTAAAGTTCGGGCTGTTGTATTTGATGATGGAAAGAAGCGTGTAGCGCTCGTGGGTATCGACCTGCTTTTTGTAACCCGTCATCTCGTGCAGGAAGTACGTGCTGAGATACAAAAGCGCTGTGGCATCTTACCTGGTGACGTAATGATTGGGGCATCTCATTCCCATTCCTCCGGCCCGATCGGCATGGGAGAACCTGGAGATTTTGATAAAGCCTCACCTTTGGTGAAAGACCTGGTAAATAACCATTCAATAGTTTCAGATCCGGGATATACTCAGGTACTAAAGAAGCAGATCGTCGACGCAGTTGTACTGGCGAACGAGAACCGTGTAGATGCTAAACTTGCAGTCGGGAACGGGCATGAAGATAAAGTTTCGTACAACCGTCGTTTGCGGATGAAGAATGGATTGAGTTATTCACATCCCGGTGCAGGTAATCCTGATATTATTGATTATGCAGGTCCAATTGATCCGCAGGTAGGCACAGTAGGTGTGTGGGACTTAAAAGGTAATTTGCTGGGTACGGTAGTGAATTTCTCATGTCATGCAACGACCAGTCCGGGGGGTATTTCAGCGAGCTGGATTGGATCAATGGAAAGAACTATACGTGGTGCTACGGGAAATGCAGCCCTACCTGTCGTTTTCATGCAGGGCGCTTGTGGTGATATCACCCAGGTTGATAACCTGACTAAATTTCAGAATCCAGGAGCAGAAGAATGGTGGGATATCGTTGGAGGCCGCGTAGGAGCCGAGGCTTATAAGACCCTTCTTTTAATTCGGCGAGGTGCAGGAAGTGATATTCCGCTGGATTCAAGGCAGAGAGTATGGACTGTTAAACGCCGTATTCCTACACCTGAGAAAGTTCAAAAATCATTGGAACTTGTGAAAGCAGGCCCTGAAAAGTCGGGTACTACTGAATGGACTTTTGCAAAAGAAATCCTCGTTTTGGATGCGATCATAAAAGCTAGGCCATTGGTGGAGGTTGAAGTTCAGGCCATACAGGTTGGTCCGATGGTATTCGTATCCAATCCTGCAGAGTATTTTGTTCAGTACCAATTAGATATCAAGGCAGGAAGCAAATTTCCTTTCACCTTTGTGGTTGAGCTGGCTAATGGTATTACAGGATATGTGCCAACTGAAGAAGCCTTAGGCCCGAATGGTGGGGGCTATGAAACCCGTCTGACTTCCTACAGCAATCTGGAAGTATCTGCCGGAAGACAATTTGCCAATACAGGTATCGAACTGGCAAATCAAATGGTACCCGGTAAGGTTCCTTTGCCTCCTCCGCCGCCACCTT
>NZ_DASWXT010000005.1:0-91620 GCF_036405355.1 Daejeonella sp.
GATTGCACCCACAGGATAAAACGTGGATTTACAACAAATATCAGGAAGGCGCGG
The DNA here is from genome assembly GCF_036405355.1 of Daejeonella sp. Lineage (GTDB taxonomy): Bacteria > Bacteroidota > Bacteroidia > Sphingobacteriales > Sphingobacteriaceae > Daejeonella. The sequence continues at coordinate 55 of NZ_DASWXT010000005.1, forward strand.
CTCTTTTGCTTACTTTTCCAGCTGCAGGGAAAAGTAAGTGCCCTCTCCGCCGGCAAGAGGCGGGTGATATAATATTTAATATTTGCTATTTTTTGTAAACATACCTCTCAGCTAAATAGAATGCATAGCCGCTATTTCATAAAGCGATGCCTGATTTTTAATATATCCTGCTTTAAGTAATAGTAGCGGCGACCAATACAAAAGGGTTTGAGGGTGCCATCCTTCCGGCGGCGGCGCAGGGTACTGGTACTTATTTTGAGTTTAATTTTCAGATCCGAATCATCCCACCAGTCGGATACGTCTTCTTCAGGCAATAAAGAGGGTTCCAGCGGGGCAAGGGTTTCAGTAGAAGGAGCAGCAGCTTTGCTTCCAGAGGACATTTCAGCAGTCGTTGTTCCTGACTCATATCTGTCAAGAAGGAGCTGGAGCTTTAAGAGAAGCTCGCGGATTTCGGCTATGTAAACCTTGTCGTCCACCTTTGTTTGTTCAACAAAACAAAAGTGTGGCAAGTTTTTGCTAATGAAGAAGAAAGCCTGCACGATTTGTGTGCATACCCTGCCCGATTTATGCGCATCGCAAAAAGCAATGCCAGCCCGATGCCATTCGTGTTTTATTTGTTGCAGCTAGTCCTTATATTTACTATAGCTCTCGCATTGTTAAACATTCATCTGTCTGCCAATGGGAAAATTTAACCTCGCAAACGCACTCCTGCAATACCGTACGCGCGAGTGCCTGAGTCAAAAACAAATGGGAGAGATATTAAACATGTCGCGTTCGGCATACGACAGGCTGGAGAAGGGCGTAAGAATACCGGGCTATGACGAGGTAGTAAGGCTGGTCAGAATACTTGAACTCCAGATTGAAGAAGATGAAATCATCCCCACTACGAGAAATCCCCTGCCAGAATCGATAGTTAATCTAAAACATGACCTTCTTTACAATACCATCGGCTTGTACGATGCGCTTAGCCGGGTAAAAGCATTTGCGAAAAGTATCAACTGCAGAAATTTATTAGAATGGTCACATAGCGAACTGGTAGGTTACCTTGAAAACCCCGGTTTTTCCGACTACCGTATCTACCCGCATGAATACTTAGTGAATTTTGAAAGCGGAAATGAAAAATTCATAGAATTTCCGGTACCCTTCGAATTGCTGGATCCGGAAGATGAAAAAGGCCGACTGATTTTTCTATGTGAACCGGTATCCGGCTTTTACGAGAATTTTCTACTCAACGATGGATCTGCATCCGACGCGGCTAACCATATGAGTCCTTTAATTCGCAACTTTCTCAGAGAAGCTTTTGACCCGGATATCAGAATAATTGGTGTAAGCCGAAAAAAAACGGGGAGAACGATCAGAAAAGTCATCCTTTCGGTATACGAGATTATGCTCAATTTTATATTAAATCTGGAACGGCGGTTCGGAACCTCGCCCAGCCTTGAAGTTCTCCGATTATATTCAGAAGAAATCGACCTGATATTTTCTGAAGCCTTGGCGCGAACGGGTAAGGCAGCGCATCTCGACCTACAGATTAAATTCGTTCCCTATGACCGGGAGAATAATTCGGATATACTGATGGACTTTTTATATGAACATGTCTCCGACGAGCATTTTGACGAGATCTGGGATTTAATTGAAGAAGAAGAAAAAAAAGGAAAGATACCCGAATCATTTGGTTACCGGATTACAAATATGATCAAACGGATGGCTGAGATCTATCCCAAACTCGGCCCTGAGGGTAGCAGGCTTAAGGATGCTATCAGGGGGTATTTGGGATTTGATAAGGGGGGATGAGGGGTTAGGATGGTATCGGGGGAATGTGTTGTACTATAATTAGAGATTTTTAAAGAGCAAAGCAAAAATGAGTAATTGGTGGGTTTGTGGGGCCACCAGGAGTTCTCTCCTATCGTCGGGACAGGCTTCGAGCCCAGGCTGGTGCAAAAAAAAGCCCCGCTTTCGCGGAGCTTTCGTGCGCCCACCTGGGCTCGAACACCGTATGTTATTAACTGATAATCAATCTTTTACACAAAGTCATCAATACCGGGACTCTAATTAGATATTGCGCCCGTTTGTTGAATTAGATATACGAAAATCGGACCAAATGAGCAAGGAAATATCAATCTCTTCCGTGTCTGTAACTTATTAAATACTTGCCACAGGTTTTCCCTTGAGCGTCAAAGAAACCAGCTCTGCGATAAATTTTGCGAGCGGCCGGATATCGGATTCGACACTGCCTTTTTCTAAAGCGCTCATATATTCCGTTCTCCTTTCGACAGGGATCACTGTCCATGGATATCCGCCTGAACTAAGCATTACATTTATCAGGAAGCGGCCGGTTCGTCCGTTGCCATCCATATACGGATGAATATATACAAATATAAAATGGCCCAGTACGGCACGTACCGAGGCCTCTGGTTCATTTTCCAGCAGTTCGAACAACAAGGGCATAACTTCCCGCATAGCCTCCACACTTAATGGCACATGCTTGGAGCCTCCTATAAATACCTGGTTGTTCCGGTAGCCTGCCAGATCCGATGGCTTTAACAAACCTGCCGCAACACTCGGTGCGAAAAGTTCCCGGTACCAGTCGGAATGATCTTTATCTGCAACAGCGCCTGCATTTGCACCCTCAAGAATTCGGGCTATACTTTCCTTCACTTTTAAAAATGCTTGCCAGTATCCCCTGGCTGCCATGGCGTCCTTTTGCTTTTTATCTTCCTCACTGCCCACAACATCCCACTTCCCGCTGCGTACCCGTTCGATCAGTTCCGGCGTTACCTTGTATCGTTCAATGGAGAGCGAATGGTAAGCATCGGTTACATATATATCTTCAACCATTTTCAGATATTCCTTATGCTGTTCAGGCAGTCCGGGAGCCGCAGGAAAAACCTTTATTATCTCAGCCCTCATCGTACTCCATAATAACCTGATGCGGTTTGAGTAGGGTGATCTTTCCCTGAATGATAATTCTACTGCTGTGTGATCCTGGAAAGGGTCCGATTCACGAACATCGTAACCGGCCGATTTCATCGTTTTCAGTATATCCTCAGCGATACGATCCCGCCCGATATTCCGGAATGCCCCGGCAAGCCGCCCGGCTATTGTACTATGGCCTTTGCTCAGCAAAACATTCAATACTTCCGACGAATCTCTGATCATTGCCAGGGCTGCCCGGGCGTCTGTTGGATCTTGGGTGTAAAAGCTTTGCGAGCAGTACACCAGCGCAGCAGGCAGCGTATAAAGTTGCAGCTCCCTTTCTGTAGTTCTTAACTCATTTTCCGGCAGCTCGCCTCTCATGAAAAAAATGGACGTCTGATAAAGAAGATCAGTATTGAAATTGGATGCGTTCGGCGATTTTATCATCAATTGGTGGGGCACGGTCCAATTTCCGGCATGTAACTGAAGCGACTGGTTGGGAGATATGATCCATTCATCTCCATGCTTTTCATCGATGAATTGCTTGCAAAATTCCCAATACGATGTGTACCAGGAAGTACTGTCGTCAGCTCCTTCATCCGGCCGGGTAGCAATATACCAGCCCCGGGTTACCTCTTTCAGAAAACCCTGCTGCACCAGACCCCTTCTGTGTGTTTTACTTATCTGGTCTGTTTTAATACCTATCAGGCCACTCTGTTGCAGTTTATGAAGCGCTTTAAGCGCCTCTGCTAATTTCTCGGCCGGTGTTGACATTTTGGCTTTTCTTAATATCCAGTATTTAGATATGTTGTAATATTATAATAAATGTACGTATTAAAATTATAATAACAGTATGTATTTAAATTATAATAAGTATCAGTGCTAAAATTATAATTGGCACAAAACTATTCAGGCCTTCTCATCCGCAAAGGAAAGATAGGTCTCTCAAATAAGATTTTGAGCTATAAGGCATGATGTGTTGAGCTATAAGTCCTTGAGAAAAATGCTCAAGCAATGATTGTGGAATTTAGACTGGTCGCAACTGCTAGTAAATGCAGCATAGTTTTATATGTGGATGAAATGGTCTATCTGAAAATATAAATTATTACATCAGCATGAACGGTTCTATAAGACTGGAATTTCAAACTCTCGCATAAGAACACTGTATCAATTTTATCTTACTTTTAGAAAAACAAAACTTGATGAAGTTTTACGCAGGAGCGACTGATAATAGTTGGTTCAATTATTTAAGCAGAATATCACCTGAAGATGTCAATTTTTGGCAACCAGGAGGAAACTCAGCTTTTAAATATCTTCAACCAGGAGAACCGTTTCTGTTTAAATTAAAAAGGCCCTACCATGTTATTGGTGGGCTTGGATTCTTCTCAAGTCATACTTTTCTCCCGCTCAATATGGCTTGGGATGTTTTTGGTGAGAAAAATGGGTGTGCGTCCTTTAATGAATTCAAAAGGTCAATCCTTTCCTATCGGACAGACAAAGAAAACTCAAATCCAACTATCGGCTGCATCGTTTTGACTAATCCAATATTTTTTGAAACCCAAGATTGGATTCCTGTTGATCAATTTATGAGTAGAACCGGTATTGTTCAGGGAAAGGGCTTTGATACCGCAGTAACAGGAAGTGAACTTTGGACGCAGATCAACAACACGCTCCAAAAGTATCTTCCTTCAAATCCAGTATTCACAGAAAATCAGTTTATCTCAAAAGAGTCGGATTGGCCAGGTTACGGCAAGTCGGTTTTACAGAAAGTTCGAATTGGACAGAGTGCCTTTAGGGTCCTGGTAACAGATGCATATAGCCGTAGATGCTCAATAAGTGGTGAGAAAACCTTGCCAGTTTTGGATGCAGCGCATATTAAGCCTTACAACGAACAAGGACCACATAATATTTCTAATGGCATACTCCTTCGATCTGATATGCATAAATTGTTTGATACGGGATATATCACCATTACAAAAGATTATAAAGTTGAAATTAGCAAGGCGATCAAAGAAGAATTTGAAAACCGGCGGGAGTACTACCAATATCATGGCAAAGAATTATTGTACCTTCCTGGAAAAGAAGTTGATAAACCTAATCAACAATATATTGAATGGCATAATTCTATTTTTAGGGGTTGATATGTCGCTCCGTTGGCATGCGTTTCATTTTGGCTTTTGATAGAGACAAAAAATTTGTGCAGAGACCGTGGAAGGCAAGACTTTTTGAGAAAAATACTACCTGTGGGGGAAATTTCATTTGTTCAAATTCGGACGGCATGGCCTTGCTAACCGAGGTATAACTTTGCCTCAGCAAAAGCCAAAAACGGAATATATTGAATAATGAACGCACGAACTGGAAAAAGGCGAAAGCGCAGGGATATCAGGTTAATGCTGAATCAAAGAATACTACACCTCCTTGCTGCGATAAAGTCCCCCAGGTGAAAGTGGTTCGGTGGTATCGATTTCTTCACTTTTGAAGAGGTCTTGTGCAAATTTTTTGAAGATATCGGGGATACGAGGCTTCATTTTCCGACGGATAAAAAAGCCGAACGAATCAAGTGTGGACCATATCCTCTGCTCAAGCATATCTTGGGTTACCCCTTGTTTTCTCTTTATTGATTCCACTCTGTCCTTCGAGCAGGCATAATTATAATCAAGAATCAGTTTTTCCAGCAAACGCGGATTCTCTTCAAATTCTTTTGAGAATATGATCAGGGTGTCGATATCGATGATCACGAGATCGTTAATCCTTTGTCTTGCGCATTTCAATACATTGTAATTTTCAACTTCCTCCCAGAACCATTTATTTAGTATCTGATTTATGCCTGGCGTGGTCAGCATCAATTCTGAAACAAGCAAAATGGGAAAGAATCTAACATTTTTTGGATTATACCCTTTGTCATAAGCAGATCTTTCGGAACGCTCCAGTAGAATTTTTATTCGTTCTGCAAGTTGCTTAACGGCTTTATTCTTTCCGTCCGATGTATCTAAAAGGAATTTTTCCTTTAGCTCCGTCTCAATGTCTTCGTATGTAAAAGATTGTTTGGCTGGCCCGGTAACTATGCTCCCTTTTATTTCGAAGAGAAAAATTTTGTTTCCGTTTCGAGCGTAGTAGTCAGGTTCGGTACCTAACTTGAACTTTTTTTCTATTTCTGAACCTTGAAAATGAATAAACTTACTCTCAGCGAAAATTCGATCCAGCAGTGAATAACAAAGGTATTTTTCGATGAATTCGAAAGTAAAAACACTGAAAAATTTGCCCTTTAGGTTTAAACTAGAGTGTTTTTCTGAAATTCTTAATAACTCAAAGAACATCGAATTAAAAATCCGATAAACTGTGAGGACCGAATCTAAAATGAGGTATTCGTCTTCATCCACCTTGAACAAGGGATGAGATCGAGCATGAATAAAATCGGTTCTTAGCGGATATTCGTCATCATTTGTTAATGCTAAATGGTCAAGGAATTTCTTGTTGCTTACCATGTCCGTTGATTCATTCAATTTAAGATAATTCAGCCCGGTATCATTTCCTGGTATTGCTGCCATGTGTGCAATAGGGAGTATGCCCTTCAGATACCCTTGCCAGGTTTGAACACCATATACTGTAAGGAATTTTGTTAATAAGTCTGGATAATCCTCGCGAAAAAATTGTAAACAGTAGAACGACTTGGTGAATTGGGAAATTAATAACTCAACCGGGTTAAAATGATTTAAATCATGGTAAGGATATAATAGTGTTAAACCAATCCGAGCAAAACGATCTACGATATTCGGATGATCTTGTTCTTTTATCTGATCGAAAATACGATCGGTTCGTTGGGCCGCTTTTTGATTTGCATCTAGATAAAGCTCGAAGGCAAGCACTTCAGATTCGGAGTTCGACATTCCAGAGTTCTCGGGAATTTCCGTAGACAAGACCTCATCCAATAAAGTGAGATTACTCCACACGTTTAAAATATGGAGATCATTGGCCCTAACTCCCAGCTTGTTGTAGGAGGCCTTCAACTTGTCCCATATTTCATTCGCAGCGGCGTGATTCTCACTGTTAAACCAATCGCTGAATACGTCAATAGGAGCGTATTCTGAACGTGTTCTCGCAACATGGTTTAGTCGCGCAATTATTTTTGCCCATGTTATTTTATTTATCGCGGATATTCCGACGTGATCTGCCGGTAAATTTTCGCCGTAAACCTTTTCATAGGTGACAAGAAGCTGTCGGTTGAAATTTGCCATACTGATAATTTAGGTAAACATCATCCAATAAATCAAGTAATTGATATCTACCATTTGTTTACAGATTCATAAAAACCCGATTTTGCAATAGGTCCGCGAACGAAAACATAGGCAACTTTGTTTCTTTAATGTACTTTGTTGGAAGAATATTCTTGGTGATTACAATAGATTTAATCGCATATTCTTTTGTTAGTCCTAGCGTTGAAAGGCAATCCTCCTTGTTTTCATTTAGCCATTGGTCGCGTCTGACGTGCTTCTCAATCATGCCTTCCTTTCCGTTCCTACCTAAATAGTTGCTAATCTCCGCATGAATATCGTAAGCGATTTTAGCTTGTGAAGTGTTCTTGCATTCGATTGAGTAAAGTATTTTACCCTGGTGATCGATTGCCAGAATGTCTATATCTCCTTTGTCACATTCAGATTTGAAAAAAGCCTTAGGCTTAATTTTGACTTCATAAGGATAAACCTCGAAGGTCGTATTCTCTTTTAGCCAATTGCAAACCTTGTCCCGAAATGCCTTTCCCTTGATATCGTTTCGCTGAGCAAGGAGGTTTTGAATTTTAAAGTCCTGTTTTCCTGTTTTCAACGTGCCGTCGAAGAAACGAGCAATAATATTTTGAGCAGCGGTATAAAGATGCCTCACACTAATCAAATAGAACTGTTGTTCGTTCAATTTGACGGGAACGATCGGTTTTAGCATATAGGATACCCTCCTGTTATACCGCCAAGGATATACTTCAGGCAGGTCTTTTGCATCAACGCCAAGAATGCCCTTTCGTTCCTCGAATGAGAGCACTTTTAGAAATCCAGCAAATTCCTCATTAGAAAGGTTGGAACGGTTCGTAAATAAATCTTTCAATTCTTCATGAGACATAATCGCTACCGATTCATTCTTCGAAAAAACCGTCCATCCGATAAAGTTACTCGCACCTAAAATATCCCATATCGTTATCCCCCAAGTTTCACGGAACACTGCATCTACTTTGTCCCAATATGGGTCTTCTTTTGAAGACAAAGCATCTGGCTTCTTTTGTTCTGGATCGTAAAAATGCTCTGCATACTCAGTTATATGTCTTTCATATTCTTCGATATATATGTCATCACGAAAAGCCCGCAAAGTGGTATCGGCAAATTCGTGACCGATTCCAATTCTTCCCGAAGGCAAAAGGCCAATTTCGGGCTCATATATCTCGAATTTAATAGTGTCGGACATCGCGCCGTAATTGACCAATTCGCTAACGTGTGCCAACATAAGATCGATATCATCGTCGTTGGGTATCGATTTGCCACCAGGCATTTCACAAGCAACAAATTCAATCAATGTTCGAAGGGCAAGGCTGCTGCTAACTAAATCTGCTTCGGTATCAATGTATTGTTGCTGGACGTCGATAAAGCTTCCGTAGCAAGCTGCTTTGGCTGGATAGGTTATCTTTCGAAATGCTCTCTCATGAAGGGTATTTTCATGCCGCTGCATTAAATAAACAAGAAGCTGAACAGCGTCGTATTTATTTACCAAATCTATGACCTGTTTAAAATGCACTTTTACCAAGTCATTTAAAAGAGATATTTTAACGGAGGCCGATGCGATCTTCCTCGGGATTTCCTTTGTATATCCTAACCAACTCACCTGGTTATTAAGAATATATGAAATTTCGGACTTGGGTATTTTACGCGCCGGCCGAATTGCGGTAGCTGACAAACTAATATCCCGGTCACTCTGCGCCATAATGATCATTTTCTCATTACCGCTAGGCATTATTTCCTTTATCGTGGCATCCAGTTCCTCTTCAGTAAGATTTGTTCCAAGTCCCAGTTGTTCTATCAGATCTCCAATTATATGAATTATATGCTTCATAAAAGTCTGCTCTCCCTCATTACTAACTCTGGAAAGCTGATCAACAATACCGAACGGAACTTTGATTTCCACAGCTCTAAGTGTTGGAATAATGTTGTAGCTAAGTTCAATTTCCTGTGTAACATCAGGAAATTCCCACTCTTCGGGTCGTGACAAAAGGGTATCTAAATGCAGCGTAATGACGATTGGCCGTTTTCGAAGCTGGTTAATAAATCCATGTAGCACATCGTAGCCTCTGTACAACCAAAACAATATTGCATTTATATATATATCCGCGGTATAATCCATTGATTGATTCCCTTGAATCCATATAGGGCACGAGAACCCAAGTAAACAACTCCGGAGATAGCCGGAGCGGATTTCATCGGATATGTATACCGGGTAGTGTTCTTCCTTTCTGCGGCATCGTACAAATCCGGTAACTCCGTTAACAGTGAAAGGGATGCCCACTCTGTCGATCTTCGCTTTGGCTTCGCGTTTTATGTTTCCTTCAATATCCAGTTCGAAAGCTGCAAAGTTAAACGGTCGTTCATCCGAGTCATTAAATGCCTCATGGTTGCGTTGATACCAATTGAACTTGGATAGATGAGAGTTCATCGGAGAAAACATGATCGCAGCTCTGCTTAGATCGAGATATTTAACATATTTCCACAAAGTCAAAGGTTCGAAATGCCAATGACGGGTCAGGCATTGCAGATCGTAAAATGGGATTACTATTTCCTGATCAACATATTTAATATCCTTACAGGACATCATAAACCTCTGCAAAACAGAAGTTTTTAAGGTAATACCTACAACCATCAGCCTTCCGTCGGGATTCTTTGCATGAAAAGCTTCAGCGATTGCTTTAACCCGGGCTTCAAATTCTTTTGAAACCTTCTCCATTTCGTCCCTGGGAATGAAAGTTTTGGGTAACTCTATTATCGTAGGGACATATGCGAGTTTGTTGGTATCGAATTGCCACATTTCTTCAACCAAGCCGAAGTTGGACACTTTGGGAGGTTTGGTTATAAAATCGAAGTCGACTTTCCGCCATCCCATCATTCCTAGAATCATATCAATCTCCCCTGCGGCCTCGTTCGAAAAATTACTGAGAAGCTCATCGAGACAGGAATATTCTCTCGCTTTTTCGACAATGAACTCACATAGTGCGCAAAGAAGTGCCGTCGGCATCACAAGAAAAAATTGTCCGTCCAACTCTATAAACGGCTTTAAAAAAAGTGGATTAGAATCGTCGAATTCTATAGCATTGATCTTGTGGGAGATTTCGTAGGTAAAGTTGCGGATCGTATTAACTGGTATGTTCAGATTATCGGATATCGCCTCAAGCTGATCCTGGTCGAAAGAAAAAAGTTCTTTATCTCTAGCGAGTATAGCTTCATTCGGTATGAACAACTCCTTTCCGTCAGACTCTTCGAACATTCGGTGTGTGTGACCAAGCTTCTCAGCTATGGTATTCTGAACGTGCAGAATAAAAAGACTTGCTTCTGAAACTTCATGTACATAGTCGTTAGGTAGTTTCTTACGGTCTAATAAGCTGTGCAAAAGACCCTGAACGATCTCAGTGCAATCCGAGTAAATTCCAGGATAAACGATATTGTTCCCATTTACAAAAACGATGTTCTCGGTAAAGAATTCCTCCGGTGGATCTTCTGCCCAATGCTTTGTACAATGTATTTTCAGATCCCTTGAAATTTCATTATGCCTTGTATTTGTCCCACCTCCACGAATATTGTTTACGATTTCTGTCGCCAACAGCTCAAGGCGTACATTCTTACCATGGTTAAGTGGCTGAAGCTGGAGCAATGAAACGAGTTTAAGCAGTTCTCGTAAATCGTACTTCTTAATGAACGAGTGAGATGGTTTTTGTTGCTTAAATACGCTCTCAAAAAGCTGTGCTGGCTGCATTTGAGATTCTGGAGGAACTCCCAAATTAATGCAGCATTTTTTGTATTTTTTTCCGCTTCCGCAAAAGCAGGGGTCATTTCTTCCAAGTTTAGACATTAACTAAATATAGCTAAAAGAAAAATTCTGTAAAAAAAAGCCCGCTTCCGCGGGCTACTCAATCCTAAACTTTCACACTTTTCTTCCTGTTTCACTTATTCTGCTCCCTCAGATCTTCTTTCTGATCAACCTTCTTTTTTTCCTAAAGATACTTTCGGCTATTGAACCTGGGATGCATTCTCTCCTTTCTTCGCCTCCTTAAAGGTATCCCGAACTGACAAAAAGTATGACCTTATACTTTGTTGAGTTTATGCACAAGCATCAGCGTTATAAATTCCTGTGCTCTGACGGCAGCCACTCCCAGTTCAACAATCAGTTTTCCCTCTGTTATATCCAGGGCGGTCATCGTAATACCCAAACCCACATGAACAAAGTATGCTTCCTCAGGAGTCTTGCCTGCCAGAGCTCCTTGCTGCCACAAACCATAGAGGTAACTTTCAAGTATGCCTTTTACTTTAAGCCATGTGCTGGCATCATTTGGCTCAAAAACGACGAAATTGCTGGCTTTAATAGCCGATGTCTCAATCATGTTGAATAGCCTTCGGATCGAGATATACCGCCACTCATTATCTATGCCAGCCATGGTGCGGGCGCCCCAAACCAGCGTGCCCTTACCCACAAAACTGCGAATACCATTTATAGATTTTCCATCCGGCGAAACGTTTAGTATGTCCTGATCCTCGGCTGTAATTTTTATCATCGGTTTCAGTACCGACATCAGCACTATATTTGCAGGAGCTTTCCACACTCCCCGTTCCCGGTCTACCTGTGCATATACACCCGCAATAGCCGATGAGGGTGGAAGGATGAGTGTATATTTCGGATCAGTTAACGCTGTTGTGATGGCCTTGTAAAGCTCCGGATCCGATTGTCCGGTCTCATGAAGCGTTTTCGTATCCCGGCTTGCACTCTCAATTACAGCGATCCTATCTTCCGGCACCAGGGCTCTTTGTGTTGTTCTGAGAAAAGGATAATACACCGCACCATACTTCAGGTTCTTTTCGCCAATCCCGTTCTCATCTCTGAATCCCTTTCCATTGATATCATCACTCAGCACATCCAGGATGCAGAAGCGGTTGGTCATGGTACTGCATTGCTCCAATGCCTGCCGGCAAATGGTATAATAATCACCGGGTTGCTCAAGACCGCATGCTTCAGATAATACTATCAGCGTAGGTTCTTCTTCATGTTTAAGGGCGGTCAATCCGGCCTCGAAATCTGCGAATGATTTTTGCGAATGATATCGTCCAACAGAAACGATATAACAATTCCTGCCTCCATTATCAAAGAACATTCTAAGCGCGTAATACAGGGTGTGAACTACTTCCGCCTGATTTATATCTAATTTGAATTTCCCGGCTACCTTCTTCCATTTTACAGATACTGACGACTCCGGCGGTCCCCCGAACAATTGATTGTACTCAGACAAGGAAGATATCCTTGTTGGAACAGGTGAGATATCAGTTCTGTCTCCCGGCGCCTTCACGGTATAACCCAAAAAAGCGGGAATGGCGCTTGCGACCTCGCTAACAGAAGGTGGAAGGTTGGAGATTTCATCCACGTATATTGAAGGCGTTGTGTATTTGGGCATAGGGATATATTATTCAGGGGAATATACAAAATATGGGGAAGTTTTATTTAGAAACGGGGGCTTTGAATTCTCATCTCATTTGATGCTCTTAAATCTGTTTAAGATGCTCATTAGAAAATCCGGCTTCGGAGGATTTTTAAGGCAAGATTCATTTTCAAAAAGAGATGGTCTGATCGTGTACCAACCCATTCTTTGAGAAGCAAAGATCTCACGTTCATTTCACCTGAAAGAGCTTTCAGGGCATAAATTCTCCATCGTCCGATTTATTCCATGAACTTTCTCAGGGTTTATATTATTACCCGAAACTAAGTGCCTTTGGTAAAACGCCACCTGAGGAAGAGGTCTTAATACGAAGCTTTCTTAAGGATGGTAGATTTCTGGTTACTTCACCAAGCTCTTATAACAGTTTAGGAGTTGCTACTACCCAGTTTTATAATGAAAGAACCGTATACAATCATAAACGACACGGTGAATTCAAACTAGGGAGCAGGAAGTTCTCCTTCCGCATGAAGCCACACTTTCCGAGTAAAATAACCAAAGAATTCCTGATAGTTGACCTGTTAAATAATCTTGAATCTCTTGCTGAAGATCCGGTAGAAGTTTAAAAAAATGTAGCGCTTAAAGTTAGTACCATGGACACCAGGAAGCTTAAACGCGATGTTTCGAAATACGAGAATGCAAAGACAAAAAAGATATTAGCCCCGCTATTAGAGTCCCCAACTAAACAGTATGTCTCTTAGTTACTTTCACGACCGAAGATTTCCTGGAGCTCGAAAAATGGATGCACCTGTTTTAATTTTTTTGATTTATCAGGTTGATGACCACTTTCATCATCATCTCTCTTTCATCTGGTCTTGATTCTGCTATCATAAGTGTAAGTGCAACCAGAGTGTTATCGGCAATTCTCTTTGAACCATCCAGCCTATACAGGATGCCATTCTTTTCCAAGAACCAAACAAACAGATATGCTGCAATACGTTTGTTCCCATCCGTAAAGGAATAATTCTTCACGACAAAGTAGAGTAAGTTCGCTGCTTTTTCCTCAATACTTGGATATAAATCAACACCTCCGAATGATCGGTAAATCGTTCCAATTGAACTTCGGAAAGATGCGTCTTTTTCATTTCCAAATAGCGAACTACCACCAAACTTGTCTTTCAAGGTCTTTATTGCTTTTATGGCCTCTTCATAAGTTGCTCTAAAAATCAGATTATCCTGGGTAGTATTATCTAACCCTAGTTGTTGATGATCATATTTGTCCAGGATGTCTAAAGCATAGGTATAATCTGTAACGACTTTTAACAAACCGGTGGCTTCGTCTGATGAAAGTTGTTTACTTTCTAATACTTTGCTCAGAAGGTTCACAGTTCGTTTCAAATTGGCTAATTGCTCCGCTTGACCTTTTAAGCGATCTTCGTTGATTGAGTAGCCTCGTATTAAATACTCTTTAAGAATTTTATTCGCCCAGATACGGAATTGTGTCCCTCTTTTAGAATTTACTCTATATCCTACTGACAAGATAATGTCAAGGTTGTAATATTCAATTTCTCTAATTACCTCTCTATTGCCTTCTTTTTGAACTGTTGCATTTTTTGCAACAGTTGCACCTCGCTCTTATTCACCTTCCTTAAATACATTACGAATATGCCTTGAGATTACAGACTTATCTCTTTCAAAAAGCTCTGTTATTTGGTTTAAAGTCAACCATACCGAATCATCTTGCAAGACAACTTCAACGTCAATATTTCCGTCCGGATTTTGATAAATAATAATTTGATCGTTTGTCATACCATGATTACTAATGTAACAAATAATTAGGCAGGCTTCATTTCATACCACCATATACTCACATATCTCCTTCTCTAACACCTTAGCATTGATCCGGGCACTTGTAATAAATATTAAAACAACTTCTCCTCCAACAGATCCTTCCAAAGAATAAATCCTTTTGGGTCATCAGAATAATCATGAACAATTCTACTAAAGTTATCAGCGTTGGTATCCAGATAAGCCTGGCGTCCATTTATCCTGATTTCGCCTAATAATTGATCTATCTCCTTTCAAATCCTTCACGTAGCACTTCAAAAGGTACCTAGCCTAACTGGAATTGTAACAATAAAAACTGGACAAAAGATTAAGCCAGCAATAGCTTATTATTTAAATACTGAGGCTTTCAAACCAATCTCAAAGTTCCCGCTGCTATAGCCGGCCAGTGATGTGGTGCTGGTTGAGTAAATGCCAATAATACTAAATGATTGGTAATTCATCCCCAATCCGAAAGTAGCACTTCCTATGCTATGATACATTCCGAAAAGATTAACCTTATTTACATAACTAACATTAGCCCCGATGTCCAGGATGTTATTAAGTCCTTTAATGCCACGATATACCACTTTGGGCTCCAGGCTTATCCCATTGGGGTTTTCGCTATCAATTTTATAACTTACTGCTGAGAAAAACGTAGGATGATTTATGCTCTGGTTTACCAGGTCACGTTGAAAAATACCCTTAATATTCGGCAGGGCAGCCTGAACACTCAGCTTGTTACTGGTATATGCCAGTCCGAAATCGCCATCTACATAGGTTTCCGTCTGGTTATAGTTAGCAACAATAATATCATTTGGATCACCATTCATATCTTCCCGGCTTAGGCGTTCATTCAGGAAGCCTAATGAAAGACCGAATGAAAGTTTAGTATTATTTTCGTTGAGAGGCATATGATATGCATAGCTGGCTACGCTCCTCAGACTTCTGAATAATCCGGACGTTTCATTGGACATATTCAATCCGATACCTGCATTGTGGGTAAATGCGTACTCCCCGGTAAGTATCTGACTGGATGGTCCTCCGGGAATGTTGCTCCATTGTTTGCGATAACTCATGTTAACATCAAAGCCTTTTCTTCCTACCATTGCCGGATTGCCCAGATATTGATTTTGGAAGTAAAGTGCGCCGATTGGATTAAGCTGTGCATGAACGTCTATTGCGATGCCTTGTAAAATATAAAACAGCAATGTCAGTAATATAAATCTCATTTTTAAAACCATCTTCTTACTTTACTATACTCACAAAACCTTTCAATCTGTTCTTACCCGCACCGAAATCTATCACATAATAATAAGTTCCTTGTGCCAGGGGGGAACCTTCAAAACTGCCATCCCAATCGTTCTGATAATCTACTTTCTGATAAATTATCCGGCCAGAACGATCAAATATCCTGAGCGAATGGTCGGGGTAATAGTCCAGGTTTTTAATGACCAGATAGTCATTTTTCCCATCACCATTTGGTGTCAAAATATTCATCGCTTCAAGCGCCTGATAATCGTCGATCACGTTGACGGTTATGCTGTGTGAGCTTATACAACCCATAGCACTAGTTACCTTTACGGTGTAGCTTGTTGTTTTTGCCGGTCTGACAGTTAGTACTGCTGAGTTTTGTCCGTTGATAATGCCTGATTGTGTTACCCAGCTGTATTCTGTTCCTCCCGAAGCTGTAAGCACTGCTGTATTTCCTTTGCTCAGCGAATTACCTGCACTGTTGCTTATATGGATCGACGGAAGTGGATTAATGGTGACAGTGAATGACCTCGATATTGCATCTGTACCGCCATCCTCTGTACCACCATTATCTTTTACAATAACAGTGATTATTGCTGTACCGCTAGCACCCGGAACAGGCATGTAAGTGATTGCTCCTGTTGAACCATTGGATGTCACACTAAGCTGATTAAGCAGATCAGGCTTGTTTGAGCTCACGCTTAGTGTAGTGCTTTGCCCCGATTCCGGCCCTGCGCTGATTCCACTTAATGCTATACTTTGCAAGACCGGGGCAGGACATATGGCCGGCTGATTAACGATAGGCCCTAGTGTTGGTGCCAGGTTTGCCAGGGGTAATACCTTTAAATTAAACGTTTTTGTATCAGTTATTAGTCCTTTCTTAACCGTTGCAGTAAGTGTTACCAACGGATTTGGCAACCCCATTAAGGGTCTGTTTAGTGTTTGTCCGTCTGCCGAAATTATCGCAGCATTGCTGCTTGTCCAGGACACTTCAGATCCTCCGGGAAGAGTTGCCGGGAGTGGATTAGTCAGTGTGGTAGTGATATGATTAAGGTCTGTGTTTGCACCTTTGATGAGATCCTCTGTCAGTGCATCTTTATCAGAAGCTACCACAGCCACGTTCAGGTCTGTTGTTTGTGTAAAGGTGATAAATCTTGAAAACGCTTTAGTCCAGATCACCAGGTCGGCACCAACATTGATCTTAAAGGCCCCTTCTGCCGGAAGCGCGTCGCCAGCCGCTTGTGTATCCGATGAGCCTACAGCGGTGATTTCTGTATAAACCAATCCATGAACCCTGGCAACACGCATGCCGGATTGTCCCGGTAACAACAGCCGGACTCCTTTACTAAACGAAAGTGAATTCGTTTCACTTCCGACTTCTATGATCAGTCCAACCGTAGTTACCTCCCCAGGTACTACAGGAAGATCATAACTTGAAACTGCCGGTGCATAGATTACACCATTCCATGTGGAGTTTGAGCCTGTTACAACAGTTCCGGCAGGGATCTGCACGTTTGCCAGCGGGGAATTAATACTGGTTTGAGGTATAGTTCCTGTACCTCCGGAAATAAGATTACCATAAGAGATAGATGGAGCTGCTGTTGTTCCGGCTGCTACCGTTACCGTAACAGCTTGTGCGGGAGAGGTTATTAATACCTGATTAGACGTATTATTTACGGTGCTATTACCGCCTGTATCGGGTAAAATCTGCTCTGGTTGCAAGCGGGTGACTTTTACGACATAGGTATTCGTGCTTTTACCATCTTCAGCGGTTACAATGGTAGTAATGGTATTTTCCCCTGCGTTTAGTGCTATCTTTCCCGAAGGATTTTTAGCAGTTACAGTATTGCCATTTATTTTAATGCTTGCTCCTGCCTGATCTGCTACCGGGCTTAGTGTAACAGAGCTTATTCCGTTATTGACATAAGCAGTATAAGAACTTATTGAGGGTGAAAATGCCGGGCTTAATATTCCTGCACTTAGTGAAAGAGAAGATAAAGTACTTACAGAGGATAAAATAGCCACCGCACGTGTTATAGTGATGGTGTAGGTTTTGCTTGTTGAGCCGTCCTGTGCTGTAACGACAGTGCTTATTGTATTACTTCCTACATTAAGAGCTATTATTCCTGATGCAATTCCGCTGTTTACCAGGCTTCCGTTTACCCGGATGGTAGCTTCTGACTGTTCGGCTGCAGGTGTTATTGTTACTGAGCTAATGTTGTTTGCGACAGACGCACTATACGAAGTCGTACTTGCCGAGAAAACGGGACTTAAGATTCCGGTGCTCAATCCCAAAGCCGAGAGCTTAGCAATAGCTGATACCCCTTTATTAACAATTAATACCTGCTGCACGTCTGCTGCATCAGTATAATTAGCGTTACCCGCTTGTGATGCAGTAATATTAGTTGATCCGGCTCCAACCAGCGTCACGGTTCTGCCTGATATTGTAGCGACGGCCGTGTTCGAGCTGAGGTAAGTAAGCGCATTGCCCGATGCTCCGCCTGTAGCGGTCAGATCAAATGCTGCATCCCCAAAAGTTTTAGCTGCCAGTGCCGAAAAATTGATGCTTTGTCCTGCTTTGTTAATTATTAGCGACTGTACCACATCGCTTGCTGCATTGTAATTGGTATTTCCTGCCTGCGAAGCAGTAATGTTGGTGCTGCCTGCGCCTAGAATCGTAACCCTAGTGCCCGAGATTGTTGCTACAGCCGTGTTCGAGCTGAAGTAGGTAAGCGCATTGCCCGATGCCCCGCCAGTAGCAGTCAGATCAAAAGCTGCATC
The DNA here is from genome assembly GCF_036405355.1 of Daejeonella sp. Taxonomy (GTDB): domain Bacteria; phylum Bacteroidota; class Bacteroidia; order Sphingobacteriales; family Sphingobacteriaceae; genus Daejeonella. The sequence continues at coordinate 18,494 of NZ_DASWXT010000005.1, forward strand.
TCCGAATGTTTTTGCAGGCAGTGCTGCAAATGTGATTGTCTGGAAGGCTTTGCCCACTGCCAGCTCCTGAACGACATCAGTAGCTGCATTGTAATTGGTATTGGCCGCTTGGGAAGCAGTGATATTTGTTGTTCCCGCGCCTACTATGGTGACCGTATTTCCGCTAACAGTTGCTACCGCTGTGTTAGAACTGGCATAGGTAACCGCATTGCCTGAACCTCCGCCGGTCGCTGTCAGGTTAAATGCAGCATCTCCGAAGGTTTTAGCAGGGAGTGCTGCAAATGTGATTGTTTGTACTGCTTTGCCCACTGTCAGCTCCTGAACGACATCATTAGCTGCATTGTAATTGGTATTGGCTGCCTGAGAAGCAGTAATGTTTGTTGTTCCGGCGCCAACTATGGTGACCGTATTTCCGCTAACAGTTGCTACAGCTTTGTTAGAACTGACATAGGTAACTGCGTTTCCTGAAGCCCCGCCGGTCGCTGTTAGATTAAACGCGGCGTCTCCGAACGCTTTAGCAGGCAGGGCTGCAAATGTGATTGTCTGGGAGGCTTTGCTCACTGCCAGCTCCTGAACGACATCATTAGCTGAATTGTAATTGGTATTGGCTGTTTGAGAAGCAGTAATATTTGTTGTTCCCGCACCAACGATGGTGATAGTATTTCCGCTAATGGTGGCTACAGCCGGGTTCGAGCTAACATACGTAACTGCATTGCCTGAAGCCCCACCGGTCGCTGTTAGATTGAACGCCGCATCTCCGAAGGTTTTAGCAGGGAGTGCTGCAAATGTGATTGTTTGTACTGCTTTGCCTACTGTCAGCTCCTGAACGACATCATTAGCTGCATTGTAATTGGTATTGGCTGCCTGAGAAGCAGTAATGTTTGTTGTTCCGGCGCCAACTATGGTGACCGTATTTCCGCTAACAGTTGCTACAGCTGTGTTAGAACTGACATAGGTAACTGCGTTTCCTGAAGCCCCGCCGGTCGCTGTTAGATTAAACGCGGCGTCTCCGAACGCTTTAGCAGGCAGGGCTGCAAATGTGATTGTCTGGGAGGCTTTGCTCACTGCCAACTCCTGAACGACATCAGTAGCTGAATTGTAATTGGTATTGGCTGTTTGAGAAGCAGTAATATTTGTTGTTCCGGCGCCAACGATCGTGATTGTATTTCCACTAACAGTGGCTACAGCCGGGTTCGAACTAACATACGTGACCGCATTGCCTGAAGCACCGCCGGTGGCTGTCAGGTTAAACGCAGCATCTCCGAACGTTTTAGCAGGCAGTGCTGCAAAGGTGATTGTTTGATCACCTTTAGTTACGATAAGTGTTTGCACTGCGTCTGGCGCTGCATTATAGTTCGCATTACCTTCCTGTGAAACTCTTATTTCAGTTTCTCCTGTACCAACTATCGTAAATATGTTGCCGGATACAGAAGCGACTGTGGGAACCGTGCTAACGTATATCAACGGATTTCCTGATGCGCCGCCAGTAGCTGCGAGTTCAAAGGCAGCATCACCATATTTTTTAGCACTAAAGGCATTGAAAGTAATTACCTGATCGGCTTTCTCTCTGGTTACTGTAATCGTATACGTTTTAATTGTAGTCCCATCCTGAGCGGTAACCTTTACATCGATGGTATTGCTTCCTACATTCAAAGCTAGGGCAGCAGATGCACTGGCGCTGGTAACACTGGAATAGCCGCCGCCATTTACCTGTACCTGGATGGTCGCGTTCGCCTCTGAGAGAGTGGGTGTGACCGTTATCGAAGAGGTGGCAAAGGGTACACTCGCTGCATAGCTCAGCTTAGCTGCATCGAATACTGGGTCGATAGTGCCCGAACTGGTTGACAAAGCCGCCAGGTTGGCATTAGTTGAAAGCGCGCGATTTATTATAAGGGTATAGGTTTTGGTCGTTTCGCCATCCTGGGCAGTTACCACAGTAGTAATGGTATTAGAACCTCCGGATAAACTGATTGCCGCACTTGCGCTTCCGCTTGTTACTCCAACACCATTCACCTTTACACTTGCTGTTGCATCTGAAACTGTTGGTGTTACCGTGATGCTCGTAGTACTGTTGCTCACCGAGGTTGAATAGCTCGTAGTATCGGAATGAAAATCCGGCGACAAGGTGCCATCAGAAAGCGTAAGACTAGTAAGTGCCGCACTGGTAGAAACGAAAGTGGCTGACCATAAGTCTCCCCGAATACTAGACCTTTGGTCGGTAATGCTAGAACCTGTACCGCCGAAAAGATAGAGCTTGCCCCCGGCCTTCCAGCTTATTGCATCATCTCTTGCCCCAGGCTGATTTGCGGCCTCTAGCGATCCTAGTATACCGAGCTTGTTAGGCAAATTACTGCCCTTGATCCAGCGCCAGTGCCCGGTATCTGGGTTATATTCCCAAAGGTCATTGAGTGTCCCGGAATTTGTTGAGCTCCGGCCAAATCCCCCAAAGAGAAAGAGTTTTCCCCCGCTTTCCCAGCCTTCGGAGTTGTATCTTGTGCCCGGAGTATTGGCTGCCGCTGCCGTACCACGTGTGCCATAGATGCCTGCCTGGTTTGTCGAGTTGCTCCCTTTGATCCAGCGCCAGTGACCGGTTTCTACTTCATACTCCCAAAGGTCGTTGAATTGCTGGCCATTACCGCCCCCAAACAGATAGAGCTTTCCTTCGATTTCCCAGGAAACGGAACCAAATCTTCCGCCTGGTGTATTGGCTGCTGCTGCTACACCCAGTGTACCATAGGTTCCTGTTTGATTTGCTAAGCTGCTGCCCTTGATCCAGCACCAGTATCCAGTTGCGGGATCGAATACCCAAAGATCGTTCAACTTGGAATCGATTGATGAGATATAGGCTTGCCCCCCAAACAGATAGAGTTTGCCCCCGCTTTCCCAGCTTACCGAACTATGTCTTGAGCCTGGTGTATTGGCTGACGCTGCTACACCAATTGTTCCATAGATTGCATTTTGGTCAAATAAACTGCTGCCCTTGATCCAGCACCAGTATCCTGTTGCAGGGTCGAATACCCAAAGATCGTTCAGACGCCGGTTATTACCTGGAAGAATATAGGTTTGACCTCCAAAAAGGTAAAGCTTTCCTCCGCTTACCCAGGTCACTGAATTGCCTCTTCCCCCCGGGCTGTTGGCTTCTGCAGGTTCGCCCAAGGTGCCATAAGTAGCTGCTTGATTAGTTGAACTGTTCCCTTTAATCCATCTCCAGTTCCCGGTATCCGTATCGTATTCCCACATGTCGTTGAGGTATGAGGAGTTTGAGGTTGTGGCACCTCCCCCAAAAAGATAGAGCTTGCTGCCGATTTGCCAGGTAGCTGAACTGTGTCGCGCGCCGGGCAGATTGGCCGGGTCTGCTACGCCCATTGTGCCATAAACGGGCGTTCCTTGTAATTCTGCAAAGCCTTTCAAAAATGCCCAGGTCACGCTTTGAGCGTTGGCAACACTAGTGCACAGCGAAAGGAGAAAGATGAGATAAATTCTCTTCGAACTGCTTTTAAGAAAATGATTATAATGTTTTTTCATAGACAGGTAGAAATTCTTGAAGAGGTCAAGGCTGAATATTTAATTCCGCCTTCCCAACATCTACAAAAATCTGCCTTAGGAAAATAACAAACCCGCCAATCTCCTGAACCAGCCTGCCAAAATGGTCGATACGATTTAACTCTTACAGTAACTTTTTAACCTTATACATCGTTTAACTCACGATAATTATCATATTTGAAAGACCGAAACCTTTTAAGAATAAAATACTCTGCGATGAATCAGCCCACTTTTACAAGTTTATTTGATCTCGAGTATTTTATTGAACTGACTCCGGATTTGATCTGTATTGCCGGATACGATGGTTACTTTAAGAAAATAAATCCCGCAGTTTCAAAAACGCTTGGATACACTGATGAAGAGCTGAAATCGCGACCAATCAACTCTTTTGTTCACCCCGACGATCAGGATATTACAGCTAAAAGCAGGCAAAGCGTAAAGGAAGATCAGCCGCTCCTTAACTTTGAGAACCGATACCTTAGCAAAAGCGGGGAGGTAGTTTGGTTATCATGGACATCCATGCCAATAAAACGCGATCAGTTGATCTTCGGAATCGCCAAGAAGATCAATCCCCGGCATAAAAAAGAGGAAGCGGTGTCTCACCTGCTCGTTTCTAATCGTGGTGTTGTTAACGAGCGTTTAAAAGCGGAAGAGGAATGGCTCAATGAATTTGAAGACGCTGTTAAAAAGTATATCGGCTATATGAATTTAAGTGTTGGCTTGCTGAGTACGGAATTGGGGATGAGCGAACGTCAGCTTTTCAGGAAGGTAAAACGGATACTGGGGATCACTCCCAATCAACTGATCCAGAATGTTCGGCTAAAAATAGCATCCGAAGCTATTTCGTCCGGGAAGTATACAACCGTAGCCGAAATTTCAAACATTGCCGGTTTTAGTACAGCCACTTATTTCAACAGATTATACAAAGAGGTATACCAATTGAATGTATCGGATCTGCTTGCCGCGGCACCGGATGAAAAGGAAATGTAATCTATGATTTATCAAAGACTCTTAATTCCATAGGTTTTGCTCGCCGGACAGTGTCTGGATTTTTTTTATTCAGACTCAATATTCTAATTCGACTCTTTCCCTATGCCATGATAAACAGTATGACTTTATGCTTTGTTGAGTTTATTTGAGGTTTCATTATTTGTGCGTCCACCTGCAGTTCCCTCCTTTCGTCGGGACAGGCTTCTCGCCCAGGCTGGCGCAAAAAACAAAAGCCCCGCTTTCGCGGAGCTTTTGTGCGCCCACCTGGGCTCGAACCAGGGACCAAAAGATTATGAGTCTTCTACTCTAACCAACTGAGCTATGGGCGCTCATTCCACCAAAAGGCAGCATGATTTGAGGATGCAATTTTACGGAAATGCTTTGGGATTCTAAAATAGAATTTAGGAATTATTGGAATTTGATAAACGGGTGATATTTAAGAGGGGTTTGGAGACTAAACACCTCTCTGAAAACTAAATAAAGACAAGCCTATACCCTAATGTCCATTTTGGACATCAAAGCATCTTACAGAAATTGATTGATCAAAAGCACCCCGAGTAAACCCAACACAGATACCAGACTCTCCATGACAGTCCAGGTGCCGAAGGTCTGTTTTAAACTCAGGTTAAAATATTCCTTAAACATCCAGAATCCGGTATCGTTCACATGAGAAAACATCAGGCTTCCGGCACCTATAGAAAGTACCATTAACTCTGCTGATACGCCATTCGCGGCTAATGGCAGGACAATACCTGCTGCAGTAAGTCCGGCAACCGTAGCCGAACCCAGGGTAACCCTGATTAAAGCTGCTATAAGCCAGGCAAGAAATAAAGGCGAGAGATCAAACACTGAGGAAAACTCTTTGACTGTATCTCCTACCCCGCTGTCAATAAGAACCTGCTTAAATGCACCACCTGCGGCAATAATCAGAATAATCATCGCAACACCTTTAAGCCCCTCGGCACTGTAATCCATTGCCCTAGCAATCGGAATTTTGAGAATAATAATGCTAAGCAATACCCCTGCCAGCAGGGCAATTGTAGGATCTGCTATAAACACAAACAGTGGTTTGATAGCTTCCGAACGAATGAAAAAAGTGCCTGCAGTGCCCGCAATTATTAAAAATACCGGCAACAAAGCTGTGATAAAGCTCCTGAAGCCAGATGGCAGAAGCTTTTCTTCTTCGGGTAGAAATTCTACCGGACTGGCAGCAGACAAATTATTCTTCAGGATGATTCGGGGCAAAATTATTCCTCCGGCGATCGCAATAGGGAAAGTCAATATTAACCCATAAATAAGAATAATACCCACATCGGCTTTAAAGATAGATGCTATGGCCAATGGGCCGGGATGAGGAGGAAGAAAACCATGAGTAACTGATAATGCGGCAGCCATCGGCAAAGCGAGGTATAATAAGGGTAAACGTGTAGTAGAAGCAATGGCAAATATCAGGGGAACCAAAACCACAAATCCCGCATTATAGAATAATGGGATACCTACCAGCAAACCAGTTAATAATATAGCCCATTGAATATTTCTAATCCCGAAAAGACGAATCAGGATGAATACAATTTTTTTGGAAGAACCGCTTTCTTCTATCAATTTACCCAACATGGCACCCAGTGCCAATACCATCACCATACTGCCCAATGTATTGCCTATCCCTGCTGAAATGGTTGTCATTACTTTTCCCGGCGACATTCCAAGCAATAAGCCGGTAATAACAGATACGATCAGTAAGGCCAGCATCGGACTTACTTTTTTGATGATAAGAACCAGGAGAAGAAGAAGTCCGAAGAGTACGGTAAGTAAGGACATATCCAGAAATTAATTATCCGAAAAACTGTTGTATTATATCTAAAGATTGGCAAATAAATCTTCAGATAACAAAATATTGATAGAAATAAACAAACCGGGTTTTCAGAACTTCCTCAGTAAAACCCCAACTACTTCATTTTTTTGGCTGCCCAGAATATGGCATTTTTGTACAGCGTGGTATAAGAGGGATTTTCGAATAGTTCAGGACCATGTCCCATAAAAATATAGAGATTCCTGGCTTTCATTTTTGTATTTGTCCAGATAACGGGATGGTCACCCATCTTAATATCCCTTGAGGGGATATAGGTATTTTCATCTACAGTGGCCAGAACCTGAATATTTTTATTCAGGCGCGGACTTTTATCATAGGTATACCACTCTTCTCTGATGATGGGAAAAGAAGCCGGTACACCCGCCATTACAGGATGTCTATTAATCTCGACATTCACTGTGGCCGCTGCAAAATCAGGGATATATTTTTTGAATTGAATACCGCCCATAAAGCTGGAAAACCACTGCCATAATGGAAAACCATCAAAAGTTCCTAACAAGGTAGCATGATGAAAACCAATCCAGCCTCCTTTTCCCTGTTCAATATATTCAATAAAAGCATCTTCGGATTCTTTACTCCAGGAGTAAGGAGGATAATCGATCTGAATAAATAGTTGATACTGCCCTAGAAACTCTTTAGTAATTGGCCTGGTACTGGTATAATAATCAATGGTAAAATTACTATCTGCCGCAAGCTTGTTGAGCCAGATCTTCGCCGCCCGGGTATGCAGAATATGATGTCCGCCATCCTCTCCTATAGCAAGCACCTTAAATCTAGGCTTAATTGCCTGAGCATAGACAATACTGCTAAAAAACGAAACGCAAAGAAATAAAAGTACTTGAAACAGCCGCATCATTATTTTTAATTTCACTGAACTATTCATTCAGCTTAATCGATAGTGTAGTAAAAATTAAATCTTCTAATTCCCGGGAATACAACCAGGCATTACCAGTTAGAATTTGGAATGCGGACACAAAATTTACTGCCTTTTCCAATTTCACTTTCAACCCAGATTGAGCCACCATTCTTTTCAATAAAATCTTTACACAGAAGTAGTCCAAGACCAGTACCCTGCTCATTATCAGTACCCCGGGTAGTAAAGGTCTCCTGCTCAAATAGTTTTTTCTGGTCAGCCTCAGAGATTCCAACTCCGGTATCTGTCACACAAAGGATAGTATAATTTCCCTCAGTCCTGGTTGTTAGTTTAATACTTCCACCCCGCTTTGAGAATTTTACAGCATTGGATATCAGATTCCTGACTACCAACTGGATCATGTCCTTATCCGCATAAACCTTACAAGTCAGTTGTATATTGTTCTCTATTAAGATCTCCTTCTCGTGAATTGTGTTCTCAAAAAGATGGAGAATATTAACACTAACCTCTTTCAGATTAAAATAAACAGGCTTTACCACCTCACCCTGCAACTGACTCTTAGACCAGAATAAAAGATTCTCCAGCAAACCTGTGGTATATCCAATGTTCTTTGATAATTGGGGCACAAATGATTTGAACTCTTCTTCCGTGATCATTCCTTCATTGAGCATTTTAATAATGTCATTTAAATTGATCAGCGGACCCCGGAGATCGTGTGAAATGATTGAAAACAATCGGTCTTTGAGCTTGTTCATCGCTAAAAGCTCATCCGATTGCAAGCGTACCTTATTTTCAATTTCTACACGTTCTGTAATATCCCTGATCAGAATAATCAAACCACTGTATGCTTGATGATTCTCAAACAAAGGAGTAAGATTGGCTTCCAGGAAAAGCTCTGAGTTCACAAGCTTAAATTGTAATTGCCCGCCCTTCCGGGCCTTAATCAATTCATAAAGTTCCGGCTGCTCCGGAAGAATTAATTCAAGGCGCTTACCAACGATCTTTTTCTCTTCAATAGAAAGGATTTTCCTGATCTCCTGATTCAGATCTACTATCCGGTCCTGATTATCCGTCACGATCAGACCCTCGTTCATAGCTTCAATAACTTTCTCGCGCGCAATTGGGATGATATCCAGCAATCTGAAACGAACGAGTCCGATACTGAGAAATAGCACTGTTATGATAAAGGCAAAAGGGGTACTATCTATATGCCCCAGGGGCCGGTAACCGAATAAGTATAATATATTCGCAACCCATGGAATAAACACCGCAATAAGAATAGTTAGATTCTGCCTCCTGAAAACCTGATCAGACTTCCTGTACTTCTGGACCAGCAAGACTACGCCCCAAAGCAGAAGTATATAGAAATAAATAGTATGAACGATATACCATGGACCGGTTTCAAGGCTTAATAAGGGAAATGGACCAGAATTATCAACGCTCACACTTTTGTAATGGAGATGATGATACTTATTGGTCCAGACCATCAGCAGCGTGATTAAAGGCAGAAGCATGAAGGCATAAAAGTATTTCGGATGCAGCCACTTATCTTTGCCGGTAAACTTTAAGAGGAATAATAACCAGAATGCCGGAATGAAAGCTATTCCGAGATATTCAACATCGATCCAGAATAACATCTGCTCAAGACTGGTACTTGAAAGTTCTAATCCATAACTTAGGGCCCAGATTGCAATGCCTAACATCATAAATCCAAACCAGCGTACAACAATCTCGTATCTGCGGAAAATCCTGACACACATGTATAGTGTGATGAGGCCACAGATTATCAGAATAATTGAATAGCTATTCGGAATGAATGTCATTTAGCAAATCAGATCGGGCACATAAAAACAAGACAGCGCTTTGCCTTTAAAGGGGTTAAAATTATGCATACTTCACTAAATATATGAATAAGATTAGAAATATAATTTTCGATTACGGTAATGTAATTTTCACGATAGACTTTAACCGGGCACAGCATAGTTTTACTGAACTTGGTGTCAAAAATGTAGAACATTTCTTCTCACACAAAGGTCACGATTCACTGTTTGATCAGTTTGAGCAAGGCCTTATTTCCTCCTCAGAATTCAGGGATGGTATCCGTAAAGTTACGGGTATCGAAAGTTTAAGTGATGCTGAAATTGATCAGGCATGGAATTCCCTGCTAATCGGTGTGCCTGAGCCAAATCATGATCTTCTTTTGAAAGTAAAAGAAAAGTACAGAACCTTCCTGCTTAGTAATAATAATGAGATCCATTACAACTGGATCATGGATTACCTGCAGCGAGAACATCGTTTAGATTCCAATGCAGTATTTTTCGAAAAAGATTATTACTCCCATCTCATGAAAATGAGGAAACCCAATCGGGAGATCTTTGAATTCGTGATGCGTGAGAACAATCTCAATCCTATTGAAACCCTTTTTATAGATGATAGTCCGCAGCATTTGAAAACTGCTGATATGCTGGGACTTAACACCCACCTGCTCACAGCGGATGAGACACTGGAAAGCTATTTGTATTCTTCTGGCTTGTTAAAGAGATAATTTTTTGATCAAGGAACAAAGAGTAAGGAGCAATGACAGATTGGGGTTAATTGGAGATTAGCATTTATTGTCTTTGTTCCTTGTTCTTGATTCCTTGTTCTCGATCTTGGTTCTTGGTTCTTGATTCTTTGATCAAGGAACAAAGAGCAAGGAACAAAGACAGATTGGAGTTAATTGGAGATTAGCGTCATTTGTATTGATACTTTATTTGATCAAGGAACAAAGAGCAAGGAGTAAAGACAGATTGGGGTCAATTGGAGATTAGCGTCATTTGTATTGATACTTTATTCTTTGATCCAGGAATAAAGAGCAAAGACTGATTCAAGTTAATTGGAGATTAGCATTTATTGTCTTTGTTCCTTATTCCTTGGTCCTTATTCCTTGTTCCTTGTTCCTTATTCCCTATCTTGATACTTGATACTACTTCAGTTTCCGCCGCTTCATCTCGGCCGAGATCAATCGAAGTTCTCTGCCCATTTGCCCGGCAACTGATGTGTTTTCCTCCGCCCTTCTGAAAAGATAAGGCATAACTGCCTTCACGGGCCCATAAGGAACATATTTCGCAACATTATATCCTGCTGAACCCAGATTAAAGCTTAAATTATCACTCATCCCAAGTAATTGGGAAAAGTAAATATGCTCATGATCATGTGGGATACCCTTTTCTTCGAGCAATTTAGTCAGTAACTCACAGCTAAATTCATTGTGAGTACCTGCAACAAAGGAAACGAAATCAATCTTACTGATACAGAATTTTAAGGCATCATTATAATCATTGTCTGTGGATTGCTTATCAGAATGAATTGGTGAAACATAAGCCATTTCTTCAGCACGCTCACGTTCCTTTTCCATATATGCACCCCTAACCAGCTTGGCTCCAAGTATAAATTGTTCTGAAACTGCCAATGAGACATCCGCCTTGAGGGAAGCTAATTTGTCATTTCTGTATAGCTGGTAGGTATTAAAAACGATTACCTGCTCCTGATTATACCTGCGCATCATTTCAAGAGCCATCGAATCTATCGGATCCTGAATCCAGCTTTCTTCTGCATCAATCATCACCCTGACTTTCAGTTCATGTGCAAGTCCGCAGATCTGATCAACCCTATGACTCAGCCGTTGAAATTCTGATTTTTCAGCGGCTTCAAGAGCTTGTCCTGAATTTATCTTCTCAAGTAAAGCAAATCTGCCCAATCCGGTGACTTTAAACACTGTTAAAGGAATGCGATCGTCACCATCTGCATGACGGATCGTTCTCATGATTTCTTCACAGGTATGATCAAATACTTCTTCATCATCTTCCCCCTCAACCGAATAATCTAGAATCGACCCCACACTACCGGCGTGAAGCTGGGCAACAGTTTGTTCACATTCTGCAATACTCTCTCCCCCACAGAATTGACGAAAGATGGTAGCTTTAATCAGGGATTTAATTGGTAAGCCCAGCTTAAGGGCTGCATTGGTTATCGGAGGACCAATCTTCGTAAAAAAATTAATACTGATAAACTTAAATAACCAGTATGCACGGGTCAGATCTGCATTCGTTTTTCCACGAAAAGCGATCTCAGTATTATCAAATGATAAATTATGGCTTTTTGCCGGGCGGCTCTTCAAAATAATTGGTTTATTGCACAAAGGTAGAAATATTGAGATATTAACATACAAAAGCTAAAATTTGTAAGTTTGCTGCATGCTCGAATTTAAATTAGAAGGAGAATTCATTCCGATGATCCAGTTACTAAAGGCGATGAACCTGGTCCCAAGCGGTGGAGAAGCCCAAATTGTGGTAGAGGCGGGATTAGTAAAGTATAATGGAGAGGTGGATCTGCGCAAACGCCTGAAAGTTAGGCGTGGCGATATCGTTGAATTCAAAGGACAAAAAATAAAAGTTACATGAAACCTATTGAGAGTATAAGCTATTCCGTTTTTTTTGAGAGCAGTCTGCAGGAATTATCTGCATTTTTAAATAAAAAGAAATACAGCAAAGTTTTTGTTCTGGTTGACAGCAATACAGAAATTCATTGTCTGCCCGCGTTACAGGAAGCTTTGGGATCAATTGAATTTGATCTGATTGAAGTTACACCCGGTGAGGAAAATAAGAATATTGATTTTTGTATCGGGATCTGGAGAATGCTTCTTGACTTTGGTGCCGACAGAAACAGCATCATGATCAACCTTGGCGGTGGGGTGATTACTGATATGGGTGGTTTTGCGGCTTCAACATTCAAACGGGGTATTGATTTTGTACAGGTACCTACTACCCTCTTATCCCAGGTTGACGCTTCTGTTGGTGGCAAGACCGGAGTAGATATGGAGAATGTCAAGAACATCATAGGCACCTTTACTCAGCCAAAAGCGGTTTATATTCATACGGGGTTCCTGAAAACATTAAGTGATAGGGAACTGCGTTCAGGATATGCTGAAGTAATTAAACACGGACTCATTTACGATGCTTCCCTGTTCGAAAAGCTTAAGGGAATTGTTCCAAAAGACCTGAGTGATGAAATTATCTATCGTTCCATTGAAATTAAAAATGAAGTAGTCATCACAGATCCTTTTGAAAAGGGATTACGAAAAATTCTGAATTACGGACATACGATCGGACATGCAATTGAAAGTTACTCTTTGAAGCATGATAAAAGTCCATTATTACATGGAGAAGCGATAGCAATCGGTTTCATTTGCGAAGCTTTTCTCTCTGAAAAGAAAAATGGGCTTAAAAAAGAAGAACTTTCGGAAATTGTAAAAACTATTCAAAACACCTATCCCATTTATAAATTAAATAAAACCAGCTATTCTGACCTTCTTGAAATTATGAAAAATGATAAAAAGAACAATGCAGGGCAGATCAGCTTCTCCTTATTAAGTGAAATTGGTAAATGCGGATACGACATTTATTGTACCGAAGAAGAGATATTTGAGAGTTTGGATTATTACATAAGCTGTTCCTGAATCCTGGATTATTGATTATATACCCAATACCATTTAGGTCAAAAATCTAAATTTGTAAAAAAAATATTTTTTTCTATTGACAGAATTAAATTTTGTGCTACATTTGGAAAACATAAGGATGAAAAATTCAACTACATATTACTTCGCTTATTTTTACTATCACGGTAAGAGCGGGGAAAATATGCAATAGATCTTAATATAGAAATTAGCAAAAAGTCCCTGCCCAAAAGCAGGGACTTTTTTTATTTAAAATCAAATGCAGAAAAAACGAGTAGCTATTCAGGGAATCCGGGCTTCATTTCACGAAGAGGCGGCATTTAAATTCTTCGGGACTGATATCGAGACCATTGAATGCGAATCATTCAAAAAAACCTGTGAGGTTTTGAAGAATAAACAGGCAGATTATGTGGTTATGGCTATTGAAAATTCAATTGCCGGAAGTCTTCTACCTAACTATACCCTGCTAAGAGAATACAACTTCTCCATAGTCGGTGAGGTATATCTGGCGATACAACTTCATTTGCTTGCGCTTCCCGGAGTAAAATTTGAGGACGTAAAGTATGTACAGTCGCATCCAATCGCCATCCGTCAATGCAGTGATTTCTTCGAAGAATTTCCTCATTTACAAGTAGTTGAAAGCAGTGACACTGCAGCCTGCGCGAAAAAAATCAGGGAAGAAAACCTGACTGACACCGTAGCTATTGCTAATCTGCTTGCGGCTAAACTTTATGATCTGGAGGTAATGGAAAGAAGAATCGAATCGAATAAGAAAAACTTTACCCGATTCCTTATTCTCGCAAATAAACCACTAGAAAATGTTGAAGTCAATAAAGCCTCACTTAGTTTCCAGGTAGGAAACTCCGTTGGATCCCTGGCTGACGTCCTGAATATCTTTGCCTCGCACAAGATCAATCTGAGTAAAATTCAGTCAATGCCCGTACTTGGAAAACGAAATGAATACAATTTTTACGTTGATATAGAATGGAAAAACCAGGCCGATTATGATTCTGCGATCCGGCAGGTTTTAAAACATACGATCAACTTTACTATCATGGGTGAGTACCTGAAAAACGATAAAGTTTAACCTGAAACAAAGCAAATAACAATTAAAAACGATACTATAATCAATCTCCTGGCTAGTTCCGGACCAAAAATTAAAACGATGAAATTAAATTTAAAATTAGAACCCTTAAATACCTGGGTAAAAACAAAAAATGAGCCTTTATTAATTGCAGGGCCATGTAGTGCTGAAACTGAAGATCAGCTATTGGCTACCGCACATTTACTGGCAAAAACAGGAAAGGTTTCTGTTTTAAGAGCTGGAATCTGGAAACCACGTACCCGTCCGGGAGAGTTTGAAGGAATTGGAAGTATTGGTTTAACCTGGTTAAAAAGAGCCAAGGAAGAAACAGGCTTACCTACCGCAGTAGAAGTAGCAAACGCAAAACATGTGGAAGAAGCCCTGGCAGCAGGAGTTGATATCCTTTGGGTAGGTGCACGTTCAACGGTAAATCCATTTACAGTACAGGAAATTGCCGATGCCCTTAAAGGTGTAGACATTCCGGTGATGGTTAAAAACCCGGTTAATCCTGACCTTCAGTTATGGGTAGGTGCATTGGAACGTTTCAATAATGCAGGTATCACAAAGCTTGCCGCTATTCACAGAGGTTTCTCCTCTTTTGAAAAAACTGCATTCAGAAATGAACCGATGTGGGAACTGGCCATTCAGCTAAAAACTCTATGCCCTGAACTTCCAATCATCAATGACCCAAGCCATATTTGCGGAAACCGTGAATTAATTCAATATGTTGCTCAAAAAGCCCTTGATCTTGACATGCAGGGATTGATGATTGAGTCGCACCTTGACCCTTCTGTAGCATGGACTGATGCAAAGCAACAGTTAACCCCTGCTGCATTATCAGAATTAATGGAACTTCTTACACTGCGTAAGCCAGAGAGTAAAGACAAAGAATTTACTGATAAACTGGCTGATCTGCGTACCAGCATCGACAAAATTGATGATCAGATCATTCAGAAAATAGCCGAAAGAATGCAGGTTGTACAAAAGATTGGTGAATTCAAACGTGATAACGGAGTAACTATCCTTCAGGTAAACCGATGGGATCAGATCATGAACAAACGCAGTGCATTTGCAAAGGCTTTAAAGCTGGATCTTAACTTTACAGGTAAACTTCTGGAATTAATTCACAGCGAATCTATCCGCAAGCAAACTGAAATCATGAACGATAAAGTGAATGTTGAATAACAATGAGTTCAGCAAGCATAAAAATATCAGCAGCAAATAAAAAACTGGACTGCACCATACCCCTGACCGGATCAAAAAGCGAGTGTAACCGCGCATTGATCATGCAGGCCTTGAGTGATGGTGCAGTCCGGGTAGACAATATTTCTGAAGCTGCTGATACTGTTACTTTAAACAATATCCTAAGGGATAAGGCACATAAAGTGGTTGATATTGGTCCGGCAGGTACTGCCATGCGCTTTTTAACTGCCTTTTATTCCTTACAGGAAACAGAAATTCTATTAACCGGATCGGAACGCATGAAACAGCGTCCTATCGGGATTCTGGTGGATGCTTTAAAAACGCTTGGCGCTGATATTCAATATGCAGAAAAAGAAGGATTCCCTCCATTAAAAATCAGAGGCCCGATTAAGCAGAAAACCAATCAGGTCAGTATTAAAGGCAATATCAGCAGTCAGTATATTTCTGCATTATTACTTATTGCTCCAAAACTTGAACAGGGTTTGAATCTGGTTATTGAGGGAGAATTAACCTCAAAACCATACGTTCAGATGACGCTGGCAATGATGGAACAGGCTGGCATCAGACATACCTGGACTGATAATGTGATCAGCATTGCAAAGCAGCCTTTCAATAAGTCGGTAATCAATGTTGAACCCGACTGGAGTGCGGCTTCTTACTGGTATGCTATTGCGGCATTATCCAAAGAAGCCCGTCTTTTCCTCCCGGGATTGAATGGATACAGCCTGCAGGGCGACAGCATGATCACTGAGATTATGGCCAACTTTGGTATTACCTCGCAATTTAAAGATGGGGGTGTTTACTTAATCAAGGAAGCAAAGAAATTGGAGAGAAAGATCTTTGATTTTAAGGAATGTCCGGATCTGGCACAGACAGTAATTGTTTGTTGTGCAGCACTGGGACATGATGCTACCTTCACCGGATTGGAGACCTTGAAAATTAAGGAAACCGACCGGGTCAATGCGCTTCAAACTGAACTGGCTAAGATCGGAGTAAAACTGATTGAAAAGAATCAAACCTATAAACTGGATTGCTCAGGGCTTGATCTGAATAAAAAAATCCAGATAGCAACTTACGATGATCATAGAATGGCTATGGCCTTTGCACCACTTGCTCTGGTTATGCCGGAGCTTGAAATCGAAGATCATCTGGTTGTTGAAAAATCATATCCGGATTTCTGGAAACATCTGGAACTTGCAGGATTCAATATTAGTTGAGAATTGAGACCCGATAGCTATCGGGTGGAGAATTAGGATATCGCACTATGAATTGAAATTTTCATCTTTAATCCTAATTCCCAGAACCTAATACTTAATACTTACTACTTAATACTTACAACTTACAACTCAAAAATGGCAGGCAATTCATTCGGTCAACTGTTCCGCATCACAACTTTCGGAGAATCACATGGTGAAGCTATTGGTGTGATCATCGATGGCTGTCCTTCTAATCTGGTGGTCGACATGGATTTTATCCAGTCTGAGCTCGATAAGCGTAAACCCGGGCAATCAAAGATTACAACCCAGCGCAAGGAAAGTGATACAGTACAGATTCTGTCGGGAGTATTTGAAGGCAAAACTACAGGCACTCCTATAGCGATGATCATTCCGAATGAAGATCAGCGTTCAAAAGATTATTCGCATATCAAAGATGCCTATCGTCCCTCACACGCAGATTATACTTACGATGCCAAATACGGGCATCGCGATCACCGCGGTGGCGGGAGATCATCGGCGAGAGAAACAGCTGCAAGGGTAGCAGCGGGAGCAATAGCTAAACTTTTATTACAACAATCAGGAATCGAAATATTTGCGCATGTATCAGCAGCAGGTACCATTGAAGCACCCTTACTTTCAATAAATTCGATTCCAGAATTGCTTGAGATCAGGGAGAGTAATATTGTACGCTGTGCAGATCCGGCTACCGCCAACCAGATGATTGAACTGATCGATGGGATCAGAAAAGAAGGAGATACGATAGGTGGAAAAATTTCATGCCTGGTTAAAAACTGTCCTGTTGGATTAGGTGAGCCTGTTTTTGACAAACTGCATGCCGATTTAGGCAAAGCGATGTTAAGTATCAATGCCGTTCATGGCTTTGATTATGGATCCGGATTTGCAGGTTCTGAAATGAGAGGTTCTGAGCATAATGATCTTTTTGTAGCCCCTGCAGAAGGACAGGAAAACAGCAATTTCCGTACTCTGACTAACTATTCAGGTGGAATTCAGGGCGGCATATCAAACGGAATGGATATTACATTCAGGGTGGCATTCAAACCGGTAGCAACTATCATGCAAAATCAGGCCAGCCTCGATTCTGCAGGTAATGCAGCAAATGTTCAGGGCAAGGGCAGGCATGATCCATGTGTTGTGCCCCGCGCAGTAGCAATTGTTGAGGCCATGACTGCACTTGTTCTGGCTGATCATTTATTGAGGAATAAGGTTATCAGGCTTTAGGAGGTTCCCGTCATTTCGAAGGAGGAACGACTGAGAAATCTGTACTTAAATTGCACAATCTTACTCAACAGATTTCTCCTCGCGTTGAAAATCATCTGATTACAAAAATTTTAGCCCGCTCGTCGAAATGACGGTATTGGATTGTCCGTCATTTCGAAGGAGGTACGACTGAGAAATCTGTTCCTTGATGGCACGGAACAATGTTACTCAACAGATTTCTCCTCGCGATAAAAATCACCTGATTAAAAAAAAAATTAATCCGCTCGTCGAAATGACGGTAGGTTGTTCACAATTATTAAAACAATTTCGGAAACTTATCCGGGAAACTGTCATTCATCATTGCATAAACAATTTCAACAACATCATCCACAGAGGGTTTGGTGAAATAATCACCATCAGAACCATAAGGGGTACGATGAGGCTTGGCAGTAAGTGTATGCGGCTGACCGTCTAAAAACCGGTATCCATTCTGACGTTCCAGTACCTGCTGCATGATAAAAGCAGATGAACCTCCCGGAACATCTTCACCAACTACAAGTAATTTATTGGTCTTACTCAAAGACTCTGCGCACAGGTTGCCAAGATCAAAGGGCAAAAACGTCTGTGGATCAACAATTTCAATATCTATACCTAAACGCTCAAGTTCCTCAGCAGCCTGTTCCACTATTCTCAAAGTTGAACCATACGAAATAACGGTGATATCCTTTCCTTCACGAATAATCTCTGCTTTACCCAGTTCCACTCTGAATTCACCTACATTATCAGGCAATTTCTCTTTCAGGCGGTAACCGTTAAGGCACTCTATCACCAAAGCAGGCTCATCACCACGAAGGAGGGTATTGTACATACCTGCGGCCTGAGTCATATTTCTGGGCACACAAACATGTACCCCCCTTAAAGAATTGACAATCACCCCCATCGGAGAACCTGAATGCCAGATTCCCTCTAAACGGTGTCCTCTCGTTCTGACGATAAGCGGAGCTTTTTGTCTTCCCTTAGTACGGTAACTTAACGTTGCAAGATCATCACTCAGAATATTTAATGCAAATAGCAAATAATCAAGATATTGTATCTCTGCTATGGGTCTTAAACCTCGCAAAGCCAGACCTATTCCCTGGCCTATAATGGTCATTTCACGGATACCGGTATCCGTGATCCTCCTTTTACCAAACTTGGCCTGCAGACCGGCAAAACCCTGATTCACATCCCCGATTGCCCCAACATCCTCACCAAAGGCAAGAACACGGGCATCGCGAGCGAAATTTGCATCAAAACATGCATTTAGAATTTCCCTGCCATCAACCTCTTTTGAACTTTCGGAATATTCAGGCTTAAGTTCTCGCAGATTTAACGGAGATTCCTTTGATCCTGTGAAAAGTTTGGAATTATAACGCTCAAAAATATGGCCTTGCTGCTGTTCATACCAATCCAGCAATGCCTTTTTAGTTTCTGAATGATCATGTCGCAATAATCTTATTGCATTTCTGACCATTGCTATGACATCCTTACGGGATGGGTCGATACTTGTTTTAAGCTGAGTGGCTAACCGGATAAGTTCAGGCTTCTGAGTCTTTTCAACAAGGCTGATCGCTGTATCCAGCTCTGATTTCATCCCTGAATTGAATTCAGCCCAGGCCTTCTTCTGACAATTACGAATATATATTTTGGCATTTGCTTCAATCTCATTCAACTCATCTTCTGTAGATATAGCTGATTCGATCATCCATTTGCGCATCTGCAACATGCAATCGTATTCATTTTCCCAGGCAATCCTATCCTTATTTTTATAACGTTCATGCGAACCTGAAGTCGAATGCCCCTGAGGCTGCGTCATTTCAGTAACGTGTATCATTACCGGAATATGCTGTTCACGGCAAACTTTGATCGCTTTTTCATAGGTTTCACACAAACCGGGATAATCCCAGCCTCTGACTTTAAATATCTCGTACCCTTCACCCTTATCATCACGCTGAAATCCTTTCAGAATTTCAGAAATATCCTGTTTGGTGGTTTGATACTCGGCTGGAACAGAAATACCATAGGCATCATCCCATATAGAAATTGCCATTGGCACCTGCAGTACTCCGGCAGCATTGATAGCCTCAAAGAAAATACCTTCTGAAGTTGAAGCATTACCTATGGTTCCGAAAGCAACTTCATTACCATTTACTGAGAAATTCTTTAAATAATTAAGATCCGGATTGTTCTTATACAGCTTCGAAGCCAGAGCTAAACCAACAAGACGCCCCATTTGTCCACCCGTAGGTGAAATATCTGAGGATGAATTCTTGGTACTGGTCAGATCCATCCAGCTTCCATCTTCGTTTAAAAGACGGCTTGCAAAATGGCAATTCATCTGTCTGCCACCCGAACCCGGGTCAGCATCAGGATCTGTATTGGCATAAAGCTGAGCAAAGAATTCAGGCATCGTTAACATACCTGCAGCAAGCATAAAGGTTTGATCACGGTAATACCCTGAACGCCAGTCGCCGGCCATAAAGACCTTAGCCATAGCCAGTTGAGCTACCTCTTTGCCATCCCCGAAGATTCCGAATTTAGCTTTACCGGTCAGAACTTCCTTACGACCCAAAAGACTAGCCTGCCTGCTTTCAAAAGCAATTTTGTAATCATTAACGATTATGCTTTTGAATGCTTCAAAGCTTAATTCCTCTTGTTCCTGCAGATTGTTCTCGTTTACCCGGGTTTCTATCATAGAATTGCTTTATGGCCAAAAATAAGAAAAGAGTGCAGGAAATGATAATCCTTATGCAAAATAATAATTCGCTATTTCCGGAATTATCCAAATAATAACATCCGGATGATTAATAAATAAATGCAATCACCTGATTTGGAATGATATTTGAACGATTCTGCCTGATATTGCTAAAATAAATAAAAGATGAAAAAAATATTAATCCTGTTAGCTGCCCTGATTGTAATTGTGGTTTTTAAGTCGATGCAGACTCAGAACAAGGCAGAATTCAAATTTGACAAAGAAACACATGATTTCGGGCAGATCCCGCAGGGTACACCGGTTAGTGCCGAGTTCACCTTCACAAATACAGGTGCTGAGCCACTGATTATTTCATCCATTGAAACTAGCTGTGATTGTATTATGACCAAATTCACAAGAGAACCTATTTTAGAAGGTGGTAAGGGAATCATTACAATCACTTATGATGCCGCTTTGCCACAGGCAGGCTTTACAAAAGCCGTGAGGGTCAAATCCAATGCAAGAACTCCTATTAAAGTGCTGTATGTTAAAGGTGAGGTTCGGAGCGCAGGCTGATAAATAATCTTAAATTAAAAATTAAAAAGCCTCTCCATTCGGAGAGGTTTTTTAATTTTGTACCATGCCAGAAATTTCAAGTAAAGGCAGGCAAATGCCTGCTTCTCCAATTCGAAAGCTTACTCCTTTTGCTGATCAGGCAAAACGTGATGGAAAAAAGGTTTACCACTTAAATATTGGTCAGCCGGATATTGAGACCCCTAAGGGGATGCTCGATGCGATAAAAAATATAGATTTTAAGGTTTGGGCATACACTCCCTCTGAAGGAACTCTGGTTTATCGTACCAAGCTGACCGAATATTACAATAAACTGGGTTATGACATCAATCCTGCGCAGATCCTGGTAACAGTAGGTGGTTCTGAAGCCATTACTATTGCAATGCAGGCCTGTGTTAACGAAGGGGATGAGATAATCATTCCTGAACCTTTTTATGCCAATTACAATGGATTCGCCTGCATGAGCAATGTAGTGGTAAAGCCCATCCTGTCTGTCATAGAAAATGGATTTGCTCTCCCTCCGATATCTGAATTTGAGAAACTGATTGGTCCGAAGACCAAGGCTATCATCATCTGTAATCCAAATAACCCAACCGGATACCTGTATTCAAAACAAGAATTGGAAGCTCTCAGGGAATTATGCCTGAAATACAACCTGTTCCTGTTCTCTGATGAAGCCTATCGTGAGTTCTGCTATGATGGTAAGGAGTTTATTTCTCCGATGCATCTCGAAGGACTTGATCAGCATGTGATCGTTCTGGACACTGTTTCCAAACGATATAGTGCCTGTGGTGCCCGTCTGGGATGCCTGATTACGAAAAACAAGGAAGTAATTGCCGCGGGATTGAAATTCGCGCAGGCGCGTCTGAGTCCGGGTATGGTTGAACAGATTGCAGCAACTGCCGCTGTTGACACACCCGACAGCTATTTTGAACAGGTAAATAAGGAGTATACCATCCGCAGGAATACACTTGTTGAGCGGCTTAACAAAATTGAAGGGGTATTTTGTCCGAACCCGGGTGGTGCCTTTTATGTTGTTGCAAAATTCCCGATCGACAATGCGGATAAATTCTGCCAGTGGATGCTGGAAGAGTTTGAATATGAAAATTCGACAGTAATGATGGCACCTGCGACAGGATTTTACAGCACTGCAGGGGCTGGAACCAATGAAGTACGTTTGGCATACGTTTTGAACAGGGAAGATCTGGAGGCTGCTATGACCTGCCTTGAGCAGGCATTAAAAGTGTATCCGGGTCGGGTATAGTGGCTTTTGCAGGGATGCTATTGTAATATTTCGTATCTTTGTATTATATAATCTCCAGGTATTATATAATCTCCAGCATAAAATTCAGGGGCCGACCGGAATTGACAGGATGGAGGCAGGTATGTAAGCATGCAGCGCATTGTAAGTATTAGCGCTTAAATCTGAACTTTCAAACCACAATTGGCGAAAATAACTACGCCTTAGCTGCTTAATTTAGAATTAAGTAAGCTTTTGTTCCGTCAGATTCTGTTCTGTAGTCTGACATCAGGAGCATCGAACAACAGGACTGGCCAGGGTTTAATGGTGTGATAATCCGGTAAGACAAGACATCTACGGAAGACGGTACAGGTAAGCGGTTGACCTTCCCCTTCCCGACAATTAAACAACAGCTAAGCATGTAGAAAGCGTAACATGTCCCATGTTTGGACGAGGGTTCGAATCCCTCCGGCTCCACTTGATGATCAAAAGCCAGGCCGCAGGCTGAGCGAAATAAAAAAACCAAGTCCTGAAAGGCTTGGTTTTTTTATGCAATATTTTTAAGCAGAAATGAGCATTTACTTTTACTTGAAAGGGCTCGTATCAGGCTTCCTTATGCATAAACCTTCCCTATTAATCAGGAGATCCAAACTTTATTAAATAAAATTTTGCGTAACCATATGGTATCCTATATATTTGTAACCACATGGTTTCAAATATATGGACTTAAGAAGAGATGTATATCAGGCAATAGCTGACCCTACCCGAAGGGAAATTATTGATTTACTCAGTAATCGTTCTATGAATCTCAATGCCGTAGCCGGACACTTTGATATCAGTCGCCCGGCAATTTCAAAACATATCAAAATTCTTACTGAATGCGGATTGATCAGGGTGAAGCAAACGGGCAGGGAACGGCATTGCAGTGCAGATATCCGAAAATTGAAAGAAATAGATAACTGGCTAAGTCAATACCGAAAATTCTGGAACCTCAAACTGGATGCCCTGGGTGATTTCCTCGAGCGCCCTGATGTTCCCTGACCTATCTAATAAAAATCATCTTAAATAAAATAAATATGGAAACTAAACCACTCGTTGTTGAGCGCATTTACAATGCCCCGATTCAAAAAGTATGGTCAGCTATAACTGATAAAGACCAGATGAAAGAATGGTATTTCGATCTTGAAACATTCAGGGCAGAAAAGGGATTCAAATTTCAGTTTACCGGAGGAGATGAAAATGTACAGTACTTACATGAATGTGAAATATTGATATGTGATCCCCCGAATAAGCTAAGTTACTCATGGACCTACCCCGATTATAAAGGCTATTCGGTGCTGACCTGGGAGCTTTTTGAAGAAGGTGAACATAAAACACGACTGAGATTGACACATAAAGGATTGGAGAGCTTCCCTCAGGATAATCCAAATTTCAGGATTGAAAGTTTTACAGGTGGCTGGAACTACTTCATTAATGAAGCGCTTCCCAATTTCGTTGAAACAGAAATAATCCGGAAGTCAATTTCAATTAATGCTTCACCGGGGATAATCTGGGATATTCTACTCAACCCAGACAATCAGTGGGCCATGGCATTTGGTTCTGGATCTTTAGTTAAAACCTCCTGGAAAATTGGATCAGAAGTAATCTGGACCGATCTGGAAGGTGGAATTGGAGCATATGGTCTTGTGAAGGAACATCGCCCGGAGGATTACCTGCAGATTGATTTTTTCGATGATACTGAACCAGTTGAAGGCGCTCAGACAGGAGAGTACGCTGAGAAGTATAAACTTTCAAAGAACGATGACAGAAAATGTGTCCTTACAATTGAATCTGGTCCCCTTGCAATAAAACACATCAAAGACCATAGTTCAATGTGGGATGAAGCCTTGAAAATTATAAAAGAGCTATCAGAAAGTCGGTAAGAAAAAATATTCCTGCTTAAATGTATTCTCGGTTGCTCTGTGTTTAATCTCCAAAAAAGCATTCCCAGAATACTGCAAGGCTACAATCAGAATATAGGTCAGCCCCCATTAAAGGCTGTGATCTTTTATAGATCCATAAACAAGGAATCCACAATGTATCATGGAAGGTTTTCATAGACAAAATCTATATTAGCATAAACACAATCAATAAGATTTATAATGTTTTATGATGTAGCTTTGATTAGGTAATTTTAATTAAAAACCTATACTCAACATAATCTAATAAATCTTTAATAAAAATGGAAAATAACACATCCCAGGGCAAGTGCCCGTTTGGTCATGGTTCATTAAAACCAGCCGCAGGTGGTGGCACAAGCAACCGCGACTGGTGGCCAAATCAGTTAAAACTGAACATTCTGCGTCAGAACTCTACGCTATCTAACCCAATGGGAGATAGATTCAACTATGCCGAAGAGTTTAAAAGTCTGGATCTGGATGCTGTAAAAAAAGACATTTTCGAATTAATGACCACTTCACAGGACTGGTGGCCGGCTGATTATGGTCATTATGGTCCATTCTTCATCCGTATGGCCTGGCATAGTGCCGGAACTTATCGTATCCAGGATGGTCGTGGTGGAGCAGGCTCCGGCACACAGCGTTTTGCACCACTGAACAGCTGGCCTGATAATGCAAATCTTGACAAAGCACGTTTGCTGCTTTGGCCAATCAAGCAGAAATATGGCAGGAAAATTTCCTGGGCAGATCTGATGATCCTAACTGGAAATTGTGCGCTTGAATCAATGGGTTTTGAAACTTTCGGTTTTGGCGGTGGACGTGAAGACGTTTGGGAACCTGAAGAAGATATCTATTGGGGTGCCGAAAAGGAATGGTTAGGAGATCAGCGCTATTCTGGCGACCGTGATCTTGAAAACCCTCTGGCTGCTGTTCAGATGGGATTGATTTATGTAAATCCTGAAGGGCCTAATGGAAACCCGGATCCGCTTGCAGCGGCACGTGATATCCGCGAGACCTTTGCCCGTATGGCAATGAATGATGAAGAAACAGTGGCTCTGATTGCCGGGGGACATACTTTCGGTAAGACCCATGGTGCTGCTGATCCGGGTCAGTATGTAGGTAAAGAACCTGCAGCTGCCGGCATTGAAGAAATGGGGCTTGGCTGGAAAAACACCTATGGCAGTGGTAATGCAGGTGATACAATTACAAGTGGACTTGAAGGTGCATGGACCACCACTCCAACAAAATGGAGTAATAACTTCTTTTGGAACCTTTTTGGTTACGACTGGGAATTGTCTAAAAGTCCGGCAGGTGCGCATCAGTGGAAACCAAAGCATGGAATGGGTGCTGATTCAGTCCCCGATGCACATGACCCCTCTAAACGTCATGCACCTACGATGCTGACAACCGACCTGGCACTTAAGGTAGATCCTGCTTACGAAAAAATTTCAAGAAGATTCCACGAGAATCCTGATGAGTTTGCAGATGCTTTTGCGAAAGCCTGGTATAAGCTTACCCACCGTGATATGGGGCCTATTTCAAGATATCTTGGTAAAGAAGTTCCTTCTGAAGTATTAATCTGGCAAGATCCAATTCCTGCAGTTTCGCATGAATTGATCGACAATAATGATGTCGCTGCACTGAAAGCTAAAATACTTGAATCAGGGCTTTCAATATCCCAACTGGTTTCTACGGCATGGGCTTCGGCATCAACCTTCCGTGGTTCTGATAAACGTGGCGGTGCAAACGGTGCACGCGTCCGCCTGGCTCCTCAAAAATACTGGGAAGTCAACAATCCGGCTCAGCTTGCTCAGGTGCTTGATAAACTGGAGAGCATTCAGCAAGAATTTAATAGTGCTCAGTCAGGGAATAAAGCAGTTTCCCTTGCAGATCTGATTGTCCTCGCTGGCTGTGCTGCTGTCGAAAAGGCCGCACAAAATGCCGGTCATCATTTAGCGGTTCCATTTACGCCAGGAAGAAGTGATGCTTCACAAGATCAAACTGACGTAGATTCATTCGCAGCATTAGAGCCTCTTGCAGATGGATTCCGCAACTATCAAAAAAACAAGGCGACTTCTTCTGCAGAAGAAATGCTGATCGATAAAGCACAATTACTGACGCTAACTGCACCCGAAATGACAGTTCTTGTAGGCGGTATGCGTGTGTTAAACACAAACTTTGATCAGTCTCAGCACGGTGTCTTCACAAAAAATACGGAAGCACTGAGCAACGACTTCTTCGTGAATCTGCTTGATTTAGGCACAAGCTGGAGAGCAATTTCCGAATCTCAGCAAGCATTTGAGGGTCGCGATCGTGCAAGTGGTGAAATCAAATGGACTGCTACCCGCGCAGACCTGATCTTCGGATCAAACTCAGAGCTTCGTGCAATTGCTGAAGTTTATGGCTGTGAGGATGCGAAAGATAAATTCGTTCAGGATTTTGTTGCTGCTTGGACTAAAGTGATGAATCTTGACCGCTTTGATCTGGCCTGATTTAATAGCTAAATAATTTAATAAAAAGGTGGTCAGGTAATGGACCACCTTTTTTTATACCTTTCTGACTTATTAAATGGTTTTTATTCGATTAACATTTAAAATTGCTGCTAAAGAAATTAATACCCTCAATTTTTTAATTTCAGGAAACATTTTACAATGATTCAAAACCTCATCCACCAATATAACTTACTCCCGCATCCGGAAGGAGGCTATTTTAAAGAGACTTACCGTTCAGAAGAAAGTATTCCTGCAAACGGATTACCATTAAGATTTTCAGGTGGGCGGGCTTTCAGTACCGCCATTTATTTTCTGTTATTAAAAGATTTATTTTCAGCCTTCCACCGAATCAAAAGTGATGAATGCTGGCATTTTTATGAAGGCGAGAGCCTGAAAGTGCATGTACTTCATCTTAACGGAACTTACGAACTGATCCGTCTGGGTAAAAACAGGGATGCGGGAGAAGTATATCAGGCCATCGTGCCCGCCGGGGCATGGTTTGCCTCAGAAACAAGTGGAGAATATTCCTTTGTTGGCTGTACAGTAGCTCCGGGATTTGATTTCGCCGATTTTGAGCTGGCCAGGGCTGAAGAACTGAAATCAGAATACCCCGAATATGCAAGCTTAATCGAAAGACTTTGTCGTCAGTGAAAAATCTTTAAATTACAGAATAATAAACACAAGATTTCATTCATGAGAATTCTATCATTTATTCTGGCGGCACTTATACTTCCAACGAGTTTAATTGCCCAAAAACCTACCAAAAGGGCAAAAAATATATTGATTATTTATTCAGATGATCATAGTTATCATGCCTTAGGTGCTGCCGGGAACAAGGAGATTTCAACACCCAATCTGGATAAACTGGCAAAATCAGGACTGATGTTTACCCAGGCTCATGTAATGGGCGGCCATCAGGGTGCAGTTTGTATCCCTAGCAGGGTAATGCTGCTTACCGGCCGCTATGTGAACCGGCTTCCCGGTGACGGAAATATTATCCCCGACAGTATTGTCAGTCTACCTGAAGTACTACGGAAACAGGGTTATAACACCTACCATACTGGTAAATGGCATAGTGATAAAGCATCCCATAGCCGGATGTTCAGCACAGGCGGAGATATTTTTTTTGGCGGAATGCATTTTCCAAAATTCGGCGGACAGGAACATCCAACAGTATTTCTTTTCGATAGTGCAGGTGTTTATAATGAAAACCGCAAGCGGGTCAGTGATATTTATAGTACCACGCTTTATGCGGATAATGCTGTCCGCTTTTTAAACAGTTCCACCGCTAAGGCAAAGCCATTTTTCTGTTATGTTGCCTTTACTTCGCCACATGACCCAAGAACTCCTCCAGGGAATTTTGCAACAATGTATGATCCGGAAAAAATCACCTTACCGGCAAATTTCCTGATCAAACATCCCTTTGATAATGGTGATCTGAATGTACGGGATGAACAGTTGTTACCCGTTCCCAGGGATCCGCAAGCTATAAAAAAAGACATTGCTCTTTACTATGGAATGGTCAGTGAAATGGATGCCCAGGTTGGCCGGATTTTAGAAGCACTGGAGAAAAGCGGCCTGAAAGAAAATACTTTAATTGTTTTTGCCGGTGATAACGGCCTGGCAGTTGGACAGCATGGATTACTCGGCAAGCAAAATCTTTATGAACACAGCATCAGGGTACCTATGATCATTTCAGGTCCCGGTATACCTGTTAACAAGAAAACTGAAGGATTTACCTATCTGAGTGATATAACACCCACAATAATAGATTATCTGGATGTAAAAAGACCTTCAAGTGTTGAAGGACGTTCATTATTACCGGTTATTCAGGATCCGGCAAGAAAAGTCAGGTCATCTATCTACAATGTTTACGGTCATTGGAGCAGAAGTATTAAATCAGAGGATGGATATAAAATGATCGTTTATAATGTAGATGGAATTGCGACTACACAGTTATTCAATCTCAAAAAAGACCCCTTAGAAATTAAAGATCTTTCTAAAGATCCTGCATACGGTGAAAAGCTAATGCGAATGAGGATCCTCCTGAAACAGCAAATGACAGTTGCATTCGACGATCTTAATATTGATCTGCCTGATTGGGGAAGAAAGAAAAATCAGAAATCCCGTGGTAGTTGAAAGCAGAAAATCAATTAGAATGATGTTCATTACTTCAAATAAATACATTGCTTTAATTACTGCATGCCTGATACTTGTCTTAACTGACAGGCTCTATGGTCAAAAGAACATACCGCTTCCTAAAAAAAGTCAGTTGGTATGGCAGGATGCTGAACTTACGGCACTAATCTCTTATGATCTGCATGTTTTTGATGGCAAAAGGTATGACCAGGCGCTAAACAGAATCACACCTATCGCCGATTATAATATTTTTAATCCTGTAAAACTGGATACTGATCAATGGATCAGATCTGTAAAGGATATGGGAGGCAAGATTGCGATTCTTACAGTAACACATGAAACCGGATTTGCACTTTACCAATCTGATGTGAACCCCTATTCTATGAAGGCTCTTAAATTTCAGGATGGAAAAGGCGACATAGTACGTGATTTTGTTGCCTCCTGTAGTAAATACGGCATCTTACCCGGACTTTATATCGGGATACGCTGGAATTCCTATTATGGAGTTTATGATTTCATGGTTCATAATGACAATTCTCCATTCGCAAAGAACAGGCAACAATATTATAACAAGCTTTGTGTAAAAATGACGGAAGAACTGATGTCAAGATATGGAGAACTGGCCATGGTCTGGTTTGATGGAGGTGCACATGGACCCGAATTAGGCGGGCCAGATATCCTGCCTGTTGTAGAAAAATACCAGCCAAATATTATTTTCTATCATAATACCCAAAGGGCAGATATTCGCTGGGGCGGAAGTGAAACAGGAAAGGTCAATTATCCTTGCTGGGGCACCTATCCATTCCCCTATTCTCACTCCACCAATCAGAAAGAGATCTTCAAAAATGATTTTCAATTACTTAAAGAGGGCGATCCGGAAGGAAAATATTATATGCCGGCAATGAGTGATGCTCCATTACGGGGTCATAAAGGTCGCCATGAATGGTTTTGGGAACCAGGTGATGAAGAACACATTGAACCACTTGAAAACCTGATGGATATGTATTATGGCTCCGTTGGCAGAAATTCAACACTTATTCTTGGTATTACGCCAAATGCAGAAGGCCTTATTCCGGATCCTGATGTTAACCGAATGAAGGAATTTGGAATGGAAATCAAAAAACGCTTTTCCTCAGCTCTTGGAAGGGTTTCAGGAAAGGGCTCGAATTATGAATTAAGATTAAAATCTTACCAGAAGATTGACCACCTGGTTCTTATGGAAGACATTGTCAATGGTGAACGGGTCCGGGAATTTAGTATTGAAGGTAAAACCAGAAATGGCTGGATTTTGATTAGTGAAGGTTCAAGTATAGGTCATAAATTCATAGCCAAATTTGATCAGATAGAAGTATCAGCACTTAGGTTGAATATTACCAAAAGCATTGCTGAGCCCGTTATAAGAGACTTTTCAGTTTATAATTCTTCAGGCAATTAATCAAAAACAGAGTTTAGTATTTTTTATTAAAGGGAAGGGGGTATTGTGGTGATTTTAACTATCTATTTTTTGAAATGTGCTATTGTGATTTTTTTTAATGCTCGTCCCGCTTTTCGCTCATACTCCACAGGCCTTAGTCACAGGCCGGTATCCGCTGCAATCGCGTTTAAGAACATCAGACATCAGATTAAACTTAATCCAGTCCGAATTCTATCATCCTAATCTGATTTTCAGCTGGAAAAAGATTGTTTTGAATGGCTGCCGCCTAATTAACCAGAAAATGTAAAATTCTGCAGGCATTGCCCTTACTCTTACTATTTTTCTCTGCAAGAGTTCTGATAGTCACCGTATGCTTTTTATCATCTAATTGATCATTTAACATGATGTACCAGGGAAGATGAAGCCCCCCGCTCCATTGGGTATACAGATCTGCCTTTTTAAAAGCAGATCCATCAATACTGTATTCAATTATACCTGCATCCGGACCGGAAGTAATACATATACCGATGGCCTTTCCGCTAAAGTCAAGCTTCATTTCAGCACCGGATACTTCTGCGACCATTGCAGGAACATCAACATAACGCTTTCTTGTCGAAACACCGTCCTTAGGCGACCATTTCTCAATAAAATTCCAGTTAATCACATTTCTTGCCTGACTAACAGGCAGGTACTGGCCTGAGGTATAACTGAAACTATCCAGCGCTTCAGGCAATTTTCTGGCTGTAGGTTTCTGACTGTCTGAAGCAGCCATTGCGAATGCATTATCCAAAAATGTGCTGATCGAGCGGGCATAGATCTCATGTCCGAAGGGTGATGGATGAAGATCCTTAAAATCATCTTTCCAGTTAAATTCGCCCGCAATAATACGATCACTGATCTCTCTGGCAAGATGAATACTGTTCACTTTGTATTGCTCGGCTACTCTTTCGTGATTGACAATAACCTCCGGAACACCGCCATTCTTATAAATTTCAAGTTTTGGGGGATCGACAAAATGCAGCATCACTACATCCATATCCGGATAGCGTCTTAATGCATGTCTTATTATGCCTTCCATCCCCCTTAATTGTGATTTCCCATCAAAGCCATTCACCTCATCATTCACAGCAGCTTCTTCAAAAAACAAGTCGATCGGACCTTTAGAAAGCACATCCTGCTCCAGCCTGAATGCTCCGGGAGTACTTCCGGTCGAACTGATTCCGGCATTGATAAATTCGAAATCAGTATCCGGAAAACGGCCTTTCAGATAGCTTTCTATCTTCCCGCGCCAGGCACCACCCTCCGTAATCGATCCCCCCATGAATGCTACCCTCCCTTTTTTCTCCTGACTAAACTTATTATAGCTGTTTTGTAAGCTCTGACGATGAATATGGTAATTGGATGGCGGAATAAAATTATTTGAAGCCGCATTTTGCTTTCCATGAGGCTGAATAACTTGTTGAAGCCTTAATGAATCTGCGATCTGTTCGTATAATTCATCCGGCCACGGAATCTGCTGCCCGTTTTTTTTATAAGTCGGCATTACTGCCCCTCTTTTTTTCAGCTCAGTGGTCAGAAGCCCGGCCATCTCCTTCAACTTTTTGGCTTGCAGCATTGAAAGATCGTTTTTCTCCCCAATATCTGACTGAATATCATATAGTTCCAGCTTAGCTGCCTTGTGGAAATAAATAAGTTTCCAATTCCCTTTGCGAATGGCAGAAGCCCAGGAAATTCCTTTCAGATTGATAGTTGTCCAGTTATTCGGATAATGCCATAACAGAATCTTCTCATTGTCTTTTTTATTTGAATCAAACAGAAAAGGACTGATACTTTTTCCGTCAACTTGCTGTATGGTTTCGTATTTTTTGAGTCCTGCCAATTCCAACACTGTTGGAAAAACATCATCAATCCCAACATATTGATTGCTTGTACTGGCTTTGGTTATTCCAGGGCCTGCTGCGATCATCGGAATACGAATTCCCCCTTCATACAAAGACCCTTTCCCCATTTTTAATGGCAAATTTTGAGTATGTGCCAGTCCACCCCTGTTTGGTGTAGTTGTTAATCCACCATTATCAGAAAGAAATAGAATATAGGTATCATCGGATATTCCTTCTTTCTCCAGATAATCCATCAGGTCACCCAAACTTTTATCCATACCCTCAACTAAGGCTGCATATCGGGCTTCTGTGTCCGACAAACCCTTATCGATATAGTGCTGATAAAAACGCTTGTCTTTACTGAATGGCAGATGCACCGCATAATGCGACATGTACAAAAAGAATGGCTTTTTATTTGTCCTGTTTGATGCTAAAGTAGCAATGGCCTCTCTGGTCAGAGCCTCTGTAAGATTTAAGCCCTGATCCGCATATTTATCCAATCCCCTGACGCCCCAGGTAGTGTCATTTGGATTGTTTCGGTAACGGTCTTCGGCCAGAAAACTTCCCGGGTGGCCAGCTGCTGTTCCAGCAATATTCACGTCAAAACCAATTGTTAAAGGATTTGATGCAGGGGTACCATAAGGAGCAAAATGGGCCTTTCCGCAATGTATATTGAAATAACCTGCCTGCTTTAAAAGCATGGGCAGTGGCGTAGCTGTAATCGTATTGTTAATACCTTTTGCCAATGCAAGTCCGTTATGGTTCCACACCGGGGGAATCAGAACACTGTCCGGATAATCAGTGGGTGTATTTTTCTTCACATTGGTCCAGTTAGTTATTCCATGCCTGGCTACATTCATTCCTGTTACCAGACTAACCCGGGTTGGTGTACAAACTGAATTTGCATAGGCATTACTGAATTTCATTCCACGCCTGGCCAGACGCTCCATATTTGGGGTACGATAGATCGAATTCAAAGGGGTTGATTCAGACCAGAAAGGCACAGATGTATCCTGCCAACCCATATCATCAACCAGAAATACGATGATATTCTTTTTCTTCTGCTGGGAAAATGCCTGCATCGAAATAACTGAAAGCAAAGCAATTAAAAGGGAGTATCTGATCTTAAGCATTTGACTAAATTAAATAATAAAACCAAAAAATGATGCTCAGGTAATAAAAATGCATGATTGAATTCAGAAGGAAGTATTTCTTCATTACATAAAGTATATTGAATGAAATTGTGAATACAATTTTTCTATCTTGTCATTCAATTTTGATCCAAAAAATATTGAAAGTGTCAAGGAATACTTTAAATCAATACTTAAGAACATCAGACCTGTTTGTTTTATTTTTCCTTATTCCTTTGCTCACTATAGCTCAGGAACAAAAAACTAAACCAAATATCATTTACATCTATGCTGATGATCTCGGTTACGGAGAATTGGGCAGCTATGGTCAAACAAAAATAAAAACCCCCAACCTTGACCGTATGGCCAGGGAGGGAATGCGTTTTACGCAGCACTATAGCGGAGCACCGGTCTGTGCCCCATCCAGAAGTATATTAATGACGGGTAAACACTCAGGACACTCCTACATCAGAGGAAATTATGAAATGGGTGGTTTCGCTGATAGTCTGGAGGGCGGGCAGATGCCCCTGCATGAAGGCGCATATACAATAGCCAGAATGCTCAAAGAAAGAGGCTACCATACCGGGCTTGTCGGGAAATGGGGAATGGGGGTAACCGGAACCACCGGTAGTCCGCTGAATCATGGCTTCGATTATTATTACGGGGTTTTAGATCAGAAACAGGCTCACAATTTCTATCCTACCCACCTCTGGGAAAACGACAAATGGGATGCATTGAACAATCATATATTCAGTGTTCATGGAAAAATTGATCCTAAGACTGCAACAGATGCAGATTTTGAAAAGTTCAGAGGCAAAGATTATGCACCTGCAAAATTCACTCAGAAGGCATTGACCTTTATTGATAAGAACAGTAAACAACCTTTCTTTTTATATCTGCCCTATACCCTGCCGCATCTGGCTTTGCAGGCTCCTGAAGAGACTGTCAGGAAATATGTCGGCCAGTTTGATGAAAAGCCCTATTATGGCGAAAATGGTTATGCTCCAAATAAATATCCACTCTCAACCTATGCTGCAATGATCAGCTATCTGGATGATCAGGTAGGAATCATTATGGACAGGATAAAAAAACTCGGACTTGATGAAAATACGATCATCATGTTTTCAAGTGATAACGGTGCAACTTTTTCGGCGGGGGTAGACACAAAATTTTTTAACAGCGTTGCAGGCTTACGAGGATTAAAGATGGATTTATATGAAGGCGGAATACGGGTACCTTTCATCGCCCGATGGCCAAATCATATCAAAGCAAATACTGTGAGTGATCATGTTTCTATTCAATATGATATAATGCCCACCCTTGCTGAGTTGACTGGCTCAAAAATTAAGCTAACAGATGGAAAATCATTAGTTCCGGAGTTATTGGGTAAGAAAACAGAGCAGAAAAAACATGAATTCCTTTATTTTGAGTACCCTGAAAACGGAGGGCAATTGGCTGTCAGAATCGGAAACTGGAAAGGGGTAAAACGAAATGTGAGAAAAAACCCAAAAGGTCCATGGGAGCTTTTTAATCTTGGCAGCGACCAGTATGAGCACAATGATCTTGCAGCTAAACATCCTGAAATCATTGAAAAAATGAATGCTATTGTAAAACGGGAACATATTCACCCCCATATCCTCGACTGGGAATTCATTGACCCAAAGATTATCAAAAACTAAGCCTATCGGACCTGATTTTTAATACTAAGACATGAAGTATCGCTTTTTAATTTTATTACTGATTCTGACTGCAGAATCATTCGCACAGAAGCCAAATATAATTCTCATTTATGCCGATGATCTGGGTTACGGTGATCTGAGTTGCTATGGTGCTAGAGCTATAAAAACACCTAATATTGACAAATTAGCCAAACAAGGTACACGGTTCACAAGGGCTTATAGTACTTCTGCAACCTGTACTCCATCCCGGTATTCATTGCTTACCGGCCGTTATGCATTTCGTAGGAATGATACAGGGATAGCCCCTGGAAATGCTTCTGCATTAATTAAAGGCGGGCAGCAGAGTGTAGCTTCTGTTTTCGGTAAAGCAGGTTATCAATCGGCAGTTGTAGGTAAATGGCATCTGGGTCTTGGTGGTCCCGAAGGCCCTAACTGGAATGGTAAGATATCTAACGGACCACTGGATATAGGATTCAATTATGCATTTTTAATCCCCGCAACCGGCGACCGGGTGCCTTGTGTTTATGTTGAAAATGATCGTGTAGTAAATCTTGATCCAAAAGATCCGATTGAGGTTAATTATGTAAATAAAATAGGTCAGTGGCCAACAGGGAAAGATAATCCTGAACTTTTAAGAATGAAACATTCTGACGGGCATGATAACACCATAATCAACGGAGTAGGTCGTATAGGTTACATGACTGGTGGAACCAGTGCTCTGTGGAAGGATGAAGATATTGCCCAGCGAATTACCGACAAAGCCAAAGAATTTATTTCAAAGAACAGCCAAAACCCATTCTTCCTTTTTTTCTCTACTCATGACATTCATGTTCCGAGAGTCCCTAATTCCCGATTTTTGGGCAAAAGTGGTCTTGGAAACAGGGGCGATGCTATTTTGCAGTTCGATGATTCAGTTGGGCAGCTTATGAAATTACTTGATTCGCTTAAATTGAGTTCAAACACTATGGTTATTTTAACAAGTGATAACGGACCTGTTGTTGATGATGGATACCATGATGGTTCGAAAGAGAATATTGGAAAACATAAGCCTGCAGCAGGCTTAAGAGGAGGCAAATACAGTGCTTTTGAAGCTGGAACACGGGTACCATTCATCGTCAGGCATCCATCAGTAAAAGCAGACGAAGTCTCCGGAGCTTTGGTATCTCAGGTTGACTTTCTGGCAACAATGGCCGGTTTAACGAATCAAAAATATGATGTAGCTTCAGCTTCAGACAGTCAGAATCAGCTTAAAACCTGGCTGGGTACCGATAGTAAGGGAAGAACTCATGTTATCGAGCAGTCGGGCACCTTAAGTATCGTACAAGGCAACTGGAAGTATATCAAACCGAATAAAGGCCCTGCTTACAATCCTAAAATCGATATCGAATATGGTAACGATGAATCAGAACAACTATACGATCTTAGCAGAGATCCCTCTGAAAGATATAATCTTGCAACTTCTGTTCCTGCAAAATTAGGCGAATTGAAAAATCTATTACAAAACGAGTTGTTAAAGAAATAAGGAATCGATCTTATTTGAAAAGGAATATTTTCTGCCAAATTGATAAATGATTACTGTCGTAAGAGAAAATTAATTTTCCCAATAGGAAATTTTACACCACATCGCTTTGACAGAATTTAATTGCTGAAAATCTGTAATTTATATTCATTATAAACTGTTTAATTCTCATATTTAACTGTATTGATATAAAATAACAGATATATGCTGCCCCAGGAAAAAGATGATGACAGTGATAAGCGTTTTCATAAAACTGCCCAAATAACTAACCAGATCAATATTGACATCCCCAGGATCAAAAATTTTCTATACTTCGCTTTCCTGATACAATTATTATTCAATCTTTCAGTAGTCCTTTTAACTGAAGCAGGCCATACCAAATTTTACGGCTTTAAAAAGTTCTTCTTTGATGATGAGGAAAGCGTACCCACATACTTTTCAGCAATTAACTTGCTATTTGCAGGAATTTTATTAGCCATAATTACAAATTTTAAGTCAAAGTTAAATGATCCCTTTAAGATGCAATGGAAGGTGCTTTCAATAATTTTTGTACTCTTATCGATTGATGAAATTGCAGGCTTTCACGAAATGACCATAGACCCCCTGGTACTGGCTTATCAGCTTAACGGTTACATGAGGTTCCCCTGGGTTATTTTGGGAGTAATTTTCATGGCCGGTTTTTCCCTGTACTACTTTCAATTTTTAAAAGCCTTGCCTAAACCTTATATCAAAGGTTTCTTTTGCTCATGCCTGATTTTTTTAAGTGGCTCCATTGGTCTGGAAACTTTAAGTGCCAAAATATTTATCAGTCTGGAGCAAAGTCCTAAAGATTTGATGTATAATTTAGTGACTACCCTGGAAGAAAGTTGTGAAATGATAGGAATAATCATGTTCATTAACGTCCTGCTTTCATACCTAAAGTCAATGAATATTCCTATTAACTTCTATTTTAAGTAAAGTGAATAGCTGTAAATTATTTTAAAGAATTAGAATTCTCCAAAAAAAACTGATCACTAAAGTTCACCAGAAATAGTTCCTTATTAGAGCGGGTAACACCGGTATACAACCATCTTAAAAATTCAGTGTTCAGCATCTCATCTGTAAGATATCCCTGATCAATAAAAACGGCAGGCCATTGTCCACCCTGAGCTTTATGGCATGTGACAGCAAATGCAAATTTTATCTGGAGGGCATTGTAGTATGGATCCTTTTTCAGTTCCTCCATTCTGAATTTTTTGTTTTCGATATGCATATAATCTTGCAATACTGCTTCATAAAAGCGTTTATTGTCGGCATTTGAAAGACTTGGTGTTTCAGAATACAGGGTATCCAGCATCACTTTACAGCTTAAAGGCTCCTCCTCAGGATAATCAAGCAATTCAATGACAAGTTCAGCAAAGCGGAAGCCATATTGCTCTTCAATTCTTCTCACCTTCCTTATTCTGGCAATATCTCCGTTCGCAATAAAATCACCACTATTATCTTCCGGTTTCAACCAGAAATAATTATTCCGAACGACCATAATATGGTCGCCGCCGCTTAATTCCTCTTCCCTGTACAAAATGCGGTTACGGATGTTTTGATTGTAAGCATTTGCATTTTTATTGGAGCGGCAAATCACAATCGTATTTTCCATTCCATACTTATCATAAGCATAATTCAGGCCTTCAACAAGTCGCTCACCGGTCATTCTGAAAATATCCCTGTATCCCCTGATCTTAAATTTGGGAAAGACCTCTTCTCCTTTTCTTACCAACTCACGGAGCTGGGTTGCATTAAACAATATTCCGGATTCCTTTTCCTGACGAACTACATCAGTCAGTTCATAAGTAAAGACTTTCAATCGAAACTGATCGGAAACGAATTGCTCATTCAATGCCGGACTTATTGCCGAACCTACAGGCGGCAATTGTGCGGTATCCCCAACTAACATCAGTTTACAGTTCTTACCATTGTAAACATAAGAGATCAGATCCTGCAAAAGGCTTTGGCGACTGTAATCATGCACCTGGTCTGATATCATAGATGCCTCATCAACGATAAACAAGGTATTCTCCATGATATTATCACCCAGTACGAAATTCATTTCCGGACTTACAGCAACTTTCTTCCTGTATATCTTCTTATGAATGGTAAATGCTTTTCTACCTGAATAATTACTGATTACTTTAGCTGCCCGGCCGGTTGGTGCGAGTAAAACTGATTTTAACTTCATTTTAGGAAGCACCTTAACCAGTGCACTGATCAGGGTAGTTTTACCTGTACCGGCATATCCTTTCAGAATAAAGCATTCATCTTCGGTAACTGAGCTGAGAAATTTCTCCAGCATAACAAAGACCTCCCTCTGCTGGGAGGTGGGTATATTACCAAAATTTTGCCCGATAAGATCCCGGATATACATTCCCGCAAATTGCAAATAATGAATCTATTTTCCCCAGAAAGCATGAAATGGATTGAAAATAATTGATGAGGTAAATCTGCAGATTGTGTAAAATATTGCAGAGAAACTATATTTTTGTTGTTGATGATCAAATTACTACACTTAGTCGATAACAGCTTACAATCTCAAACAGCAGCAAAGTGCGATCTTTTGATCCATATAGGTATTGGAAAACTACAATACGCCATTATTGATAAGGTAAGGGATGAACTTAAAGCTCTTG
Source organism: Daejeonella sp. (assembly GCF_036405355.1). Taxonomy (GTDB): domain Bacteria; phylum Bacteroidota; class Bacteroidia; order Sphingobacteriales; family Sphingobacteriaceae; genus Daejeonella. The sequence continues at coordinate 57,387 of NZ_DASWXT010000005.1, forward strand.
CAGAATATGAATTGCCTGAGATTAGTAATCTGGCTGACCTGATGCTTGCGTTTGAAAGACTTCCTGAAACCAAACGGGAATTTACATACCCTTTCAGCAAGATCCGGATTTCTTTCGACTCCTATAAGTTCACGTTCATCCCTGAAGAATTGTATGAAAATGAGAATGAACAGGAATATGCAAAATTCATCAATCCTTCTGCATCAGATCTGATTCTAACGAACAGGATCAGAACTGCAAAAATCAGGAACATTTTCGCCATAGATTCAAATTTCAATAACGCTTTAAATCATATTTTTCATAAACCGCGAATTTACAGCCAGGCAAGTTCATTTATTGAAGGTATTAAGAAAACCAACCCCGACAGAAATGGCATCTGCTTATTCATCGATTTTCATGGCGATCATATCCAGATTGCTTGTTTAAAAAAATCTGAACTTGTAGTGTACAATATACTCGAATGTATCAATGCAGATGAATTTAACTACTATCTGCTAAATACAATTGATTCCTTAGATCTTGACTCAACAAACACAAAAGTGATGATTTCAGGAGATGTGACATCCGGGAATAATGAATACTATCAGAGGATTATAAAATATTTTAAAGCACCGGAGTTTGCCGATAGCAGATTAATTGTTAATCAACCGGAATTGTTTAAAAATGTAAGTCCTCATACCTATTTCTCATTAATTAGTCTGGACGAATGCGAATAATAGGCGGGAAATTAAAAGGCCTGCGTTTAAACCCTCCTGCGAAATTACCTGTCAGACCCACAACTGATGTTGCAAAAGAGGCCTTGTTTAATATTCTTTTTAACCAGTTTGATTTTGAAAAGATCCGGGTTTTAGATCTTTTTAGCGGAACCGGAAATATTTCAATGGAATTTGCATCAAGAGGAGTCCCCGATATCTGCTCGGTCGACCGCGACTATGGCTGCTATAATTACCTTAAAACATTGGTGAAACAATACGATCTTCAGGCTATAAAACCGTTCAAGGCTGATGTATTCAAATTTCTGGAATCTGAAACAGAAAAATATGATCTCATATTTGCTGATCCACCCTATGACCTCCCGCAGATTAATATAATTGCATCAAAAATCTTTGATCATAAGCTCTTAAAACCTGATGGATATCTGATTATTGAACATCCCAGCATGAAAAAACTGGATAATCACCCAAATTATATTGAACAACGTAAGTATGGTTCATCTTCATTCAGCTTTTTCAGGTAAAAGCGAGGTGAAAATGAAGATTGATTATATTCAATTATGCTTAACTTTAATCCAAACACAATAAGCAATTTCTGAATAAATACAGATTATTTTAATTAATCGATCCGCCCAGGGCGGAAAAACAAAAACCCTATGAAGATCGCACTTTTTCCAGGCTCATTTGACCCGGTTACAAAAGCCCACGTCGATATACTAAAACGTTCTTTACCCCTTTTTGATAAAGTTATTATCGGTATTGGCTTAAACAGTACTAAAGCCCCATACCTTGGCATCGACATCAGAAAAGCAATGCTCAGAGCGGTATTTGCGAATGAGCCTAAAGTTGAAGTTCAAACCTATGAAGGACTGACAGTTGAATTTTGCAAAAAGATCAATGCCACATACATGATCAGAGGCATCCGAACCGTTTCAGATTTTGAATATGAAAAGGCGATCGCACAAATGAATCATGCGCTGGTACCTGAAATTGAAAGTATCTTTATCGTCAGTAAACCGGGGTATTCATCCATAAGTTCGACAATCGTTCGTGACATAATGAGGAATAATGGGGATGTGAGGCAGTTTATACCTCAGGAGGCTTTTGATTTAATTAACCCGAATTCGATAAAGAAAGGGTAAAATAATACCATTATAATTGGTCAGATAAGGTTCCGGAGCCAAAATAGTTTAATTTTTGAAACCAATACCTGTGTGTTATAGGCTGGCTCAGCCCTTTCCTCCGGAGTATTTCCGGCAAGAAGTCCCGTTCTGTTTCAAATTACGAATAGCCGGAAGATACCTCCTCCGGCAAGGTTTATTTTACCCGGAGCTGTTTTTCATTGGTACGGGCAGCCTGGCATTGCTGCTGCACGCGCAATGTCGTTATTTAAGGATTACAACCCTGAAGCCAGAACCTCTTACCCCATTACCTCAATGACATTGGCTGCGCGCGTGTCGCGTGTTCCAGAAATTAAATGAAGAAGCACGCGCTTGCCTTGGCACAACCGAAGAGAAACAGACCCTGCTTTCTAAAAAAGAGAAAATTATACAATCTAATATAGCCCGGCAGGATTTTATACCAATCTCACCTTAATTAACTCCCTAAAATCAGAACTCAGCATTCAGTAAATCCCTGATCAAAGGATAAGTATTCTGCCTGATCATCATAAAATCACCAGGAGCCAGCCATCGCACATCCGTGATCCCTTCTTCAAGCTGAGGGATTAACACCTTCTGATTAACAGCGCTCATCCGGTACCAGGAGGTTTTCTTTAATATCTGTTCTTTGTTCATTTCATAAATATGATAGGTATTACAGATCTTATCTCCAAGGCTGTCGATATGAATCCCACACTCTTCTTCCACCTCCCTGACTGCCGCTGCTTTAGCTGTTTCCCCGCTATCCAGCTTTCCTTTTGGCAAATCCCATTTACCATTTCTGAAAATAAACAGATAGTGATTTTCTTCATTACTTACAAGTCCACCTGCAGCCCTAATCAATTTCATTGACTGCTTAATTTTCTTGAAATGCGACTTAAATTTTTTACTTAAAAGGAGAAATATTTTAGGGCTGTTAAGCTCTCTGACCTGTTCATAAAACCTGAAAAAATTAAACTCTGAAACTTTAAGTTCCTGATAGTCTTGAATATCAGAAGGTTGAGAATCTGTAATGATTAAAGCTACTTCGTTGATATAAATTTTATAAATTTGAGCCATGATTAATAAGAGTGAGATTGAACAAAAAGTAGCTGAATTTTTGCTACAAATTAAAGCAATTAAATTACAACCCAACAATCCATTTACATGGGCTTCAGGTTGGAAATCCCCTATTTACTGCGACAATCGCATTACTTTATCACATCCGTCTATCCGTACCTATATCCGGCAAAAACTTTCTTCTTTGATTCAGGAAGAATTTGGTTCTGTTTCTGTAATCGCCGGAGTGGCAACTGCGGGTATTCCCCAGGGGGTTCTTGTAGCACAGGAACTGGGGCTGCCATTCATTTATGTGAGGGCAAAAGCCAAAGAGCACGGAAGAGGGAATCTGATTGAAGGTGAATTTTCGCCAGGCCAAAGGGTCGTTGTTGTTGAAGACCTGATTTCGACCGGGAACAGCAGTTTACAGGCTGTTCATGCACTTCGGGAAGCCGGTTGCGAAGTTGCAGGATTGGTTGGGATTTTTAACTATGGTTTTGATGCTGCAGATGAAAACTTCAAGAAAGCAAAATGCCGCTTCTTAACACTTTCAAATTATAATGCCTTGATCAATTATGCTGCTGAGCACAGTTTTGTATCAGCAGAAGATCTGAAATTATTAAGAGCATGGCGTGAAGATCCTCAAAACTGGGGGAATACCTTAGTAAGCTAAAACCGATCATATGACGAACATTGAGAGCACAGTAACTATTGAAAAACCTGTTAATGAAGTTTTCGACTTCCTTGCCGACCTGAACAACCATCAGCAGCTGATGCCCGAGAATATTTACAACTGGTCGTCAACAAAAGATGAGGCCCGTTTTACCATACAAAATATGGCAAAACTGGCTCTAAAGGTCTCTTCCATTACAAAAGACAAAGAAATTGTTGTCAAGCCTTCAGAAGCTGCACCATTCGAGCTGGAGTTAAAATGGACCCTCAATGATCTTGGAGATGGAAAGACAGAAGCCATATACACCATTTCTGCAGATCTGAATATGATGATGAAAATGATTGTTTCCGGTCCGCTTCAAAAACTCGTAGATCATGAAGCAGCTCAGCTTAAAGCTGTTTTGTCAAAATAGACAAATTTAATTTTTTCCCCTGTTATGCTGTTTAGCAAAACAGATTCCTTTATCCTGCCTTTCTGATTGCATTTCACCAGGACAATGTATCAGGTTAAATTGTTAATTTACAGACATTTAGTCAGCATGATTTAAATCTTGCTGACAAAATTTCAGTTCGCCTAAGGATATCTCAAGATGGCAATTAATTTGAGAGTATATTGATACTATGAATCTAAACAACTTCACCATCAAAGCACAGGAGGCAATTCAGAAAGCTTCCGAAATAGCAGGCGGCAATCAGCAGCAGGCTATAGAAACTGCACACATACTGAAAGGATTATTAAGTGTTGATGAGAATGTGATCAGCTACCTTCTGAAAAAACTAAATGTCAATATTAACAGGATTTCTGAAGTTCTTGACGCTCAGATCCAAAGCTTCCCAAAAGTCAGCGGGTCTGAGATCTACCTTTCTTCAGGAGCCAATTCGGCACTGCAAAAGGCCGTATCTTATTTAAAAGAATTTAAAGATGAATTTGTTTCTGTAGAGCATGTCCTTTTGGGATTGCTTGAAACAGGCGATAAGGTTAGCTCAATTCTAAAAGATGCAGGAGTTAACCAAAAAGATCTTAAGAAAGCTATTCTGGAGCTTCGGGGCAATACAAGAGTGACCGATCAGAATGCAGAAGCCACCTATAATGCTCTGAATAAATATGCCCGCAATCTGAATGAATATGCTGAATCTGGCAAGCTCGATCCGGTAATTGGACGTGACGAAGAGATCAGAAGGGTTATTCAAATCCTTTCACGTCGCACAAAGAACAACCCAATACTAATCGGAGAGCCGGGAGTTGGTAAAACTGCCATTGCAGAGGGTATTGCTTTTAGAGTTATACAGGGTGATGTACCAGAAAATCTGAAGACTAAAACGGTTTTCTCTTTGGATATGGGTGCCCTGATTGCAGGAGCAAAATATAAAGGTGAGTTTGAAGAACGTCTCAAAGCAGTAATCAAGGAAGTAACACAGAGCGATGGCGAGATCATTCTATTTATTGATGAGATTCACACCCTGGTAGGTGCCGGAGGTGGAGAAGGTGCAATGGACGCTGCAAATATTCTTAAGCCGGCTTTGGCGCGCGGAGAATTACGTGCGATCGGAGCAACTACGCTGAACGAATACCAGAAATATTTCGAGAAAGACAAAGCATTAGAGCGTCGCTTCCAAAAAGTAATGGTTGATGAACCAAGTACTCAGGATGCAATCTCTATCCTGAGAGGCTTAAAAGAAAGGTACGAAACCCACCATAAGGTAAGGATCAAAGACGAAGCTATTATTGCCGCAGTAGAATTATCGCAACGTTATATTTCAGACCGTTTCCTGCCCGACAAAGCAATCGACCTGATGGACGAGGCTGCATCAAAACTGCGCTTAGAAATGGATTCGGTGCCTGAAGCAGTCGATGAACTGGATCGCAAGATTATGCAGTTAGAAATTGAACGCGAGGCTATTAAAAGAGAGAATGACGAAAAAAAAGTAAAAGAACTTTCTGAAGAGATCGCTAACCTTTCAAGCGAACGTGATTCGCTCAAGGCACGCTGGAAGGCCGAAAAAGACCTTGTTGATGAGATCAATAATCAGGGAGAACAAATAGAAAGCTTTAAACTGGAAGCAGATCAGGCCGAACGTGCCGGAGATTACGGCAAGGTAGCTGAATTGAGATATGGCAAGATTAAAGAAGCTCAGGACAAGGTTGAGCAATTGAAGCAACAACTGGCCGAAACTCAGGTTGATAACCGGATGCTGAAAGAAGAGGTAACCTCAGAAGATATAGCTGGAGTTGTTTCACGCTGGACAGGTGTACCGGTTACCAAAATGATCCAGAGCGAGCGTGAAAAGCTGCTTCATATGGAAGTCGAACTCCATAAACGTGTTGCCGGTCAGGATGAAGCTATTGAAGCTATTTCAGACGCTATTCGTCGCTCACGGGCCGGATTACAGGATAAAAGGAAGCCAATTGGCTCATTCATTTTCCTCGGAACAACAGGTGTTGGAAAAACCGAGCTTGCCAAAGCACTGGCAGATTATCTGTTCAATGATGAGCATGCGATGATCCGGATTGATATGAGTGAATACCAGGAGCGCCATGCAGTTTCAAGACTGATTGGTGCGCCTCCGGGATATGTTGGATATGATGAAGGTGGTCAGCTAACAGAAGCAGTAAGAAGAAAACCTTACTCTGTGATTCTGCTTGATGAAATAGAAAAGGCGCATCCGGATGTATTTAATATCCTATTACAGGTATTGGATGATGGAAGATTGACAGATAATAAAGGACGTTTGGTTGATTTCAAAAATACGATCATCATAATGACCTCTAATATTGGATCTCACCTGATACAGGATAATTTTAAAGATCTGAACGAAATAAACAGGGATGAAGTGATAGCCAAAACAAAGACTGAACTGTTTGAGTTATTAAAACAAACCATCAGACCTGAGTTTTTAAACCGGATCGATGAACTGATTATGTTTACTCCACTTAACCGGAACGAACTCAGGGATATTGTAACACTTCAGTTCAAAGGTGTACAAAGCACATTAGCTGAAATGGGCATTGAAATTGAAGCTTCTGAAGAAGCACTCGACTGGCTGGCGCAGTTAGGATATGATCCGCAATTTGGAGCACGTCCATTGAAAAGAGTCATTCAGAAGAGAATATTGAATGAATTATCAAAAGAGATTCTTTCGGGAAAAATAGATAAAGACAGCAGAATCAAGCTGGATGTATTTGACAATCATTTTGTATTTCTGAATGCAGATAAAGCCTGATCCTGAATTTTTAATGAAAAAAGCCGTGCAGATCTGAATCTGCACGGCTTTCTTGTTAGGATGTAATATCCGATTTGTAATGAAGTAAAAGTTTATGCAAGTCTTACATTAACTGCGCTTAAGCCTTTTTTACCTTCTTCAACATCGAACTCTACTTTATCATTTTGTCTTATATCCTGTTTAAGTCCGCTTACGTGAACAAAAATTTCTTTGCCATCCTCTTGGGTAATAAATCCGAATCCTTTGGACTCGTTGAAAAATTTTACTGTACCGGTTTCCATTAATGAATAGTTTAGTTGTTTAATTTGTTAAGTGTTATTGCAAATTACTTATTTATTTGCAATAAATAAATATATAAAAAACAAAATTAAATTCAACTAATTTAATTTTTCATATTCAGAATAAAAACACTCAAAAAATATCGATCTTAATTCTCTTTTAAACACTTATTCACAATATCTACCAATATTTTCTCCTTTTCAAAGAATTCAGCCAATAATTTAAACTGATTTCTTGTCCTATCGAGGTTTTGCTCAGGGTAAGAGATGGGATAATAAATACTTCCATTCAAATAATCGCTTAAAAACCTGATTGCCTGCATGTAAATCAGGTATTTTCCGGAAAACAGGATCAAATCCTTTTCAACTTCTGTCAAAATAGAACCCATTTCGTGCAAATAACCTTTAATAATAGCCTCAAAGTATTCAATACGAATAAATATCTTATCAGTATCCGGCTCATTTTCTGAGAAGGCACAAAGGTAGGTCCTCATCATATCACCCAGGTCCGAAATAAATTTTCCCTGCATCATCGTATCCAGATCGATGACACAAATACCTTTCATAGTATCCTTATCAAACAGCATGTTGCTGATTTTGGTATCATGATGCATCGCCCGGTTGGGAAAATCACTTGAATTCTTAAATGAATTAAAATAGTCGAGAATAAAGGAATAGTGTTTGGCCTTCTGAATTTCAGGTCCAGCCTTTTGTTTTAGCGATTCAGTAGTATTCTCAAGTGATTCGGCAAATTGCCGGTAGCGCAAGCCAAGGTCGTGAAAACCTGGTATCGTTTCATTCAGCTGAGCAGCATCAAAATCAGCGAGTAACCTGTTTAACCTCCCAAACTGCATCGCAGCCTCATAGGCCTGATCCGGATCACTCAGTGTATCGAATGAAACCGAATTCTTGATAAAATCAGTCAGCCTCCAGTAGATCTCGCCAACAAAAGCCATTTCACTGCCATCCCGGGTTGGTATGGCACCCACGAAAAGATAATCAGGATTATGTTTTTTCAGATAATCTGAAAGCAACTTTACATTGGCCGCAATAATTTCAGGTTCCTTAAATACATTTCTGTTAATACTTTGTAAGATGTATTGTTCTGAACTATTCAGTATGCTAATAAGCCAGGTTGAATTGATATGACCCGTTCCAAAAGGCTTAAAACTGACCTGATCAGCTTGAAATCCGTATTCATTTAGAACTTGTTCGATGAGTTGTTTGTCCATTATTGATTAAAACGATATTTTTTAATTAATATTCAGAGGATGGCTTATTTAAAACCAGCGACTTATACTTTGCATAAAAGTAAATAAATGAAAAGACTGTCAGAGCTAGTCCGGCTACCGATAGCCCTATGACACTATTTGAAAAGAAGGTCACCCAATTAAGCTGAACCTTAAAGATCTCTTTACTGAGCATTACCCCGACACTTCCAACATATCCGAAAGAATCAGCAAGATAGATTAGAAAACCTACGTTCCCGGTATGTTTAAAACTAGCTATCATACGTTCAAAAAACACAGAATTAAACGGAATATAGACCATATACAAGCCAAGTCCAACGAGAGTCATCCACCAAACAGGTGCCATCGCCCCGCTGATAAAAAGGAAGGAACATACTCCTGCCAATACAAAACCAATACCGATGAAAATATGGGAAAGCATAAAGGCTTTAAAACTATCCTTAATCATAACCATACTTCCGATCAGCACAAGAATAATTATAGTTATTGGCATTTCTGTCCTGGCAAAAAGATCAGGTTTATCAAAAAAGCCCATTTCCTTCCACATTTCAGCACTGAAATTATCCCGCATATCCCTGAAAATAGTTGCGAAGGTATAGATCAGAATACAGGCTGCAAGTCCTGGAAAAAACATCCTGACAAACTTTTTCCGGTCGGCAGCTAACATTGGAACCCTGTTCATCCGGTAAGCAATATCTTCATCATCTGGTGACGGGATTTTCTCAATGAGGTAAACAAACAGCAGTAATGGGGCTGCAAATACCAATCCGGTATAAAAAGGAACCCAAAATTCTGTGATATTAAAGTTCAGCATTAACCAGGCCCCAACTGTTTTGACAAAACCGGAAGCAAAAATGAAGCTTACAGCCAGGGTGGCACCTATAAAATCAGTACTCCTTCTACCTTCAACATAGGAGAAAACAACTCCCCATAACATCCCTAAAGGAAAGCCATTTATGAACAGAAAAAGAATATTGTATGGAGCAGGTACCAGGGCAAAAAACAACCAGCTAAGCCAGGCAATAAGCGTCAGAATGAGAATAATTCTTCCACGGCCATGTCGTTTTAATTCAGATATATACTTAATTCCATAGAACTTTGCGAGCATATAGCCTAACATCTGGGAGATCACCAGTATAGTTTTATAACTATACCCGGCGATTGTCATCCCATCGAAAGTCGCAACAGTAAAAGATTTCCGGAACCCAAAAACCATCGTATAGGTCAGAAAAACGGTAATGGCTGCATACAAACCTATCTGAAGGGAATTACCCTTAATATGTGCGGGTTTAAATAAACTCATTCAATCTCCGGGCTATCAATTGGATTTCATAAAGGCAGGAAGGTAATAAAACCTTTGACAATGCAAAAATCCGATCATCGAATTTTCTGATCATGCAAATATTATTGAGGAACTGCTTAGCCTGAAAATGATTAAAAATTTCCAATTCAGGATGAATTGTATAACTTCAATTTAGCATTTATACCCCAAAACATGAAACTGAGATCCTTAAAGCTGTTATTTCTATTATTTCCTATTATCAATCCTGTGCTAGGACAGGAAAAACCACTTCATATTATAATGATTGGAGCCCATCCGGACGATTGTGACATCAAATCAGGCGGAACTGCTGCTCTTTTTGTCGCGATGGGACATAAGGTTAAATTTCTATCGGTCACAAATGGGGATGCAGGCCATATGAAAGAAGGTGGCGGAATGCTCGCCCAAAGGAGATTGGAAGAAACAAAAGAAGTATCCAGAAGATTAGGAGTTACTTATGAAGTATTGGATAATCATGATGGCGAATTACTGCCTACTTTAGGTATTCGCATGGAGGTCATCAAGCGGATCAGGGAATGGAATGCAGATGTGGTAATTGCACCCAGATCCAACGATTACCATCCTGACCATCGTTATACCGGAATATTAGTACAGGATGCCGCATTTATGGTTGGGGTTCCAAATATTGCCCCGGATACCCCTCCCCTGAGGAAGAACCCGGTATTCCTGTATTTCCAGGATAATTTCAAAAAACCGAACCTCTTTCAACCGGATATTGCGGTGGATATTACAAGTGTAATTGACAAGAAAGTTTATAGTCTGGATTCACATCAGTCACAATTTTATGAATGGCTTCCATGGATTGGAAACTATGAAGATCAGGTTCCAAAAGGAAAAGCAGAACGACTGGAGTGGTTAAAGAGATTAAGGGGAAGCGGCATTAACCCGGCGGTTAAAAGCAGTCTCGAAAAATGGTATGGACCAGCAAAAGCAGCGCAGGTAAGCTTTGCCGAATCATTTGAAATCTGTGAATATGGCAGCCGTCCAAGCGATGAGGACATCAAAAGATTATTCCCGATGTTAGGAAAATAAACTTTGACTGGTATTACTCTGGTTTCGGACCACGTTTGTAGATAATCAGTCCGTTGAGAAAATTCCGAAGAATCTGATCGCCGCAAGGCTTAAAATTCTCATGCTCCTTATTCCGGAAAATCGCTCCTAATTCAGCTTTGGTAATTGAGAAATCTACCAACTTAAGTATGTCAACAATTTCCTGATCGTTTAGCTTAAGTGCTACCCGAAGCTTTTTCATAATGTCATTATTACTCATATCAATTATCTGGAAACTTCAATTTTGATTTTTTTGTTTTTAATCTTCTCCATTTTCAGCAGTCTTACAACCGCATCAATTTTATTTCGCTTTACAGCAGCATAGGATGAAAAATCCTGAACTTCGATCAAACCCAGCTCATCCTTATCCAATTTACCTTTTTTCATTAAAAGGCCAACAATATCAATCTTATTTATTTTATCCTTTCTGCCTGCTCCAAGGTACAAAGTCGCCCAATCCGTATTCGCCGGAAGGACATCCTTTTCTGGCAATGTCTCTACTTCTATTTTATCAGAAAGAAATGATGGATTTTCGCTTTCAGTAAGAATTACATAAGCTGTACCGCTTGAATGCATCCTTGCAGTGCGCCCGTTTCTATGCAGAAAGGCTTCTTCATTATGAGGCAGCTGATAGTGAATCACATAATCTATTTCAGGTATATCCAAACCCCTGGATGCGAGATCAGTAGTAATCAGTAATCGGTAACTGCCATTCCTGAATTTTAATAAGGCCTTTTCGCGATCTTCCTGTTCCATTCCCCCATGAAATACCCCATGATCAAGGCCCATATCCCAAAGCAAAGCACTTATCCTGTCGACCGCCTCCCTGTGATTACAAAAAACCAAGGCTGAGCCCTTCCCGATTTTGCAGATCAGGGAGAACAAGGTTTCCAGCTTATCGGCAGCTTCAGAAATCACTGATCTGATCTTTAGATTAGGGAGACTGTTATTATCTTTTAAGAAATTAACCTCTAGAGGCTTTACAAGTCCGGTAAATAAGGGAATACTTTCCATTTTGGTTGCAGAAGTCAGTATTCTTCTTTGGACATTTTTCAGACGGCTGATGATAAAGCTCATATCCTCTTCGAAACCGAATTCCAGTGCCTTATCAAATTCATCCAATACCAGTGTATGGATTTCATCCGGATTAAAATTCTCATGACGGATATGATATGCTATCCGGCCTGGAGTACCAATCAATACTGCCGGTGCCTGAGTCAAATTGTTCTTCTCAGTCCTTACCGGATGCCCGCCATAAAAACAATTGACCTTAAATCCGGTCATCATTGCTTTAAAAACCTGTTCGATTTGCACTGCTAATTCCCGGGATGGAACCAGAATCATTGCCTGTACCCCCTGCTTTGAATCATCAAGGCGCTTTAACAAAGGAATTAAGAAAGCAATAGTCTTTCCCGAGCCTGTAGGAGATAAAATAACCGTATCCTTATTGGCTGCAGCATCTATCGCAACGCGCTGCATCTCGTTCAGGGATGCAATTTTTAAATTCTTTAATACCTTTTCAATCATCTCGCTTTTCAAAATACAAAGGTAATGCAATTATCCTCAACCGACAGATTCATTCGCTATAGTTTATCCCAGCCCTTTAAGAATCAGCTTGAGGGAATTGGGCAAAAAAAAGCCGGCAAACTGCCACAAAATCACCCAGAAAAAAGCGGGATTTCCTGAATGAAAGGGGTATAAAATACAAACAGGAGGCCATTAGGTTATAAAACAGGGATAAAAGAGGGATCAAACAGGGATAAAACTCAGATAAAACTCGGATAGAACACAGCAAATAAGCGCCTTTTATCACTGTTTTATTCCTGTTTGATATGTTATTTTTTTGTGTTTATAAATATGATGGTAAAGAGCCTTTGAGAGCTAGGTAGTAAGCGCTCAAAATGAATCTGTATATGAATCGCCGGTAGGGCATTCATTGATTTTTAGGATCTTATAGGCCTCCTGACTGGGATCTTTTTATCGATGATTTCAGAGAGTGCGTTGGAAGCAGGGATAGCGATTATTTGATAGCAGATTAAATTTAATTGCTACTTCCTTGGTATTAAGCTCTTCAATTGAAATATAAATTTGATATTCTGTGTATAAGTCTATTTTTCTCTATTTTCGTGAATAAATTAATCAAAACACTCAAGCCTATTTATTTTCAAATGACGCACAAAAAATTAGCCCCATTTTATGTACTTATTCTAAGCATTTTCCTCAGTTCCTGCCAATCAAATTCGACAACATTGAAATCAGGCTCTGCAGATAGTTTAGCCGCGACTCAAAATAGTGAGGACAAGCTGGAAGAAGCCGAAGTACAACAAACAGGAGATAAAAAGGCCAATGCAGCAGAGATTCTCGCCCGACCTCAGGTGCCCATTTTGTGTTATCATCAGATAAGAAACTGGGTTTCAACCGACGGAAAAATGGGGAAAGATTACATTGTACCGATTGCAGAGTTCAAATCACAGATGAAAATGCTTGCTGATAGCGGCTATCAGGCTATATTACCGGATCAGCTTTATAATTATCTGGTTTATGGAGCCAAATTACCAAAGAAGCCAATCATGTTAACCTTTGATGATACCAAACTGGATCAGTATACAAATGCACTCCCGGAATTGAAGAAATACGGTTTTAAAGGCGTATTTTTTATCATGACCGTTTCTTTAGGTAAACCAAATTACATGAGCAAGGCCCAGGTTAAAGAACTTTCGGATGCCGGACACGTTATTGGTTCACATACCTATGACCACCAAAATGTGAAGAAATATCAGGGTGAAGACTGGGTAACTCAGATAGAGAAGCCCACAAAAACACTAAAGGAAATTACCGGAAAGGACGTGAAATATTTTGCTTATCCTTTCGGCTTGTGGAATAAGGAAGCCATCCCTGAATTAAAGAAAAGAGGATTCACTTCTGCATTCATTCTTGCAGAAAAAAGGGATGAAAATGATCCATTATTTACAATTCGAAGGATAATTGCAAGCGGATACTGGAATACCCGTACACTTCATAACAGCATTGTAAAAAGTTTTTAATTTTATGTTTAAAATCAAGCTAATCGATATATTTATAGATTATAAAAGATAAAAATCATGAAAAAACTATTTCTATTAACTCTGGTTACAGGACTATTTTTAAGTCTTGGTTCATCCGCACAGCAGGATAAAAGTAAAAGACCTAGTCCGCCTGCAAAAGTTTCAAAAACTATTGCTTCAGGGGCTGAAATTTCAGTTGATTACAGTCGCCCCTCCTTAAAAGGAAGAGCATTATCAGCCCTTGCCCCTGTTGGAAAAGTTTGGCGTACCGGAGCAAATGAGGCTACCGTGTTTGAAACAAGTAAGGATGTTAAAATTGAAGGTAAAACATTACCTGCCGGCAAATATGGTCTTTATACTATTCCGGGAGATCAGGAATGGACTATAATTTTTAATAAGAGCTGGAAGCAATGGGGAACCGTTTACAAAGATAGTGAAGACGCATTACGGGTAAATGTTAAGGCCGGAAAATCCTCAGAAAATATAGAAGTATTTGCTTTTGATATTGCTGACAACGGAAATGTATCTATGATGTGGGCCGATACTAAAGTAGTTTTTAAAGTTCGATAAAAAAGTTTCTTATATTAGAAGGGCTTATGTTTAATTACTTAAGTCCTTTTTTTATGTCTATTTATTTAGTTTGAGCTTATCCGGAAACTTATTATGAAGATTCTTTACTCCTTTACCTTGCTCTGTTTAGTTTCACTCATCTTACTATCTTCCTGTAAATCAGATAACAAACCCAATTCTAAGAAGAGAAGCACTGAATATCTTCAAAATGATTTCAAACCAGATGAATTTTATCCGGCCGGACAGGTTGAATTACAAATAAAATCAGATGGCTCGACCATGTATGGTTTTGCTTATACTGCCGATGGAAAAGGGCCACATCCAACAGTGGTTTTACTGCATGGATTACCGGGTAATGAACGAAGTCATGACCTTGCTCAAAACTTAAGGCGTGCAGGATATAACACCATTTATTTTAATTACCGTGGAGCATGGGGTAGTAAGGGCACATTCGGCTTTCAGAATGCAATTGACGATGCAAGTGCAGTTGTAGATTTTCTTACCGATAGCGTGAACAGAGAAAATTTACGGGTCGATACTTCAAAAATAGCATTTGCAGGCCACAGTATGGGGGCCGGAATAGCGCTTCTTGCAGGATTAAAAGATCCAAGGGTTAAATCAATTGTTGGAGTTTCGGTGTTTAACCCATACACCCTGTTACAGGGAGAGGGTGCAGAGGGTAACCTCATCGGACTCAAAGAGTACCTTTTAACCCTGGGTATGCTTAATTGTGAGCCAAACAAATTTTTAGATGATATCCTGGCCCAGCTTGATTCTTATGATATTGAAACACAAGTTTCCAAATCGAATAAGGCAATACTTGTTCTGGATGAACACCAGAACAATACCTATTTTTCAAAATTTAATCCAAGAAAAAATTTTGACTACAAGATCTGGAACACTGACCATGCTTTTACGAACAAACGTATTGCACTGGCTAAAGAAATTGTTAATTGGTTTGATGAAACAATGACAGATAAACCAAAGGCTAAGTGAAACCCGTTTATTGGATATCTTCTATTTTAAAAGTCTTACCATTAAAGTCAAACTCATACCCAATTTTCTGCCGCATTAATTTTGTCCCTATTGGCGAAGCTGCAGAAATAGCGAAATAGTTAACTCCCTCAACCTGCATCTGCCCGCGGCTGATTGCGATATAAAATTTACCGAAATTTGTAATAACCAGGCTTCCCGTCTGAACAATATCATAATGCTTTTGATGTTCAATCTGCTCCAGGCTTAACTTTTGTTTTTTAGCTTCTTCGAGTTGTTTCCTGTTTCTGTCTATTTCCTGCTGCATCATCTCCCGCCCTGTTTCATACTTATCACCGGCACTGCTCTTCGTATCATCATTGGATGATTCTATTGCAGCATTAATAGCCTGCTGAGCAGTATCAATGCAATCCTGAACATAATTCAGGCACTCTTTGTACAGTTCTTCTTTTATCGCAATCATTTGTGCAAAGGAGCATAATTTTTCAAGATTAACGAAGACGTTAGCACTAATCAGGGCTGATATTTATGAACAATTTATAGCAATTAAACAGACTGGAATCAGGATTTCAATTTCTTCAAAATTCGCTTCCCGCGACTTTGAACCGCGGCTGAGCCATCCTTTAGCAGGAACTGAACCTGAGAACGGAGTTCATCAGTGATCCAGGCCTGTTCTTTACAAAACTGAAGTAAAATATCCATGCAATTAACTTTTACAGCGACCGGTGTTTGCGGATCGATAAGCCAATCAAAAGTAACTTCTATGATCTGCTCCTGATATTCACTTATCAGAGGTTTGATTTCTGTCAAAGACCCCAAATCAGTGAGATACATCATGATTTTAGTAAAATGTCGCTGACAACTTCGATTCGTCTGAATGAGATATCCTGATATAAAATCAGATATAAACGGAGAAAGGTCATCCCTCCTGTAATAAAGAAACTGCTCCAATACCCAGGATGCCCTGAAGGCGATTTCATTCTGAGGACATAAACTTAAACTAATAAGATCACCGGGCATACAGCCTTTGTCAAGGGCAATCTTAACGGCCTCGGCTTTGCTAAGGGTTTTGGAAAGCCGGTTGAATAATTTATCCCTGTCCATGTATAAAAAATTGAGAATTAGTCTTTTTCACAGACATCCATTCGTTCATGTTAAAATTCAGCATTAAATCCGTACCTTTGCAGTTTATTTTAAATACATGATTACAGTATCTAATCTTTCACTTCGTTACGGAAAACGAACTCTTTTTGAAGAAGTAAATTTAAAGTTTACCCCCGGAAATTGTTATGGTATAATAGGTGCCAATGGCGCCGGAAAATCAACTTTTCTGAAAATTCTTTCTAAAGAGATCGATCCAAGCAGTGGTTCAGTTTCTTTTACCCCGGGTGAAAGAATGGCTGTTCTAACACAGAATCACTACGCTTTTGATGAGTTTCCTGTCATTGAGACTGTTATGATGGGTCATAAAGAGCTGTACAGTATCATGAAAGAGAAGGATGCGCTGTATGCTAAAGAGGATTTTACTGAGGCAGATGGCGAACGGGCAGGTGAACTTGAGAATATCTTTGCCGAGATGGATGGATGGAATGCAGAGAATAATGCTGCAACCATGCTGAGCAATCTGGGTATCAAAGAAGAATTCCATTATAATTTATTGAAAGACCTCGATGGTAACCAAAAGGTACGGGTGCTTCTTGCCCAGGCATTATTTGGAAAACCGGATATCCTCTTACTGGATGAGCCTACCAACGACCTTGACATACAAACCATTGCATGGCTCGAAGATTTCCTTGCGTCTTATGAGGGAATTATTCTGGTTGTATCTCACGACAGGCACTTTTTAGATACAGTTTGTACCCATGTAGTCGACATTGATTTCAGCAAAATGAATATCTATACAGGTAATTATTCCTTCTGGTATGAATCAAGTCAGTTAGCCTTAAAACAACGTTCTGATCAGAATAAAAAGACTGAGGAACGGGTAAAGGAACTTCAGGAATTTATCCGTCGTTTCAGTGCCAATGCATCAAAATCCAAGCAGGCTACAAGTCGCAAGAAAGCACTGGATAAAATCAATATTGATGAGATCAAACCATCAAACCGTAAATACCCGGCAATTCTGTTCAATCATCAGGGACGTGAAGCAGGTGATCAGATCCTTCAGATTGAAAATCTGAAAAAGGAATTGAATGGCGAAGTTTTGTTCTCAGGCATCAACCTGATGGTTAACAAGGGTGATAAAATAGCAGTACTATCTGAGAATAGCCTGGCAACTACTGCATTTTATGATGTTTTAACAGGAAGAGACAAGGATTATAAGGGTTCATTTAAATGGGGTGTTACCATTAATATTGCCGACATTCCAAATGACAACTCTGCATATTTTAAAGGCAAGGATACTAACCTGGTCGACTGGCTGCGTGAATATTCTGAAGCCGACAAGGATGAACAATTTATCAGAGGTTTTTTAGGCAGAATGCTATTTTCAGGTGAGGAGGTTTTAAAACAATCTTCTGTTCTTTCAGGTGGAGAGAAAATGCGTTGTATGTTTTCGAGAATGATGCTGCAACAGGCAAATCTTTTGTTATTCGATGAGCCAACAAATCACCTGGATCTGGAATCAATTACTGCTCTTAACAATGGAATGAAGGACTTTAAAGGGGTAATCTTATTCACTTCACGAGATCATGAGCTTACAGAAACTGTTGCGAACCGTATCATTGAGTTAACACCAGGGGGAATAATTGATAAATTGATGACCTATGATGAATACATTAACAGTGATGTTGTTAAACAACAACGTGAAGAGTTGTATTCTTTAGTATAAAATTAAAAAAGAGAATAAAAAAAAGCCGGCGATTTCTAATTCGCCGGCTTTTTTTGTTTTAATACAATCGGGCCCGTTTCCTTAATTCAGCAATAGGCATAGTCAGCATCCGACCCACAGGTTCCTTACCCCTGTAAGTAATTACTTTCAATTGTTTAGCGTCGATCGGCGCGGTCAGGGTAGTCATGTATTTTGGGTAAAACCTATCAGGGAATGAATTATCAAATGAATAATAGATATCCAGTCCTTCAATTTCAGTACTCAAATCAATCGTCAGTTTGTTATCAGCTGTTTTACCAGCCTTAAATATAGGATCATAGACCGCAGGGGAATACTTGGTTTCGGAGATATCAAGACGGCCAAAATGTTGCTCAACCCTGTTAAAGAATTCCGGCCAGTTTTTTTGCTGATTTGGTGACCATACTGATTCTGCAATTGCAAAGCCTCTTGGCCAGGTCATATATTCTGCCTGCCGGATATTGTAAACCTGCTCGGTCCATAAATTAGCCTGCCCTCCTTTGATAAATTGCGGATCAACTCCTGCAGGAACAGGCTCAAATTCATAGGATTTACTCAGACGTAATGAAGCATAAACCCTGGGCTCAGATATTTCATCAGACTGCATATAGTCAAGATAAGCATAGGTTGTAGGGCTCATCACCACCTGATGCTGATTCTGTGCTGCTTCTATCCCATACTTCATTCCACGCCAGCTCATTACTGCAGTAGACGGACTTACACCTCCCTCCAGCACCTCATCCCATGCCATCATTTTCTTACCTTTCGATTCGACGATTTGTTCAACCCTTCTCGTAAAATATCCCTGAACCTGTTTAATATCTTTAATACCTTCGCGAGCCATCAGAGCCTTGATCTGATCATTCTTTTGCCAGAAATTTATTGGTGCTTCATCACCTCCAAGGTGTATATACTCAAAGGGAAATAGTTCTGCCAGTTGTGTAATAACAGTATCCATAAAGCTGTAAACCAATTCATTGGCAGGGCAAAGCGTATTATCCAATAAAGCTATTGGCGGTGCACCTCTCGACCAATCCATGATCTTCTCGCCAGATCTTACTTTATATTTTATCGCTTCCGGAGTACATGATAATTCAGGATATGAGGCAATTGCTGCAAGACTATGACCCGGAACATCCACTTCAGGTAAAATATTTACAAAACGATCCTTTGCAAACTGCACCAGCTCCCTTATATCTTCCTGTGTATAAAAACCGCCGTAATCACGGGGTTCATCCGCTTTTGGCGGAATAAAATCTCCAAACTCCCCTACTCTTTTGACATTCCAGGCTCCGACTTCCGTAAGCTTTGGAAAACCCTTAATTTCAATTCTCCAGCCTTCGTCATCTGTAAGATGAAGATGCAGCACATTATACTTGTACCGGGCCATTGCCATTATATATTGCTTCACCTCCTCCTTTGTGAAAAAATGTCTGGCAACATCGAACATTAAACCTCTCCATCCAAGCTTTGGATAATCAGTAATTTCAACCGAAGGAATCACCCAATGGACATCCTTCACAAATGTTTTACTTTCAATTTCCTTTGGCAGAAGTTGCAATAATGTTTGTACCCCATAAAATAAACCCGCAGGCTGATTTGCTCTGATAATTACATGCGAAGAGGTCACTGAAAGATGATAACCTTCAGATCCAAGTTTAGTATCAACAACCGGATTGATTAATAATTTAACCTGGGCACTTTCCTGACTAGCAGCTACAGCTATGTGAAAACCAGTAGGCACTGTCAAGCGCTCCTTTATGAACGCAAGGGTTTGTGCTAATTCAGGAACCGGGCTTGAATAGAAAACTATATTCCTGGGCAGGTTAAAATGACCCGTTCCCTTATGCATTTCGACCGGTTTTGGAATTATTGAAATTTCCGGATTAACAGCCTGGCTGAATGTCTTAACTGAAATGAAAAAACAAAATAAAAATTGAATACAAAACTTCATTAGAATATACTTTTTTTAAAACTGAATAAGTGTTAAAAAACCTTATCCACATCTCTGTTAGCCAATTATTTCTAATTAATTGATCTCACTGGCAATTTATATAAATAATCCTGAACCCGATAAAATGATTCTATTCCCAAATTCATTTTAATTGAAATCTAGCCACATAAAACAAAAAAGGCCGCACCCTTGTCAGGAAGCGGCCTTCAAAGGCAGATGTAAAAGATTATTCTATCGGATGGTAACAGCCTTTACAAATTGTCCGTTAGCGTCAAAATGAACCGCATATTTGGTTAGGTTGGCATCAATAAGAACCAGGTAGCCTTTCACTGCACCATTTACTTTCAGTTCGAAAGCTTTTTTGAATACATAATTAGGATAGGTAGTACTTAGGTATGATGTTGTATTTGAAGGCAATGCTGTTGCCTCTATTGATCTTCCCTTAGCATGTCCTGCAGGCAATTGAATGCGTTTTATAAATGCATTTGCTGTTGAAAATGAAGTTGCATAAAAATCAACGTTTTTACTGATCAAAACTATACTTTGATCCTTATTTACAAAGGCATGAACTAGGGTATCAGTAGGGTAAGTTGAAGACATATAGGTCTTAATTGCTGTTGGGATAGCACTAATGGCAAGGGTATCACGCTGCTTACCATCTCTGTTATCAAAACAACCACCTGCATGCCAGCCACCTCTGGCTTTCATGTTTCGTCCTTCGCGTATTTCAAGCACTTTTACAAAGTTCCCGCTAGCATCAAATTTTATTGCTACAGGTTTATCATTAAATTGAACAAGGACTACATAACTTTCTAAGGCAGATGTAGATTGATTTGCAATTTGGTAAGCTTTCAGAAAGGTATTACCTGCATAATTTGCACTTAAATAAGTTGTAATTGATGCCGGAAGTGAGCTTTGCTCAACAGGAGTTTTTTTATTTCCTTTTTTACATGCCTCCATCGCATACAAGGAATCAGTAGTGCTTCCCGAACCTTTAATTGCAGCAGTACTGCTAATGGTTATAGCTTCGAGTTTTGCAAACTGAAGGTCTTCATCAAGTGAAAGGGCATTGTCTTTTTTGCATGAGCTAAGACTCAAAATAGCCATACTAACTACCAGTATAGCACTTTTAATGTGTGTGTATCTTTTCATATCTGTGTTTTTTTTATGTAAACCTAGAGACACAAAATGAAGAACAGATGATTTTTGAATTTTATAAAAAAAAAAGAAATTACTGCCAGAGCTTCCCTGAACCGGAATAAAATTTAACTAATCCTGAATGGTCAGATCATTTAAAATAAAAAAAGGGCATTGCTAATAGCAATGCCCTTCCAATAATATATATTTTGAATTAGTGTCCTGAGTGTCCGTCTGCACCATGAGCATGACCATGTGCAAGCTCTTCATCAGTGGCAGCGCGAACAGAAATGATCTTACCGATAAAATGAAGATCCTGACCAGCCATTGGGTGGTTCAGATCTACAATTACAGCTGATTCGGTCACTTCATTTACTTTTGCTCTGAACTGATTACCTTCGTTATCCTGTAATGGCAGAATTGATCCGATTTCAGGCAGTTCGATATCTCCAAACATATCCAAAGGGAGCTCAGTGATTGCATTTTCATCTTTTAAACCGTAAGCATCTTCAGCAACAAGATGAAAATCATACAGGTCGCCAATATTCAAACCTGCCAGATTTTCTTCGAACTTTGGAAGCATCATTCCTACTCCGTATAAAAATACCAATGGGTTTTGCTCATCAGCTTTTTCTACAAATACTTCCTGCTCATTTTCTTTTGTGTAAAGATCATAGGTTAGCGCCACAACGCTGTTTGATTGAATTGTCATTTTAATAGTTTTAAGTAGTAACAGGTTTGGGATTCTTAATCCTGTCCCCCCGGCCTTGTATTTGGGTTATCGATTTGTTTAATTGCTTCAACTGTCTCTGTTACAGGCAAGAGACAAGTTTTATTCCGGCATACATAAATTTTTGTTTCTGTTTTCAGCCTGTCCGCCAGCAAAGGTAATGTTCCTGAAGTTCCTCCCAAAAGTATTTTGTTCGGAATGTAATATTTTTCAATTTCCTTACGCTTTTCCTCTGCCTCAGTTCCGGTAATTGCTATCTCATATATTCCAAAAACATTATTTAATAATAGAATAGCCCAGTTCGAATAGGCCGAACCATATGATTTGATATGAGGATGAACATTTCGCAACATACTTAAAGAAATTTCCAGATAGTTCTGCTGGTCAAAGAGATGACCAAGTTTATACAGGTTATTGCCCATTACAGAATTGGAAGAAGGAATCACATTATCCATGATTTCCTGCTTTCTTGCAATCAATTGTTCACCTGTGTTCGGTGTATAAAAGAACATACCACTTTCGGCATCATAAAATTCTGAAATAGTATAATCTGCCAATTGTTTTGCTTTAAACAGATAGCCTTCGTCAAAGCTGGCTTCATACAAGCCCATTAAACCATCTATCACAAAGGCATAATCGTCCAAAAATGCCCCCGACCATTCATCCCGGGAATTATCAGAAGGATATACTCTCCTGATTTCATTTCCAGACATAAGTTTATTCTGAATAAATGCAGCACTCAATTTTGCTTTTTCAAGAAATGCAGGCTCTCCAAAAACACGGTAGGCATCAGTATAAGCTTTCAACATCATACCGTTCCAGGAGGCCAGAATCTTGTTATCAAGTCCAGGACGAATACGCCCTGCCCTTGAAGCAAGCAATATTTTCTTTGCTTCTGAGATTTTATCAGTCAGTTCTTTTTCACTTATTCCTAGCTGGGATGCCAGTTCAGAATCTTCCAAATTCCTCATCAGGATATTTGTCCTTTCCTCCTCCCAGTTGCCATCATCCCTAATCTGATAATAAATACAAAACAGGTCTTCATCTTTATTTAAAATAGCCCTTATCTCATCCTTAGTAAATGTGTAAAACTTACCTTCAACACCTTCACTATCTGCATCCAGGGCTGAATAAAACCCATTTTCAACTGAAGTTAATTCCCTCTCTACAAAATTCAGACTTTCATAAACTATATCCCTGTAAATCGGATCAGGGGTGTATTGATATGCTTCAGAATAAAGTGAAATTAACTGAGCATTATCATAGAGCATTTTTTCAAAATGTGGCACATGCCATTTTCCGTCGACAGAATATCTGGCAAATCCTCCGCCTACCTGATCATAAATTCCCCCAAATGCCATTTTTTGGAGAGTAATCCTTACTGCAGCATGAGCGGCGTCATCATTCATTAAATGGGCATACCTCAGCATAAATTGCCAGTTGTTAGGCAATGGGAACTTCGGGGCCCGGTTATATCCTCCATCAATCAAATCAAAAGTCCGCTTCCAGGGGATAAAAACATTCTCCAAATCCTTTCTGGTAAAAGCAATTTCCTCCTTAACCGGAACAAGTTGTTCTGTCTGATTTACACCTTCCGTCAGCCTGACTGCATAGCCTACAGCCTCATCAGGCTTTTCTCTCCAAAAATCGGCGAGATTCTGCAATAAACTTTTCCAGTCATTTTTCCTGAAATAGGTACCGCCGTATATTGGTCTTTGGTCTGGAAGACAGAAACAATTAAGAGGCCACCCACCACTTCCTGTCATTAACTGAACTGCGCTCATATAAATCTGATCAATATCGGGGCGCACCTCACGATCGATCTTAATACATACAAAATGCCTGTTCATGATTTCGGCAACCTCTGCATCTTCAAAGCTTTCATGTTCCATAACATGACACCAATGACATGCCGAATAACCTATACTTACCAGGATCAGTTTGTTCTCCGTCCTCGCTTTTGCCAGGGCTTCATCACCCCATGGATACCAATCGACAGGATTTTCTGCATGCTGCAGTAAATATGGAGAGCTCTGGTTCTTTAATCTGTTAGACATAATCTGATATAATTATGTAAAAATAAGAAAGGCATGATCAATTGAGGATGTCTATAAAATTTAATGACCCCTTCGTGTTGAAACTCCGATTTAGGCTTACAAAACATCAGATTTATTCATCTGCTCTCGGATTTTGAAGAAATATCACCCAGTTTAAATAGAAAGCTTTAAATTTCGCAATGAAAATAACTCATACAGATATCTACAGATTTAGTATCCCCATGGAGCCTTTTACAATCGCAACCGGCACTATGGATTTTGCACAAAATGTTTTTATAAGGATTCATACAGACAGTGATCATTATGGGGTTGGAGAGTGCTCTGCATTTCCGATGATCGTTGGAGAAACACAGGAAACCTGTCTGGCAATGGCCAAAGATTTTGCAGGAATGCTCAAGGGAAAAGACCCTCTTGCAATAGCAGCACGATTGCAGGACCTTCACAATTTCACTGCTCATAACTCAACTATTAAAAGTGCTTTTGATATGGCGCTTTATGATATTGCCTCTAAAAACGAAGGTAAGCCGCTCTACAGATATTTGGGTGGAGAAAAACGAGTGATTGAAACCGATATGACCATAGGCATTGCTGAGCCTGAGGAGATGGCTGAAACTGCATTGAAATACCAAAAGCAGGGTGCCCGGATTCTGAAAATAAAATTAGGTAAAGACCCGGATCTGGATCTGCACCGAATCAGAGAAATAAGAGAAAAGGTTGGTGAGCAGATAGTTTTAAGAATTGATGCAAATCAGGGATGGGCCTTTGATGATGCAGTAAGGTGTTTAAATGGTATGCAGGATCTTAATATCGAATTTTGTGAACAACCAATGCGCACCTGGTATGACGACAAACTTCCTGAATTAAAAAAACAGACAAATATAAAAATCATGGCAGATGAGAGCTGCTATAATCATCATGATGCAAGGAAACTTATTAATTCAGAATCCTGTGATTATATCAATATTAAATTCGCCAAGTCGGGAGGTATTCATGAAGGACTGAAAATTCATCAAATAGCGAATGAATCAGGCATTCCTTGTATGATTGGAAGTATGCTTGAAAGCCGAATTGCCCTGAGTGCAAACTTACATTTTGCCTATGCCTGCCCTGGTATTAAATATTTCGATCTGGATACCTGCCTGCTTGGTCATCTGGTAGATCCGGTAAACGGAGGGCTCAGCTATGATGGATTTTTCCTTGACATTCCTGAAACCCCTGGTGTTGGAGCAGATGCTGACGAAGAATTTCTCAAATCCTGCGAAAAGTGGAGTATTTAATTAAACTGAATCGATATAAGGAAGGGTAAAATAATACAGTTATCATTATCTAAATAAGGCGTTTGAGCCTAAAAAATTTGATTTTGGAATGCAATAACTGTGTATTATAGGCAGGTTCAGCCCTTTCCTACGGAGTAGTCCCGGCAAGATTTTATATCGGACTCACTTTAAATAACAAAGGCCTGAAAATTCAGGCCTTTGTTAGTAAGCAATTTATCTTTTCATTATTTACTGAGTTCAGCAAAGTACTTATGAAATAGCGGAATTGTCTCAATTCCCTTGTAGAAGTTAGCAATATCAAATTTCTCATTTGGAGAATGAAGATTATCACTATCCAAACCGAAACCCATTAAAACCGTTTTAATACCCAGCTCCTTCTCGAATAATGCTACAATTGGAATACTTCCTCCGCCTCTGGTTGGGATCGGTTCCTTACCAAATGACTCCAGAATTGCTTTTTGTGCTGCCTTGTAAGCTATACTATCAGTTGGGGTTACCACGGGTTCACCTCCGTGATGCGGAGTAACTTTAACTTTTACACTTTTTGGGGCAATACTTTCGAAAT
Source organism: Daejeonella sp. (assembly GCF_036405355.1). Classification (GTDB taxonomy): domain Bacteria; phylum Bacteroidota; class Bacteroidia; order Sphingobacteriales; family Sphingobacteriaceae; genus Daejeonella. The sequence continues at coordinate 83,287 of NZ_DASWXT010000005.1, forward strand.
GATCTTTAAAAAGCTTAGTGATTTTATCAGATTGCTGGTTTGGCACAAGGCGCATAGAAATCTTTGCAAATGCTTTTGATGGAAGAACAGTTTTGGCTCCTTCGCCGATATAACCGCCCCATATTCCATTAACTTCCAAAGTTGGGCGGGTACCTGTTCGTTCAAGAGTGGTATAGCCTTTTTCCCCCCACAACTCATCCACTTTTAAATCAATTTTATATTCCGACTCATTATAAGGTGCTTTGTTGAGCATTTCCCTTTCTTCTTTACTTAACTCCAGCACATCATCATAGAAACCAGGAATCGTAATATGATTATTTTCGTCGTGCATTGAAGCAATCAACTTAGCCAGTATTGTAGCCGGATTTGCAACTGCACCACCATAAACACCTGAATGTAAGTCACGGTCTGGCCCGGTAACCTCAACTTCCACATAGGATAATCCACGTAAACCAGTCTCCAACGAGGGGTGTTCCAGACTTATCATCGAGGTATCTGATATCAATACCACATCTGCCTTTAAACGCTCTTTATTCTGATTAACAAAAATACCAAGATTGCTTGAACCAACTTCTTCCTCTCCTTCGATCATAAATTTAATATTACATGGAAGTGAATTGGTGCTCATCATTAGCTCAAAAGCCTTCACATGCATATAAAATTGTCCCTTATCGTCGCATGAGCCACGTGCGTAGATCTTTTCATCCCGAATTGTCGGTTCAAAGGGAGGAGTATGCCATAAGTCAAGTGGATCAGGGGGCTGAACATCATAATGTCCATACACCAAAACCGTAGGAAGCGAACTATCGATAATTTTTTCGCCATATACTATCGGATAACCGGCAGTTGCACAAATCTCAACTGTATCGGCACCAGCAGATTTTAACTTATCAGCAACGTATTCCGCAGTTTTAAGCATATCAGCTTTAAACTTTGGATCTGCACTGACTGATGGAAATCTCAATAACTCGAATAACTCATCCAGAAAGCGCTGTTTATTTTCGCTCACATATCGTCTAATATCTTGCATATAATTGGTTTTTATGCAAAGATATGAATCTATGCTTAGTCATGAATCATTGTTTTAAAATTCAGTTTGGCCAGTATTTAAACCTTGCTTATCTCCAAATTTTATTTTGCTGAATCTACCTAAGAACAGAAGTATAATTGATCCCTCTAAATCAATCCCAACTTGCAAGGCGTTTGTCGTTGCTGTCATTTAATCCGCTGAACTTTTCAGAAGCAGCATTTTGCTCAGTTCTTACACTCTCTTTTTTAGAGTTTGTATTGCTCCCAATAACTGTAAAACCTAATGATATAAAACCTGCTACAGATAGTGTTATGATAATTTTTTTCATGGTAGTTTATTTTAATCCCTGATATTCATCAGGGAGGATAATTAATTTTTGTGAAATAACGTTCTCAACAATCTGATAAACAATGTGTTAGTCAGCATGTATTTAATTTATTTGTTCTTTCTTGACCTAATAGGTTTAGTGGATGTTGTATCAACAGTACTGGTAACTCTAAGGGTTGTTGTTTCAGTTGAAGCGTCAGGTTGTATAATATCCCAATCACCACAACCACGGCATAAAATACCTTTATCTGCTTTAATCAAGGTTTTTTCAGCTGGTGCTATTTGTGCATCTTTTTCACAAGCAGTAAATAATGCTGTCCCTAAGACAGCTGCTGTTAATAATAATCTTTTCATGAGTTTAGGGTTAATTTTAGTAATAAGTTATTTTAATTTTCTGTTTATAAATTTCGATATGATTGTCAAATAAAAATTAAACGCTGCCCGCAATTGTTTATTTTTTTTTAAACTTACAGCTAAATATGGCAATGAAAACTTTGAACTTAATATTAATAGTAATAAGCTTTTTCACTTATACTCAAAGTATTCAAAATAGTTCCGCAAATATTAAAAAGATTTCTGACACTACTAAAGTTATTCAACTTAACACTCAAGCATTTAGATCACGTCTGATTAATCCGGACATCACAATTTCAGAAGCTAATAAAGCACTTAAATTAGCATTAAAAATCAATTATATTAATGGAATTGCAGAATCTTATCGCGTAATCGGAGTCGGAAATAGTTATAAAAACTCGATTGACGCAGCAATTGAAAACTACCTGAATGCCCTAAGCTATTTTAAAAGAAACAAAAATCTTGAAGGGGAAGCAAAAGTTTATAATAACATTGGAAATCTTTATCGTGACATTGACTACAACAAATCATTAGAAAATTTTGAAAAATCACTAAAAATTGCGACGAAACTGAATATTAAAGATTTAGTTGCAGGTCTTAACTTAAATATTGGAACAGCTTATCAACAGAGAAAAAATTATTCAAAAGCATTAACCTATTACCGGGAAAGCCTTTCCATGTTTGAAAGTCTGGAAAATAAAATAGGGATTATTCAAAGTCATCAAAATTTAGGAGTACTTTATTTAAATCTAAGAGACTTCAGAAGTGCAGAAGACCATCTCATTGAAGCATTGAAGAAATCAAAAGAAGAAAAATTAAATAACTCAATTGCAGCAATAAACTTAACGCTAAGTTCTGTTCACATTGCACAAAGCGAGTTTGAAGAAGCCGAAAAAACCATAGAAGAAGGATTAAAGTATGCCGAGCTATTGGACGATTCTAAACTTGTCCGCAATTATACACTGACCTCATTTGAGCTTGAAAGTAAACGTAAAAACTATTTTAAAGCCTTAACTTATTTACGAAAAGCTTACAGGGAAGATAGTGCCAAATTCGTGAATAATATTTCCGACAAAATCAGTCTTCTGGAATCACAGCATATTCAACTTGAAAAACAGAAGGAAAATGAACTGACTATCGCAAAACAGAAGAACACCCAGTTGTTTCTTTGGGCAAGTATTGCAATCGCGATTATGGCATTTTTTGTCATTTTCTTATTAATAAAAATCGTGCGTAAGTCTGCAGAGAATAACAGAGAATTAAGCCGTTTGAATCTAGAAATTTCGAAACAGAAAGATGATTTGGATATGATCAATCAGAACCTCGAAGAAATAATTGAAGACCGGACCAGGGACATTAAAATCAAAAATAAAAAATTGTCAGAATATTCATCCCACTTGTCTCATCAGATCAGAAGTCCTGTGGCAACCCTGAAAGGTCTTATGCTTTTAGAAAAGGATGATTTAATAGAAAAGAATGAACTGGTTGAGCAAATTGGCAAATGTATTTATGATCTTGATGATAAGATTATGAATATCAATGAAAACCTCAATAACCCTAATAAGTCAAGTTTGATCGGTGAGGATTAATCCTTAATTTTCATCTTCCGTATTTAACAATTAGCCAGCACCTTCAATTGCTTATTTAAGTATAAGTATTCAAACCCGGGCCTTAATCTCAAATCTCTTTCTTAATTTAGCAGGCAAAAAACAGGAGTAAATTTTGAATTATTTAGACGGACTAAATCCTTCTCAGCGGGCGGCAGTTGAACAGATAGAAGGACCAGTGATGATTGTTGCCGGTGCGGGATCCGGGAAAACACGGGTAATTACATATCGTGTAGCTCACCTCATCAGAAAGGGAGTTGACCCATTCAACATTCTGGTGTTGACGTTCACAAACAAGGCTGCAAAAGAAATGCGGGAACGTATCATGAAAGTGGTCGGTGCTGAAGCAAAAAATATCTGGATGGGAACTTTTCACTCGGTTTTTGCAAAACTCCTCCGTGTTGAAGCTACTAAAATTGGTTATCCTTCCAATTTCACAATTTACGATACCGATGATAGCAAGAGCCTTATCCGAACTATCCTCAAGGAAAAACAATTAGATGATAAATTATATAATGCCAATTTCGTCTATAATCGGATATCATCCTCAAAAAACAATCTTATTTCTCCGGCTGAATATCTGCAAAACGAGCATATTCAGGCTGAGGACTTTTCAACCGGACGCGGGAATTTAGGTGAGATCTATCAAATATATGCTCAGCGATGTTTTAAAGCAGGTGCAATGGACTTTGATGATCTGCTATTTAAGACAAATGTGCTGCTGCGTGAGCATCCTGAAGTACTTTATAAATACCAGAATAAATTTAAATATTTAATGGTTGATGAGTACCAGGACACCAATTACTCTCAATACCTGATCGTTAAAAAACTTGCAGCAAACAATGAAAATATCTGTGTTGTAGGAGATGATGCCCAGAGTATTTATGCATTTCGGGGAGCAAATATTCAAAATATCCTAAATTTTGAAAAAGATTATCCTGACCTGAAAGTTTTTAAACTTGAACAGAACTACCGCTCTACACAAAACATTGTCAGTGTTGCAAACAGTATTATTGCTAATAATAAAAATCAACTCAAGAAATCAGTCTTCTCAGAAAATGAAGAAGGAGATAAAATCAAGGTTTCAAGGGCTTTCAGCGACAATGAAGAGGGTAAAATTGTTGCTGAAGCCATTGTACAGGAGCAGGCCCAAAAAGGATCAAAATATCATGATTTCGCTATTCTGTATCGTACAAACGCTCAATCAAGGGCGATGGAGGAAGCTCTCAGAAAGCTAAATGTTCCTTATAAAATTTATGGAGGCCTCTCATTCTATCAGCGTAAAGAGATAAAAGATCTTATCGCTTACTTCAGGCTTACCTTCAATCCCAATGATGAAGAGGCCCTGAAGAGGGTGATCAATTATCCCCGCCGCGGGATTGGAGACACCACGATTGAACGAATCATGATTGCAGCTGATCAGCATAATCTGACAATGTGGGAAGTTATTTGCGATGCCCCTAACTATCTGGATTCAAGAAGTTCGGCATCCGTAGCAAATTTTGCTTCCCTTATTCAAAGTTTTCAGGTGATGACAAAAACGCATTCGGCCTATGATACGGCCTTGCATATTGCTCAACACTCCACCCTGCTTAAAGATCTTTATTCGGATAAATCTGTTGAAGGCTTAAGCAGATATGAAAATATTCAGGAACTGCTGAACGGAATAAAAGAATTTAGTGAACGTGAAGATATTGAAGAAAAAGGTCTGGATATATTTATGCAGGATATTGCCTTGCTCACCAATGATGATAATGACAAGAACCCTGATGCTGATACCGTATCGTTAATGACCATCCATTCTGCAAAAGGACTCGAGTTCGACAATGTCTTTGTAGTTGGCTTAGAAGAGAACCTATTCCCTTCTCAGATGTCATTGAGCTCACGTACCGATCTGGAAGAGGAGCGCAGACTTTTTTATGTTGCCATAACCAGGGCTGGAAAAAAACTAACGCTCTCCTATGCAACATCACGCTATCGTTGGGGAACATTGACCAGCTGTGAACCCAGCAGGTTTATTGAGGAGATTGATGCACGATATCTTGAACTCGACTTTAAACCCCAGACTAAAATTACCGGAAATTCACTTTTTGATGATGAAAGGTCAGCATGGCAACAAAAAGAGACTTTCAGCAAACCAAAACCATCATCCATCCCAAAGACAAACTCCATACTTCCTAAAGCACATGTGCCCAGTGAAGGATTCGCTCCATCGGATACTTCAGGTCTACAGATGGGTATGGAAGTGGAACATGAACGCTTCGGTTTTGGTAAAGTAATACACTTGGAAGGCAATAAACCCGACATCAAAGCGACTATATTTTTTAAAGATTTAGGACAGAAGCAATTATTGCTAAAATTTGCTAAATTGAAAATTATAAAATAAAATCAAAAACGCGATTTAGAGCTTAAAAACCGCATATTTAGCTCCGCGCCAACAGCTAATTACAATGACATTTGATTATAATACCACCAGGAAAAAGTTAATTCTTGCCGAATATGGACGTAATGTCCAGAATATGGTTAAATATATTGTTGATCTTCCAACTAAAGATGAGCGTAATCGTTATGCTCAGGTAGTGATAGATCTTATGGGTTTTTTAAATCCTCACTTACGTGATGTTGCTGATTTCAAACATAAATTATGGGATCATTTGCACATTATTTCCGATTTTAAAATCGACGTGGATTCTCCTTATCCAAAACCATCTGAAGATGCCATACGTTTTAAACCGGCTCCTCTTTCTTATCCTCAACAAAGGATAAAGTATAAGCACTACGGAAAAACTGTTGAGCTTATGATAAGCCGGGCTAAGAATATTGAAGATCCTGAACGTAAACAGGCTATGGTTCAATCAATTGCCAATTTTATGAAAATGGCATACGTTACCTGGAATAAGGATAGTGTTGCTGATGAAACCATTATCAAAGATCTACGTGAAATGTCAAATGGCGCTTTGCAGTTAGAAGAAAATGTCAACCTGCAGCGTGTAGAAGTGAGACAAGCACCAAGTGCCGGCAGACAAAGAAATACGAACCAGAATAAAGGCAGACAGAACAGCAGCAATAGAAACAATTCAGGTTCCAACCGCCAAAGGAGTAATAACCCCGGTGGGAAAAGATATTAATCCTTTTAAGAAATATTCTGGTTCTAATTCATTGGATCCATTTTTCCTGTATGTTAAATCAGAACAACCAGAGTAAGTTAATTGGAGAACATTCCCCTCTTTAAAAAAAAATTAACCAATTCAATAACATTTTAATTGAGCAAGGAAAGCTGGTTTTTGTAAATTAGTTTTTTCGCTATATATTAAAACATTAAAACCCTTTACCGAAAAGATGAATGCATTTGAAATTGTTGGTGGTAAACCTTTAAAAGGAGAAATTATACCTCAGGGAGCTAAAAATGAAGCATTGCAAATCATTTCTGCTGTTCTCCTGACCGAAGAGAAAATTACAATCAGCAATATTCCGGATATAAAAGATGTTAATAAGCTCATCGAATTAGTTTCTGATCTGGGAGTAAAAGTTGAACGAATAAATCAGGACACTTATACCTTCGAAGCATCAAATATCAATCTTGACTTTTTTCAATCGGAGGCATTCAGGGCAAAGGGTGGTAGTTTAAGGGGTTCGATTATGATTGTTGGCCCCTTATTGGCACGATTTGGAAAGGCAGCTATTCCAAAACCGGGTGGCGACAAAATTGGCAGAAGACGCCTTGACACACACTTTCTTGGATTTGAAAAGCTGGGTGCGAAATTCATTTACGACAAAAAAACAAACTTCTTTAATGTTGATGCCAGCAATCTGAAAGGTGCCTATATCTTACTTGATGAGGCATCTGTTACAGGAACTGCCAATGTGGTTATGGCTGCTGTACTTGCAAAAGGTGAAACAACAATTTACAATGCAGCCTGTGAGCCATATCTTCAGCAATTATGCAAAATGCTCAACCGGATGGGCGCTAAAATTACCGGCATTGGCTCTAACCTACTGAAAATTGAAGGTGTCAAAAAACTTGGAGGGACTGAACACCGGCTCTTACCGGACATGATTGAAATCGGATCTTTCATCGGGTTAGCGGCTATGACAGAATCCGAAATCACAATCAAAAATGTCCATTTTGAAGAACTGGGCATGATTCCTGAAGTATTCAGAAAACTGGGTATTAAATTTGAATTGAGAGGTGATGATATTTTCATCCCATCCCAGAAACATTACGAAGTTGATACTTTTATCGATGGTTCAATTATGACCATAGCAGATGCACCATGGCCAGGATTTACTCCGGATTTGCTTAGTATTATGCTCGTTATAGCAACTCAGGCCAAAGGCAATGTTCTGATTCATCAGAAAATGTTTGAGAGCCGGCTTTTCTTTGTCGATAAACTGATCGACATGGGCGCTCAGATCATTCTATGCGATCCTCACCGCGCAACAGTTATTGGTCTGGATAAAAAAGTGAAACTTCGCGGAATTGAAATGACTTCCCCCGACATCAGAGCAGGTGTTTCATTACTCATTGCAGCTCTTTCTGCACAGGGAACATCCATAATATACAATATCGAACAGATTGAGCGTGGCTACCAGAATATTGATGTACGACTCAGGGCATTGGGAGCTGATATTAAGCGAATTAATGTGACTAATAAAACAGGGCACTAAATAATAATTCAATAAGCTTTTTCAGTCTTAACACCAATAAAGCAGATTTGTATTCTTTATCTGTGTCATTTGCGCAGCATCAATTTTGGATATATTTTATCTCCAAAAGTCCTATTCCTGGTAAAATATCAATTTTAATAATCCATTATAGTACATTATTTCGTATAATGGTTAAAATCGGGCAAAACAGCAGATACCAGCTTAACAAAATCATTCATGAATATTGTCATCATCGGGAATGGTATTACAGGAATTACCTGTGCACGGAATATCAGGAAGCTTGATTCAAGGGCTTCCATTACTGTAATCTCTGCAGAAAGCGAACATTTTTTTTCACGTACTGCCCTG
>NZ_DASWXT010000006.1:0-33356 GCF_036405355.1 Daejeonella sp.
TGACTCCGTATTGTTTAACTGAGTTCGGACTACAACAACACTGCCCCAACGATTCTTCCGGAGCACCAAAGGTTCTATGGCGTACTGTAATGGCTTAAAATTAAAGTCCTTAACTACCCCGATGATCATACCCCTTTTACCGCCCCAATCAAGCCACTTCCCGCTCGCATTCTCAACCGTCATTCCCATCAGTTTTACCGCGGTTTCATTGATCACAAAATTGGCTGAATCACCTTTAAATTCGTTCGAGAAGCTGCGACCGCTCAAGACTTTTGTCTTGAAAACATCCATGAAATTTTCATCAATATCAATCGATGGTATCACAGGTTGTGAGCCCTCTGCTTTGCCTTCCCATTCCACATCAGTGTTGCCGCTGGTCAGATTGATGGGAAGGTCAGATATGATGGAGAAATTATTTATAAATCTGGATTGCTTAAGGGCATCTTTCAATGATTCCTGCTTTCCCCAGAGATCACCTTTCATAGGCATATAAAGGAGATTTTCCTTTTCAAATCCAACATTCCGCTCCCTTATATAATTGAGCTGCTTGTAAACGACAGCCGTGCCGGCCAGCAAAATAATAGATACTACAAACTGAGTTATAACCAGCGAATTACGGAAAAGCAGATCGCCTCTACCTGTAAGAAGTTTACCTTTAAGCACACTAATGGGCTTGAAGCCGGAAAGAAACAAAGCAGGGTAGCTGCCTGATATCAGTCCGGTAAAGAGTGCAATACTGAAAAGTGTTATCAGTAAACCACCTTCAAACAGTTCCAGATTTAGTTCTTTTCCAGCCAATGAATTAAAGGCTGGCAGAAGGCCCCAGACGATGCCTATCGCTAATACTACCGATATAAATGAGATTAACACCGACTCACCCAAAAACTGCAATATCAGCTGCTGACGTCCGGCCCCTACAACTTTTCTGAGGCCTACTTCCTTTGCCCTTCTTGCGGATCTGGCTGTAGCCAGGTTCATGAAGTTGATGCATGCTACTACCAGGATGAATAAAGCTACAATAAAAAAGATGTTTACGTACTGAATATTTCCCCGGTCGGCATTATCTATTTGTAAATTTGATTTCAGGTGAATGTCATGTACCGGCTGAAGATTAAATCCTGGCTTAAGACCATCAGGATTATGCTGCAGATAAACGGTCTTGATTTGGTTATTGAGAGCAACAATTTTCGTGTCCGACAGATCAACATTCTTCTTTAATTGGATATAAGTGTAAAAATTAAAATTCCCGTATGTTTTTGTTTTAAGATCGTTGTCTGTGGGATAAAGTGCCGACATTGGCATCAATATGCTAAACTTAAGATGTGTGTTTGGCACCTTGTCTGAGACTATACCAGTAACGATCAGATTCTGCTCATTAGCGATCTGAATGGTTTTTCCTATGGCATCCGCATCAGCAAAATACTTTTTTGCAATGGACTGGGTGATTATCACGGCATCGGGGCGGCTCATTGCCGTTTGAGCGTTACCCTGCACAAGTGGGAAAGAAAACACCTGCAGAAAATTCGAGTCAGCATAATAAACATCCTTCTCTTCTAACTTGAGGTTTCCAACTGCAAACAGGCGGGATTTTGTTGAACTTGTACGAACGGTTGTTTCAATCTCGGGCATAGCAGCCTGCAATCCCTCTGCCATTCCTGCCGGGCTCACTGCCGAGTTAAAGTCTCCAACATGGCAGGTTAAACGAAACAGTCTTTCAGAGTTCGGATGCATTTTATCATAACTCTGCTCATTCTGCACCCATAGCAAAATAAAGATGCTGCAAGCCATACCAATAGCCAGCCCGCTAATGTTTAGGAAAGAATAGGCCTTGTGGCGAATGAGGTTACGAAATGCGATTTTGAAGTAGTTCTTAAGCATTTTGCTTTGGGTTATGAGCTGTGGGAAATCAGCTTTGTGTATGTTTAATATTTTAGTTACTTACCATCTATTTTAAATTTATTACTCAATAGTTCAAGGCTCTTTGCTGTGGGCTGTGAGAAATGGGCTTCATTCTGGTTTAATTATTGAATTTTATTTATCATAACACTATTTCTTATCTTGTTTGCTCATTGCTCACAGCTCACAGCTCACAGCTCATAGCCTCACTCCGACCTAAGACTCTTCACCGGATTCATCAGCGCTGCTTTAATTGCTTTAAAACTCACCGTGAAAAGTGCGATGAAAACAGCAGCCAGGCCTGAAATTGCAAAGACCTTCCAGTTTATATGAACACGGTATGCAAAATCCCCAAGCCATTTATCCATAATCCACCAGGCTATAGGCGATGCAATGATTATGGCTATAAATACCAGTTTTATAAAATCTCTGGATAGTAAACCGACAATATTATGTACAGTTGCTCCCAGTACTTTCCTGACACCTATTTCCTTGATACGCTGCTCTGCCGAATAGGATGCCAGACCGAATAAACCAAGACAGGCGATGAAGATAGCAAGTGCTGCAAATGTGATAAATACTCTTCCAGTACGCTCTTCGCTCTTATATAAACTATTAAAGTCATCATCCAGGAAGGAATAAAGGAAAGGCTGAGAACTCATCTTATCGAATGAATGATACCTTGATTTAATCTGAGCTATAACACTGGAAACGTCTTCAGTTTTTAGACGAAAAGTAAACTGTCCGCCATGTTTAGAATAATGCATCAGGAGAGGTTCAGTTCCATATCTCAGAGACCCGGCATTAAAATCTTTTACCACTCCCACTATATGGTATTCTTCCACACTATTTTTTCCGGAATTGAAGTCATATACTTTAGCATTCAGGGGATTTTCAAAGCCAAATGCACGGGCAGCAGTTTCATTGATGATGATCGCAGATGAATCTGAAGCCATCTTCTCCGAGAAGTTTCTTCCCTCCACAATCTGCATCTTCAGGGTAGGAATATATCCGGCATCCACATTCCAGTCAACAATTGTTTGTGTCTGACTTGCACTCATCGTTGCATCCCTGGAGTAGGCATTTTTATTCCAATCATTTGCTGTGGAAGTTGGAAGGTTTCCTGATAGTGATCCCGACAGTACCCCGGGGATCCCCAGCACCTCATTCTTAAAAGTCTCGGTATGCCCACCTAATGCGTAGGCATTCCTTATAACCAGTACCTGCTCCCTGTTGTAGCCCAAATCTTTATTTCTGATAAAATCTAACTGCCCATAAATTATCAGAGTTCCCGCGATCAGAATAATAGCGATAGTAAACTGAAAGACCACCAGTGCATTTCTGAGTTTATAACCTTTGATGTTCAGAACAAATTTACCTTTCAGAATTTCTACCGGGTCAAAGGCAGACAGAACAAAGGCCGGATAAATGCTTGCCAGCAAGCCACTGAGCAATGCCACGCACAAAAGGCCAGGCAATAGCCAAAAGATAATTGAAGAATACAGGGTAATTTCTTTTCCTGCCAGTTGGTTCAGGTAAGGTAAGAGCAGGATGATAATACCCACAGAAAGAACAAAAGCAACTATGCCTGTAAGCAGCGATTCCGTTAAAAACTGCAGGATCAAATTTGGTCTTCCCGAACCAACCACCTTACGCACCCCTATTTCCTTCGCACGTCCGGCCGACCGCGCCGTAGATAAATTCATAAAATTAATGCAAGCAATTAGCAGAATGATCAAGCCAATGATTCCCGAGATATATACATATTGAATATTTCCGGAAGGTTCCAACTCGGAAGAAAGCGTAGAGTTCAAATGTATTTGCGTCAGGGGAATTGTGGAATACTTAAAATAACCACCCTTTTTCTCGAGTTCAGCGAACGTGCTATGTGCGCGGTCGATCACCTGCGGCTCTGCATATTTTCTTGCTATTTCCTTTAAATATGTATCCAGATTGGCTTGAGAAGTGCCCTCCCTGAGAAGAACATATGTTGCAAAAGAATTGCTCAGCCAAAAATCTGATCTTGCAGACTCCTGTCCTGACAGAGAGGCAATAAAATTAAAGTGAATATGTGATTGTGGAGGCGTGTCTTTTATCACCCCTGTTATTTTGTACAGCATCGTATTTTCCACCTTAAGTGTTTTGCCGATCACATCAAGAGTATTAAAATATTTCTTTGCTATGGATGCAGAAATAACCATCGAATTTGGGCCTGACAATGCCGTTTTCGGATCTCCTGCAAGCATAGGAAGCGTAAAAACATTAAACAGGGTTGAGTCGGCAGAAAAAGCATTCGGTTCAACAAATGTTTCACCTCCCTTTTCGACCAATATATTACCCCCGTCGGTAATGCGTACAACTTGTTCAACCTGAGGATAAGTTTTAACTAAGGCGGCTGCCAGGGGAGCTGGTGTAACCCGGTCATTAAACTCACTTTCGTTAATTTTGACACTGGTATTAATACGATAAACCCTGTCGGCATATTTATTATAGCGGTCATACGCAAGTTCATCCAGTACGAATAATCCAATCAATGAAAAAATTGCCAGGCCAAGAGCAAGCCCGAATATATTGATTGCTGAGAAAGCTTTGCTTCTTAATAAGCTTCGCCAGGCGATTTTGAGGTAGTTTTTTAGCATGGTGCTTTGGGCTATGAGCTGTGGGAAATCAGCTTCGTTCATATTCAATAATCAATGTTTATCAAAATTTCATTTTTCGTTCGTTTGATGGAAGCTCAAAGCTCATTGCCAATTCGTTTGGCGGAGGCTCATTGCTCAAAGCTCAGGGCTCAAGGCTAAACAAGTATATTCTCCGTAACCGTCTGCCCATCCAGCATTCTTATAATCCGGTGGGTATATTTTGCATCATGCTCAGAGTGGGTCACCATGATGATTGTGGTTCCCTGCTCATTCAGTTCTGTTAAAAGCTGCATCACTTCATTACCATTGGAAGAGTCAAGATTACCTGTTGGCTCATCGGCAAGAATCAGCTTTGGGTTGTTTACGACTGCTCTCGCTACAGCTACGCGCTGCTGCTGACCACCCGAAAGTTGCTGAGGAAAGTGATTCTTCCTGTGCATAATCTGCATTTTATCAAGTACTGCTTCTACCCTTTCCTTACGTTCGCTTGCTTTCACTTTGGTGTAGATGAGCGGTAATTCTACATTTTCATAAACTGAAAGTTCATCAATCAGATTAAAACTCTGGAAGACAAAACCGATGTTATGCTTTCTAAGATCAGAACGCTTACGTTCATTAAACTTTGCTACTTCGATGCCATTAAACAAATAGCTTCCGCCATCAGGATCATCAAGTAATCCAAGGATGTTCAATAAAGTAGATTTACCACAGCCAGATGGTCCCATGATGGCTACGAATTCACCTTGTTTAACTTCGAAAGAGAGGTTGTTCAGGGCGATGGTTTCTACTTCTTCTGTGCGGTAGAATTTTTGGAGGTCGGTAATACGGATCATTTTGCTGTGAGATATGGGCTATGGGCTGTGAGCTTTTGCGAGACGCTTAATGCATTCAGTAAATAGCGTTATTTGAATTTATGTGTTATTTGATTGAGTTAACGGTTAATTTTTATCAGTTCAACTTTTAAAGATTAATTTTAATTATAACAAATTATTTATGAGAGATTTTAAGCAGCTCAGTTTTTGGCACAGGAGTCATTCTTTAACTTTAAAATTATACTTGCACACAAAATCATCTTTCCCTAAGGATGAAATGTATGGGTTGATTTCCCAAATAAGAAGATCCGGCTCGTCAATACCAACAAATATTGCAGAGGGTTGTGGACGAAATTCTAATCCCGATTTCAAACGGTTTTTAGTTATGTCGACTGGTTCATGCTCAGAACTTGAATACCAGTTGATGCTCTCAAAAGATTTGGGATACCTTTCAGAAACGGTGTTCAATGAGTTAATTAAAGAAGTTGTCGAAATTCGTAAATCCATTTATAGTTATATTAAAACGTTATGAGATTGGGGCTATGGGATTTGAGCTCTGGGCATACTACTCATTGCTCACTTCTGATTGCTCATTGCTCACTTCTCATTACTCATCTCTCATTGCTCATTTCTCATCTCTCATTTCTCCTTCAACACCAACTCCTGTATCGTCCCATAATTATCATATCCGGATGTTATCACCTTATCCCCTGCCTGCAAACCGCCCAATACTTCATAATAATCAGGATTCTGTCCACCCAACTGGATGTCTGTTTTATAAGCTATGCTGCCATCTTTATTCAGCTTAAAGATCCAGTTTCCACCAGTTTGCTGAAAGAAGCCTCCGCGTGGCAGTAGTAATGATTGTTTGGCATCACTGAGAGTAACCCTGATCTGCAGGCTCTGTCCGCGGCGGATATCTTTTGGAACCTCGCCAACATATTCCATATCAACCTGAAAACGTCCATTGGTTACCTGAGTATATACCTTTTTAATTTTAAGGGTATAGGTTTTGTTATTCATCGGGTAATCGGCAATAAGACCGGTAAATATCCTGGAGATATAATGTTCATCAATCTCGGCACGGATTTTAAATCCGCTCAATACATCGATCTGGCCTAAACGCTCACCTTTATTTTTATTCTGGCCTATCTCGGCATCAAGTGAAGTTAATTGCCCATCTACTGGGGCACGGACAATCAGATCACCTACCTTTTTCCGCATTACTGCGAGGGCATTACGTGTACGCTCATAGGATTGAGCAGTCTGATCAAGCTCCTGCTTGGTAGACACTTCATCCTCTTTAAGAATCTGTTCAGTAAGGTTTTTCCTTTTGACCTGGTAATCGTATGCAATCTTAGACTGCTGAAATTCCTGAGATCCTATTACCTTTTGGTCGTATAATTTTTTATTAAGGGTATAAAGTCTTTCGGCTTCTTTAAATGCATTGTCGGCATCAGCCATCTGGTTCAGTTTACTTATAGTATTCTGGCGGGCTGCGTTACGGGAAATCTGCATTTGGGTAAGCAGATTAAATACCGATGTTTCCTGATTCACGAGATTTAACTCCAGATCAGTATTTGATAGGCGAAGGATTGGTTCACCTTTTTTCATAACAGCCCCATCTTCAACAAATTTCTCCTCAACCCGGCCGCCTTCTGCTGCATCGAGATAAATGGTGCTTACCGGCAACACAATACCATTTACAGGAATTGATTCCTGAAATGTACCCATTTTTATCTCACTGATCGTAATCCGCTCAGTCTCTACATTCAGCCGGCTGTTCCCGGACGTAAAATAATAACTTGCTGCAATCAGGGCAACAATACCAGCAATACCTGCTATCATCAGGATCCTTTTGCTTGTCCACGTCTTCTTTGGTATAACTCTATCCACTTTGGTATATTTCTATTCTGTTTGTTCTCTATAATACAATCTTGTGCCAAACATACAAAATGCTGATAAACAGACTACTATCCCGATTTAAGCTCATAGTCTCCGTTCGCTAACGTGCATCGGGTGTCCGTTTTTGATACAATACTGTTAAAGAAGAATTATTTGAGTGATTGATTTACAACAGATTAAGTAAAGTGGTATGTTTATAGCTGTTTTTGGGCTGTCGGCGATGAGATATGAGAATTGAGCTGTGAAACACGGGCTATATCCTCAGGGACAATATTTAAACTTATAAAGATTATCATTATTAATTTTATCATTAATTTACGCTTGAAAAGAGCTCAGAGCTGAATGCCCATGGCTCACTACCCCATCCCCATGCAATTAAAAGACGCCTCCATACTAATTACAGATGATGATCCGGATGTACTAACAGCCGTCAGATTATTATTAAAACCATTGGTAAAAGAGGTTATCGTTGAAAAAAATCCTGAAAATTTACCTGCTATCCTTTCCCGTCAGCAATTTGATCTGGTATTGCTGGATATGAATTTTAAAAGTGCAATTAATACCGGAAATGAAGGTTTCTTCTGGCTTAATAAGATTAAAACTTTAAAACCCGATTTAGCGGTAATTATGATTACAGCTTATGGAGATATTGATCTGGCGGTCAGATCGCTTAAACAAGGTGCTTCAGATTTCGTTATCAAGCCATGGCATAATGAATTGCTTATTGAAACCATAGCAGAAGCCATAAAACCAAAGGGGAAATCGTCAGCTTCCAAGCCTTCTGCAAAAGATTCAGGACCACAAATGATCGGTGAATCTGATATTATCCGTGATATATTATATAAGCTGAATAAGATTGCACCAACCGATGCCAACATATTAATACTGGGTGAAAATGGAACAGGAAAAGACCTGATCGCAAAAGCAATTCATAACCGATCACTCCGTTCCGAAAAACCTTTCATTAAAGTTGATGTTGGAGCATTAACCGACAGTCTGTTCGAAAGTGAACTATTCGGACATAAAAAAGGAGCATTCACAGATGCGCGCGAAGACAGAGTCGGCCGATTTGAAGCCGCACATGGGGGAACGCTTTTCCTTGATGAGATCGGTAATATTTCATTACAGCAACAGGCTAAATTATTGAGTGTTTTACAGAACCGGCAGGTAATTAAACTTGGAAGTAATGAACCCATTGCTGTAGATATCCGTCTGATCTGTGCAACGAACCTTCCATTGAGCGAACTTGCAAATGAAGCTCGTTTCAGAAAAGACCTTGTTTATAGAATCAATACGATGGAACTCATGGTTCCTCCTCTCAGATACCGGGGAAATGATATTTTACTTCTGGCCAAACACTTCATTAAGGTTTATGCTGACAAATACATGAAGCCGGCTCCTGAACTCGATAAAAAAGCGCAGGAGAAACTAATGAACTATTCATTTCCTGGCAATGTAAGAGAACTTCAATACACCATAGAACGTGCGGTAATCATGGCTGAAGACACCACCCTTCAGGTAGGAGACCTGATATTCTCTCCACTTGAAACACAGCATGCTGCTTCAGTCCCGACCGATTTCAACCTCAATAACCTTGAAAAAAATGCCATACTCCTGGTAATCGAAAAGCATGGTGGAAATATTACCAAAGCTGCAAAAGAACTCGGATTAACCCGAACAGCCCTTTATCGCAGACTAAGCAAGTATGACTTATAATGAATCGGGTTAAATTAAGGATACTGTTCAGAGCAATTGGTCTTTTTTCCACCCTGTGTCTTGCTGCATTTTTAATTAACAGAAATCACTTTGCTTATTTGTTAATATTAGTACCGATAATCTTATATCAGCTATTCCTGATTTATCGCAGCCAACTTTTACTTTATAAAGAACTTGATCAATTTTCGCAGGCACTACATTACCGTGATTTCTCCAGGAATTTTAACACAGGCACAAATTCCGAGCTTGGTCCGCTGTACCAGAATTTCAACAAAATAAGCCGCTTATTTCAACAGGTATCAAGGGATAAAGAAACGCAATACCAGTATCTCCAAAAAATTCTTGAGTTAGTAAATACCGGGATTCTATCCTATGAAAGTGATAGCAGAGAGATAATCTGGATGAATGAATCCTTAAAAAATATGCTTGACATGCCCTATATAAAGAATTTAAATTCCTTTGCCAAGAGGGATGAAAATCTTTACCAGGCAATTGATTCACTCAGGCCGGGACAGTCAAAAATTACTACTATACTCAGCAAAAAATTATCTGTAAAAGTCCTGCTTTCAGCTACCGCCTTCCAAACCAATGGTATAAGATATCAATTAATAGCCTTCCAAAATATCAATGAAGCACTCGATGAAACAGAATCAAAGGCATGGCAAAAGCTATTAAGTGTTCTGACTCATGAGATCATGAATTCAATCGCACCGATATCATCTCTTGCAGATACGATCAAGAATCGTTTAAGCAGTTTGGATAAACGTCTCGATACAGATAATGGGCTGGCCGATCTAGAACTTGGAATCAGCACGATCAAACGACGAAGCGAAGGCCTGTTGAAATTCGCGGAAACCTATCGCAATCTGAACAAAATTACCAAACCGAATTTACAGCCGGTTTATGTCCGGGACCTGTTTGAGAATCTTCATTCACTAATGCAGCCTACCCTGCTTCAAAAAAACATCGAACTGGATATCATATTAAAAGATCCCAACCTGATCCTTAAGGCTGACACTACGCTTATAGAGCAGGTACTGATTAATCTGTTGGTAAACGCTATTGATGCTGTAAAGAATATCCCCAATCCCATAATTACTTTAAATGCAGAGTTTATCAATGATAAAACCATTGTAAGGATTAATGACAATGGTGTAGGGATTGAGGAGGATGTGCTCGATAAAATTTTTATTCCTTTTTTCAGCACCCGAAAAAATGGAAGCGGTATCGGACTTACTCTTTGCAAACAAATTATGATGCTTCATGGTGGCAATATCCAGGTTGTTTCTAAAACAGGGGAAGGAACCAGCTTTATTTTGCAGTTCTAAACAAAAAATGAAAGATTTTCACTTTCATAACTAAACCTGAATTCGATATAAAATCTTGCGGACTAATTAGATTGATGGATATTCTTTTTCTTAGAAAGCAGAGCTTGTGGCTCTTCGGTCCTGCCGGTCCCGGGTTCTGCCTGGTTTTTTACAAAAGATTTAGTAGATATCATTAAACTCATTAATCAAAAGCTAAAGCTGCCCCCCTCAGGTTTATTTCACGTGGCTTATGGTCCTGTTGCCGGGCTGTCGGTTCCAATGAAAAACGGTCCCGGGTAAAATAAACCTTGCCGGAGGAGGTATCTTCCGGCTATCCGTAATTTGAATCAGAACGCGATTTCCTGCCGGAAATACTCCGGAGGAAAGGGCTGAATCAGCCTATAACACACAGGTATTGGTTTCCAAAATCAATGCGGCTCCAGAGCCTTATCTGACTCGTTATAACCGTAGTTTTTGCACTACCTAATATCGAACTCAGACTAACTTAAGCGAAAACCATCTTAAAAAGTTAACTAATCATCTTAACTACTAATAAAGCAACAATCCTGAAATAAGGAACACGAACATTAGTTCGGTTTGTGACTCCCATACATTAAACAAACAATGCCATACCTTCCATTAGACCCAGTTTTGTCAGGAAATTTAAAATGCTAAGTTGAACTTAATTCAGTTTTCATAACTATTTCAATTTGTGCAATAACAGTATTGAGCCCTATAAAGCCTTCAGGAATATCACTGGCGCAGAAATTATTGCCGTTTCCTATCCAAAATCTTTCTTAAAAATAAAATAAAATTATAATTATATAAAGTCTATGGATTTAGTAGATTTTAATTATAATTGCACCGTGAAATCATCCCGCAGCTGCGGGATCAATACAAATAAGAAACAGATGAAAAAAACAGTACACTCTAAAAAAATTAACCCTTCAATCTCTCCTTCCCTATCAAGCCAACGATGTTGTTGTTGATATAAAACATCACAAACTATTCTCTATTTAATCTTTTTTCCAATTCTTATAAAAACATCATAAAATGAAATATCTGTCGTATAAATTAAAATTTTTGCTTTTAGCTATCTTTCTTATTCAAAATATATCCTCATCTGCCCAGCAGGTAATTATAGGCACGGTTAAAGACACTCAAGGCCAGCCTTTGCCAGGTGCGACTATAGCAATAAGGGGAACTACCATTTCTACAAAAGCCGATTCTGTTGGACAATTCAGGCTTAACGTAACACAGGAAGCACCGTTCTTTATCAGAGCAACATTTATTGGATTCAAACCCCAGGATTTTCAGATACTAAAAATCGACAATACGCCCATCCAGCTCCAGCTTGTTGATGATGCATTACTTGAAGAAATTGTGGTAACATCAAGACGCCGTTCAGAGGTATTGCAGGATGTTCCAATACCGATTTCAGTTGTGGGCAGAGCTCAGATTGAGGACTCCGGTTCTTTCAACGTAACAAGGATTAAAGAACTTATTCCATCAGTTCAGATGTATACCTCCAATCCCAGAAATACAGGGGTTAATATCAGAGGAATTGGTTCTCCATTCGGTCTTACCAATGACGGACTTGACCCGGGTGTGGGCTATTATGTTGACGGCGTATATTATGCTCGCCCGGCGGCAGCAACCCTTGACTTTATAGATATTGATCGTGTCGAGGTTTTGCGCGGTCCACAGGGTACATTATTTGGCAAAAACACCAGTGCAGGTGCCTTTAATATCGTGACCCGTAAAGCGAGCTTTACTCCTGATTACAGTTTCGAGACCAGTTTCGGAAATTATGGATTTATTCAGGCAAAAGCTTCAGTAACGGGTCCTTTAAGTAAAAAACTTGCAGCACGTCTTTCTTTTTCGGGAACCCAGCGTAATGGTGTTGTGGAAAATGTTCGTACGGGTAAATTCACAAATGATATCAATAACCTGGGTTTCCGTGGCCAATTATTGTTCAAACCTAATGACAACACCTTTATCACCTTAGCGGCAGATGCATCAGATCAGCAGCCTGATGGTTATGCCCAGGTGGTGGCCGGTGTAGTAACTACCAAACGTCCGGCATATCGCCAGTTTGATGCGATCATAGCCGATCTTAACTATACCCTGCCAAGCCGGAATGCATTCGATCGTAAGATTGATCATGATACTCCCTGGAATTCCGGCAACGAGCTGGGTGGTGTTTCACTGAATGCTGAGACAAAATTAGGTCCCGGTACATTGACTTCCACTACCGCATGGCGTTACTGGAACTGGGATCCTTCAAATGACCGCGACTTTACCGGCTTACAGGCTTTGGCAAAATCTCAAAACCCTGCAGAGCATCGTAACTGGTCGCAGGAAGTTCGTTATGCAGGTCAGCTGACTGAGAAATTAAGCGGAGTAGTAGGCTTATTTTATATTGACCAGGAAGTAAAAATCAATGGAACTGAAGAATCAGGAACAGCTCAATGGCGCTTTTCGCAAAGCTCAATCAGTGCCTTATGGAGAACACCTGGTCTTTTGGAAGGTTATGGAATCTACACCAACGCTTCTATTATATCCCAAAGTGCTGCAGCATTTGCAAGTATAGACTGGGAAATCGCAACCGGTTTTCACATATTGCCGGGCGTTCGATTTAATTACGACAATAAAGATGTAGACTACAAACGGGTGGCAAGAGGTGGATTACAAACTACAGATGCCGCATTATTAGCGATTAAGACCGGAGTTTATAGTGATCAATCATACCTTGCCAGCGCGGATGAACGGAATTTCACCTACTCGCTTACCGCATCTTACAGACCGAACAGACATCTTAATGCTTTTGCTACTTACTCTACAAGCTTTAAACCTGTTGGGGTTAATGTGGCAGGTTTACCGACTGTAAATGGGGCGGCCGCAACGGATCTGGCAGTCATTAAACCTGAGGACACCAAGCATTATGAACTTGGCTTAAAAAGCACGCCAGCAGATAATTTAACCCTGAACCTAACCTTCCATAATTCGGATATCAAAGATTACCAGACCAATGTTCAATCACCTCAATTAGGTGTTAATCGCGGTTATATAGCCAATGCAGAGAAAGTAAATGTTAAGGGGGCTGAACTGGACTTTAGTTTAAGGGCTAATAACAACTTCTCGTTCTATGGTGCAGCTGCTTATACTGAAGCAACTTATGTCCGCTTTACAAATGCACCACTTCCACTTGAAGAAACCGGATTAAGTGTAAATGGAGTTCAGGTTGCATTTAAGGATATTTCAGGAGGTGATCTTCCTGGTATCTCCAAATGGGCAGGATCATTAGGTGGTGAATATGCAACACAAGCAAAATTCTTTAAAAAGGATGCAAAATTCTTTACCGCTTTAGATGGCTATTTCCGTTCTTCATTCTCATCTAGCCCATCCCCTTCTGCTTATCTGAATATAGATGGCTATGCCCTTATCAATGGAAGAATCGGGTATAAAGCCACCAAGGGCTTCTCTGCCTATTTATGGGGACGGAATTTGTTTAATAAGGACTATTTCGAACAATTATTGCCGGCGGGAGGCAATGCAGGGCATTATGCAGGTGTACTGGGTGACCCAAGAACCTACGGACTTACCTTAAGATTTGCATTATAAATAGACATGAGAGGTGAGATATGAGAAATCCAATTAACACTTAGTGGTCAATCACTGACAGCGGATACCTGCTAACAGGCAAAGATTCAAGGATCAAGAGTCTGTTAGCAGCATATGTCATGAGGTCAAATATGATGTTATTCAAAAGCCAATAGCTCACAGCTCATATACTACTCTCCCCTTTATAATGGTGGTCTGAACATTAATATCTTTGTCAAAGATGACGATATCAGCATCTTTCCCTTTTACAAGTGAGCCTTTTTTATCTACTACATTCATAATTCTTGCAGGTGTACTGCTCATCATTCTGACTGCCTCAAGAAGCGGAACATCAGCCATATTGATCATATTTCTTACCAGGCGATCGGTAGTGGCAACGCTCCCGGCGAAACAAGTTCGATCAGGTAGTTTAGCTACCCCATCTTCTATAATAACCTTTAAACCTGTATTCAAATTCCCTATTATACTCTCACCTTCAGGCATACTTGCCCCACGAATTGCATCGGTGATCAGCGCAATCCTATCCGGACCTTTTATCTTATAAATAAGTTTCAGTAGTGGCGCAGGAAGATGGATTCCATCCGCAATAATTTCAACATCCATTTCATCAATCAGAAATGCACTTTCTATCGCACCTGCATAACGAAAAGCATTCCTTCTGCTTACCCCCGACATGCCCGAATAAAGATGGGTTGCCAGAGTGTAACCGTTTTCGAATCCTTCAAGGACTTCCTCATAAATCGCGTCGGTATGAGCTAATGCGGGCAGGATCCCTTTTGAAATGAGATACCTGGCAAATGGAATTGCCCCTTTCAGTTCGGGCGCTGCACTCCAGCGTTTGATCGAATTTGAGCTGGCTATTACGTCCATATATTCCTCTGGATCAGGGTCCCTGATATATCTGGGATCCTGAGCTCCACGTTGATTCATCGCAAAATAAGGCCCCTCCAAATGCATTCCCAGGAATTGAGAACCATTGATGTTTTTTTTATTTGCCTTGTCGTATAACTCAAGTGTATGAAGCAGATCTTTCTTCTCACTCGTCAATGTGGTTGGCGACATGGCAGTGGTACCATACCTTGCATGTGTTTCTGCTGCCTTGAGAAAGGCGGTTTCGCTGCCATCCATAAAATCATGCCCTCCACCCCCATGCACATGAATATCAATAAAACCGGGAGAAATATAATTTCCATTCGCATTGATTTCAATGGCATCACTTACTTCTATATCTCCTTCTTTTACCTCAGTGATAATCCCATCAGTTATCAGTACAGTTCCCTGAGGAATCATACGGTAAGGAGTAAGGATTTTACCATTGAAGATTTTTAATCGTTGTATATTCATATTTGTAGATTCGATTTTCAAAACTAATTTGACTTAAGTGAATTGAATTTCAATCCTTCAATCACAGGGTTAGGTTCCCTCGTTCTGCCCGGTATGACATCCTGCTCTAAATCAAAATAATTGGCATCTTTATTCCTTAACTATCTTAACCTTTTCAGATTTACACCATCCTGTATAATAATTTCAATCTGCAATTTTTTAATCATGTTTTAAGTGTATTTGTTTCCCTTCCCTTGCTGATTCATAAATAGCCAATATAATCTCAACTGCTTTACGGGCTTCATCTCCACTGATTTCAAAAGGTCTGCCGGCCTCAACAGATGCAATAAAGGCTTCAATATTTTTTTGATGTGATTGATACGAAATTGCCGCCGGATCGGACACTCCTCCGCCGCCTTCAATTTCCTTAAAACTTTTTAAAATTTGTATATCTTCTTCTGTTTGATCTGCAAATTGCCAAACCGTAAAAGCATTTTCAACCATGATTGCAGTCCCCTTTGTACCGGTAATTTCTATACGACGAAACTGACCAGGAAAAGAGGCTGTAGAACCATAAATTCCACCTAAAGCCTGATTACTGAATTTCACAATGGCTGTTGCAGTGTCTTCGACTTCTATATCATGGCCTCTTGTTGCTATATAAGCTTGTAAAGAATCGACAGGCCCCATTAAGTACTGAAGGAGATCGATCATATGAATAGACTGGTTCATTAAGGCCCCACCACCATCAAGTTTCCAGGTGCCACGCCAGCTATTACTGTAATACTCATCACTTCTCCACCAGGGCACATGAACAGATGCATAGCTAATACTACCGAACCGACCCTGATCAATTGCATTCTTTAAAAGCGCTACCGCATCATTAAATCGATAATTGAAAATTCCTCCTAAAGAAGTCCCGGCCTTTTTATGGGCTTCAATCATTTTCTCAATTCGTTCCAAAGAAATTTCAAGAGGCTTTTCGCATATCACATGCTTGCCACAGCGTGCTGCTTCTATTGCAGGCTCCATGTGGTGCCCGCTAGGCGTTGCTACTGTTACAATATCAATATCTTGCGAACGAAGCATTTCCTCATAATTTGCAAATGCCTTTAATTTATGTTTCTCAGCAAATTTTCTGGACTTAACCGGATCAGAACCACAAACGCCTACGAGAGTCGCATTTTCTATATTCTGAATTGCTTTTACATGAATATCAGCAATCATTCCGGTTCCTATTATTCCAAAATTCCAGTTCCTCATAGATCTGTTGTCGGTTATCTGTTGTCGGTGATATACTACTAAATGTCAAATGAACTGTTAATAGTCCTTGTTCTTTATTATTTGATCTGGGTGTTGGGTATTAGGCATTAGGTGTTAGGTAATTAACTGATGTCATGGAGGCTCTCAATGTCGGGAAGAACTAGTTTTAACTTAATATTTAGACGCGAAATTATCGGCTAGCATATTGATCTCAGCATCGCTTAAATGAGATCCTGAACTAATAATAATCCGGTATTTTAGAGTAAGAGATCCTCCAGCGGGGATAACATAATTTAATTCCTCTTTACCGTTGGTAAAGTCCTTTACTCCAAATGGATTTGCCGCAAATAATCCATAACCACGAGCGTGCCAGTATGTCGGATAACTCAGATTTTCAGGATGGTCACAAATGACCATAGATATTTTTTCTCCACCTATATTTCCATACAAATCCATCCATTTTGAGCGCTTACCCCAGACTGCTTCTCCGGTAATACCCTCGCTGCTTCTATAGTTCCCCGTTACATCTTCATTTGACATTTTCTTTACAGTTGTAGGATTGCCATTAGCATCAGTCAGAGTAACATCTTCTTTTGATGGCAATTCCAATTGTCGCGCGACACGAATGCCAAAACTTCCCTCCTTAGTGTCTTTCATAGTGACAGGTATATTACCAGCAGTCAGAGTAGTGATGCGATCGATAATACGCGTTGATCCTTTCGCTATAAAATGCAACTCAGTCCTTTCTGCAAGAAGTTGCTTTCCATCCGGAGCTATCCAGCCTGCAGTAGTAATCATCGATCCTTCTCCAGTACCGCCCGAAAGCTTCTCAATACTAATGTGTTTTATTTCCCCTGCCTTAACATTTCTTTTCCCTTCAGAGCCATTGCCCCAGAAATCAATTCCATTGACATTCCCATAATTTAACCAGTTACCTACCTGATGTATATGATCACGTCGTTCACCCTCTCTGGCTTTAATAGGAAAACCACGGGTTACCGGGGTTCCTGCGGCAGTGAGTAAAGGATAAAGAATTGGTTTATATACTGTATCGGGCCACCAATATGAAGTAAAGAGTTTTCCGTCAATTATTACATCAACCTTCTTACTGGCTCCATTTTTAACGAATTTAACCACCGGTCCTTTGCTCTTCTGAATCCGATTTTGAGCTGCAGAACTATATGCTAAGGCTATTATGACAATGAATGCCATAATTGAAACAAATTTTATTTTCATCTGTTTATTTAATAAAACTATTGATATTTTATTTGAATTAAACCTTAGATGGTACCACATAAGGGCTACGGTATACTCTTGTCAGCATCTTATCAGCTTCCGGGTTATTTACAAACTTTTCTGTAGCTCCGTTAAACTTCAATTCACTTCCTCCTAAACGATATGAAATATTGGCCATAAAAGGAATTGCTGAAGAATAATGTCCGTCCTGAATATCGCAATGAAGAGTCTCATCTTTACCCGACTTGATCGCATCAAGGAAATTTATATAATGTTCCGTATCAGTTGAGCCAGTAAGAGAGGCGACCTCCGCAGTTACTATTTTTGAACCTGCAAATGGTTCCTTATCCTGCTTCCTGAAAGCTTTCCAGGTACCGCCATCAATTTCAAGGTATCCCTCACTGCCATAAAACACATTACCGATCTTAATACCCAGACTTGATTCAGCATTTGAATGTCTGCCCCTGGTTTCAAACTCCAGGATTTTCCCGTCCTTGTATTTAGCCACTGAAATTTGTGTATTCGGAGTTTGCTGAGCACATTCTGCCGGATTAATGCCGTAAATACCGCCTGTAGAAAAAATCGACACGGGATGTTCGTTTTTATTAAGACCCCACCTGGCTACATCAAATTGATGAGGGCCCTGATTTCCGGTATCACCATTACCAGTATCCCAGAACCAATGCCAGTTATAATGTCCTCTTTTTTCATTATAAGGACGGGAAGGAGCCGGACCTAACCAACGATCATAATGGAGGCTCGCTGGTGGAGTACTGTCTGGAGCTATACCAAATGAATCCCTGGGTTTGATGCAAAGCCCGCGTGCCATATAAACCTCTCCGATTCCTCCTTCATGAAGAAATTTCATTGCCTCTATCACATTAGGTATTGAGCGATTCTGAAATCCAACCTGAATACGCTTATTATATTTACGGGAAGCCTCGATCATCTTTCTACCTTCCCATATATTATGGGAAGAAGGTTTCTCTACATACACGTGTTTACCTGCCTGACAAGCCCAGATAGTGCCGAGTGCGTGCCAATGGTTCGGAGTTGCAAATGATACAGCATCAATTTCTTTATCATCCAATACTTTACGCATATCCCATTCGGTTAAAGGTTTGGCTCCGGTCTTATCGAAAACCGTTTTAGAGCGGGGGTCAAAAAACTGCTCATCAGTATCGCACAAAGTTTTGATGCGTACATTATGGCTGTCTTTAAGATTACACCAGGCATCGATATGGGAAACACCCCTGCCCCGAATACCAATAACTGCCACATTAATCCGATCGTTAGCACCAATGATTGATCCATAGGACTTTGCACTGAGACCTATGCCGGTAACTGCTATGCCTGCACTTCCTATCAGGGTTTTCTTAATAAAATCTCTTCTTTGAGTCATTTTTATAAATTTAAAATTGATTTATGTTTAAATGAATGATGTTAATGGCTATCTCATATCTCGTGTCTCATGTCTCATATCTCATATCTCATATTTTGGCCGCCAAATCTTTGAACACTGCTAATTGTCCTTTCATAGCGCTTATCCTGTCAGCCGGTGTAGAACTTGCTTCGAGAAGTATCCAACCCTTATAGTCTATCCCTGCTAAAAGATTAAATAGTTTCTGATAGGGATAATCATTCGCAGTTAATTCCCGAACATGCACTGTGTCACCGATCCATTGTTTTACCATATTAAAGTTGCCCTCGATGCCTGGAGGATTCAGGTCAACAGGATTACTGTTCCAGCAGATTTTAACATTGGGTTCAATCACCTGATCAAAAATTGCTTTCATATTGGGCAATTCCTGCGTAATTGGCCCATGCGCTTCAACTCTAACTATAAGACCGTAATCTGCGGCAAATTTCCCAACCTCATTCAATGAATCAGCAATTTGTGTAATGGTTTTTTCTCTTGGCACACCGGCGGGTAAGTTATTAGGTTTTACTTTAATCCCGCTTGCCCCAATATCTTTACAGAGCTTAATATATTCCTTAGTCTGTTCAATATTCTGACGGAGAATAGTCTGATCAGGATTATGGTATTCAAAATTCGATCCGTATCCAACACAAGTCACCGGACTATCAGCGAATCTTCTTTTAACCTCGGCTCGTTGGGCAGCGCTAAGGCTGGTCTCAACACCATGTGCATGTTGAGTACGAAGCTCTACCGCCTGAAAACCCGTCTTCTCACAGTTGGAAATAACAGTGGGTAAATCCCAATCCTTACCCCACTGATAAGTAACAAGCCCAAATCTCATTGCTGATTCTTTTATATTTAAGCCTGAATCAGACCCCGTGTGTCTGTTTGCATCAAGTATTGATGCATATGATCCGGCACCACTTATTACAAGTCCGGCTCCTATAGTCAGGCTCTCCTTAATAAAATTTCTACGATTATTCTTCATTTCAAAAAGCTTGTATCGTTAATTATTCATAAGTTAAAATATTTTAATCGATTTCAAATAAAGAAATGGGACTAAAAATTAACAACAAATACAATATTTAACGAGTTCGGATATAAGCTTTGTTTATCATCGTTTTCAAAAACGATGTTTAGGGAAAGCTTTTTAGGAAATAATGGTAAGTAAAGAGTGCTCCCATTGTATTTATCAAGATTTGTTGATTGATCGATGCCTGATATGTTGCAGCTTGCAAATATTTTTAAGTCATGGTTACAGATTCTATAATGGCTCCTTTTCACAGCAGTATCTTATCGGCCAGTACGTTTTCATGAAGAGCATCAAAAAGGCTCGTTAACAGAGAATTAAATCCGATTAATAAAAACTATTAGATTCCATACAGAAGAAACTGAAATTCAGGACGACTAAATACAGAAGTGGAGAATAACTAAAAAAGTCAAAAGAAAATCAGCCCTAAATCCCATCCTATCCATCCTTTAAATCTTTGATCTGAAGAATTAAAACTAATATGTCTATCCCTAATATAAGTGTAGTTCCCTATCTGATTGGAATAGAAAATATTTAGTGCAGGGCCGGCAGTCAGAGCAATCCATTTATTAAACTCATAATTAAGTTTCAAATCCACCCTATTCAATAGATTGGTCCCTTTCCATTCCCTTCGGTAAAGATATCTGCTGCTGATTTCAGGATTAAAATACAACTGCTTATTGATATTCATTTCCTTGCCAAAACCAAGGCCAAAAGCCTGCAGCTTACCATTTCTATTCATGCCAGCCATCAGCATAGTATAAAGCTTCTCATTCCCCGTTTTAATGGCCAGATTAAGATCTATGGTTTCATTCGATGTCAGGCCAACTTTGTGATAACCTTTTCGAAATAGATTAAATAATCCGATGTTATACCCACTGGCAGTATCGGCTATATTTATAAGTCCGAACTGAAATCCTTTAAATTCTTTAGCATAATTGAAAACACCTGCTATCTGAACACCCTCAGCTTTATGGGAAGAGAAGTTTCCAAGTAAAGATATCCTCAGACCTTTAAAGGTTTTGCTGTAATTTGAAATGCCGGCCAACTCAACGCCTTGTGTATGCCCTGAATTATAATTGCCCAGCATCGCAAGTTTTACGCCTTTTACATTGTTACCGGTATAGTTAAAAGTCCCTGATTGAAAACCATTAAAGCTATTGCTTATATTATTATATCCCAGGGATAACTGAACTCCTTCGAAATCACCCTTAATGTGATTAGAAAGACCTCCCATTTGCAGTCCATTAAAATACCCCTGAATTCGGTTGTGTCCAAGTGAGACCTGTACCCCGATAAAACCATCTCCTATATTATTGTATAAACCGCCTACTTGAAACCCATTAAAAGACCCGGTTACACGATTATACCCTAAGGTAACCTGTGTTGCTTTCGCACTGTCCAGCACATTATTATATAGTCCTGCTACCTGCAGACCCCTTACCTTACCTCCTACCAGGTTAAAGGCTCCTCCAAACTGGAACCATTCTGCGTCCTGTTTAGTAATATTGAACAACAAACCTACCTCCATCCCCTCAACCCCTGCGCTGTACCCTCCTGTTGCATTAAAGGAGAACTTATTTATAACCTGTCCGCTTAATGAACCATGAGAACTTAAGCCCGGGCTAAGAGAAAGCTGTACTGGCGCCTGAGCTATAAAACTTCCGATATTAAGAGATTGTATTCTTTGTTTAGATGTTACCAGCATCCTTCCAACCCTTGTTTTTTCAACCTTTGATAAATCCCCCAGTAAATAATCGCCGCTGATCTTTCCCTGCTCCGGCCTAACAATTACTTCCGAAAGGAAAAGAGTGTTGAGGTCTTTATAGTTCTCTTTGCTAACTGTGATTCTGATAGTTCGGGGGAAGTTTTTAAGTCTTAACGTAAAAAAACCATCCTGATCGGTAATTGCAGATTGAAGTAAATTCTTTTCATAGACACTTGCACTCACAACGGGATTATGGGTATTCTTATCAACTATCTGACCTTTTATTACAAATTGATTGGAATAATTAAACGATTCTTCCAGGAGCAGTGTTGACTCTAATGGAGCATATCTAAGGATAACAAAATTGTGAGTTTCCTGGTATTCAAATTGATTTTTCAGTAACCTGTCAAGTACTTCTCCAATACTTACATTTTCTGCATACAGATTTACAATGCTATCAAGTGGAATGATATTGCTGTTAAATGAAAATTTGAACCCTCCCCTTTCTTCAAGTAATTGCAAGACGTTTTCTAGTTTTTGATTATCCAGCTTTAAAAAGATATTCTTTCCCAAAAGAGACTGCCCGCTACTTGTGGTACCCAAAAGTGTGAGGGCAGTCAGTAATACCATGCTGAATTTAAGAAGCAGTTTCTTGCTTTGCTCCATGTAAACTATTTTAACAGAATTTGCTTCCCCTGATATTCTACATTTATATTAAATGTCGCTGCAATAACTTTAAGAATCTGATCCAGTGATTCATCATGAAACACGGTTGTAAGAGGCAGTTCTTTTAATGAAGGCCTGGTAATAATGATATTTACCTCAAACTTTTCATTCAGGATTTCCATAAGCTCTGATAATGGAGTCCCATCACACACAAGTTCATTGCTGAAATAATAGTCGTAAAGTCTCCCCTTAGATGTTTCTTTTAACAAGCCTGTCATACCCGGATGCACCTGAACCTTTTCTCCGGCATGTAACTTAATATGCTCATTGTCTTTAGTCACCTCAACTATTCCGCTTTTAACAATCACAACAGTTTGGTTATTGCGACTTTTTATATTAAAAGAAGTTCCGACCACTTTTACAGAAATATCATTTACCTTGATTACAAAGGGTTGTTCCTTATCACTTTTAACCTCAAAAAATGCTTCGCCCTTTAACTGTACAGATCTGATATTGCCTGCAAATTTACCAGGATAAGAGATAAAAGAATTCTTATTAAGTCTTACTGTGGAGCCATCCGGCAAAGTCTGCTGCAACACACCGCCATTTGTCTGGACTGCCACCAGTTTGGCATTATTATAAAGTAAGGGATAAGTAAACCAGATAATGGTTCCCACGATAAGGATAGCGGCAGCAATCCGTATAAATGAACTGACAGAAAACAAGTTCTTCCCTTTACTGTTTCCGGATTCTTTTTGCATCCGTTGATGCAATCGGCTAAGAGCTTCACTTTCATTCACAGCATTATCCGGATTAAGCTGACTTGTTTCAATAATAAGCTTAAAAGCATTGAAATAACTAAGATTGCTTTTATCTGCCTCCATCCACTTTTCTACCTGTAATTGTTCAGCCGGACTGGCTTCCTTCAGCAAATATTTTACAAGGAGATCGTCTTTTATATGAGTATTAGTTTTATTCATAAGGTTTGAGTTAGATAAATTAAAAATGCGGGTAAGAAGTCCATCAATTTCAAACGAAGAATTTTCAATGCCTTACCCATCTGGTATTCAACCGCCTTTATAGAGATATTCAACTGTTCAGCTATTTCGTAATATTTAAGTTGTTCAAATCGGCTCATTTGAAAAACAGATGCGCAATCTTCAGGCAATTCATTTATAGCCATAAAGAGTTGCTTCTTGAGCTCCATAGCGGATAATTCTTTTGATAAATCGCTTTCAATATGTTCCGGCTTACTGTTGTAATGTGTCTGAAAAGAGGATCTCACTTTTTTGTGTTTAATATAATTAAGACATTCGTTGTGTACTGACCTGTAAAGAAAGGATTTCAGGTACCCATCAATCTTCAGTTGATGTTTTTTCTCCCAAATCCTGCAAAATACATTTTGCACTACCTCTTCTGCGCTATCCCGGTCATTGATCAGTTTTAATGCATAGGAATACAGATTTTTATAGTACTTTATAAACACCCGATCAAATGCCGGTCTGTCTCCGGCCAGTATTAATTCAATAAGCTGGTTATCGCTATTCTCCAATTGATTTTGAGATTATATATTAAATATCATACAATGAAATTACATTATGATTTAGTAAGAGTCTGAATAAATTCTGGATAGACAAATCTCTATAAAGATCAATACACATGCTGAAATTATTGAAACTGACCAAGCAAGTATTATCACTATGAAACGTCAGCGATATTCCTCTCATACATCCTGAAATTACTAAGATTCTGTTCTGTATAGCAAGCACTTCAAAATGACTTTTAAGCAAAGAATAATAGATCTTTTTTGAAAATCCATCATTTAAACAAAGGCCCTCATCCAGAGTTTTCATGAGATCATATTTAATTTACGTTTAATAATCATCCCTTTAATAAATCCAGGTAAAAAACTATCGAGTATAACTAAGAAGCGATTCAATGTCCCTGGGATTATTTCTCGTTTACCTTTTAAAAGACCTTCAACTGCCTCTTTAGCAACCTCATCGGGCTCCAGTATTGTTGCTTTTGATATCCCCTTCAAAGAATGATTGAGTACCAGCAACTCAGGTTTGGTATTAATCCCCCCCGGACTCAATAAGCTTATATGCACCAATGATCCGGATTGCTCTATTTGAAGGCATTTGGTGAAATATGTAATAAAAGACTTAGTGGCACCATAAACCTGTTTGCGTGGGACTATAAAACGCCCACCCAAACTTCCAACATTCAATATATAGGAATGATTAGCTTTACTAACATGACCAAGAAATAGTCGTGTTAGTAAAACCGTACTGGTTATATTCAGATCAATCTGTGTTTTATAAAAATCGATACTTTTATCCTCGAACCATGACCAGTTTCCCAGACCGGCATTATTGATAAGTATGTCAATAAGCAAGTGCATTTCTTTAATCCTTTTAAAGATGTCTTCAAAAAGCTCAGCTTTGGTGAGATCGAGCTCAAAATAAACAACCTCTACATTAAAATTAGACCGTATGAATGCAGCCAGTTCAGGAAGCCCTGAGTTTGGCAGGGAAATTAAGATGAGATTTATATTGCGGCTTGCAAGTTCAAAAGCAAAAGATTTTCCTAAACCCTCACTCGCACCAGTAACTAACGCCCTTAGTTTCTGCATATTCTTTGATTTTGTAAATAATGAACTGTTTTTCCCATTCCCAAAGCAAAAGGAGTTATCTTATAATTCAAGTGTTCAATTGCCTTTGCGCTGCTATATTTCTGGTCATATTTCAGCCGATCCGCAAATTCCGGCAAAAAGACCGGAGGTATACCCGTGATCTGGGTTTTCAGCCAATCTACCTGACTGTACATTTTTATCATTTTTTGTGGTATCCTTAACATCTGAAGGTGTTTACCCGTCAGCTCAAATAAGGTCTCAAAAAATCGGTTGAAGCTAATATCCTCTCCCCCCAATATATATCGGTTACCTTTCAAGCCGTATTCCATTGCAGCAATATGTCCTTCCACTACATCATCTAAAAAGGCATAATTTGCAACACTGTCACCTTTCCCAGGAATAATTCTCCATGTGCCATTCAGGTAGCCTTTTATCATTTTACTTACGGTGTTACTATCCGTAACCGGACCCTCCCCGAAAACCCGGGATGGGTTAACCGTTACAATATTTAATCCCTGGTCGACAAATGAATTCACTTCCAGCTCAGCCAGAAACTTAGTCCGCTCGTATACAATAGGAAAACCGGCAATCCGGGGAGAATATTCATCCATCGGATGCTTTATTGTCGGCCCCCAAACACCGCAGGTAGAAGTGTACACCAGCTTTTGAACATTCAGGAACATAGCCGTCTTAAGAACATTACGAGTACCGAGAACATTTACATCATAAAATTCCCTGTTATTCCTGCACCACATTTTTGCCATAGCCGCAGTATGATAGACGAATTGACAGCCATTCATTCCATGCTTTAAACTGCTTTCATCAAGGATATCTCCATTATAAAAGCTGATATTTTCATGTTTAAGCAAAAAAGGATGATTTACATTTCTGCATAATGCATGAACCAGATATCCTCTTTTTGCGAGTGCATAACATAAGCTCCGGCCTATAAAACCACTGGCTCCGGTAACAAAAACTTTGATATTATTATTCATCTGATCTAAAGCATTAAACTAATTTCATTGTAATTGTATACCAGTCCTGGTGAATAATCACCATTCGGCAAATCCCATTATCAAAGTGATAATCATTATAATTACCATTTGGGAGATGTATGCGATAGGTATGTTTTGCCAGCTTCCTTATAGATAGAAGCTGCTGAAAATTATCAGAATAAACCTGTGGTGTATTTATCGGCTCACTGGAATAAAGCAGCATCATGTTGTAATCGATCAGTTTGTTAAACCTGCCAATTTCAGAACCGGTCTGAATCTCATAAGTACTGTTTACCAGGCGGGTTTTCCGGCATTCCTTTTCTTTACCGTTAACAGTTCGATTAACATCAGAAGATATTAACCTGCCATCACTAAAATGAGCCTTATCGCTCGTTTGAACATGAATCGGGAAAATAAACTTTGTTTTGACTTCCGAAATCATTTCCAGGTATAAATCCTGACCACTAATCCTCTGGGAAAATTGCATTTTACCTATATTATTCCCATTATGAATAAGTTGATAAACCAATTTTCTTTCCTGACCATTTGAAAGAAAAGGATAACCAATAACAATTAAGATTAGTGTTGCTTTCCGAAGTGCTTTCTTGCTTACAGAGGTCCGTGGATAACGGAACCTGTAATTATTAAATAATCTTGAAGCATATTTTTTATACAACCACAGTATAAGAGCTGGAATCATGATCTGTTGTTTAAACCTTGTTATACAGCTAATACAACTAAAACCCGCTTTACCCTAAAATTTTATTAAAAAATCTGAATGAACTTACTGGGTATAGCAATCGGCCAATGAAAAACCAACTGCAAATCATTTAGTATGTCAGTAATGTTAACAAACAAGACTGAGTGATAATATTTAGATAAACTATTCTTAATCATAAATAGATATTGTACCAATAGCTTCGTCTTAAACTTTAAGAAACAATGATTAAATTTAATCTCCTCATTCAACGGGCAGTCCTATTAACATTCAACACCATAGATGGCAGAGCTATTTCATCATTAAAATGTGTAATGTTAACCAGCAAACTTGCTGATAACAAGACTAAACCATTTCCCCGGGCTTTAGTAAGCAAAAAAACAAGACTAATTTAAAATACCATTAATTTCGGTTAATGACCTGTTATATCTAAAATTTGATGCGGCTAAACCCGTTCTGGCTGCTTAAAAAACCAAATCAACCTTGCACTCCTAATTCACATAAAACCATGGCTATAAAATCTAAGTATTTTTCTTTTCTAACAATAGCCTTGCTATTACCCATTATATCCTTTACCCAGACCAAAACATCAGATCTCAGAACTCTGATCGTATTCTTTGATGGTTTGCGTCCCGATTATATCACTGCCGAGAATATGCCAAATCTATATGCTTTTAAAAAGAAGGCAAGTTATGGCACACAGCATCATAGTGTATTCCCAACCGTTACCCGTGTAAATGCATCTTCCTATGCTACAGGAAGCTATCCCGGGACTCATGGTTTAATGGGAAATAGTGTTTACTTCCCGCAAGTAGACAAAACAAAGGCCCTGAACACAGGCAATGCATCTGAAATTGACGAAATAACTAAAGCAACTGATAATCATGTATTAACCGCAGCTTCATTGGGAGAATTGGTGCAGCTAAGCGGGTCAAGCATGATGGTTTTTAGCTCTGGAACAACAGGTCAGGCTCTTATGCAAAATCATAAAATAAGTGGAGGTGCGGTAATAAACCCATCAATGATCAGACCTGAATCAATGAAAGAAAAGGTCATGACTGAAATTGGATCTGTTGAGGCTGCAGGTGGAAAACATGTGTGGATTGCTAACGCCCTAATGAGATACGGCTTACGCTTAGATGGACCAAAAGTGAGCGCGATCTGGTTTGGTGATCCGGATGGCACCGCACATCGGGATGGCATTGGTGCAGCAACAGCGATGGCTGCAATAAAAACTGTAGATGAGCAATTCGGAAGAATCCTTAAGGATCTTGAAAGTAAAGGCCTCGACAAGAATTTTAACATACTTATTTCTTCAGACCATGGTTTTGTAACAGACATTGGTAAAGTTGGACTCAATGAGTTTTTAATTAAACAAGGTTTAAAGAAAGATGAAAATTCGGATGATGTTATACTTGCCGGTGGTGCTGTATTTGTAAAAGACCATAATGCTGATCAGATCAAAAAGATTGTGGCAGCATTACAGCAAGCTGAATGGGTTGGCGGAATTTTTACCCGCTCGAAAAAAGCCGGGGATAACCAAGGTTGGGTTCCGGGAACATTATCATTTGAGGCTATCCACTGGGCTCACCCTGAACGCTCCTCAGATATTTTAGTAGATGTAAACTGGAATGACGATAAAAATGCTGCCGGTTACGCCGGATCAAGCTTTGCAAGAGGTGTTGCAGGCCATGGTGGATTCAGTCCTTATGAAGTCCATATCCCACTTTTGGCCTATGGTCCAAGTTTTAAAAAGGCTTATCAAGCTAATTTACCCACTTCAAATGTCGACCTTGTACCTACAATCCTGTATCTGCATAAAATAGATATCCCCAAACAATTGGATGGCAGGGTAATGTATGAGCTTTTTAACGAAAAATCTCCTGCTTCAGCACCTATACAAGCCAAAATCAAGACAGTAGAAACCAGTACTGATATCCCGGGAGGTAAATACAGGTTGATTCTTGAACAATCAATACTCGGAAAATACATCTATTTGAATAGTGCAAAGGTAATCAGAGGGAAATAAGATAGTTTTTTGGGGGTTCCTTAAATGTCTGATAAATAATACGGGTAAACATAAGACCATAATTTTATGCTGTATAAACAGGAAGCCTGAACACAAACCGGCTTCCTGCTCCCAATTCACTTTCAACAAAAATTTCTCCTTTTTGGGCCTCAATAAAATCTTTTGAAATCGCAAGTCCCAGTCCGGTTCCTGATTTATTCTTACCATCTGTAGGAACTTTAAAATACCTGTCAAATAACCTGGCTTGATATTGCTCTTCAATCCCTTTCCCAAAATCCTGTACTGAGAATTCTATGTATTGTCCCGTATTTTCCACCTGAATAACCACCTTCCCTTTTTCAGGACTATACCTTAATGCATTTGAAAGCAGATTGATCAGCACCCAGGTTGTTTTTTCAACATCGACATTAACTTTGGAGAGATTTGGACGGCTATGAATTTCAATACTCACTTGCTTTTGATCAGCCTGAAATTTGACCGCATTAATTGCATAGTTAACTATTTCATCAGGCTCAGTAGGTATAAAATTCAGCTGAATATTGCCTGTTTCGACCTGAGCCAAATCAAGTAACTCGCTTGTGATCTTTAAAAGTCGGTCACTATCATCCTTAATATGATTCAAAAGATCCAACTGCTCTGTATTCAGTTTTCCAACCCTTTCATCTTCTATCAGCTTGATGCTCATTTTTATTGCGGATATTGGCGTTTTCAGCTCATGGGAAATAGTGGCAATGAAATTAGTCTTGGCTTCATCCAGTTCTGTGAATTTTGTAATATTTCTAAGAATATAGACTTCTCCGGCTGAGCGTCCTGATTTCAATAAAGTTTGTTCTTCATTGTGAGGATAAACAGGGATAGTAATTTCCCTGACTTCCAATTGAAAGTAAGACTCCTTACCATTGGCATAAATTTTAATGGGCTTATCACTCTGTTTGTTTTCAGTTAAGGTTTTAAGCAGGTCATTCTTCTTAGAAATCTCTGCTACATTCAACCCAATTGTCTTTTCCTCATTCAGATTTAGCAATTGCTCAGCTGCGGGATTAATGAAAATCAGATTGCCTTTTTCATTCAAGCCAATAATCCCATCCTGCATCTGCTCAATTATAGTTTCAATTCTCTGCTTTTCGGACATCACTTTGGAAAGATTGCTATTCTCCCAATCGTTTAGTTTAGTCGCCATCTGATTAAAGGCAATTGCTAATGGCGCAAATTCATCATTGGCACTAAAATCCATCCTGGTCCGATAATTTTTCCTGCTTATTTCCTTTATTCCTTCTGTTAATTCCAATAAAGGGTTAGCGATAAAACCAGGAAAATTAACACTAAAGCTAAACAGAATGATAATAATGAAAGATCCAATGAGACTCATGTAAATGCTTGCCTTTTTCACAGATCTTTGTGCCTGATCATTCTTCCTGACGATCGCTTCCATATTTAGCTTTTCAACATTCCTTAAGTGATTTCTCAAGCTTCTTTGATACTTTACCATTTGCTCAATAGACAAATCGGCTGACTTTAAGGTTTCAAAATCCTTTCGGATATTTCTGGTAATCCCTGCCTCTCCGGGTTCAGTGATATTAGCTTCCTGTTTTTTTAGCTGTTCATCGAAACTACTGATCGCATCCTTTGATAATGGCAGTTCCTGATTATCAAGAACGGTCCTCATTTCACGCGTAAAACGCAGTGATTCATAGTTATCCTTTAGAATTACCTTCGAATGTTCAGAGATCTGCTTTAAGTAAAATCCCGAAAAACCTCCAAAAAGTAATACCATTAAAAAGAGAAAGCCGAAGCCCAGTCGAAGTTTGCTTTTAATTTTCATATCCATGTGTTTTAGAGAGGAAATGGGGAATGGGAAATAGGAAATGGGACTAAACGCTGTGCTAGTAACACTTCCTGCTTCCCATTTCCTTGTCCCTATTTCCCGTTTCCTATTCTTTATTCTGTTTTTGGAAATTGGAAATTGGAAATGGAACTAAACGCTGCGCCATTTCCTACTACCTATTCCCTATTTCCCATTCCCTATTTCCTATTTCCCATTTCCTTCTCCCTGCCCTAAGACAAAATCACCAAATCAGTTTCAGTTGCAGCAATTTTCTTCAGAAGCTGGTTGAAAATTGCTGTCCGAAGCATAATCTGGAACAGATTTAAATGCGGTTTACCTATGCAGATTGTAGTAATTTCCCGTTCCTGTACCACCTGCATAATGGTTTGAACAATTTCATCACTCTTAATTTTGACTACCTCGGCTCCAAGTTCAGTAGCCAGTTTAAAATTGTTTATCAGGTGACGCTGTTTATCCAGTTTAATCCTGTCGAGACTTTCTGAACTGCTTTGAATATAAAGGACAATCCATGGCGACCTGTAGTAAGAAGCAAGCCGGGCTGTTTTTCGGATTACAGCCTTTGCGGTTGTCGAGTTAGAAGAAATACAAGCCAAAAACCTTTCAGTTCTTAATTTTATCTGCTTCGGAATTTCAGTATCAATCTTCCTTTCGACATAATGTGCCACTTCTTTCAAGGCAAGTTCACGCAATTGCAGAATCTTATCTGCCTGAAAAAAATTGTTTAATGCTTGCTGAACTTTACTGCTATCATAGATTTTCCCTTCCTTTAATCTTGTAACCAGTTCATCTGCGGTCAGGTCAATATTTACAATTTCATCGGCCTGTTCAAGTATCCGATCAGGAACACGTTCAGTAATCGAAATGCCGGTTATTACTTCAACATCCTCATTGAGACTTTCCATGTGTTGAATATTAACTGCCGAGATCACACTGATTCCAGCATCCAGAATATCCAGAACATCCTGCCATCTCTTTTCGTTCTTACTTCCTTCTACATTCGTATGAGCCAGTTCATCAACTATAACGACTTCAGGATGCCGGCTGATTACTGCATTCACATCCATCTCTTCCAGCTCTTTACCGCGATAAAATATCTTTCGACGTGGAATTACTGGTATACCAGCCAGAAGGGCATGAGTCTCAGCACGATTATGGGTCTCAATATATCCGATTTGGATGTCAATATTATTCCGAAGCAAAGCATGAGCTTCCTGCAGCATCCTGTAGGTTTTACCAACTCCTGCGCTCATCCCGATATAAACCTTAAGTTTACCGCGTCTGGATGTTTTAACCAGATCAAGAAACCGTTTAGCCGATTCTTCTTTTTTTGCTTCTTCCATGCCTGAAAACTATGGAAACGGGATGCCTGTTGGCAATCCCGTTTAATTACTAATTGAAATTACTAAAAGGATACCGCAATGCTCGCAGTAAGGGTTGAACTATTGCTGACAGGAATTGTTTCTCTTACAAAGATCTTATCCTTGCTGTCAAGCACTTTCCCTTCCAAACGAAGAACTGCATTGCTTACTGGCCAATAATCGATATTCATTGAATAGCCAGTTGTTTTAAATCCTTCTGGGGTGCCTGTTGAAATAATTACACCATTTGCATCTTCGTAATATTCAAGACGTCCGGCCAGGGCCCATTTTGGATTAAATTTATATTGAGCAATTGCCACTGGTGCAAGTACTTCATTCTTTTGATTGCTACCCTTAGCGATTTGCTGAGTACCATAATCAAACCCTGCAATCAGACCAAACTTATCTGTGATTTGGAATATCCCATAAAAGTTATTGTAAAAACGACGCACTCTGACAGCATCTTCTCCTTCAGTTCCAAGATAGTTGCTATAATTAAGGGTGATCTTGTCTGTTGGTTTAAAAGTTAGCTGCAATCCGCCGGCAGGCTGGCTATTACCACTTAAACGGTTGATGCGCTGCCAGCCGTTCAGATAAAGAAAGGCGACTGTAAATTTATTATCACTTGTACCATATGTAATTTTAGCTCCCGACTCATAATATGGTGTATTATCTGAGACAATATTCCGTGTCAGAACCCAACAGTCCTTTGAAATAGCGCTTTCGAATCCAATGTGGGAAGCAAATATTCCGGCATCTACCCATAAGTTTGCTGTTTTGGACAGTTTTAATCCAGCATTCGCTTCAAAGATATTTTTTAAGACTCCGGGTTCTGCTGCCAGGTTAGCATTGGTATAGGTGCCGGCCATTAGAGCAAGGTTTCCCCTTACAGTTCCGTTATCATAGGCTCCTTTTATAAAACCCAAATTCAGGTTAACCTCATTATGCCGGTTATGTGAGTAAACAAATCCAGGGCGGTTATTATCGGCAGGTTTATTATAATCATATCCGAAATAAGTTTCCAGGTATCCTGAAACTTTAATTTTAGGTTCATCCTGAGCGAAGGTAAGACTTGCGGATGCCAGGCCTAAGGCTAGTGTAAGTAGTGTTTTCATTTGTTTTTTTTATTGGAAATGGGAAATGGGAAATGGAACTAAACGCTGTATTATTTCCGGTTTCCGATTTGCTA
The DNA here is from genome assembly GCF_036405355.1 of Daejeonella sp. Taxonomy (GTDB): domain Bacteria; phylum Bacteroidota; class Bacteroidia; order Sphingobacteriales; family Sphingobacteriaceae; genus Daejeonella. The sequence continues at coordinate 33,316 of NZ_DASWXT010000006.1, forward strand.
TTCCTTATTTCTCGTTTTCTATTTGCTATTTGTTTTTGGAA
>NZ_DASWXT010000007.1:0-58506 GCF_036405355.1 Daejeonella sp.
CCGGTAAGCAGGCGTTTGATCAGCAGCATGCTCATTCCATTATTTACCGGCGGACTCTTTATAATTATTCTATTTTTACGGCTGGAATATGACCTGATTGCATCTGCCTGCCTGATATTTTATGGATTGTCTTTAATATCAGCAAGCCAGTACACATTCTCGGATGTGAAATGGCTGGGCATTTGCCAGATTATTCTGGGTTTAATGGCGGCTCTAATTCCGGCATCCGGACTCTTATTCTGGGTAATTGGATTTGGCCTCCTGCACATTATTTATGGTACTGTTATGCATTTTAAATATAACCGGTGAAAACATCCCTGGAACAATTTGATAAAGCTTTTGAAAACCGGATACGCCTGCAGATCATGAGCGTATTGCTTGCCAATGAGCATTATGATTTTAATTCCCTCAAAGACTTATTAGATGTAACTGACGGGAATCTTGCATCGCATATAAAAGCGCTTGAAAAAGAAGAATATATTATTGTGAATAAGACCTTCATTGGAAAGAAACCAAATACACAATATGCTGTATCCGAAAAAGGCCGAAAAGCCTTTATTAAACATCTGGAAGCCCTTGAAAATTTAATCAAACAGCAGAAGATATAATATTTTTTTACCCAGTTACTTTGAAATTCAAAGTACTTTTAAACAATTAAAAATGAAGATAGAACTAACAACAGAAAACAAGGGATTTAACAACTGGTTCGGGGGATCAGTATTAATCAAATTAGGCCTGATCGGCTTTCTAACTATTTTATTATTAATCCCTTCTTCCCTTATACAGGATCTGATTGCTGAGCGGCAGAACAGACAGGAGGAAGTCATCAGGGAAATTTCCGATAAGTGGTCGGGCAGCCAGCTTGTACAGGGACCGGTTTTGGTGCTGCCCTATAAAACTACAGTCATCGCAGAAGATCCCAATACCAGCAAAAGCAGTACCAGGGAAACGCTGACCAATATTTATATCCTTCCCGAAACGCTGAATATCTCATCAAAAGCAAATCCTGAAATGCTTCATAGGGGCATCTTTGATGCGGTGGTTTATAACAGCAAGATTCAGGTTAATGGAAAGTTCAGTCCCCTGGAACTGACAAAATCAAACATTGACCCCGCAATGATCCAATGGGATAAGGCAAAAGTAGCTATAGGCCTGACTGATTTGAAGGGGCTTAAAAATAATCCAATCATCAGGCTTGGAAATGAAAATTATGAAGCAGAACCCGACCTTACTTCACTCAAATTATTCAGCAATAACCTGATCATTCTTCCCAATCTAAGCAGCAATAAAGACACGGCACTCAGCTTTAGTTTTGATCTTGACCTTCGGGGAAGTGAAAAGCTCAGTTTTCTTCACCTGGGTAAGAACACCACGGTAAAAATTGAAGGAGAATGGAATAACCCAAGTTTTACCGGGAGGTATCTGCCGGATGAACGCTCGGTTTCGGGAAAGGGCTTTTCGGCAACCTGGAAAATGCCCTATTACAACAGGCCATATCCCCAGCAATGGATCGAAGAAAACACAATTTTAAATAAGGCAGATACGCTAGTAAAAGGAAATAATAACCCGGACACTCAGGCCACTTTTGGGGTTGATTTCCTCTTGCCTGTAGATCAGTATCAAAAGACCACGCGTGCTGCTAAGTATGCGATCCTGGTTATTTTACTTTCCTTTTTATCCCTTTTCTTTACAGAGCTGCTGAACAAAAGGAATGTTCACTTCCTTCAATATGTGCTGATCGGAGCCGCAATGACCATTTATTATACCCTATTACTTGCACTTAGTGAACAAGTTGGTTTCAATGCAGCTTATATCATCGCCTCCTTAGCGACAATAAGTCTGATCGGAACATTCATCTGGTCACTGCTTAAAAATAGCAAGGCAGCACTTCTTTTTTCCGGTATACTAAGTATGTTCTATGGTTTTATTTTTGTAATTCTTCAGCTTCAGGATATGGCCTTACTCGTTGGTAGTGTTGGATTATTTGTCATTATTGCAGCTTTAATGTATTTGTCGCAAAAAATTAGCTGGGAGCAGAACAAAGAGGAAGAACCAAACGTCAGGCATTAATTATGTACAGGTTTCACAAAGGATATTTTGGATTGACAGCAGGACTATTTTTGACTGAAGTGCTGATTGCGATGTACGTTCACGATGATTTTATCAGGCCTTATTTTGGAGATTTTTTGGTTGTTATTTTGATGTATTGTTTCATCAGGACTTTTGCCAATCTGGATGTAAAACTAACTGTCATAGCAGTCCTGATGTTTTCTTACCTGATAGAAGTACTGCAGTATCTCAATTTCGTTGAAATCATCGGACTGGGAAATTCTGAGCTAGCCCGCACGCTGATTGGTACATCCTTTGCCTGGATGGATATTGCAGCCTATACAACGGGTAGTCTGGCCATTCTCTGGCTTGAAAAAATGAAACCAGTGGGGTGGAATTTTAAAGATCAAAGAGGATGAAGTATTTTGTGAGCAAAGATTCGATAGTCCGCAGGATCTGGGGGAATGGAGACACCATCCTCCTGATCTTTGCCGGCGCCTCTGCAGAGTTTGCCTTGAATAAGGCGGTCGACTGGCTTTATTTCACCGGTCGGCTTCCTTCTGATCCGCTTAAGAGATTATTCTCCACTGTCGCTTATGCCCGACAGATCGTTTTTTCTGAATATGATGAAGCTATGCAGGCCATTGACAAAATTTCAGCCATTCACAAAGGTGTAGAACATTCCCGTGGCCAAAACATCCCGGATTGGGCCTACCGGGATGTTTTATTTATGCTGATTGATTATTCAATACGGTCTTTTGAGCTATTGGAGCAAAAATTAAGTGCCAGCGAAAAGGAGGAAGTTTATTCTGTTTTTTACTGGATGGGAACGCGTATGGGTGTTAAAGATCTGCCCCTGAACTATCAGCAATGGCTGCAAATGAGAAATTCGTCAATAGAAGAAAACCTTCTGAATGGGAATTTCACCAAAGATCTCTACAAACAATATAAAAAACACCTCGGATGGTTCAGATACCTGGTCTTAAAACAAGCTCAAATCCTGCTTGTTCCTGATAAAGTAAATGAACTGCTTGGCCTCGGGAAAAACCCCCTTTCAACTCCCATGCTGAATTTGTACAAGCTCAGCCGGATAATTCGCTTAAAATCAATGCTAAAGAATGCGATCCTGCCATCAGCTTATAAAAAAGAGCTTTTGGCTTTGGATACCTATTCCGGTGAATCTTTGTAAATAAACCAGTATCCCGAATGAGCCTTTAGCTCTGGCTCGCACCTTAAGAAAGACCACACAGAAGCCTATACCAATTGTGTTTGAAAAATTTTTGGATCGGGATTTGCAAGAAAAAAATCTGAATACCCATTAGTAAAAATATAAGAGATAATCTGCTGACATCAGGCTGGATAAACTCCCATCATTTAACAATAAACTCTATTGGGAAAATAAATCTAAATTTGCAGGGTCGTCAAAGGCTCATAGCCACTTCAAGACTAATCAATACTCATATTATTAAAGCGAATTATCCCGGAATGCAATATAAATATTTTATAACCCTGCTTCTTTTCTTTGGTATCCATCAGGCAGTAAATGCAAGCTTCGTATTCAACCCAAATTCAATAGCAGCATATCAGGCCATATTTGATTTGCGGTTTAATGATGCAAGAAAATACATCCGTGAAGAGAAAATTAATAATCCTCAAAATGGCATTCCGGTCTTGCTTGAAAATTACATTGATTATTTATTCCTGCTTACTTCAGAAAACAAAATTGAATTCGAAAAGTTTAAGAACCGGAAGTCGGGCAGGATAGATGCAATCAAAAAAAATGATAAAAATTCACCCTATTATCTTTTTGCCCAGGCTGAGATTTATCTTCAATCTGCAATGATTAAGGCTAAATTCGGGGAATACATGTCTTCTACTTATGATTTCAAAAAGGCGAAAGACCTGTTAACTGAAAATAATGAAAAGTTTAAGGACTTCTTGCCCAATCAAAAAAGCCTGGGATTGATAGAAGTGATCTTTGGAGCCATCCCAGCAAATATGAAAGGGATAGCAAGTGTATTGGGTATTGAGGGAAATATTACGAAAGGAAATAGGCAACTGGAAAGATTCAGACTGCAGATTGCGAATAGTAAATTTAGCTATTATAATGATGAAATTGTGTTTTTGCTCTGTTTTACAAATGTAGATGTGATTCAGGGCAGGAATAGTTACAGCTATGTGACACCACTCTTGAATAGCATGAATGATAAAAGCCTCCTCAAAGCTTATTTACAGGGTTACACTGCTTTTAGAACCGGACATGCCGATGCCGCAATTAAATTTATTGAAGCAGCACCCAAAGGCAGTCAGTACGCAGAACTGCCACTTATGAATTATCTAATGGGGAATGCTAAACTTTGCCGGATGGATTCAGATGCAAACCTATACCTCAGCAAGTTTGCAAATGAAACCCTTAGTACCAATTATATAAAGGATACTTACTTAAGGCTTGCATTTTATTATCTTATAAGAAATAATATTTCTCAATACAATCATTATTTAACATTGGTGAGAACCAAAGGTTCGGTAATTAATGAAAAGGATAAGCAGGCCTTGAAAGAAGCAAATGATGTTAAACCTAATCTAACTTTATTGAAAGCAAGACTCTATTTTGATGGCGGCAGTTATAATAATGCACTGGCTCAATTAAAATCAATTCAGGTTAATGATTTAAAAAGCCAGAGAGATAAACTGGAATTCTACTACCGTTTTGCGAGAACCTATGATATGATGAATGATTTTGATGATGCCTTGCTATATTATCAACGTACAATTAATCTGGGCAAAAATCAATCTTATTATTTTGCAGCTTATTCAGCCTTAAAATCTGGTAATATCTACGAATACATAAAAGACGATAAAAAAGCAGCCGAGTTTTACAATATGGCCCTGGGGATGAAAAATCATGAATATCAAATTGGTATTGACACTCATGCAAAAGAAGGCTTAAGAAGGCTTAGTGAATAAGAGCATAATTTAATTTTTATATCCGGCAGAGTATCTTTAATTTAAAAATTATATTTGATTTTATACTTTTACAGGTTTCAGAATCTATTTCAATTCATAAAGAAGAGATTATTATTAAAACTTTAGCTTAAAATGCCGGAAAAAAAGATACTGATAACCGGAGCAAGCAGGGGTTTGGGCCTGGCAATATCAAACGCGTTATCAAAAGAATATACATTGATCTTACATGCCACGCGCAAGGAAAGCTTTACCAATCCCGACCCTAAACACTACCTCCTTTGTGCTGACCTCAGCGATCCAAATGAACTCAGTGAATTTTGTAAACGTTTAAAAAAAGAACACGGAGAAACTCTGTATGGGGTAATCAATAATGCGGGCATTACATTTGATAAATCCCTCATTTATCAGCCGGAGAATGAAATAGACAAGTTGCTGCAGGTAAATCTTAAAGCGCCAATTATGATCTGCAAGGCTGTTATGAAACAATTCCTTTTAAATAAACGGGGGGTAATTATCAATGTAAGTTCATGTGTTGGTGAAACTGGTAATGCCTTTCAGGCAGTTTATTCGGCAACCAAGGCCGGTTTGGCAGCCCTGTCCAAATCACTCGCCCGCGAAGTTTCGGCTTTGAGCGAAGAACATTCCATCAGGATATTAAGCATAGCCCCGGGTTTTATTGAAACAGAGATGACAGATTCGGTACCTGAAAAATTCAGACAGGAATATTTAAAAGCCATTCCTGCAAACCGTTTCGGTAATGTGAACGAGGTTGCAGATGTGGTTGCTTTCCTTTTGTCGGATAAAGCATCATATATTAACGGAACTAACATAAATATAAATGGTGGGATATTATGATAAGGGCAAACATGTAGAAAGCCTGTGTTCAATACATCCGAGAGAAATACTTATTGCCTATGGTCCTAAAAAGCTGCTTGTTGATAAATATCACTGGCACTCAGCCAAAACAGGCGTTGTAGCAAGTTATACTCCCACAGATTATGATGTAGAGGACCATTTTGGCATTTTCAGAGGAGTAGATCAGATTGAGTCCTTTGTTCAGGCTACCGCTGCATCTTTATCCATGTTTTTGATCTGTCAGAAACATAGTTGTGCCCCCGAGGATTTGAAAGAAAAATCTGTCCCAAGCTTTATAAGCGTAGGCAATGTGAACTTTATGGCCGCACTTGAAAAGGGCGATACTTATGTTATTCTGGGGAAAATAACATTTTATAAATTTAAGCAAATGGTTTGCGATGGGAGGATTTACAGATGCCCCCAGGGATTAGACCTTGACGATTATTTTAAAGATTTTAACGAAGAGCGCTTACTTAAATATGATCTCTCACCTGATTTTAAACTTATTTCAGATTACTATGATATAACAGGGCGGGAAATAGACATAGAATATTTTAGAGCAATAAACAAAAAGTAAATTTTAAATGGAAAGACAAGAAATTATTGACGGTTTGATAGAGGTACTTAAAACTGTAAGAATGATAGAGCCAGAAAAATTAGTAGGTGTAACAGAAGAAACAGATTTTTTAGCTGATATGAATGTACCATCATCTCAAATGATCGCTATCGTCGCAAAAGTTGAGCAAAAGTTTGATATTGAATTTGAGGACGATGATATTGATGATTTAGGCTCAACTGTCAAGGATGTTGTTGATCTGATTTTAAAAGTAAAAGCACGTGGTTAATATCCCTGGCAGAAAGGTGGCTGTTGTTGGTATGGGCGGAGCGTTTCCTACCTGCAAAGATCTTTCAGAGTTTAGCAGCAAGCTATTTGCTAATAAAAGCCTGATCCGCACATTCGATGATGCTATGGCTTATGAGAAGCAGGTCAGGTCTACAGTAGCGGGTTTTATCACTGAGCCAGAGATGGATCTGGAGGTAATTTGGGATCCAATGGAAGGCATCTATCCGGAGACTTATATTGATAAATTGAACCGGATCCCGGATGCGAACCTGGCTACTTCAGACGTAGGAAGCATATGGTCAATGCTTGCAGCGCAAAATGCGATAAAAATGGCTGGCTGGTCAACAGACCTTGTCCAGTCAGAGCGAACCGGCGTTGTGATAGGTTCTGGTGGTTCAGCCAATACTATTCTCAGAAACGGATGGCACAATTTTTACGTTTTTGGCAGAAAGACCAGGCATTCAGGTGGTCATACGGTCGATCGAACCATGACCTACCGCGAAGCTGCCAATGTATCGGTTCTTATAAAAAATAAAGGTGTCTGTGAAACCATCAGCTCTGCCTGCGCCACCGGACTCGGTAACATTGGCTACGCTTATCGGCTAATCAAATATGGATTGCAGGATCGTGCAATCACAGGCGGGGTAGAAAGCACATCACTTGAAACCTTTATTGGTTTTGATGGCATGATGGTTTTAAGCCGGGGTTTTAGCCCTGAAGAAAGCTCGCGCCCGTTTGACATGGCCAGAAACGGGTTTGTATGCTCATTTGGTGCAGGTATAGTAGCCCTTGAAGAATATGAGCAAGCGGTAGCCCGTGGTGCTGATATATTAGGGGTAATTGACGAATATTTTAACAATTCAGACGGCGATGGTGATATGTTCTATCCATCATTTGCCGGACAGCAAAGGTTATGGAAAGGTGTAATGGCCGGTTCAAACGAAAAACCCGATGTTGTGAAAGTGCATGGTACATCTACCCCATCAGGCGATGCTATTGAACTATTAAGTGTAATTGATGCATTGGGTGAAGAGGGATACCATATATCTGCCCCAAAATCACAATTTGGACACATGCTGGGTGGTGCAGGTGCCGTAGAATTCATAACTGCTTTACTGATGCTTAAAGAGCAAAAAGTTTTGCCCTGTTTAAATTCTCCCAACCTCAACCCTGAATTAGAAACGTTCCAGAAAAACCCGGATTGGAAAGGACCTGTGAAGCCACTGGCTGCTTACCGTCACCTGCTTCCGCAGGAAAGTTTTTCAAAACCAATTAATAGCATTGTTTGCCTTAATTACGGATTTGGTGGTACCAACAGTGCTTTAAAGTTGTCAAGATATGATAAATAATACTGGTAAGGTTGCAGTAATTTTCGGTGTCAGGAATGAAGAATCCATTGCCTATAATATTGCTGCAAAACTACATCAGTCGGGCTGCAAAATTGCCTTAAGCTATGTTGAAGATACGCGCGATGAGGTACTTTACCTGCTTGAAAAATTAGGTCTTGATACCAAACTTGCAATGCAGGTTGATGTAAGGGATGAAGCTCAGATCAGCAGCTTTCTGAATGCGGTATACAATACTCATGGCCCTATCGATTACATTTTACATGGTGTAGCCTTTGCTAACACCAAAGTGCTTTGTTCGAACTTTCTTGGCAGTAAAGAGCCCATCCCTGCTTACATTGATATTCCTTTCGAAGATCTGATGGATTCTTTTAATATCAGCGCCTATTCTCTGTTAAGAATAGCCCGTGTGGCCGAAAGTATGTTACACAAAAATGCATCCATCCTAACTCTTACCTATAATGCGGCTAACAGAGTTATTCCGCAATATGGGGGAATGGCAATCAATAAAGCGGCTCTTGAAAATATCATGGTATACCTGGCAAGCTACTTCCGCAATAAGCAGGTTCGGGTTAACGCCATTTCTGCCGGACTGGTTATGACTACTTCATCAGGCGGAATCAATGGTGTACGCAAAATGCGTAAATTGGGCAAATATATGGCTCCGTTAGGAAATATTGATGCCGGTGATGTAGGAGATGCCGCCCTTTACTATTTCTCTGATCTTTCAAAAAAAGTAAGCGGAAATATTCATTTTGTAGATGGTGGATTTAACATTATGGGAGTACCTGTTATAGATGAAGAATGAGTTGGAAATGTCTGTAAATCAAATAACTGCACAGCGCACATTTGCTGTCGGAAATGATTTGGTACATATAGAAAATTTTAAACTTTCACTCAGTGATCTCTTCAAAAACAAGGTCTATACTCCAGCTGAGATTGCTTACTGCGAGAGCTTTTCCGATTCTTTGCAGCGCTATGCATCAACCTGGGCTGCTAAGGAGGCTGTTTATAAAGCCATCAAACAACTGGATTCATCATCTGTGGGATGGAAAAAAATAGAAATTAGCAGGGCTAAAAAAGCAGGAATGCCGACGGTAGTATTACCGGATCATCTCAAAAAATACGAAGTGAGCCTTACAATATCACACGATGCCGAATATACCTGGGCTCTGGCATTAATTAATGCAATAGTTTAATCCCTTGACCTCGCATTTTTATAAATCCGATTTTGTTGATCTCCATTATTATAAATATGGAACAGGTGAGGAGCATATGCTGTGTTTTCATGGATTTGGTATGCATGGTAAACAGTTCCGGGAATTAGAACCGGAATTAGGAAATAAATATACTTTTTGGGGCTTCGACCTGTTTTTTCATAAAGCCACAAAGCTGAGGGACCAAAGTCTGGATACTGTAAAAACAGGATTAACAAAAAAAGAGTTAGCCGGCCTTATTCTGGACTTTTGTAAGGCGCAAAACATTAATCGTTTTTCGGTCATTGGTTATTCTATGGGTACTCATTATGCAACCACAATTGCTGAAGAGCTTCCCGAAATGATCAATGAATATATCGTAGCGGCACCCTCATCTATAAAGCCCGGAAACATTATCAGGTTCTTTAGCAGAAGTAAATTCGGAAACAAAATCATCGAGAAAATATCTTTGAGTAAAGATGCGATGGTTAAGCTTTTAAATATGTTCAGAAGGGCCCGTTTTATAGATGAAGAAGGCCATGGAATTCTATTAAAAGAAATTGAAACACATGAATTGAGGTTTAACCTGTACGCCAGCCTGACCTATTTACGTTATTTAACAACCGATGAAGCAAAACTCATTTATGCGTTAAATAATCATCCTATCAGGAGTATCTTTATTTTCGGCCGGCGGGATAAATCATATCCACTAAGTATTGGTAAATCATTTTTACCACTGATTAAAAACGCAGAAATATTGAATTTAAATGAAGGGCATGAAATGATCAATAAAGGTTTTGCGAAAGTTTTAGGAGATTTGCTGTCATGATCATTAAATCAAAGCCCTTGTCGCTATTCTGGTTAAAAGTGGGTGGGTACCTCCTATCGAAATTTTTCAGGACATTTTACTTTAATAAACTGATTATCAGGCCCGTTGAAATTAAATCAGATCATTCTTATATTTTATCAATCAATCACTTCAGTTTCGGCGACGGCTTTTTAGGTTTTTATCTGGCCTATCAGGTGCTTATTAAACAGGGCAAAATGAAACGGCTTTACATTATGTCCTTAAAAAAGCAAATGGAAATGAAGTGGTGGCTAAGGCATCTTGGTTCCTTTTCAATTGATCCCGGTAAATATTCTGTGAAAGAAAGTATGGCCTATGCTGCTGAAATATTGAATGAGCCAGGAAATTTATTACTGTTTTTTCCACAGGGGAACCTTGAAAGCTGCCATATCAGAACTATACAATTTCAAGACGGCATCTCAGAAATAGTACCACAGATAAAAGGCAATTGTCAACTCTTATGGAGCAGCAACATTGGCGATTATTTTGAAAGCATTAAGCCATCAATGTATTTTAATATGCTCGATTGCGGTACCGCAAAGGATTTTGATTTTGACCGGTTTAAACGAGAGATAAACCTGCATCATAAAAGATCATTGCAACAAAACATACGATTTACTCAGGAAGAAGATTAAAACATTGTAATTAGCATCCTTTTTGTATATGGATTGTAAATCTATAAGAGCCATTGTTACGTATCTTTATTAAAATCAATAAAATGAAACGCTATCTGAGTATTATACCCGCTTTGTCACTTATTCTGGTTTTATTTTCCTGTGATGCAATTTCCCAGAAAAAAACGGATGTCAGAAAAGTGAAACTCACAGCACCTCAGGGTAAAGCCATCGCTGCGTTTGCTGAAGGCTGTTTCTGGTGCTCTGAACACATCTTTGAGGCTGTAGTGGGAGTAGATTCAGCTGTTTCAGGGTATGCGGGTGGAAATGTGCCAAACCCAACCTACGATCTCGTAAATACCGAAACTACCGGCCATGCAGAAACCGTTTTGGTATATTATAATCCCAAGTTGATCTCCTACACAGAACTTTGTAAGGTATTCTTTGCTTCACACGACCCAACCACTCCAAATCAGCAGGGACCCGACAGAGGTTCCTCCTACCGTTCAATTTTGTTTTATACCGGTGCAACAGAGAAAACAGCAGCACAGCAGGCCGTAAAAGATGCCACCAATTCTGGCAGATTCAAAAAATCAATTGTAACTGAGCTAAAACCACTAAGCGAATTTTACCGGGCTGAGGGCTACCATCAGGATTATATAGAGCACAACCCGAATCAGGGATACGTGCGGGCGGTCTCTATTCCACGGTTTGAATTGTTTAAGAAGACTTATAAGGGAAAGCTTAAGTTGTAAGTAATAAGTTATAGGTTGTAAGTTTTCAATCACGTTTAATTGAAAATTAGAATAAATAAGTAACTAGGATTGATATTTTACAAGGTTTGGAAAATAATACTTTTAGAGAATTAGGAGTTTTGTTCTTCACCTAAAATTCCATTTGCTAATTATCTCATTATCAAATTTGCTAATTCAAACTTTTGTAAACGCGACTGACGAATTTATCTTGCAGGATGGCTATGTAAATTCGTAAGTCCTCCCATTTGCTAATTCAATTGACAAATTGACAAATCGTATTATTGACAAATCGATTTTCTACCTTTGCTGAATGGATTACCAGGTACACCAATTGCAAAATGGAATACGCATTCTGCATAAGCCAAGCCCTTCCAATATTTCACATGCCTGTATTATTATCAATGCGGGTTCCCGCGATGAAAATCCTTCCAAAGATGGTCTCGCCCATTTCATTGAACATCTGCTATTTAAACAGACTGAAAAAAGAAATACTAACCAGATCCTTAACCGCCTCGAGTTAGTTGGAGGTGATCTGAATGCTTATACCACCAAAGAATATACCTGTATCCACGCTTCTTTTTTGAAACCTCACCTGGAACGATCGCTCGACCTTTTTGAGGATATCGTATTTCATTCCGTATTTCCCGAAGAGGAAATGAAAAAGGAAAAGGAAGTCATTCTGGATGAAATATCTTCTTATCAGGATCAGCCCGATGAGGCTATTAATGATGATTTTGAAGATCTGCTTTTTGAAGGACACCCCCTGGGTCGTAATATTCTGGGTACTCCATTAACCGTACAAAGTTTTACAAAAAAGGATATTGTCGATTTTCACAAGGCAAACTACCGCACCGATGAGATCGTCATCGGAATCTATGGGGATTATGATCTTAAAACGATCATCCGGCTCAGCGAAAAGCTTTTTGGCGAAATCCCGGCAAATTTACCTCAACGAACAAGGGAAAAAACCGGGGCCTACTATGCAAAAAAACTGGTTTTCAGTAAACCCATCAACCAGACACACTGTGTGATTGGTAACCGGTCCTATTCCATGCACCATAAGCATAAGACAGCATTTCTCCTGCTCAATAACCTGCTGGGGGGCACCGGTATGAGTTCAAGGCTAAACCTCGAAATCCGCGAAAAATATGGCATCGCCTACACCATTGAATCAAACTATACCCCGATGAGTGACACCGGTATCTTTTCAATCTATTTTGGTACCGATACCGAAAAAACTGAGAGGGCCCTTAAACTCGTAGAAAAAGAACTGAAAAAGCTCAGAGAGCAAAAACTGGGTCCTGTACAACTGAGACAGGCAAAAGATAAATTTATCGGACAAATTGCACTCGGTGAAGAAAACAGAATGGGACTGCTGATTTCAATGAGTAAAAGTCTGCTGGATTATAGCAGGGTAGATTCACTGGAAGAAATATTTGCGAAAATAAATGCTGTCAGCGATTCTCAATTACTTGAAATTGCCAATGAGATGTTCGATCCAAAAGAACTGAGCTCTATGATCTTCAATCCGAAAGAATAATTTCTATTCGAACACCCTCCAATAAAAATTGCTAATTTTCCTCCGAAAAATTCCATAAACGGAGAAAAATCAATTTTTTAAGAAATGAAGCGGACCAGATTGTTTAATCACATTCACATTGATGGGTATTCTGCGACACCGAAATATCTTCAGTTAACAAATTCGATTAAAGATGCTATCATCGCCGGCAAAATTAAAAAAGATGACCTGCTCCCATCGATCAATGAATTAAGCTGCATTCTCGAAATTTCAAGAGATACCGCAGAAAAAGGGTATAAGCACCTCAAAAGTCTGGGTATAGTTAATTCTGTTCCCGGAAAAGGATATTATATCAGCAATGTTGATTTCAGGCAAAGGCTTCGTATCTTTCTATTATTCAATAAGTTAAGTTCTCATAAGAAAATTGTTTACGATGCATTTGTAGCTGCGCTTGGAGAGCAGGTTGCCATTGACTTCTATATCTATAACAATGACTTTGCCCTGTTCAAAAAACTGCTTGACAATAAAAAGGAAGACTATTCTCATTATGTAATCATTCCGCATTTTATCGAAGGAGGGGAAGAATCTTACCGATTGATTAATGAAATCCCTAAAGATAAACTGGTTCTCCTGGATAAATTGTTACCCGGTGTTGAGGGTGAATATGCAGCAGTTTATGAAAACTTTGAAAAGGATATTTACAATGCGCTGGAACAAGCAAGGGATCAGTTAAGCAAATACCATACACTAAAGATCATTTTCCCTGATAAAAGCTATTTCCCAAATGAGATAATCAAAGGATTCAATCGCTTCTGCCAGCAATATGCCTTTTCCCATAAAATTGTAAATGATATCAGCACCGAACCAATTCAGGAAGGCGAAGTGTTCATTAATCTGATGGAAGCAGATCTGGTCACGTTAATCGAACGGATCATTTCCTTAAAGCTTAAGGTTGGGAAGCAGGTTGGAGTAATATCCTACAATGAAACCCCGCTTAAGAAAGTCATTCTTAACGGAATTACTACGATCTCAACCGATTTTTCAAAAATGGGCGAACTTGCAGCCCAATTAATTCTGAGCAATTCTCATGCTCATGCAGAGGTTCCCTTCCATCTTACCTTAAGGCCATCACTTTAGAATATTTTAGCCTTTCAGAATAATTGTCTTATCTTATTATCGCTATCCTGGCTTGCATGACAGTGCATGACAGCTGAGTACCAAATGATCAATATTTTTAGATAAAATCAGAATCCCTTAAATCCGATTCATGCAAGCAATTTTAGGTGTCATTTTTCATTTAATTGGCGGAGCCGCATCCGGCAGTTTTTACCTTCCGTTTAAGAAAGTTAAAGGATGGTCCTGGGAAAGCTACTGGATAATTGGCGGGCTTTTTTCATGGCTTATTGTACCCCCGCTCGCAGCTTACCTCACCATTCCTGCATTTGCTGAGATCATCAGCAATACCGAAAGCTCAATTTTAAAAGTTACTTTCATCATGGGTTTGTTATGGGGAATTGGTGGTTTAACCTACGGGCTTGGCGTTCGTTACCTTGGGATGTCCCTCGGAAACTCTGTTGTTCTGGGATTCTGTTCCGCTCTGGGCTCATTACTGCCACCGGTATTTTATGATTTGTATCCGCAAGCCGGAAAAGTCAGTTTTACCCAAATGCTTAATGATGAAGGTGGCCGCATTGTACTGCTTGGTGTTTTGGTCTGTCTTTTTGGAATTTTCCTGTGTGGCCGTGCCGGAATGCTTAAAGAACGTGAATTAAGTGAAGAGACCAAAAAGGAAAGTATTCAGGAGTTCAATTTGGTAAAAGGACTGATTGTCGCAATTATTTCGGGAGTTTTAAGTGCCTGTTTCAATTTCGGCATTGAAGCCGGAAAACCAATGGCGGATGCTGCAAATACCCTTTGGAAAAGTGCCAATCCAACCGAAACTACAGAATTCCTCTTTCAGAATAATGTTACCTATGTCGTACTTTTATGGGGTGGTTTAGCAACCAACCTCATCTGGTGTATGATCCTGAATACCCGAAATAAAACATTTGGAGACTATGCCAATAAAAAGACACCGCTGCTTAAAAATTATATCTTTTCGGCAGTTGCAGGTACCACCTGGTTTTTACAATTCTTTTTCTACGGCATGGGCGAAAGTAAGCTGGGGAACGGAGCAAGCTCCTGGATCCTGCACATGGCCTTCATTATCCTGATTGCAAATATGTGGGGGTTATTACTAAAAGAATGGACCGCAGTCAGCAAAAAAACATTTTCAACCTTTATTATCGGAATTATCACGATCATTCTTTCAGTATTACTGGTAGGATATGGAAATTCCATATAAACAAAACCAATTCATTATGGCACAATCAAATTTTAAACACGTCAGTTACCTCTGGGATGATGCTGAAGCGGCTAAACTTGCAGGAGATGAAGTAGGATTACTTATTTACAGATCCAATATTTTGGGTGCAGACCTGCGGTTAACCAATTATGGCGGTGGAAATACCTCCTGCAAAGTGATGGCTAAAGATCCGCTGACAGGTATAGAAACTGAGATAATGTGGATCAAGGGATCAGGCGGAGATATCGGAACTTTAAAGAAAAGTGGACTTGCAGCACTTTACAATGATCGTCTGCGTAACCTGAAAAATATCTACCGTGGACTGGAACATGAAGATGAGATGGTTGAACTTTTCAACCATTGCATTTATGATCTGAATTCAAAGGCTCCATCCATTGATACACCCCTGCATGGCTTTCTTCCTTTCAAACATATTGATCACCTCCATCCTGATGCGGCTATCGCAATTGCTGCAGCAAAAGATGGAAAGAAGATCACTGCAGAGCTTTTTGACAATAAAATTGGCTGGGTTGACTGGAGAAAGCCAGGATTTGAACTTGGTTTAGAACTAAAAGCTTGCCTGGATAATAACCCGGGAATTAAGGGAATTATGTTAGGTTCTCATGGCTTGTTTACCTGGGGAGATACTGCATACGAATCTTATATGAACACCCTTGAAGTGGTTGAAAAATGTGCAGAGTTCATTGAGGAAAGTGTGAGAAAGAATGGAAGTGTATTCGGCGGGAAGAAAATTGATGGCCTTGCCGGGCAACAAAGAAAGGAACAGGCAGCGAAAATTGCTCCTGTTTTACGCGGACTTTGTTCTTCAGAACGCTCCATGGTAGGTCACTTTACAGATGATCCAAGGGTCTTAGAGTTTATAAATTCCAATGATCTGGATCGCCTGGCCCCAATGGGAACCAGCTGCCCCGATCACTTTTTAAGAACGAAGATCAGTCCGCTGATACTCGATCTTAAGCCTGATGCAGACCTTAGTAATCCGAAAGAACTCATCACAAAGCTTCAGCCACTTTTTGAAGCTTACCGAAAAATGTATGCAGAATACTACAATACCTGTAAGCATCCAAACTCGCCGGCCATCCGGGACTCAAATCCGGTTATTATTCTATACCCGGGAGTCGGACTATTCTCTTTCTCCAAAGACAAACAAACTGCCCGTGTAGCTGCAGAATTTTATACCAATGCGATCAATGTGATGCGCGGTGCAGAGGCAATTTCTGAATACACTTCACTCCCAAGACAGGAGGCATTCAATATCGAATACTGGTTACTTGAAGAAGCAAAACTTCAAAGGATGCCAAAGCCAAAATCATTAAGTGGTAAAATTGCCTTGGTAACAGGCAGTGCAGGTGGTATTGGGAAAGCAATCTCAAGAAAATTTGTTGAAGAGGGCGCGGTGGTCGTTCTGAATGACCTGGATCAGGGACGTCTGGAAAGTGCGGGAGCTCAGTTTCTGAAAGAATTTGGTCGCGACAGCTATACTACTGTTCAACTCAATGTTACTGAAGATAGTGATATAAAAAATGCATTTGCACAGGCCGCTCTGAGCTTTGGAGGAATAGATATCGTTGTAAATTGCGCCGGTCTGTCTATTTCAAAACCGATTGAAGAACACACTGACAAGGACTGGGATCTGCTTTATGATGTACTAGTAAAGGGTCAGTTTAAAATCACTCAGGAAGCCGTAAATACTATGAGAAAGCAGAATATGGGCGGCGATATTCTCAATATCGTGAGTAAAAATGCATTGGTTTCAGGTCCGAATAATGCCGGCTATGGTTCTGCAAAAGCCGCTCAATTGCACCTGAGTCGTTTGAATGCTGCAGAACTCGGTCCGGATAAGATTCGGGTCAATGTGGTTAACCCGGATGCGGTGATTGCCGACAGTAAAATCTGGGAAGGGGCATGGGCCGAAGGAAGGGCTAAAGCATACGGAATCACAGTGGCTGAACTCCCTGCATTTTATGCAAAACGTACCCTTTTGAATGAAACCATTTTACCCGAAGATATTGCCAATGCCTGCTATGCATTTGTGGGAGGCTTGCTCAGCAAATCAACAGGAAATGTCCTGAATGTGGATGGTGGTGTTGCAATGGCTTTTGTGAGATAAGCATTAATAACTAGAAATTATGAAGCTTGACGACCATATAATTGCTCAGCACAATCAAAAATCAGCCGAAATTCACAAATCAAAATTTGAGTTTTTAAAAGCACAAATTATTGATAGTGATAATATTATATCAAAACTAATCGACTTTCAGATTGCCATTCCAAGCTGGGCTTTGGGAAATGGCGGTACTCGTTTCGGTAGATTTGCCGGAGGTGGTGAACCCAGAAATCTGGAAGAAAAGATTGAAGATGTGGGTTTGATGCATAAACTGAACCGATCGGGAAATGCGATTTCACTGCATATTCCCTGGGATATTCCTAAAGATTATCAGGCAATCCGGAATCTTGCAAAGGAACATGAGTTGCGATTTGATGCAATGAATTCCAATACCTTCCAGGACCAAAAGGGACAAGAGAAAAGTTATAAATATGGTTCTCTGCAACATGTAGATCCGGCCGTGCGAAAGCAGGCAATTGACCATAATATTGAGGTAATTAAACATGGCATTGAGCTGGGCTCAAAATCATTAACCGTATGGCTGGCTGATGGTTCCTGCTTCCCCGGGCAGCTAAATTTCAGAACCGCTTTTCAAAATACACTGGAGAGTTTGAAAGAAATTTATGCTGCACTTCCGGCAGACTGGAAAATGTTCGTGGAATACAAGGCTTTTGAGCCTAATTTCTATTCGACTACCGTTGGCGACTGGGGGCAATCCCTTTTATATACCAGCAAATTAGGACCAAAAGCTTACACATTGGTTGATTTGGGTCATCACTTACCCAATGCGAATATTGAGCAGATCGTTTCGCTGCTATTGATGGAAGGAAAACTGGGAGGTTTTCACTTTAACGATTCAAAATATGGGGATGACGACTTAACTGCCGGCAGTATCAAACCTTACCAGCTATTCCTGATTTTCAATGAGCTGATTGAGGGTATGGATGATCGTAAAATGAATCATGCCACCGATCTTGGATGGATGATTGATGCTTCGCATAATGTAAAAGATCCTCTTGAAGATCTTTTACAATCTGTTGAAGCAATCATGATCGCCTATACTCAGGCATTGCTGGTAGATCGGAAAGCGCTCATGGAAGCACAGTTGAAAAACGATGTAGCCCGGGCTCAGGAAATTTTACAGGATAGTTTCCGTACAGATGTAAGGCCATTGGTGGCTGAAGCACGCCTGCGGTCTGGAGGAGCATTAAACCCGATCGGCTTATTCCGCGAACTGAATGTTCGTGCAGAACTGATCAGGGAAAGAGGCATGGAGACTGCTGCGACAGGTTTATAATCTTAATTGAATCAGGAAAAAAAATGAGCACATGCAGCTACCGGTAATTGCAGTATTTGATATCGGAAAAACTAACAAAAAACTGCTCCTCTTTGATGAGCAGCTTAAGATCGTTTTTGAACATGCTGATCAGTTTGCCGAAAGCAAAGATGAAGATGGATTTCCATGTGATGATCTGGAGAAACTGAACAATTTTGTGTTCGAATCACTCCGTACGGTTCTTTCTAAACCGGAATTTGAACTCAAAGGACTCAATTTCACTGCTTATGGAGCCAGTTTCGTTTATATTGATGAATCCGGAAAGCCACTCAGCCCATTATACAATTACCTGAAACCTTATCCTGAAGAGCTGCTGGAACAGTTTTATTTGGCCTATGGAGGCAAGACTGAATTTGCAAAAGAAACAGCATCACCGGTACTTGGAAGCCTGAATTCGGGTATGCAGCTCTATCGGATCAAATACGAGCGCAATGACTTGCTGAAACAGATCAGATACGCTTTACATTTACCCCAATATCTGAGTTTCCTGATCAGTGGAAAAAGCTGCTCAGACATTACCAGCATCGGCTGCCACACCAATCTCTGGGATTTCCGCAAAAACAATTACCATCGCTGGCTTGAAAATGAGGGCTTAATTGATAAACTCGCGCCAATTTTACCTTCAGATTCGGTAATAAAAACAAATTTTGAAGGGCATAGTTTTGATGTGGGTATCGGCTTGCATGACAGTTCAGCAGCATTAATTCCATATCTGGTCAATTTTAAAGAACCATTCCTGCTGATCTCAACAGGTACCTGGTGCATCAGTTTAAACCCTTTTAATTCGAGTCCTTTAAGTACTTTTGAACTTGAATCAGATTGTCTCTGTTACCTGCATTATCAGGGTAAACCTGTCAAGGCATCCCGTCTTTTTGCGGGAAATGAGCATGAACAGGAGCTGAACAGAATTTCCCAGTACTTTTCAAAGCCAAAATCAAGATATGAACAGATGAATTTTGATTCTGCTTTTTTAAATCTTTTAGACCAGGAAGAAGTTTACTCAGGAAATGACCTCCCATCCTATGCATCTGATACAGAAACTTATCACAGGCTGATGATTCATATCATCAAACAGCAAAAAATATCCAGCGGGCTGGTCATAAAAGGTTCAGTTGTAAAGCGGATTTTTGTGGATGGGGGATTCAGTAAAAACTCGATCTACATGAATCTATTATCCATTGTTTTTCCCGGGATGGAAGTCTTTGCTGCTTCAATGGCACAGTCGACCGCAATGGGTGCCGCACTGGCGATTCATCATAGTTTCGGTAATAAGACTGTTCCCAATGACCTGATCGAATTAAAATTTTATTCAGCAAAATAAATCAGCATGAACAATATTGTTTCTTTTAAAATGAAGCTGAAACCGGGTTTTAAAGAAGAGTATAAACGCCGTCACGACCTGATCTGGCCTGAGCTAAGCGCTCTTTTAACAAATGCTGGAATCAGCAATTACTCCATCTTTCTGGATGAAGAAACCAATATACTGTTTGCAGTTCAAACCCTATCCGGTAATAATAACTCACAGGATCTTAGTAAAACCGAAATCGTTAAGAAATGGTGGGCCTATATGGCCGATATCATGGATACAAATGAGGATAATTCACCGGTAAGCAAGCCTTTGGAGCTGGTGTTTCACATGGATTAAGAAATCCTTTCAATCATAAAACCGCTGTTAAACCTGCCCTAAGCACAGAAATTTGTTATATAGGGGAAAGAAGGCTATTTTTGCAAAATGAAATTGCCCATCATCGCCTACGGAGATTCCGTTTTACGTAAGAAAGGAACAGAAATCACAAAAGATTATCCTGAATTGAATAATCTTATTGAGAATATGTTCGAGACCATGTACGGCGCTCATGGGGTAGGACTTGCAGCCCCGCAGATTGGCTTATCAATTCGTCTTTTTGTGGTTGATGCCACCTCCTTTGCTGAAGATGAACCGGCTTTAAAAGATTTTAAGAAAACTTTTATCAATGCTCAGATTATTGAAGAAAGTGGTAATAAATGGTCGTTTAATGAAGGTTGTCTTAGTATCCCTGATATCCGTGAAGATATCGACCGGCATGAAAGCCTGACCATTTCATATTATGATGAAAACTGGAAACACTATGAAGAAACATACAAAGGATTGGCTGCCCGTATCATCCAGCATGAATACGATCACATTGAAGGCAAACTCTTTGTCGATAAATTAAGCCCGCTTCGTAAAGCCATGCTTACCAACAAACTCAATTCAATATCAAAGGGAATTGTAAAGGTGGAATATAAAATGAAGTTTCCTGCGCTAAAGAAGGGGAGGAGATAGGAGATTAGGATGATAGGATTAAAGGATAATAGGATTGTAGGATTAAGGAATATTCAGAAATCAAAGTGTCACAATTGAAATTAAATTTCCTTCATTCTCAATTCTCCATTCTCAACTAACTTATTGCTCTCTACTCCTATCTCCCTGCATAATCTGCTGAATTAGAGCACCCCATGCAAAAGGGTTCAGCAATGGATTGGCTAAGCGCTGGTTGATATTTTTATTAACGAGTCGGTTATGGTTATTCTGAAAATTGAAACTCTGCATTTCTGCTCCATCACGGGGAAGTGTAGCCATCATAGAAGCCAAACTCTCACGGCTAAGATTCTTTTTAGCTATTTCAAGATCATCATCGGCAAACTTCATGGTCATGAATTCCTTTTTGAATTCATCTGTACTTGCCCAGGGATAAACCCTTACACCAGGAAGATTAATTGATTCCTGTTGCATTTTCATCAGTACGGTATACTTACTATCCGCCAGACCATTTGGTATAATCAGAGCTTCACGTCTGTAACCTACCGCCGTAAAAGCAAGTGTATCACCTTCGTGCGCGACAAATGAAAAATATCCTTTATAGTTTGCAGAGTAAAACTGATCGCGACCGCTAAGGTTAGTAATGGTCACATAAGGCACTACCGTATTACTATCGCGGTTTACAATTATCCCTGAAAATTGCACGATTTTCCTCTCTCTGACCTGAGTAAATCCGGAGAGACTGCAAAGTAAGCATATGAGGAATAAGCAGTAACGCATCGTTCAAAGTTAATAAAATCGCACCTCAGTGGTGTTAAATTATGTTAAATCATATAATCTTTACAGAAAGGAACCTCTTATCATTGTAGCCTTTCGGGTAAAACAGCAGCAGGATCATCAATGTCTGTCAGGTTCACTGCTTCAACACCTGTAATTTCAGGAACTGCCCGTTTAATTGCCTGCTCAATTCCCGCCTTAAGTGTCATAATACTCATCGGGCAAGAGCCGCATGAACCTAAAAGACGCAAGCGCACAATATTTTCAGGAGTTATTTCCTCAATTGATACGTTCCCGCCATCTGTTTCAAGATACGGTCGGATAGTGTCTAATGCAATTTCAACTCTTTTCAACAAATCCATGATATAGTATTTATATAAAGATACAAAAAAAATAAAAAATACTATTTGGCAGCATTCAGAATAGCTACCTGCTGAGCTACCCTTTCTGCGATCTGCATAAATACGGGACCCAGAATATTATCATCTTCGAGAATAACCGGTTTTCCAACATCTCCCGCATCACTGATACTCTTTACCAAAGGTATTTCTCCCAAAAAAGGTGCATTAAACTGTTCTGCAAGCGCCTTTCCACCATTTTTTCCAAATATATAGTACTTGTTCTCCGGTAATTCTGCGGGCGTGAAATAAGACATATTTTCAACCACACCGATCAATGGAATCTTAATAGAATCCATCAGGAACATTCCAACACCCTTACGCGCATCAGCAAGTGCCACATTCTGAGGGGTAGTTACAATCACCGCTCCTGTGATCGGGAACCCCTGAGAAACGGTAATATGAATATCACCGGTACCCGGTGGAAGATCAACAACCAGATAATCCAGTTCACCCCAGTCGGCATCATTAAACAATTGCTTTACAGCCGTTGATACCATCGGTCCGCGCCAGGGCACAGGCTGATTAGGATCAGTAAAGAATCCTATCGACAATAATTTTATTCCATATTTTTCAATGGGTTCAATCCTTGTTTGCCCTGCTGCATTTTGGGATGCTTTTGGACGGGCGTCTTCTACGCCAAACATGATCGGAACAGAGGGCCCATAAATATCTGCATCAATAAGTCCGACACTGGCGCCTTTCTTTGCTAAACCCAGAGCCAGATTGACCGCTACTGTTGATTTTCCTACACCCCCCTTACCCGATGCAACAACAATGATATTTTTAATACCTGCCAGGGTTCTGTCAGGCCGGCTGGTTACCCTGGAGGTCATATTAATAGACAATTCAACATCCTTACTCACAAAATGCCGGATTGCATTCTTACAGGCATTTTCAAGCATGGCTTTCATCGGACAAGCCGGGGTGGTCAGAACTACCGAAAAGCTGAGCTTATTTCCGTCTATTTTTAGATCTTCAATCATATTCAGACTAACCAGATCTTTTTTAAGATCCGGATCCTCAACATGACGCAATGCATTATATACCTGTTCCTGTGTGATCATTTTTGAATATAAAGGAGAAAATATTTTTACTAAGTTTATCGCAAATCTACTAAAAGTGGAAGGCTTATTGCTATAGGTTTGCGGTTTTTACAGTGAACTGACCTGTAATCCCGGTGTTTCAAATTTAAATACCTTATCTTTCAATTTAGTGGAGAATTCAACCCATGAAAATATCCAAAAAACAGTATAATATTATCCGTTATGTATCAATCAGCCTTCTGATACTGGTATTGATCGGAGGTGCCATTGCTTACACAAAACGAGAAGCATTACTCAGCACTGCAATCAAAAAGGCAATCCGAAAGGCTGATAAAGAGTACGATCTGGAACTTAAAATAGAAAGTGCTGGTTTCGTTGGTTTAAGCAGCGTGAGTTTTAAGAATATTACTGTGGTTCCCCGTGGCCGGGATAGCCTTGCCCGGATTCTAAACTTCCGGGTAGGTGTTAAGTTAATTCCTTTAATCTTTGGAGATATCAAACTTTCGGAAATCAAACTCGACAGGGGAATGATCAATCTGGTAAAAAGAGATTCGCTGAGTAATTATGATTTTCTTTTCCGGAAAAAGAAAACAGATGAACCGGAAGAGAAAACTGAAATGGATTTGGGCAGACTTGCGAACAGCCTGATCAACCAACTATTGTATAAAATCCCTGATGACATGGATATCAGGCGTTTTGAGATCAAATTCAAGGATGATTCGGGTGCGGTCAGTTTATTCACCCGAAGTGCAACTATTGATGATGGTGATGTAAATTCAACTATATTGATCAATGGAAATGAGTCGGTCTGGCATGTCGAAGGAACCGTAGAACCAGGAGATAAACAACTTGATCTGAGGCTTTTCGCTGATAATAAAAAAGTAGAACTACCTTATCTCGAGAAAAGATTCGGTCTCAAACTGAACTTCGATACTGCAATGACTGAGATGAGAGGAGTTAACCGAAGCGGAAGTCAGCTGGAGGTGAACGGATCCTGGAGGGTTAAAAACCTACTGGTCAATCATTCAAGGATTGCGGGGAATGACATTATTGTTCCTGATGCCTCTCTTGATGCAGACATGGTGTTTGGGAAGAACTTTGTTGCAATTGACAGCACTTCTACGATCCATCTCAAAAATATTCAGATACATCCCTTCATAAAATATACGCTCAGCCCATCAAAAATTTATGAGCTGAAACTTCATACCGAAGAGCTTGATGCTCAGGAGTTAATGAATTCCTTTCCTAAAGGTCTCTTCGAATCACTTGAAGGAATTCAGGTTAGCGGGAAACTGCAATACGACCTCGATTTTCACCTTGATTCCGATAACCCGGATAGTGTAATTTTTAATTCAAGATTGAGAAATGAGGGATTCAAGGTTCTAAAATGGGGTAAAACCAATCTCCAAAAGATCAACAGTACCTTCGTTTATACCCCATATGAGTACGGGAAACCAATGCGGGATATAATTATCGGACCGGAGAACCCGAATTTTGTACCGATTGATCAGATCAGTCCCAATTTAAAGAATGCCCTACTCACAGCAGAAGACCCCTCATTTTTTAGTCATAATGGCTTTGTGGAAGCATCCATACGAAGTTCCATAATAACTAATTTTAAAGCAAAAGCTTTCAAAAGAGGAGGAAGTACAATCTCTATGCAGCTTGCAAAGAATGTTTACCTGAACCGGCAAAAAACCCTGGCCAGAAAGATTGAGGAGATCCTGATCGTCTGGATTATGGAAAGTGGGGGGCTTACTTCTAAGCAGCGAATGTTTGAAACCTATCTTAATCTGATCGAGTGGGGAAGGAATGTATATGGGATTGGGGAAGCATCCAGGTACTATTTTGATAAACACCCTTCAGAACTCAGCCTTGGTGAGGGAATTTTCCTGGCAAGCATTGTTCCAAGACCAAAATCAGGACTTTACAGGTTTGAAGGAGACGGCAGCTTGAGGTCAGGACTTTCATCTTATTTCAATTTTATTGGAGGAATAATGGCCAGACGTGGCCTGACTGCAGCGGACAGCACCGGTTATGGCTTCTGGAATGTCAGGCTGAAGGAAAGTCTGAGATCAGGAATACCCCTTAATGACTCTCTAATTGTCGACAGTCTTCTGATTGACGATGTGTCAGAGGATAAGGATACATTTCTGCAGGAGATTTTTGGCAGGAGAAGGCCGGATACGGTTCATGTTAAAGAACTTGATAAGTTAAAAATAACACCCAAAGACACAAGTGTAATAAATACTCCAAGCCGGAAAGAAAGAAGGGAGCAGCGAAAAAGTGAGCGGGATTCAAAAAATAAAAATCAATAATAGAACCCTTATATCTAAATTTATACCATGAGGATAGAAATTGATGAGAAGAACTTTGAACTGATGCTGGAATTGGATCAGATCGAAAAGCGAATCCGTTTATTGGGTATCCAGTTAAATGTAGATTTCGAAAACCGGACACCGGTATTTGTTGGCGTATTAAATGGGAGCTTCATCTTCCTCGCTGATCTGATGAAAGAGATCAACATTGCCTCTGAGGTTACATTTGTAAAAGTATCATCCTATAAGGGTGACAAAAGCAGCGGTAAAATTAAAGAAGAACTTGGCCTGCAAATGTCATTGAAAGACAGAGATGTAATACTGGTGGAAGATATCGTTGATAGCGGAAAAACCCTTCGATATTTGCTGGACATGATCTACAAAGAGAAACCAGCTTCCATCAATGTATGTACCCTGCTAATGAAGCCTAAATCATTGAAAACAAAGTTTGATGAAATTTGTTATGTAGGTTTTGAAATACCCGATGACTTTGTGGTTGGATTCGGGCTTGATTACAATGGCCTGGGAAGAAACCTCAATGATATTTACAGAGCAGTATCAACTACGAAAATTAAATAAGTCACTTAGCCCCTTTAAATCTAAAATCGTAATTTCGCAACGAAATGAGCTATAAAAAAATGACTATTCACAAAGAAGGCTATACATCCATAGCACTTTGTATTCTATTTATATTCGTCTTAAATGCTGTTATTAATTTTCTCCTTCCCGAAACCTTATGGTTCCGCTGGATAATTTACATCCTTTCTTTTGCCTTGTTTATTATTATTCTTCAATTCTTTAGAAACCCTTATATTGAGGTTTTAAAGAATGATAACCATGTAATTTGTCCAGCCGATGGCAAGGTGGTCGTCATTGAGGAAACAGAAGAAACTGAATATTTAAAAGACAGAAGAATTCAGGTATCTGTATTTATGTCGCCAATAAATGTTCATGTTAACAGAAATCCAATTTCCGGAATCGTAAAATATTTCAAGTATCATCCCGGAAAATTTCTGGTAGCATGGCATCCTAAATCATCTACAGAAAATGAACGTACAACGGTAGTTATTGAAAATAGTCAGGGAGTATCCGTTTTGTTCCGTCAAATAGCAGGAGCACTGGCAAGAAGAATTGTATGCTATTCAAAAGAAGGTCAGCAGGCAGAACAGGGAGAGGAGTTCGGCTTTATAAAATTTGGTTCAAGAGTTGACGTTTTCTTACCTTTGGGAACAGAAATAAAAGTCGGATTGGGAGAAGTAGTAAAAGGCGGAATCACCGTTCTGGCTCATTTAAAGAAATAAATTAACCAATATAAACATGAAAAAGTTGTCAGGATTTTTAGCAATCGCATTCCTTGCAGGAACATTATCTCTAAGTGCTCAGGACCAGCCAAAACAAGACAAAAAAACGGCAGATAAAAAAGAAAGCAGAATGTGTGGTAAGGATTGTAAAATGAGCTGTTGCAAATCTAAAACATCAGAAAAAGATACCAAAGCACCTGAGAAAAAGAACTAGTTTTATTAAAAAAACAGGAAACCGGTCTTATTCAGGCCGGTTTTTTTATTTCATTAATTTTATAAAATAAAATGAGTTTAGATGCATTTCTGTGGAGTAATTAAGTTCTGTATTAGTAGAAAAGATAAGTTCTGCATATTTGAAAGAAAGCCCCGCTTTCCGCTCATACTCCGCAGGCCTTAACCACAGGCCGGTATACGCTACAATCGGGTTTAAGAACATTAGAAACTGCTATTAAAGCCGGATATACACATAACCAGATCACAAAGGATATATTAAACTATTCCGGCTCCACCAGCAGGTTTTTCGCCAACATATTCGTGAAAAACAGTTTGTGAGGGAAATGCAAAATCAGCTCCATTCTCCGCCACAATTGCCATGATCTTATAGTTTAAATCCTGACGAATGCGCATATATTCGTTGTAATCAACTATTTGAATAAAATAGAGTACCTGTATGTTCAAAGAAGAATCGCCAAAAGAATCGAAGGTAACTAGGGTATCATCACTGGTTGCAGGATGATCATTTACAACTTTTTGCACCTCTTCCGAAATCTTTCTCATCACTTCAGCAGAGGTATCGTATCTGAGTCCGATATTGAATTTCATTCGCCGAAGATTCCGAAGACTTAAATTTTCGAGTGGACTATCGACCATTTTCTTATTCGGAATAATGACCAGAGTTTTATCCAGAGTTCGAATCACTGTACTTCTGAATCCAACCTTCTCAACTGTTCCTTCAAACTTATCGATCCTGACCAGGTCGCCAACAAGAAAAGGCTTGTCGGCAAAGATGGTAAATGATCCAAGAAGATTCTGAAGACTATCCTGTGCGGCCAGAGCCACCGCAATACCTCCAATACCGAGACCGGCTATGATTGTTGCCACATTCAGGTTAAACACAGAGCCCAGCACTACAAAAAAAGCAAAAATGACTGTTACAATTTTCGAAAGTTCCTTAATAAAAGGGACCATCTGATCATCCGATTTAGATAAAGTTAATGAAGCCTTATACTTAAAAACATGAGCAACAAAATCAATAATTCTTAACAGGATCCAGAAAGCTGAGATAATAAAAAGTAATAAGAACAGCTTATCAACTACCTGTACGACTTTTAACTCATAAAGATTGGGGACATTATTAATGAGATTTGTCCTGCTGAATATTACCTCATTTAATGGGTAATCTAACTGATTGACAGATAGATATATAATAACAAGTATAATGAGGAACTCAACAGGCTTTAAAAGCATTCCAATAAATACCTTAGGCTCTGTATCAGGCTCAATCCTCTTGAATAACATGAACATCATTCTGTTCAATAATCTTGAGAAAACCCGTTTAAATAATAATCCAAAAAGCAGGATAGCAGAAAAATACAGATAGTTTCTGAGGCTGTTTCCAAAAAATATTTGTTCAAGAAACTCGGTATTCATGATATATAAATTAGCAAATGAGAGAATGAGTTAATTGATATCTCATTCCATTTAAAAATAATAGAATAAAGCGGGATATAATTAATATTCGCCCTTTTTATAGCATTCAAAAAAGCTTACAAACAAAAAAGCCTCCCGGAGATGATCCGGGAGGCAATAAACCTATAAAAAAATTACACTCTTTTAGACTTGATACGAGCAGCCTTACCGGTAAGTTCACGCAGATAGAACAATTTCGCTCTGCGAACTTTTCCATGACTGTTTACGTCAATTTTATCGATGTTAGGGGAATTAACAGGGAAGATACGCTCTACACCCACTCCGTTTGACATTTTACGCACAGTAAAAGTCTCGTTCACACCCACACTATTACGCTGGATAACAACACCCTGATAGATCTGGATACGTTCTTTATTTCCTTCGCGAATTTTATAGTGAACACTAACTGTATCACCAGCTTTGAATGCAGGAACTTGCTTTTTAACTGCTGCCTGCTCTTCAACAAATTTTACTAAATCCATGATTTTAAGCTCTTAAAGTCGATTTTTAGCCCGTAAAAATCGGACTGCAATATTAGGAAAAATTTTTTACTTAAAAAAGTTTGTTCTGATATTTTTCCATTTTTATTTATCCGACGACACCTTTCAAAGAGTATAAAAGCACATTTTATTCCAGCAAATCAGGACGGCGCTTTTTAGTGCGCTCCAGAGCCTGCTCATGCCTCCATTCATTAATGGCCGCCTCATGTCCGCTTAATAGAATATCAGGCACCTTATGCCCCTGCCAGTCGGCCGGACGGGTATAGACCGGTGCGTCAAGCAACTCTCCCTGAAAGGAATCAGATAAAGCCGATGTTTCATCGTTCAAAACGCCTGGCAATAACCTTACAATGCTGTCCACTAAAACTGCAGCAGGTAATTCACCTCCCGAAAGAACATAATCCCCGATTGAAATTTCCCTGGTCACAAAAATATCTCTTATCCTCTGGTCTATGCCTTTGTAATGTCCAGCCAGAATAATTACATTTTTTTTATCAGAAAGTTCATTGGCCATACTCTGATTGAGCGTCTCACCATCGGGTGTCATAAAAATGATCTCATCATAATCACGTTCTGATCTCAGCTTTTCAATGCAGTTTGCAAAGGGCTCAATACTCATCACCATTCCACTGCCACCACCGTACTGGTAATCGTCAACCGACTTTTGCTTGTTGTTTGAATAATCACGAAGATTATGCACGTGAATCTCGGCAAGTCCCTTTTTTTGAGCCCTTTGTAAAATAGAATGGGCAAAAGGACTTACAAGCAGGTCGGGTAATACGGTAATGATATCGAAACGCATCCTGCAAAGATAGGAAGGAGATATGAGATATGAGGCAGGAGATGTGAGAAGCGGGGTATAGAAGAAAAAAACAGGGATTTAATAGTATTCCTGGCCGTATCATTCCAAAAATGAACCCGGCCAGGATTTTAATTTGATCAATTATCCCTTTTTCATCTTATTGATCCAGATCAGTGTACCCGTTACCGGTAAACTTGTTGCAATTAAACAGGCCAGAAAATAAATAATCTTGGAGAACTTACCATAGACATCACCAACATGCAAAGCCTTTATGGAACTTGAAACCCGTTCATTAAATGGTTTTTCTGAAAAGATCTCTGATCTGACTGGTGTTGAGGTGTATTGGTCAAGATAGATCTTATCTGCTGCTACAGGAGCAAAAAATCCTGTTTTGGTTTTATTAACAAGTACTGCATCTGCTGAGTCAGCTGGAATGCTGATAGTCAGATCACCCTGATAATCAAGAACATTATTAGCTGATTTAATATAATCTTTAAGCAATACTGATTTTGCTCCATTCCTGGCTGTAATATCTGATTTCGGACTTTTGGGTTTCGGAGCATCTTCAGACTGGTAGGTTCCCAGCGACTTCCTCAAACCAGTTCTATACCATTCGAAAGACCATTGCGGACCGGTAATACCCATCAGAAACAAAAATATACAGCTGTAAAAACCAAGGCTGTTATGAATATCATGATTCACCCGTTTCCAGTTTGCATTCCATTTTATTTTCAGACCCTGTTTCCAGTTTCTAAGTTTTTGAGGGAACCAAATGATGATACCTGTAATGACCCCCAGTGTAAATAATATTGTTGCGGTTCCGCTAATATAGCTACCCAGCTTCCGGTTCGGTAATTCTCCGAGAAGCGGTTCTTCTATCCTGTCGAGTAACAACCAGCGATGTAAACTGAACATCATTTGCATAAACTCAGAAACAGCGTTTTTATCAGCGCTGCTTCCCAGTATCTTTCCTGAATAGGGGTCAACCATATACTGGACTCCCCGGGGAGGAGGTCCCGGTTTTTCAGAAGCTCCTGCTCCGGCTTTTCCCTTAGCTCTTTCGGGGACAGATCTCTTAACTGCTTCATTTCCATTTTCACCCTTTTTCTCTCCCGGCTTAGATTCTTCCGCTTTCCTGACAGTCAGCACATAACTTCTTTCAGGATCGGCTGGAATCTTAATACTAATTACCTTACCACCGGTTTCACGGCCTATAGCCACGATCAGTTCTTCTGGTGAAAGCCTTTGGGCATCTGCAGCATGGCTGACCTTATAAAGTTCGGGACTGGATAATTCTCTGATCTCTGTATTAAATACATAGATGGTACCACTCAGACATATCAGCAATACAATGATACCGCTCGGTAATCCGATCCAAAGGTGGATATCATTCAGAAATTTGCGCAGTTTAGGCCAATTGGCTTCAGTTTTTTGTCGTTTCATTGATTTTTTGGGTATATCCTATCCCCGAAAGGAGTTAAAATTTATAAGAAAGCGTAGTTAAGAACTGGCGTGGCGGGATCGGATTCACACTGTAATTCTCATGCACATAATAGTTCAACTCATTGCCGACATTTGATAATTTAGCAAGAAGCGATAATTTCTTAATTGAATAACCCAGTGAAAGGTCAACGGTTGTAAAACCTGACATCGGAATAAGCCGGGTGCCTACCTGAGTCTGTCCATAGGTATTATTCCAGCCCGCATTCCGTTCACCGATATAATAGGCTGATGCACCCAATTTAACACCCTTAAGTTTGCCAGAGCTTAAGGTGTAGAACAAACTACCATTGGCAGTATGTGCCGGATTACTTACCAATCGCTCTCCTTCAATATAGCTGCCCTTTAATCCTGATGTTTTAGTATATCTCATGAAATTAAAGCTGTAACCACTTATGAAATACAATCCTGGAACTATTGTACCACTTATATCAAGTTCCGCACCATCACTCGTGGTCTGCCCCGTTAACTCCTTGATATTGGTATTGGTATTAACGGTTATTCCATCACGCAGGTACTGTGCCTGCTGTGCAAGATTATTATTGATGATCTTGTAGAGTGAAAAATTTGCAGATAACCTGCCATTTAAGAAATCATTTTTCAAACCGAGTTCAAACTGATCGACAATTGAAGGGCTCAATGCCTGATCAAAGACATCAATCCCCGAATTGACCGTGAAGTTATTCGAATAGCTCGCGAAAACTGCCATTTGCTTCAGAGGCTGATAAACGATTCCAAACTTTGGAGAAAAAGCATGATCCGCTTTAGCAGCAGCTGTACCCTTAGTCTGTGCTCCGCTAATCAAATTAAAAATATCAGAGACCTGAGTTTTTTGATAAGACCATCTCAGTCCTGCCATCACCTTAACCTTTTCCGACAAACTGATCAGGTCCTGAGCATAATAACCCAGACGATATGTTGGAGCTTCTGTTCTCAGTGAGTCTTTAGCAAAAGGCATATCCGTCCTGGCATTGTATTTATTGGGATCCAGAAGATTGATCTTATCATAAGCTGTCTTAAGATTAAATGTGTGACTAGTATTTAAGTAACTATCTACATCAGTCCCAACAAGCACCTGATGACTGATTTTGCCTGTTTTGAGTTTACCGCTTAGATTTGCCTGGGCAGAATAATAATCTTCAGCAGTTTGCAAACGGTTTAATACGCGACTCCAGTCGCCCACCGCATCAGCCTGAATACGTTCTGTTGAATAATAGTCTCTGTTAAATAATTGATAAGATCCAATCACATTCAGCTTCCAGTTATCATTAAGTTTATGGTCGATTGTGGCCGAAACATTGGTCTGATCTGCCTTATTAAAAGCCCATGGGGTATTAAAATAACTTGATCTGGAAATACTGGTCGGGATCTGCCCATTTAATGAACCAACCCCAAAGTCCGGAGTAAGGTTATACTTCAAATAATCTCCCTGAAGAAGGATATCGGTTTTCTTGCCTGCCTTAAATAATAATGAGGGGTTGAAATAATATTTATCCGATTTTACATTGTTTCTGAAACTTTCATTATTCTCAAAGGTTCCAATCATTCTGAATGCCAGATTTTTGGAGATCGGACCATAGATATCACCGATCGGTTTATATGAATTATAACTTCCTCTACGCATAGATACCTCACCACCATACTCAAACTTAGGGCGTTTGGTAACCAGGTTCACAATGGCTCCCCCACTAACATTCCCATAAAGCATTGCAGCACTACCTTTCAAGACTTCAACCTGCTCGAGGGTACTAACCTCGGGTATTGACCCGGAATTATATCTTGAACCATTTTTAAAATAATTATTACTTCCCAGGCTATAGCCACGGGCAAAGAAATTTTCAGAAGTGGAACCCCTGCTTGAACCCATGGCTACTCCACTTACATTCTTCATCACATCGCTCAGCCTGGAAGCCTGCTGATCATTGATCACCTGGCTGCTTACTATACTGCTGCTTTGGGGAAGATCCATCGGGTTAATTCCAGCTTTACCGATTGACGGTACCTGCATATTGCTTCTGCCTGCAGTGATAACCACTTCCGCTAAGCGCTCTGCGTTCTCGCTCAGAGTAAAATTGATCTCTGCATTTTCTCCGGCACTAAGGCTTATTGCTTTCTCCTGGGTCTTTAAGCCTACAAAAGAGACTTTGATGATATACTTACCAGGCTGAATGTTCCGGATCAGGAAGGAACCATCTTCGGCTGTAATGGTACTCTTATTCATATCCTTTAATCCCACATTTACGTATCCGGCTGCTGATCCATCGACTGTTACAATCCTTCCTCTTAAAGTTGATTGATTACTTTGTGCAAGACTCATCCCAGGGTTAAATAAATTTATAAGTACCAACAGGAGTGATAAGGCAGGTATTTTTATAGATTTCATTTTTTGTTTTTATTTAGACTTGTTCTAGATTGGGACAAATATAAAAACAGAAAATGAATATCAAAGCATTATTTAGAATAATTCTAATTAATAATATTAACAAAAAATTCAAACGTAAATTTGGCCTAAGCCACAGTTAGACTACTGCATGGAAGGAAATGGAAGCTTCGAATATTTAAAAACATTTTCAAATTGAAATGTTTGATATATAAATAAAAAAAGATATAGCTCAGTTACAAGAAATTAAACCTCAACATGGCAGAGCCTGGCTGAACCCTGCCATGCTAAATCTCAAAAGCCGGTTGTCGTAGTAATGGTTGTTGTATCTACAGTTCCACTGCTTCATGGACTAGTCGATTCATTCTTCTTGAATATAAAGACCTTTTTCGATTTGATCAGTTTTGTCGATTTTTTTCTTTTTTTCATGACTTACTATTTAGTGTCTTAGAAGTTAGAAAGACCTTTTCGAAAGTTAAAATTTATTACACCAGGCTAGATTTACTGTAGATGAACTAGTATATTGCAGTTAAATGGACGAAAATTTAGTTCTGAATTCTAAGAGGTTTTGGAATAATACTTCAAAACACATTTTGGGATGGTCAATTTTTATTACCTATGAGATAACCTATATATACTTAATGACAGGGGTTGCCAATCTCAATAACTATGCCCTGAATTATACCTTAAACATCATCCTATTTTATTTTAATGCCCATATTCTCTTTAATTACTCTACACGTAAATTTAAAAGAGCTGCTTTTATAACTATCCTTCTTGTAATGGCTGAGATAGCGCTCTTCGTCATGATTAAATACCCTGTCAATTACCTTGTTCTGGGTGATGAGTTCATGCCAAAATCTGTTGATGAATTTAAGAAATCTATTTTCAGTAATGCGATGCGGACCTTCTATATTTTGGGTTTTAGCACTGCCTATTGGTTTGCAATGCAAACCAATAAACGAAATCGCAGAATCAGTGAACTTGAAAACCAGAGACTTATTGAACAAAACGAAAAAGTAAACTTGCAGAAGAATCTGCTCCAATCCCGCAATGCCTACCTGCAGGCACAGGTTAACCCCCATCTTCTATTCAATACCCTAAATTTTATATACAATACCTCAGTAAAGGTCTCCGAAAAACTAGCTGAAACAGTGATGAACCTTTCTGATATGATGCGCTATGCACTTACAAGTATTGATGAGGACGATAAAGTACCTTTGGAAAAAGAAATTGAACATATTCACAATTATCTTCGCTTAAATCAGGCCCGCTTTAATAATAAACTCTGTGTCGATTTTATTGTAAAAGGTAGTCCTGAAAACCTAAGAATTATTCCTCTCGCTCTGATTACACTAGTCGAAAATGTATTCCAATATGGTGATTTGCAGGATCCTGACAATCCTGCCCTTATCAGCATTAGTATTCATGATGGCAGCCTGGAGCTAGAGCTGAAAAACAAAAAGCGGACTAACCAACGCGGACATGGTCATGGAACCGGTATCCGGAACCTCAGGGAGCGACTGGATAACTATTACCCCGGCATTTACTCCTTTAATATACAGGATAAAGAAAATAGCTACGCTTTAAAACTTACATTAACCCTAAATGAATAAACTATGTTTACTTGCTATGTTGTTGACGATGAGCCCCACGCCATTGAAACTTTGATATCGCATATAGATAAGGCTCCAGGACTAGAATTATTAGGCTCTTCAACTAACCCACTGGAGGCTCTTGACCTGATCAATACCTCTGTTCATCCGGATATTACATTTCTGGATGTGGATATGCCCCAGCTCTCGGGACTGGATCTCGCCGGATTGATCAGCGATCGTACTGCTGTAATTTTTACTACAGCTTTTCCGAATCATGCATTGGCTGCATTTGAAAAAAATGCAGTCGATTATCTGTTAAAACCTATTTCCTTCGAGCGCTTCTTAAACTCAGTAAAAAAAGTAAGCGGGCACCTAAGAGCGCATATCCAGAATCCGGCAAACGACCATATCTTCATAAAGGCGAACATCAAAGGCAAGGTCACGCGTCTTAATTTTACGGATATTGTTTACGTTGAATCCATCAAAAATTACGTGATCATATATACTGAAAAAGAAAAACTGGTTACTTACTTAACCATGAAGGAGCTGGAGGCAGCGCTCCCTCCCGAAAAGTTTTTTCGGGTCCATAAATCCTTTATAGTGAATTCAGAAAAGATTAAAACAGTCAATGGGATTAACATCCTGCTTCATGATAATATTTCAGTTCCTCTGGGCCAGATGTATAAAACTGCTTTGCAAGATTACATTAATGCAAAACTTGTGCGCTCATCCCGTTTGCCCTGATGTGATTTCTGGCTTGTTCAGACAAATAATGGCGAAGGCAGAGATAGTAAATTACGAGTTCTTTTTTACGCTGTTCAATTCTTCATTCAATGAACACAGATTCTGTTCAAAAGAACCCCATTTACTTCTTTCAGCACTGCTTAAAAAGCAAGGCCCTTCGACTTTTAGTTGCCTGATCATGCGCTGGTGTTCGCGGTATTTTTTGTTCAGATCTTCACGCGGTTGTTTCTCAAAGCCACGTTCAGATATCAGGTTCGATATAAGGAGGGATAAAAAATACAGTTATCATTGGTCAGATAATGCTCTGGAATTACAATGATTTGATTTTAGAAATCAATACCTGTGTGTTACAGGCTGGTTCAGTCCTTTCCTTCGGAGTATTTCCTGCAAGAAATCACGTTCCAGATCCAATTACGAATAGCCGGAAGATACCTCCTCCGGCAAGGTTTATTTTACCCGGGACCGTTTTTCATCGGAACCGACAGCCCAGCATCAGGACCGTCTGCTGGTGCGTGCGTGCCGCGCGTTCCAGGAATTAAATAATGAATCACACGCGTGCGCTAGCAAGTGGAGACACGGGACTTGCACAACCGAAGAATCACAGACCTTGCTTTCTAAAGCAAAAGAAAACCATTCAATCTAATTAGTCCCGCAAGATTCTATATCGAACTCAGGTTAATATAGCTGTTAAACACCTCATTAACTCACTTTGCTGGTATCCTCACCAACAAGAGCATGAAATCCAGGCAGATATTTTACTTAGTTGCATTCCCTCTGCTCTTCAGAATCTCCTGATACACCCTGTCCAGCACCTGCGCCCTGATATTCACTTTCGAAACCCCGAAAGTCTTCCCGTCATCAGGATAAACCCGGTTTGTCAGACAGATATACACCAGATTATAAACCGGATCGGCCCAGACATAGGTTCCCGTATAACCACTGTGTCCGAATGCCTTATCAGAAGGATAGCCTTTATTGGCATTCAGCTCCTTTTCTGTTACCCGCGCAAAACCATATCCCCGCTCGCTGACCTTTGACTGCCGGGAGGTAAAAAGATCGACTGTACCGGCTTCAAAGTATTTCTGCCCCCCATACATGCCTTTATTCAGCAGCATCTGGAAGTAAATGGCCAGGTCATTGGCGTTTGAAAACAATCCGGCATGGCCCTCCACTCCACCTGCCATAGCCGCGCCGGGATCATTGACATAACCCTGTACCAGCATATCCCTGAACCAGTTATCATTTTCTGTGGTAGGCACTATCCTCGACCTGTCGAAACGGTTTCTCGGAAGGTAACCTGTTGATCGCATACCCAGTGGAGAGTAGAACTCATTCGATACATAATCGTTGAGTCTGGTATGAGTAAGCTGTTCAGCAACCTCTTTCAGCATATACATGCTCACATCGCTGTAAACAAATTTACCCCGGGTTCCCCCAGATGATCTTAAGGTAACCGGCCACATCACTTCATTGAAATAATTGGCTCTCAGGAAATAATTATCGGCTACTTTGGTGGGATGGGAAGATGATGAATCCCTGCTCATTTCACCCGGCTTTAATAACTCGAAGAACTTAATATAGGGAGTGTATCCTGCTTCATGAAGAAGGGCTTCCTTAATTTTGATATCGCTCTTATCCGGAATCGTACGTGTTAAAGCAACATATCTGCTGATCGGATCTTCCAGGCTGATCATCTTTTTATCGTACAGACGCATAATAGCAGGTGTTGTGGCACTCACCTTGGTAACCGAAGCCATATCAAAGATATCATCTGCTTTGGTTGAGGCAGCACCCTTGTAAGTATGCGAGCCATAGGCTTTATTAAAGATCACTTTCCCGTCTTTCGCTACCAGTATGACTACTGCAGGGGCTGAATGGGCCGAGATACCGGCATATACAATCGAATCAATCCCGCTTACAAAATTGCTGTTCAATGACACTGCTTCGGGTACTGAATATCCCAGGCGGATTTTTTGTGTGGTGTAGCCAAAGCCCTTCTTAAAATGATGACCATAGCCCTCATCCAGCTTCTTTGTTGCAGACGCGCCTCCGAACAGCAGCTGGGCTGATAGTGAAGCCACGGTAGCACTTTCATGCTTGTTCCAGATAATGGCTGATCTGAACTTAGCCAGAAAATCCAGGTTCTTCCCACTTCCGCTTAAAATGATGATACTTTTTGTCTGGCTCTCCACATCAGAAATAAATGCCAGAAGCTCCTTACTAAAGTTAGTTTCTGCCGAAAGGTCAAAAATGATGAGATTATGAAGTTTTAGCCGGTCATGTAAGCGGTTAAAACCTTCACCTTCGCGGATGGTATCTGCTTCAAAACCCTCAACAGTCCAGTATTTATTGGCAATGCTGTCAAAAACTGCCGCATGTTGATTGCCAAAATGCAGGCTTGCAATTTTAAGGCCTTCCAGGCGCTTCAACGGAATTATTCCTGAGCTATTCCGCAGAACAACTGCATGCTGTTCCGCCTCCCTGATATCAGTAAAGCGGTCCGGTACCTTCATATCCTGCGAAAAAGCAGCGCTCTGAATAAATATGAAAAGCAGGCTTATTATTTTTATCATTATTTAAAATTAAAAAAGGGGAACAAATGCCCCCCTCTTTTTCCAAATTATATTGCCGGATCGGCCGGTGTATTCTTGTTATTGATCCTTTCCTGATCAGGGTAAGGATAAAAAATTCTGTTCCGCTCTGAATTATCAGCAGGCGGCACCGGACGTACGAAGCGTCTGGTATCATCCCATTTCAAACCGCTCAGATAAAGCTCCGCACAGCGTTGTTTGTAAACTTCCAGCAGAAGGGCATCCTTTGTAACTGCTCCGGAGTAAGCAGGAAGACCTGCATTTACACCAAATGGGTCACCCGAAACCTGTGTCCTTACCTCGTTAATCAAGGCTAATGCCGTAGCAAGTGAACCATCCGTTCTTAAAATCGCCTCTGCCTTGATCAATTTGATCTCATCAGTAAGATAAACAGGGATCGAAGTGGTTTGTGCTGTAGCAAAACCTGTCAGGGTTACTACCGGATCTGTATTAATAACATCTCTTGGTGTTGTAAAATAAAAGGCCAAACGTTTGTCGGCAGCTTCAAATAAACCAGCCGGAAGTCCGAAGTTTTCTCTTGGGCGATAAGATTTGGTCACATTATAAATTGTGTACAATGGATTAGGGCTCAAAGTCGTGTAGGTATAGCTTGACTTCTTGCTAAGATCCACAAGATTAGCACTGGCAAGCGCTTTGGCATTATTCCCGGCCATCAGATTTATCCGGGCCTGGTAAGCGTAAAGTGTATTCTTCAGGTCGAAATCTGTTCCGCTGACTAAACTTGTGAATGATGCAGATGGCGCAGTAGTAGTAATGCTTGCTACACCCAGGTCAAGAAGTCTTAAAGCCTCCGCAAATACCTGAGCTCTCGGAACAAACTGAACAGGTTCTGTTGTACTGCTATTCAGGTTAGCCTG
This sequence comes from Daejeonella sp., assembly GCF_036405355.1. GTDB lineage: Bacteria > Bacteroidota > Bacteroidia > Sphingobacteriales > Sphingobacteriaceae > Daejeonella. Next base: position 39,604 of record NZ_DASWXT010000007.1, read on the forward strand.
CTCAAAAGTTGTAGCAAGAGAAGTTAAAGCCATTGCTTTGAACAGGTAAGCCTGAGCCATGATGCCGCTAAGCAAACCAGGTTCAATTCCGCCAACATTGGGAGCCTTACTGATAATACTTTCACACATACTCATCTGGCGCTGCATGGCAGACCAGTAACCTAATATGATACCATTTGCCGTTGGTAACGTAGTACCGCCTGCTTCCAGCTCCAGTGTATTTGTGAAAGTAGCAATGCCTTTCATTTCACGGGCTGTGACTGTGGGCGCAAGCATAACGCTGCTTAATCCATTTGTGGAATAATTTTGCCTTAATCCAATACTTAAAGCAATGATTCCTTCTCTGGTATTCAGTACCTGTTCATCAGTCGCTGAGTTGGGGTTTGTCTGATCCAGTTCACAGGATGAAACGAGCAGCAGAAAGACAGGCAGGAGACATTTATATATGATATTTGTTTTCATTTCTCTGTTGTTTGTTTTTTTAATGGAAATGAAGCTTGCATAAGCTTTGTTTTCAGTTTGCCTGCCTTTAGCAGGCGTTAAACGGTAAGCGGATGCAGGTTTCATAATGATAATTTTGAATAATTAAAAAGTGTAGTTTAAACCCAAAGCAATAGTTCTGGGGATTGGCACCTCAACAAAGTCGAAGCCACGCACTGCAGTACTCTGCCCAGCTGCGTTGGTTTCGGGATCCCAGCCTTTATATTTATCAATTGATGCCAGGTTTCTGCCTGAGACAGTTACACGTAAAGGATTGTTATTAAGAAATTTCAATTTCAGATTATAGGTAGCTGCCAGCTCACGGAGTTTGAGATAAGATCCGTCCTCAATCCAGTTTTCCATAATACTAAACACAGCTGCAGATGTTCCTTTTGGAACTTCCCCTCTTAATTCTTTTTCATACCCTTTAAGGCCCCCATAAATATCCCTGTCACCTACACGCCTTGTGAAGTTGAACACATCATTACCATAGGAAGCATCCCATTGCATCCTTAATGAAAAGTTATTGCCAATTGAGAACTCATTGGTAAATGATCCGGTCCATTCCGGATTTGGATCTCCGATAACCTGCGGTTTATTTGATCCTGTAGGCTGTCCGGCAGCAGTACGGCCTACTTTTTCTGTCTGCGGGAAACCTGCAGCTGTAAGAATTAGATTTCCTGAAGCATCACGGGCAAAAGCAGTAGCATAAAATGCACCCAGTGCATACCCGTTTACTGCGGCAACCTGTCCAAATCCACCTGGAAAGGTTACTACACCACCCGGAATATCAGTAACTCTGTTCTTGACTTTGGAGAATATGAGCGTTGAGTTCCATTTGAAATTACTGCTTTGAACTGGAACTCCCCTCAGTAAAATCTCAAATCCTTTATTTGTCATGTTTCCGATGTTCTGAAACTGGGTGGAATAACCTGAAGATGGCCTTAAAGTTACAGGCAGAAGCAAGTCTTTTACTGCTTTATCATAGAAGGAAATTTCAAGTCCTAAGCGGTTTTTAAGGAAACTTGCATCTAAACCGATCTCTTTTTCAGTCTGACGTTCCGGCTTAATATCCGGGTTTCCATATTGCGTCGGGGCAACAACACCGGGAAGACCGCCTAGGGAAACTGATCCGTAATTACTGAAACGATCGTAAGCTCCAATTGCTGTTAAGTTACCGGACTGTCCATAGGAAGCCCTTAATTTTAAGCTTGGGATCGCAGAAGCCAGGGAAGAATTTTTCCAGAAGCCTTCTTCAGATAAAATATAGGTGCCGCTTACTTTAGGATAAAGCTGCCACCTGTTAGCTTCACCGAATGATGAAGAAACGTCATTCCTGATCGCTCCTGTAACATAGATCTTATTTCTGAACCCAAAAGTTTGCTGAGCATAAAATCCTAAAATATTGATTGTGGATTTTATATCACTCGTAGTGATTGATGCACCGCTTGACGCCGCCTGGCTGACAGGGCTAAGCTGGGTACCGGTGATTATGTTTGAGTTAACACGTTCTGTCTGAGCAGTTGCCCCAACGGATGTGGTTGATTCAATCTGAGATCCAAGCTTAGCACGATAAGCCACGTTCAAATCATTATTAAGCAGCAGGTTTAGCCTGTCACCCTTTCTGGCAAAACCAGAATTGTTCGTAGGTGTAGTGTTACCTATTGGAATATAAGCTGTTGCAAGCTGGGTAGAATTATCAAAACCTAAAGTATAATTGATCGACAGGTTGCTGATTGGTTCAATATTTAACTGAATATCACCAATAAAACGACTTGTTTGCTGATTGAAATCAAAACGGTTAACTGCTTCCAGCGGATTGGTTCTTAACAAGCCGGTTGGAGCAAGAGAAGGATAAACACCACTTGCCGCGTCAGGATATGGGTTTACGAAGTTATTTGCGAAAATAAATCCTGTTAAAGCACCGTAAGCTGAGCTGATACCTCCGTTCGGAATTTCGGCGCTTCCGCTGAAGGAATAACCGGCACCCATACTCAACTTGATCTTATCATTAAACCGCTGATCCAGTCTTAAGCGGGTCGTAGCCCTTTTGAAATCAGTATTCTTGATGATCCCCTGATTACCTAAAAACCCGCCGCTAACATAGTATTGCGTTTTATCGGTACCACCCGAAACGGAAATATTGCTCTCAGAACCATAGGCTGTCTTGAAAACAAGATCCTGAAGATCATAACGGGTTACAGGCACCTGACTTAAATCTGATGCGGTTGTGTTTGTAAAACGGAATGGATATTCATTCGTTTCAAGTTTTTTCCTCAACTCATTAACACGAAACTGGGTAGTAAAATTGATCACCGGCTTTCCTGATTTACCTTTTTTGGTAAAGATCTGTACAACTCCATTACTTGCCCGTGATCCGTAAATTGCAGCTCCTGCAGCTCCCTTGATGATCTCGATACGATCGATATCTGCAGGATTAATATCTACAAGCCGATTTTGAGTGTACCCTCCAAGGTCAAGAAGCTCTGATGAACTATTATTCACAATAACACCATCCACAATATACAGCGGATCACTCGATCCGGATATCGTACTGTTACCGCGGAGGCGTACACTGATACCGCCCGCAGGATTACCTGAATTTTGAGAGATCTGAGCACCCGATACTTTTCCGGCTAAAGCCTGATCAATCGAAGTAGCTGCTCCACCTTCAAGCTCCTTTGCAGAAACAGTAGAAATGGCATTCCCTAACTGCTTTTTGCTTGTTGCAACCGAAGTACCTGTAACAACTACTTCATCCAGGTTAAGCGCATCTTCAGAAAGCTCAACATTTAATGTGATGCTGCTCTGATTTAAAAGGACTGTTCTTGTAATCGGCTTATAACCCGTATAACTGATAAGTATAGGGTAACTACCTTCGTTCACATTCAGGATCAGGGTATAGGCTCCGTTAATATCGGTAGAGGTTCCCTGGTTAGTTCCCGTTAATTTGACTACTGCTCCCGGAAGAGGCTCCTTATTTCGGGCATCAGTGATGACACCCCTGAGGGTAAACCTCGGATTTTGTGCCATGGCCAGCTGGCCGTAACACATCATAGCCAGCACAGCAAAAAGATACCGGCAGTTCACAAACGTTTGTAACACTTTTTTCATATTGGTTGTTAATTTAATTGGTTATTAAAAATTCTCTTTCGTTATTCAGGAAAACTAATCTTCCCCATCGAGATGGATGGCACTCCGGGATGATCACCATAAGAGGTTTTTCCTCCGGCCACAGCTTCATTAGCCAGGACGGCGAACAGTACTGCTTCTTTTGCGTCGGGATCAATACCCAAATCTGAGGTAAGTTTCAGCTTTCGACCAAAATGTTCTTCCACATACTTAAGGAGAAGAGGATTATACATCCCGCCTCCGCTTAAATAGATCTCAAAGGGGCCATTTCCTGTAACACATTCAGAAATTGCCAGAATAATCCCTCTGGCTGAGAAGGCCGCCAGCGTAGCCATTGTGTCCTCATTGGAACTGTTTTCTATGCCGCATTTCTTAAGGGCATTGTTCAGATAAGCTAAACTAAAAAGCTCCGGCCCCGTAGTTTTAGGGTATCCCGCTTTATAAAATGGATGATCAAGCAGCGCTTCCAGCAACTGCTCATTAACCTTACCTGCTAAAGCTATTTCTGCATTTTTATCATAATATTTGCCTGGATATTTCAACTGGATAAACTGGTCCATCAGGGTGTTCCCCGGACCAACATCTGATGAAAAAAAACTGGTTGAATATCCTGAGGGAAGAAAAGTAAAATTTGCGATGCCACCAATGTTTAACATGATCCGGTTTTCATCACGGCTGGAGAACAGAAGATAATCACCATAAACTGCCAATGGAGCGCCTTCGGCACCGACCGCAACATGTTTCTGTCTGAAATCACTTATTGTAATTATTCCGGTTTTCACAGCAAGGTGATCACCATCCCCGATCTGAAGGGTAGCATTTGAATATCTGGCGATGCCATGCTGATGCTTGGGAGCATGATAAATGGTTTGTCCGTGGCTGGCGACCAGATCGATCTCTGAAGTGGAAATACCCCATTCCTTCAAACATTCCAGAACCAGTTCAGCATAGTAACTGCCAATAAAATCATTCAGTAAAGTGATCTGTTCGAGGTTTGCTATTTTCTTAGCGAATACAGCTTTAAGATCCTCTTTAAAGTCGGATTTATATTCTTTAGTAGTAAATTTCCGGACCTTTACGCTGGTTTCCAGGCCACTTCCGCGGAATTCACACAAAGCAATATCCAAGCCGTCAAAAGAAGTCCCCGACATTAATCCAATAATATTCCTTACAGGTTTATTGGCGGTTTTATATAGTGCCTCAATATTATTATTCATGTCAAATAACTGTTTGTTAACTATTTACGATAACAAACGACAATACAAAACCTGTCACAATGAATCCAAAAGTAACTCACTTAATAAATTTAATAAACAAAAATAACTTTATTCGCATCTTTTAAAAAATACATCAGAAGGAACTTGTTCTGAGAAACGAATAAGAAAAAATTTACATTGCTCAAAACCCTGTTCATCTATCGAAAAATCCTGTTTGTATAATATTAACAAGATTTAACATTTTACAATGAACATTTATAATAATAAATATCCATTTTCGGGTATAGTTATTTGCTTATCAAGCAGTTAAATTGCGAAACGAATACAAGGGGATGATAAGCAAATGAGTACTCCTGAAGAGCTTCATGAGTCCTTAATTGTAAACTTTTAAAAATAATTCAGCTGCAATATGAAGCTAGTAGTTCTTGTCTCACTCATACTCCTCCTAAGTTGGAAGCCTCTTTTCGCTCAAAATAATTATTCAATAAAAGGTAGCGCTCTGGATACTGCATCAGGTACTGGCCTGCAAAATGCAAGCATCACAGTGCTGAATTCTAAAGATTCGACCCTGGTTAGATTTACCAGAGCTGATGCAAGCGGAGCTTTTTCATTGAATAATCTGAGGGAAGGAAACTTCATCTTACTGCTGACCTATCCTGATTTTGCCGATTATGTGGAAACATTTTCGCTGAGTTCAGACAAGCCTTTAAAAGATTTCGGAAAATTAAAAATGATACTCAAAGCAAGGCTCCTGGAAGAGGTAATCGTAAAAGGCACAGCAGCACAAATGACCATAAAAGGGGATACAACAGAATTTAATGCCGCTGCCTTTAATATAGAGGCTAATTCAAAAGTTGAAGATCTGCTCAAACAACTGCCCGGCATACAGGTGGATAAAGACGGGAAAATAACCGCTCATGGACAGGCGGTAAACAAAGTTCTGGTAGACGGTGAAGAATTCTTTGGAGATGACCCAACTCTGGTTACCAAGAATATACGGGGTGATATGGTGGATAAAGTGCAGCTCTATGACAAGAAAAGTGATCAGGCTGCCTTTACCGGTATTGATGACGGAGAACGGACTAAAACAATCAATATCAAATTAAAAGAAGATAAAAAGCAAGGCTATTTCGGCAAAGTTGATGCCGGAGCAGGAAATGATGATTTTTACCAGGGGCAGGGGATGTTCAACTACTTTAAAGGCAAAAAGAAGTTTTCTGCCTTTGGCACCATCTCGAATACAGCTAAAACTGGTTTAGGCTGGGAGGATAATTCCAAATACAGCGCTTCATCGAATGTTCAGGTAACTGATGGCGGAATTATGTTTACCAGCGGGGATGACTCGGGACTTGAATCATTTAATGGCCGATATAATGGAGAAGGAATCCCTCTTACCAGAAGCGGAGGCATGCATTATGATGCCAAATGGAAAGAGGATAAATATTCTATAAACATGAACTATAAAGCAGGCTCAATAGGTGTAACCGGAGATAAAAACTCATTAAATCAGAACAACTTACCTACCGGCATTATCAACACCAATACTGATCAGACCATTGATAATTTTATGTTCAGGCAAAAACTCGATGGAACTTTCCTGGTTAAGCTGGATACCACCTCAGATCTGAAAATTATAGTAGACGGCACATTGAAAAACAGTGAAAGCAATAGCAATTACTTTTCTTCGAGTTTAAGAGATAATGGTGTTTCACTTAATGGTAGCAAACGAAGTCTTAGCAATAATGGTGATCAAAAGATTTTTAATGCAAGTGCTTTATGGACCAAAAAACTTAAAAAGAAGGGACGGACCATTTCCCTGACTCTTGGACAAAAATTTGATGAAGATGATGCATCCGGCTTTCTGAATTCTGAGAACAGTTTTTATAATACCCTTGGAATACTTGACAGCACCCGGATAATCGACCAGTATAAGACCAACCGGACCAGAAATTCAGGCTTTAATTCGAACCTGGCTTATACTGAGCCTCTCTCCAAGACCTTTTCAGTCATTCTCAATTATGGTTTAAACCTGGGTAACAGTATCGCAGAACGGGAATCCTTTAATAAATCAGTAACCGGGAAATATGATATTTTGGATAATGAATTCAGTAATGATTTCGAACTCGATCAGACCTCTAATCAGGGGGGTGCAATTTTCAACTACAGGAAAGATAAAAATGTAATTAATTTCGGAACACGTTTAAATGCGGTTGATTTTAAACAAACCGACAGATATACCGGTAATATTTATAAAAGAGATTTTCTTAACTGGCTGCCTCAGGCATCTTTCAGACATAATTTTTCAAAACAGAAATCTTTTGAGATCAGATACGATGGAAACACAACCCAGCCAAATTTAAACCAGATTCAACCAATCAAAGTCAATAATGATCCATTAAATATCATTTTAGGCAATCCTGATCTGAAGCCCTCTTTCCGAAGCAGTTTGAACCTATCCTATTATTCTTACAAAGTCCTCAGTGATAAATCAATCTATTTCAGAGGAAATTACTCTACCACACATAATGCCATTGTCAACAATACCGTTACTGATGCTGCCGGAAAGAGCACCTTCCAATCGATTAACCTGACAGATAAAAATCCAGCTAATTTCTCTTTATATGGTGATTATGGTCAGAAAATCCCCGGGACAGAACTTAGAATTGGACTTAATTTGAGTACCAATGCCAATACCTATTTCAACATGATTAATAATGTGCTGAATGAAACACGATCAAACAGCTACAGCAGCCGGATATCTGTTTCAAGATATAAACAGAAGAAAATTGAGCTTTACTGGGCAATTGGCCCGGAATATATAACCAATGAGTCCTCCTTACAAAAGCAGATCAATAATAATGGCTGGGGGGCAAATTCCTGGCTCGAATTCTCACTTTATCTGCCTAATAAGGTAAAGATTCAGTCGAGCGCAAATTATAAGTACCAGGAAAAGACTCAGGCTTTTGCTGAAGACTTTAATCGCCTGATCTGGAATACCACCCTTACCAAAAGCTTCATGAAAGAAGAGAGCCTGAAACTATCGCTTACGGGCAATGATCTTTTGAATCAAAATACCGGATTTAACAGAATGGCAACAAGTAATATGATTAGCCAGAATAGCTTTACAGCGATTAAAAGATATTTTATGCTTTCTCTTTCATACGACCTGAATCATATGGGTGGAGGCCAGCCAAAAAAGTAAGCTTATGAAAAGAATTACACTACTTTCGACATTAGGGTTACTCATTTTATCAATTAAGCCCACTTTTGCCCAGCATGCCCGCTTTGCAACAGAAGGAATTATTGAATTTGAAAAAAGTGTAAATATGCACGCCCAGATCAAAAAGTATATTAATAAGGATAATGAAGCCTATTATATCCCTGCATTTGATCTATACAAAAAGTCAAAACCCCAGTTCAGGGTGTTAAAAAGTACGTTAACATTCAGCAAAGATAAAACCTTATTCAGCCCGGCTCCTGCCGATGAATCAGACCGCGGCTGGTTCAGCGATATCCCTGCAACAACCCAGAATAATATTATTTATACAGATCTTTCAACAAACACCAGTATAGTTCAGAAGACAGTTTTTGAAGAGACCTTTCTGGTCAGAGACAGTACCCGCAAGATCAACTGGAAGATTACCTCAGAAACACGTGACATTGCCGGCTATTCATGCCGAAGAGCGAACGCAATTATTATGGATTCAATCTATGTGGTTGCATTTTATACCGATGAAATTCCTGTATCAGGAGGTCCTGAATCTTTTACAGGCTTACCTGGAATGATCCTGGGAGTTGCCCTGCCTCATGAGAATATGAGCTGGTTTGCTAAACTGGTAACAGATAAGTCCCTGCCTCCGGGAACTTTGACAGCACCCAAAAAAGGAAAGGCCACAAACAATAAAGGTTTGCTGGACACTCTGATGAAGGTTATGAAAAACTGGGGAACTTATGCTCAGCATTCATTAAAATCCTTCATGATGTAATTATTTAGAGCTAACATGCCCCAAGTATCCTTTTATTCTCCCAGATACAGATCAATCAAGCCTTCTGGAAGGTCTACTTTTAGAATGCCATTTTCCTCATCGATCTCCACAATCAGATCATCATTCAGCGGGAACATGATCTCTTTAAATTTATAGGGAACAACGGCCACAAATTGCTGCGGATACTCATGAATTTCGATGATCTCACCCAATTCTCCGGCGGTTTCATCATGCACAATAAATCCCTTAAGATCAGTAATCAGAAATTCATCTTCATCTCTTACAGGTTTTAATTTATTGGGCAGATACAGTTTTTTACGAACAAGGGCCTCTGCCTTTTCGATTGTATCGATATCATCGAAATAAAAATTTCCGGTCTGGTTATTCTGTAGCTTGAAGGAAGAGATGAAAAAGGGAACCAGTTTACCGTTAATCTCAGCAAAAACAGAGTCAAGCGGCAGTTCTGTTGGATCATCATACTCAAAATAGATCTGCATTTCACCCTTCAAACCTTTGGTTTTAGTGATATAGCCGATATAAAAACAGTCTTCGATCTTCATTCCTGTGAAAACAAAAACGTCATTGCGAATATGTTTCCGGTTTGCTCATAAATGAGTTTATGCCGTTTAAACATTTGCAATGACGTTAAATTAAAATTAAAGCCTAAAAAGCTTATGCTTTTTCTTCAGATTCTGGAGCTTCTTCTGCTGCTTCAGGAGCAGGAGTTTCAGCAACTTCTTCTGCAGCAGGTGCCTCTTCAGCAACTGGTGCCTCTTCAACTACTTCTGCAACCGGAGCCTCAGCAACTTCTTCTGCTGATGCTTCAACTTCTGCAGTTTCTTCAGAAACTTCTTCTTCAACTACTTCAGGAGCAGGTGTATTTTTTGCAGCAATTGCAGCGGCAATATCTTCCTTCTTCTTAGCCTCAGCTGCTAATGCTGCTTTTTTAACTTCATCTTTCGATTTTGTCAGGCTTTCTTTCTTACCCTCGATCTTACCTTCTTTGCTTTGTAACCACTCAGCAAATTTTGTTTCTGCCTGCTCTGCAGTTAATGCGCCTTTTTTAACACCACCTTCAAGGTGTTTCTTGTACATTACTCCTTTGTAAGAAAGGATAGCACGACAAGTATCTGTAGGCTGAGCTCCTTTGTTTACCCAATCCAATGCCTTATCGAAATTGATGTCGATAGTAGCAGGATTTGTGTTTGGATTGTAGGAACCTAATCTTTCGATGAATTTACCATCTCTTGGAGCACGGGCGTCTGCTACCACTACGTGATAAAAAGGTTTTCCCTTTTTACCGAATCTTTGCAATCTGATTTTAGTTGCCATTTTTCAATATTTATGTATTCAACATATTCCCGGAGTCTATTCTGCGGGGTTGCAAAGATATTAAAAAAATAACATTTAAAAAATGGAAATCCCTATTTTTGAAGCATGTCTGAAAGAAAACCCCGAATTGCAGTGGATATGGACGAAGTTATAGCCGATCCGCTATCCAAATTTATAAGTCTTTACAACCGTGATTACGGTGTACCTCTCGATCTTCAAATACTCCCAGGAAACGAAGTTTATCATCATGTTCCCGAACATGCCAAAATGAAATTGTACGAATACATTAATGAAAGGGGCTTTTTTCGTGATCTTGCCGTGTTACCCGATAGTGTTGAGGTAATGAAACAGCTTCAGGAAAAATATGACGTTTTCATTGTTTCGGCTGCGATGGAATTCCCTAATTCCCTGCAGGATAAATATGAATGGCTGGCAGAGCATTTTCCCTTTATCGGATGGCAAAATATTATTTTCTGCGGATACAAAATCGTTAATGTTGACATCCTCATCGACGACCGCATCAAGAATTTTAAAGATTTTAATGGCAGAAAATTATTGTTTTCCTCACCGCATAATCTATTGTTAACCGATTATGAAAGGGTTAATAACTGGAAAGAAGTAGCTGAGAAATTGTTGTAGGGCAATTTTAATGATTTGAAATATTAAAAATTCGGATTAGAAAATGGTAGAGGTGCTTTGCATCGGCATTTCGGCGCTAAAGCACCGGGCTATTCAGCGATACGGCTATACCAGGACTTGGAATTTTTATTCAATTATGACACTAGTGCGGTCGCTCAATAGGCTCCAGCTTTAGCTGGAGTTAATGAGTTTGTACGTTTTCGGGCTTCAGCCCTATTTATAGAGCATTTTCCTCATCTAATTTGTTTTGACCAAAACAGGATACGGAGCTAGAGCACCAGGCTATTCGGGGAAACGACTTTACCAATACTCAGTCTTTTTTATTCAATCATTTTAATTACCAATAATCAAGTGTTAGCTCGCCGGTTAATTGAAGAATAGTTTTTCAAAAACGGTATTTTTGTAACATTTGACCCATAAATTCATCTTAAAAGAAAAAAAATCATGATAGTAGTAACCACAAATGAACTCGAAGGAAAACGTGTTGTAAAATACATTGGTATAGTAACTGGCGAAGCCATTATCGGTGCAAACATTGTCAAAGATTTCTTTGCCGGAATCAGGGATATCGTAGGCGGAAGATCCGGATCATATGAAGAAGGACTGCGTGAGGCAAAGGACATCGCCTTACGCGAAATGCAGGAACAGGCAGCCCGTTTAGGCGCCAACGCAGTTTTGGGTGTTGACCTTGACTATGAAACCCTGGGAAGTAATGGAAGTATGCTGATGGTTAGTTCTTCAGGAACCGCCGTAGTAGTAGAGGATAAAATTTAAATTTTAACCCTGTCAGCTTTTAAAAAGCTGACAGGGTTACTTCTACATAATCAATCAGTGAATGTATCACCTTAATATGGATTTCCTGTGCCCTGTCGGCGTATTCTGAACGGGGAGCACGGATTTCGACATCACACAAACCCGACATTTTACCACCATCCTTACCTGACAAACCAATAACCTTCATCCCTTTCTTTCGTGCAGCTTCGATCGCGTTCAAAATATTTTCAGAATTTCCGCTGGTGCTAATAGCGAATAGCACATCTCCTTCAGCACCAATGGATTCTACCATCCTCGAAAAAACAAAAGCATAACCATAGTCATTGGCCACACATGACAAATGCCCTGGATCAGAAATAGCAATAGCAGCATAAGCAGGCCGGTCGTTGCGATACCTTCCTGAAAGCTCCTCCGCAAAATGCATCGCATCACTCATCGATCCCCCATTTCCGCATGAAATTACTTTGCCACCACTTTTAATGGCATCTGCAATAATTTTTCCAGCCCCTTCAATATTTTGAAAATTCCGGGGGTCTGAAATAAAGCTTTCCAGAACTTCCCTTGCTTCAATAAAATGATTCCTTATATTTTCCATCAGGGATTTATCAGTTTATAAACGGCTCCTTTAGTATCCTTCGGACCAACCTCCTGGTTTGTTAGAACATAAAGTTCTGCATTATTATCCTGGGCAAAACTAAGTATTTTCAAATCTCCTGATGGTTTCGCTGCAAGACTGACCGTTCCACGTATCCAGGATTCGCCTTTCTTTTCAAGATAAAACACCGGACCTGTCCAGTCGGCAAAAATGTACTTATCGGTGAGTCCGGCCAGTTCTTTACCATGATACACAAATCCACCGGTTATACTAATCCCTTCTTCATGTTCATACTCTGCTATCGGTAAGATCAATCCTTCAGTCTTACAGTTCTCTTCAGGATCAAAACAATGGCTCGCTTCCATGATCTTCCAGCCATAGTTTCCACCTTTTTCGATAATATTTACCTCCTCGAACTTGTTCTGACCTACATCTGCAACAAAAAGCTGCCCTGAATTTTTGTCGAAAGAAAACCGCCATGGATTACGTAAACCATAGGCCCAGATCTCCGGTTTTGCCTCCTTGCCTACAAAAGGATTGTCACTTGGAATGCCATACCTTTGATCGGTATTCACATCAATTCTTAGAATTTTACCCAAAAGAGTATTCAGATTTTGGCCATTGCCTTTTTCACCATGCCGGTCGCCGGCACCACCACCATCCCCAACAGCAATGTATAAATAACCATCAGGACCAAACTTCAAATCACCGCCATTGTGATTGCTTTCGGGCTGCTGAATTGTCAATAAGATTCTTTCGCTAGCCGCATCGGCAAGCATTGGATTTGTTGAAACTTTGTATTCAGCAATTACAGACTGATGATCAAGCCCTTTTTCAGTAGAAGGTGCACTGTAATACACATAGAATTTTTTATTGCTCGCATAATCAGGATGAAGGGCTATTCCGAGTAAACCCCGTTCATCATAGGCGCCACTTATTTTGACAAGCTTGCTCTCCAGATTCAAGAAGGGTTTATCAATCAGTTTATTATTCTCAAGCACCCTGATCTGTCCGGTTTGCTCGCATACCAGCATTAAACCTTCCGGACTAAAAGCCGCGGCAACAGGAGAGTGTAATCCTTCTGCTATTTTTTCAAGTTTTAGGGAAATGTCTGCTGCTAAATTCTTATTGCTATTGTTCTTTTTTACCGGTTCGCCACAGCCTGCCAGCAAAACGATCAATGCACCGAAGATAAAACCTGAATTTTTCATATCAAACCAGCTTATTTTTAAAGTGAGAGGATTTCAACGATTTTTAAAAGTTCAGGATTCACTTCCGGGTTATGCTTTATAGCATTGCCAAATGGTGTAAAATGTATTTTACCATTTACAATTCCGATCATTTCCCTGTTCCTGCCTTCCATCAAAGATTCAACAGCCGCCACACCCAGCCTGCTTGCTAATACCCGGTCCATACAGGATGGCGGACCACCCCGCTGAATATGTCCAAGAATAGAGACTCTGGTATCTATACCAGGAAACTTTTCTTTTACTGATTTAGCGATTTCAAATGCACCTCCGGCATCATCGCCCTCTGCCACAATAATGATCTTGGAGGACTTATCTTTCCGGCTTGTTTCAAGACGACAAAGTAATGCTTTGATATCTGTTTTTGTCTCGGGAATCAGAATAGCTTCTGCACCTGTTCCAATTCCACTTCTCAGAGCGATCAAACCGGAGTCACGGCCCATAACCTCCACAATAAACAAACGATCGTGCGACTCCGCAGTATCACGGATCTTATCAACTGCATCAATAACCGTATTTATTGCAGTATCATAACCGATGGTAAAATCTGTTCCGATCAGGTCATTATCGATGGTTCCGGGAAGCCCGATTACTGGTACTTTATATTCATCATAAAATATATTGGCACCGGTAAAGGTACCATCACCTCCAATCGCTACAATAGCATCAACGTTATGCTTCTTTAATTGCTCATAAGCTTTCTTTCTGCCTTCTGCAGTCCGAAATTCTTCACTTCTGGCAGTTTTCAGTATTGTCCCGCCACGCTGTATAATATTCGCAACCGATTTACGCTCCATCAGATGAAAGTCACCGCTGATCATGCCGTCATAACCCCGGTAAATTCCAGTTACTTTAAGGTTATAATATAAACCGGTACGCACTACAGCACGAATTGCGGCATTCATCCCGGGCGAATCACCTCCGGATGTAAAAACTCCAATATTTTTTATGTTCGCTTTATTCATTTCAATCATTTTTGCCCGAAAGCGATTTTACCCTTGTCCAGGAAATTAACGTAATTACTGATGTCCAGATTATACGCCTGTGGCGGAACCAGTACCTTGCCTTCATGATCTGCAATAACATAATATGGCTGAGAATTAGTTCCAAACCTGGATGCCTGAAAATCGCTCCACTTTTGTCCGATCGTATTTACTTTTTTACCACTGAAGCCCGAAACATACTTTTCAGCTTCCGAAAGTTCTGTTTTATCATCAACATATAAAGATATTAAAACATAGTCCTCTCTGAGCCGGCGGAGTACTTCCTTGTCCGGCCATACACTGGCCTCCATTTTACGACAGTTAGTACAACTCCATCCGGTAAAATCTATCAGGATAGGTTTATTCACAGTTTTTGCATAGGCAAGTCCCTCTTCATAATCATAAAATGCATCCAGACCATGAGGGGCATGAAACAGCCCGGAATATTTTTTTTCCGATGTTCCGGCTGCTACTGCCTGACTGCTGGTCCTGTTTGAGTACAGATCAAATTCCTGGGTCACCTGTGGTGGAAGCCAGGCACTGATCGCCTTGAGAGGTGCCCCCCATAATCCCGGAACCATGTACAGTGTAAATCCAAGAATCAGCATAGAGAAAAACAATCTTGGCAGTGAAAGGAAATTAATCTCATTATCATGCGACAAGCGGATCTTGCCTAGAAGATACAATGCCCATAATCCAAAAACAACGATCCAGATGATCAGAAAAACATCCCGGTTTAAAATACCCCAGTGATAGGCCAGATCTACATTGGACAGAAACTTAAATGCAAGTGCTATCTCAAGAAAACCCAGTGAAACCTTAACTGTATTGAGCCAGCCGCCAGATTTTGGCATTTCTTTAAGCCAGGATGGAAATATTGCAAAAAGTGTAAATGGTATTGCTAAAGCCGATGAAAATCCAAGCATACCAATCGCCGGTCCCAGATAAGAGCCCTTGGAAACTGCATCAACCAGTAAAGTTCCAATGATTGGCCCCGTGCATGAAAAAGAAACCAGTGCCAGTGTAAAAGCCATAAAGAAAAGACCAACAAATCCATTTTGGTTCGATTTTTCATCCATCTTATTCACCAGGGAAGAAGGAAGGGTAATTTCAAAAGCCCCCAGAAAAGAGATTCCAAAAATGACGAGAACAACAAAGAATAATAAGTTAAAAGTGGCACTGCTTGCTGCTTCATTCAAGGCAGAAGCCCCAAAAATCAATGTAATGAGCAAACCAAGCGCTACATAAATAACAATAATGGATAGGCCGTAAATTATTGCACTTTGAATTCCTTTAGCCCTTGAGCCTGATTTTTTAGTAAAAAAAGATACAGTCAGCGGAATCATCGGATAGATGCATGGCATAAAAAATGCAGCAAGCCCACCGATAAAGCCGGCTATAAAAATTGCCCATAACGAACTATTTACTGAGTCGGCTGGAGCTTGTATTGTTGGCACACTTACGGGTGGCAGAGTTGTCGATGGGGTGTCAGAAGAAATTATTGAAGCAGTGCTATCTGATTTTGCTGCCGGTGCTGTCAAATCGGCTTGTTCAGAACCGGCCTGGATTGCGATTGTGAATTCAACCTCCTCAGATGGCAGACAACGTTGATCATCACAAACCATAAATTCAAGCATGCCCGAGATCTTGGTTTCTGGCACATTCAATAAAACCTTTTGCTTAAAAACAACCTGATCTTTATGCCATGCAATTTGCATATCAAAGGTTTTATCAAAAGCAGTTTCTGCTTTCGGACTTTCAGTAACCTTACCTACCAGCTTATAATCGGGAGATGGCTGGAATTTGAAAGATGTTGGAATCGGACCACCTTCTCCGATAAACTGGGAGTATACATGCCAGCCCTTCTCAATTTTGGCAGTAATAATCAGATTGTATTCATTATCATTTAATTTTTCGGAAGAGAAGCTCCATTTTACCGGATCATAAATCTTCGCATTAGGATCAGGGAACTGTGCATGAGATGCAAAAGCAAAAAACAGAAAAATTAACCCCAATAGTTTTTTCATATCCTCTTAATTTATAAATTCTATTTCCTTGTTATTATAATATCGCAATCCCTCTGTTGTTTCAAGAATAAGTTGTCCGATAGCAGTAATGCCACGAATTTTTCCGCTCTGAATTTGCTTGTCAAATCTAAAAAGAGCCCACTCATCCTTTAAATATAATTGGCTAAGGTACTCATCCCTAAGCTTATCTGCATTTCCTGCTTTTAACTGTAAATACCTGGCTTCTACTATGCTGCAAATTTCGCCCAATAAATGCACTAAGTTGTAATCCTGATGTAAAGCTTGCTTCAAAGAGGTTACATTCTTCAAACCAGCAGGAAAATTCTCCTGATTTACATTGAGTCCGATTCCAATTATGGCATGTTTGATGGTATTGCCATGAACAATATTTTCAATCAATATTCCACCAATTTTTTTATTACCAATATAACAGTCATTCGGCCATTTTATGAATGCCCCTCCTGCAGAGTACTTATTTAAAAAATCGTTCATAGCAAGGCTGATGGCCATATTTAAGTCAAATTGCCTGTCAATTGCCAGGAAATTAGGATTAAGAAGAATGCTGAAAGTCAGATTTTTCCCTGCTTCACTTAGCCATGAATTACCCGACTGGCCTCGTCCCGCAAGCTGACTGTCTGCCATTATAACAGTGCCATCAAATAATGGCGTAGATTTTGACAAAGCATTCTTAAGAAAGGTATTTGTTGAGTCTACCTCTTTTAAAGTAATTAGATTTCGACCGATAAATAGTCCTGAAAAAGTATTATTTTGCAATTACACTGCGTTATGATGATTCAACAAAACTAATTTTTTTTAATGGTAAAAAATAAAACTGCACAAGAATCCACTTCTATCTCAGAACTCGTTGTTTTTGGAATACAGGAGAAAAAGGGAAATGAAATAGTCCGTCTGGATCTGAGAAATATCCATAGTTCAGTTGCCGATTATTTTGTTGTTTGTCATGCTGAATCAACAACCCAGGTAAAGGCAATTGCCCAAAGTGTTGAGGACGAGGTATTTAAAGGATTGAAACTCGAACCATGGAGAAAGGAAGGTTTACAACAGTCTGACTGGATAATCCTTGATTATATCGATGTAGTAGTTCATATATTTAAAACAGACAAAAGAGAATTTTACGGAATAGAGGATCTTTGGGGTGATGCAGAAATGAAATCATTTAAAAGCGCCTGATATTCAGTATTTTAATTACGGTTATAGTTATATACAAATACTAAAAATGAAAGATAGTAAGACAGATAAAAAATCTCCCATAAAAAAAATTCCCGGAAAAAAAATTGTACCCAAAGCACCTAAGTTCAATATCATGTGGCTTTACGCTGTCATCATTCTGGGCCTTTTTGTGGTTCAGTATATGTTCAGTGGTAATAATGCCAAAATAATCAATTACCAGAAGTTTGAGAATGAGATGCTCAAACCGGGTGATGTTGAAAAGCTGGTCGCGTACAAAAACGGGGACCTTTATAATGTCGATGTTTATATTAAAAAGGATCGTTTAGATCAGAAGAAATATGATGATGTCCGCAATAAAAGCAGTTTCAATGCAACTACCAACGGTCCGCAATATATCTTCACATCTGCAACCTATGAGAGTTTTGAATCAAAAGTAATTGCTGCTGAGAAGGATCTTCCTCCTAATCAGCGTACACCTATAATTTCAGAATCCAGAGAAAGTCCATGGGCTGGTTGGTTCATGTCATTTATTCTGCCTGTACTTCTTTTGGTAGGATTCTGGGTATTCATCATGAAAAGAATGGGTGGCGGTGCCGGCGGTGGTGCCGGTGGGCAGATCTTTAATATCGGTAAATCTAAGGCAACTCTTTTCGATAAGGAATCACAGGTTACCATTACCTTTAACGATGTTGCCGGACTTGAAGAAGCCAAACAGGAGGTGATGGAGATCGTTGATTTCTTAAAAAACCCCAAAAAATACACTAATCTGGGAGGTAAAATTCCAAAAGGAGCCTTACTGATTGGTGCACCTGGTACCGGTAAAACCCTGATGGCTAAAGCTGTTGCAGGTGAGGCTCAGGTTCCTTTCTTCTCACTTTCAGGATCAGACTTTGTCGAAATGTTTGTTGGGGTGGGTGCCTCAAGGGTACGTGACCTGTTTAAGCAGGCTAAGGAAAAGGCTCCTTGTATCATCTTTATTGATGAGATTGATGCGATTGGTCGTGCCCGCGGAAAAAACAATATTGTTGGCGGAAATGATGAACGCGAAAATACTCTTAACCAGTTACTGGTTGAAATGGATGGTTTTGGTACTGATAGCGGAATTATTATTCTGGCTGCAACCAACAGACCTGACGTTTTGGATACTGCATTATTACGTCCCGGACGTTTTGACCGTCAGATTTCAATTGATAAACCAGATCTGGTTGGCCGCGAGCAGATCTTTAAAGTTCACCTGAAACCCTTGAAACTTGCTGAAGGTGTAGACGCCAAGAAATTATCAGCACAAACTCCGGGATTT
>NZ_DASWXT010000008.1:0-19787 GCF_036405355.1 Daejeonella sp.
TTTATCCGGTTTACGATGTCAGGTCTGACCCAGTATTTTACCCTTTCACCAATTTCCGGTTCCCGGATCACCATGCTTACCTGAGCGCCTTTACGATAGGTTTCAAGCGCAGCATCTACAGATGAGTTATTTGCACCAACCACAAGTACATGCTGTCTGGCATAAAAATGAGGGTCTTTATAATAGTGTTTAACTTTAGGAAGATCTTCTCCGGGTATATTCAGCAGATTGGGAATATCATAAAATCCTGTGGAGATAATGATGTTAGCAGCTTCGTATAGGGATTTACTGCTTTCAATACGATAACTAATGCCTTCTTTTCTGACAGATTTTACCTCTTCAAAGAGCCTGAGATTAAGTTCGAAATGCTCAGTCACCCTACGGTAGTATTCCAGGGCCTCAGAACGGGTTGGCTTTATGTTATTGCTGACAAAGGGGATACCACCGATTTCAAGTTTATCGGAAGTGGAAAAGAAGGTCATATTCGCCGGATAATTGTATAGCGAATTAACCAGGCAGCCTTTTTCAAGAATGATGTAGGATAGCCCGGCTTTTTTTGCCTCAATTCCACAGGCAAGACCTATAGGCCCCCCGCCAATGATCAGAATATCGTATTTATTGTCCAGTTCCATTTTTATTAATGCATTCAATAATTTTAAGGATAGGCCTGAAATCACAAAAAGCACAGAGTTTTACACTCCATGCTTTTCCCTTTCAGCTTTAGGCTTTCAGCTTACTTCCCTGCAGCTTTCGCATGATCAGCAAGAAATGTTGCTAGTCCGCTATCAGTTAAAGGATGTTTTGATAAGGCAATCATCGCTGCCAGTGGTCCTGTGATTACATCAGCACCAATTTTAGCGCAATTGATAATGTGCATTGGGTGACGGACTGAAGCGGCCAGAATCTGGGTTTCAAATCCATAGTTATCATAGATCAATCTGATATCTTCTATCAGGGTTAATCCATCTGTTGAAACATCATCCAGGCGACCAATGAAAGGGGAGACGTAGGTTGCTCCAACTTTTGCTGCCAGAAGTGCCTGTCCTGATGAAAATACCAGTGTACAATTTGTTTTAATACCTTTCGAACTGAAGTATTTAATCGCTTTGATTCCTTCTGCGATCATCGGTACTTTAACAACAATCTTTGGATCGAGTGCGGCAAGAATTTCACCTTCTTTCACCATATTTTCAAAATCAGTAGCAATTACCTCAGCACTGACATCTCCATCAACAAGTGCACAGATGGCTTTGTAGTGGTTAATTACATTTTGATCGCCTGTAATGCCTTCTTTGGCCATCAGGCTTGGGTTTGTGGTTACTCCGTCTAATATTCCCAATGCCTGTGCTTCTTTGATCTGGGCGAGATTTGCGGTGTCGATGAAGAATTTCATGTTAATTTAATTAGCAAATTAGTGAATTAGCAAATTAGCAAATTATGCCTTCTTGCTCGTGGAAATTATTTTATTTATGATTTTTTGTATTTCAGTTAACTGTTTGTTCAAGCTGGTAAGTTCCTCATGGCCATATAATTCTTTACATAAGGCAAGCCAATACTCGGTTTCGTCTACTTCCTTGACCGCAATTTTGAATTTATGAATAAAATCAGCTTTGCTTTCAGCATTTTGAGCTTCTCTTACATTTGCACCTATAGATGTGGAGCTCTTGAAAAGTTGATTTGCCAGCGGAAAATTTTTATTTGTTTGAAGAATCTGACAATATTTGGCAGCACTGACAGCGAAAGCAAATGTCTTTAAAACGATTGGGTTTTCATCAGCTTTAAGCCTGCTCATGGGTGGAAGCAATTTGCTAATTAGCTCATTTGCTAATTATCTCAATTAAGAAAAAAAAATGGGCAAGCACCTTTTATCGCACCGCTACAACCTTCTACCCTTGCTGCGTTCCCACCCTGGGGGAGTTCAAAGGGAGCTGGTCGTAAAAGACTTGCCCGGCACAAAAGTAGAAAAAAAATGCAAATTCAGGCCATAGGACAACAATAGAATTGTGAAATGCGAAAGTGTTAATAGAATAGCAAAAAAATTATTAATATTGCAATTTACAATTGAGATAATAGGATTTTTTAATTTAATCATAAAAATAGTTGTAAATCAAGTAAAAACGGCGTATTTTAATTAATTTAGGCGGCTTAATAAATTTAATTCAATAGATGACAAATACTGACAACCAAACACAGGGTTTATATGATCCTTCTATGGAACACGATGCCTGTGGAGTTGGTTTTATTGCAAATATTAAGGGAAAGAAATCTCACAAAATTGTTAGTGATGCCCTTACTATTTTAGAGAACATGGAACACCGTGGTGCTTGCGGTTGTGATCCGGATTCGGGTGATGGTGCAGGGATTTTAATTCAAATCCCACATGAATTTTTTAAACAGGAAGCTCTGAAACTCAATATTAGTCTCGAAAAGGCTGGTAGTTATGGTGTAGGGATGCTTTTCTTTCCAAAGAAAGCCACGATTAAGGAAGAGTGCCGCAGAGCGATCGGGAAAGCTGCAGATAAGCTTGGACTTAAAATATTAGGTTATCGTAAAGTTCCAATCAACAGCGGAATAATTGGGGAAGCTGCATTTTCATCAGAGCCCGATATTGAGCAGGTATTCATTGCTAAACCTGCATCATTGCATACATCTGAGGATTTTGAAAGAAAACTATATGTTCTGAAGAACTATGCTACCAAACTTGTCAGAGAAACTGTGACAGGAGCCGAGCAGCAGTTTTATGTTGTATCGCTGTCTCAGAATGTTATCATGTACAAGGGTGAGTTTACCAGCAGCCAGGTTAGGATTTATTTCCCTGATCTGAATAATAGCTTGCTGAGTTCTGCATTTGGGATGATTCATTCACGTTTTTCAACCAATACATTTCCATCATGGCGCCTGGCACAACCTTTCAGGTTTATCGCGCATAATGGTGAGATAAATACTTTAAAAGGAAACCTGAACTGGTTTTACTCGGGTATCCGTTCATTTGCATCACCTTTTTTCAGTAAGGATGAAATGGATATGCTGTTGCCGGTAATTGATAATAATCAATCCGATTCTGCATGTCTTGATAATGTTGTTGAGCTGTTATTCCATTGTGGTCGTTCTTTACCACATGTAATGATGATGCTAATCCCTGAAGCCTGGGATGGAAATGAGCAGATGGATCCTGCAACAAAGGCATTTTACGAATATCATGCTACCCTGATCGAACCATGGGACGGACCGGCAGCTATTGCCTTTACCGATGGACATATGATCGGAGCTACTCTCGACAGAAATGGCCTTCGTCCGCAGCGTTTTGTGATTACAGACGATAATCAGATTATTGTCGCATCAGAAGCAGGGGTTTTACCTGTTGATGAATCAAAAGTGATCAAGAAGGGACGTTTACAACCCGGAAAAATGCTGGTGGTTGATACCATAAAAGGCACCATCATTGAAGATGAAGAAATCAAAAAGGCTATTACTACCCAGCAACCTTATGGTACATGGTTAGAAAACTATAAAATCAGGCTTGAAGACCTTGCAGAGCCAAGGGTTGCCTTTACACAACTGTCAAATGAATCAACTTTCAAATACCAGCAGGTATTTGGTTATTCCCGTGAAGATATAGATACTCTGATCAAGCCAATGGCCTTAACCGGCAAAGAAGCAGTAGGATCAATGGGTACAGATACGCCATTAGCAGTATTTTCTGATCGTCCGCAGCATCTGTCTAATTATTTTAAACAGTTGTTTGCACAGGTTACCAATCCGCCGATCGATCCGATCCGGGAGCGCCTGGTGATGAGTCTTGCCGGATTTATGGGTAATAATGGTAATATTCTTGATGAGGATGAAATGCATTGTCATTGTGTGGCATTGCCTCATCCGGTATTGAGTAATACTGAACTGGAGAAGATCAGAAGTATAGATACCGGTTCTTTTCAGGCCAAGACACTTCAAACTTATTTCAAAGCTGATGGTCAGCAGGGTTCATTGCAGCGCGGACTTGAGCGCCTTTGTAGATATGCCGAAGATGCTGTTCATGACGGATTTGAGGTTCTGATCCTGTCAGACCGTGCAATTGATTCTGAACACGCTCCAATTCCATCTTTGCTTGCAGTATCAGCTGTTCACCATCACCTGATCAAGAAAGGTCTTCGCGGTGCGGTAGGTATTATGCTTGAGGCAGGGGATGTATGGGAAGTTCATCATTTTGCATGTCTCATAGCGTTTGGTGCTACAGCGGTTAATCCATACCTCGCTCTGGCTACAATACATAAACTAAAAACGGATGAAAGAATAGATACTTCATTGGATATTAAGTATTTATATAAAAATTATATTAAATCTGTTAACGATGGTTTGCTGAAGATATTCTCTAAAATGGGTATATCTACTCTGCAATCTTACCATGGTGCCCAGATCTTTGAGATTGTAGGTTTAAATAAGGATGTGATCGATAATTACTTCACCGGTTCGGTATCCCGTATCGGAGGAATGGGATTGGATGATATCGCTGAAGAAGCTTTGCGCAAGCATTTCTTAGGATTTAAGCGCCGTGGGATAGAAACAAAATTATTGCCAGAAGGTGGTGTTTACCAGTGGAAGAGAAAGGGTGAAGCACATCTGTTCAATCCGGAGACTGTACACTTGCTGCAGCATGCTACCCGGACCAATAATTACGATGTTTATAAGAAATATGCATCCCATATTAATAAACAGACGGACACTTTATACACTATCCGCGGACTTCTTGATTTTGCTCATCACCGTCAGCCGGTGCCTTTGAGTGAAGTTGAGCCTGTGGAGGTCATTTTGAAGCGTTTTGCAACCGGTGCGATGTCATTCGGCTCTATTTCTCATGAGGCCCACAGCACTCTTGCGATTGCAATGAACAGGATTGGTGCTAAGAGTAATACCGGTGAAGGTGGTGAGGATGAATTAAGGTATATACCATTAGCAGATGGAGGTTCTATGCGCTCTGCGATTAAGCAGATTGCGTCAGGAAGGTTTGGAGTTACAGCCAATTACCTGACCAATGCTGATGAATTACAGATCAAAATGGCACAGGGTGCGAAACCGGGTGAAGGTGGACAATTGCCAGGTGATAAAGTAGATGAATGGATTGCAAAAGTGAGGCATGCTACGCCGGGGGTAGGATTGATTTCGCCTCCACCTCATCATGATATTTATTCGATAGAGGATTTGGCACAGCTGATTTTCGATCTAAAGAATGCAAACCGGGCCGCCCGTATCAGTGTTAAGCTGGTTTCAAAGGCGGGAGTTGGTACCATTGCTGCCGGTGTTGCGAAAGCCCATGCAGACGTGATCCTTATTGCAGGACATGATGGTGGAACCGGAGCATCACCTCTTACCTCAATAAAACATGCGGGATTGCCATGGGAACTCGGACTGGCTGAGGCTCAGCAAACCCTGGTTAAAAATAAATTAAGAAGCAGGGTAGTGCTTCAGACTGACGGTCAGTTAAAAACAGGTAAAGACATTGCCATTGCAACGCTTCTGGGAGCTGAGGAATGGGGTGTTGCAACTGCTGCATTGGTTGCTGGTGGTTGTATCATGATGCGTAAATGTCATCTGAATACCTGTCCGGTGGGTGTTGCAACCCAGGATCCTGAACTGAGAAAGCTGTTTTCAGGTAAGCCTGAGCATATTGTGAACCTGTTCAGATTTATCGCAGAGGAATTACGTGAGATCATGGCAGAACTGGGATTCAGAACTATCAATGATATGGTAGGCAGGGTTCAGTTCCTAAAAATGCGTGATGATGTGGATCACTGGAAAGTGAAGAATATTGATCTTTCAGGTATTTTATATCCGATGGATAATCCTTCAGGTATGACCCTGTATAACAGTGAAAAGCAGGATCATAATCTGGAAAACGTACTTGATTGGGAATTGGTTAAAAAGGCGGCAAACGCCATTGAATCAAAAGAACCGGTATTTGCTTTTTTTAATATCAAAAATACAGACCGGACAACGGGTACGATTCTTTCGAATGAGATCACAAAGAAGTATCAGTCTGCCGGACTTCCGCAGAATACAATAAATTACACCTTTACAGGTTCTGCCGGACAAAGTTTCGGTGCTTTCTGTACCAAGGGTATTTCCTTTGAACTTTGTGGTGAAGCGAACGATTATGTCGGAAAAGGTCTTTCAGGAGCTCAATTGGTTATTTATCCTTCGAAGAAAAGTAAAGTTTTGTCGCAGGAGAATATCATCATTGGGAACGTTGCACTTTATGGTGCAACATCAGGTGATCTGTTTGTGAGAGGTCAGGCAGGAGAGCGGTTTGCTGTAAGAAATTCAGGAGCCATTGCTGTTGTGGAAGGTGTGGGTGATCATGGTTGTGAATACATGACCGGAGGAAGAGCTTTAATCTTAGGCAAAACAGGCCGGAATTTCGCTGCGGGTATGAGCGGAGGAATAGCATGGGTTTATGATTCGGATAACTCTTTTGTAGAAAATTGCAATACAGAAATGGTTGATCTTGATCCGTTATCGCCTAAGGATGAAGAAGAAATCCTCAGCCTGCTTAACAAACATGTTCAGCTTACTCAAAGTCAGGTAGCGAAATATATTCTTGATGACTGGGCGCAGCAATCTTCATCATTCATCAAAGTATTTCCGAAGGAGTACAAAAAGGTTTTATTACAAAAAGAATTACAGCAATCAGCAGGATAATGGGAAAAGTAACAGGATTTAAAGAGTACGACAGGGAGCTTCCTAAGAAAATTGCCCCTGCAGAAAGGGTAGAAAATTATAATGAATTCGTTCAGGAATATCCGCCTGAGAAGCTGAATGAACAGGCAGCCAGATGTATGAATTGCGGGGTTCCGTTTTGTCATTCAGGTTGTCCGCTCGGGAATGTTATTCCTGAATTTAATGATGCGGTTTATCAGGGTAAATGGGAAGAAGCTTACCTGATCCTTAATTCTACGAATAATTTTCCTGAGTTCACCGGACGTATTTGTCCGGCACCCTGCGAAGCAGCCTGTGTTTTGGGTATAAATAAACCCCCGGTTGCTATTGAAGAGATTGAAAGGCATATTATCGAGATCGCCTATTCTAAGGGATATGTGAAGCCCAGTACACCAATTTTACGTACCGGTAAGAATGTTGCTGTAATTGGCTCGGGCCCTGCAGGTTTAGCTGCTGCGGCTCAGTTGAACAAAGCAGGTCATAATGTAACGGTATATGAACGCGATGATCGCCCGGGAGGTCTCTTACGCTATGGAATACCTGATTTCAAACTTGAAAAGTCGGTTATTGACCGTCGTCTCGAGATCATGGAGCAGGAAGGCGTGAAATTCGTTTGTAATGTAGAGGTTGGAAAGGATGGAGATATGAAGGCCTTTATTGATCAGCATGATGCAGTAGTTGCAGCTGGTGGCTCAACAATTCCTCGTAACCTTAACATTCCCGGCCGTGATTTAAAGGGTATCCATTTTGCGATGGATTTTCTGAAACAACAAAATAAGACCGTTGGTAATATTTCGTTCAAAGGTGAGCGTATTCTTGCAACAGGCAAAGATGTGGTGGTGATTGGTGGTGGAGATACCGGCTCTGACTGCGTTGGTACTTCTAACAGACAGCATGCCAATACTGTAAAACAGTTTGAGTTAATGGTTCAGCCTCCTGCAGAGCGTACAGAGAATATGCCATGGCCTACTTATCCTATGCTTCTGAAAACAACCAGCTCACATGAAGAAGGTTGTGAGCGATTCTGGGGTATCAATACCAAATCTTTCCTAGGTAATGAGAATGGAGAGCTCAGGGCTATTCTGGTATCTGATGTGAGCTGGGAGCTTGATGCAATGGGTCGTCCGGTAAAATTCAATGAAATAAGCGGCTCTGAGCGTGAAATTCCTTGTCAGCTGATACTTTTAGCTATGGGATTCCTGCATCCTCAGTATCCGGGACTAATAGAAAATGCCGGTATTGAGATTGATGGAAGGGGAAATGTAAAGGCTGATGAAAGAAATTACCAGACCAGTGTTGCAAAAGTTTTTGCTGCAGGTGATATGAGAAGAGGACAATCACTGGTAGTTTGGGCAATTTCTGAAGGTCGTGAGGCAGCAAGAAAAGTCGATGAGTTCTTAATGGGAGCTACTACACTGCCAAGTAAGGATAGAGTCAATGAATATGTGATTTCGTAGAGAGGGAATAGGGAATAGGAAATAGGGAATAGGGAATAGGGAATGCACGTTTCTAATTCCCTATTTTCATTTTCAATTATCAACCCGATTGTTATCAGGTGTCAATTCTGGACTCTCAATTCTCCACTCTCAATTACTAACCCAGTCCTCCACTAATCCTGTTGAAGTTGTTCTCTGCTTTCCATTCACGTTTTGCACCGAGGATCATTCTTTTGGACCTTCTGACTTCCTTATAATTATTATTCAGTAGAAAATCGATTCCAGGCTGGTTTTTAATTGGAAGCTTCGTGGTATTCTTTACCCTCATACGCAATTTCATAAGTTCGGTTCCTGCTTCTGGCAGATCGGCCATAATATAGCGGTCGAAAAAGCCCGGAAAGTAGGCACCTCTGACTTTTCCATCTGAGATGTAAAGAAGCGACGATTTAAGATGATCCCTGAAGATAAGTTCTCTGTTTTCACCAGAGGTGATTTTGTCCAGTGCCATTACTTCGGTTCTGTACTTTTCTTCATAGGGAATAACGCTGTCGGGGTTTTTCAGATTTAGATTGAGCAGATTACCACCGAGATGCATGTAGTCCATTTCAATTTCAAATCCTACTTTTTTATAGACCGGGTATCCCATATCTGTTGCATCAAGATAGATCGTTTTAAAGATCTTCGGATCTGCACGTTCTACAAGTGCGTTTGTAAGCATTTTACCCAGACCCTGATTCCTGTATTCAGTATGAACGATTAAATGCGCCAGCCAGGCCGTGTCCAGATGTTTTATTATAGTTCCGACAGCGACAGTTTTACTTCCATCACTGATCTTTATTGGATTGCAGAAGTTTGAGGATGTATAATAATAAAAATAGGGTCTGATGTCATCCCAGTCGGTCGGCTGAAGCTCATTCAAAGTATCAATATCCCGGTTTTGTAAGTTATGAACTTCCATATCTGATAAATTCTTATTTCTCTGAAGGGTTTTTCTTACCTGAGCTAAGTTTTTCTGCACTTTTAAGGATCCGCTCATTTCTGGTTTTATCCTGTTTGGCAGTCAATATCCAGGTTATATATTCTTTTTTATTGGTGTAGGATAATGATTTAAAAAAGGCAGCAGCTTGCTGATTTAGTTTATTACTTAGCTCGGGGGGCAGGGTAATTATACGTTTATCAACATCAATATATTTGCTCAATTCATTCATGCGTATAGAAGAATTACTTACATCAGAATTTTTAATCTGATCATTTGGTCTGAAGCGAAGAGCTGTCCAGGTTTCATTAATTGCAACAGAAGCTACCGGACGGAGGCCGTATCCGGATGTTTCATCCCATGAACTCATCATTCCAAGATCTGTTATTATTCCTGAAGTCTTTTTAGGATAGGCAATCCAAATAATGGTATCGTCCTGAAAATAAGGCTGAAGGTTCTTCAATTCTTTTCTGAGTCCCGCATTGTTCAAAACAAACAGCAGAATTACATCATAATCACTCCCTGCTGAATAACTTATCCGGACATTCTGGGGCAATGGCTCAAGAAGCCCGATATAATGCTCCGGACTATTTATAAGTAAGACAGACTTACCTGTTTTGATCAATAATTTTTTTGATAATGAGCTTATCGGCATGGATCAGGGCCTGAGTTTTAGTTTGGCAAAAAAATCCCATAACACTATCCCGGCTGAAACTACAATATTAAATGAATGTTTGGTTCCGAATTGGGGGATTTCTATACAAGTATCAATTAGCTTCATGGCTTCATCACTGACTCCATTTACTTCATTCCCAAAGATCAGAGCATACTTTTTTGAAGTTTCAGGTTGGAAATCATTGAGCATCAAAC
The DNA here is from genome assembly GCF_036405355.1 of Daejeonella sp. Classification (GTDB taxonomy): domain Bacteria; phylum Bacteroidota; class Bacteroidia; order Sphingobacteriales; family Sphingobacteriaceae; genus Daejeonella. The sequence continues at coordinate 9,994 of NZ_DASWXT010000008.1, forward strand.
TATTATGTGCCTGTTCAATGGCTATGACCGTATACTGTGCTGCTTTTAATTCCAGAATTATTTCGCTGATATCTTCTGAATAGGCCCATTCAATAGATTGGGTCGCTCCAAGCGCTGTTTTTTCTATTTCACGATGCGGGGGCTGAGCGGTAATACCGCATAAGTATATTTTTTCAATCGCAAATCCATCGGATGTTCGAAAAATAGAACCAATATTGTGCATGCTGCGAACATTGTCCAATATTACAGTGATGGGCAATTTATCCTGTTTTTTAAAGTCCTCAATACCTACACGCCCAAGTTCTTCTGTTTTTAATTTCTGCATATTTTCTAAAAATAGCCTCTTCGAATTGAAGCTGCTTTATTTTTCAAAATTATTAAAGATTTTGGCTTAATTTCATGATTTGGAATGCCCTTGCATTTTATTGATTTTAGAATAAGATATGTTATTAGTTCAGTCTCCAGTACTTTTCCAACACCAGAATGAGGATGTGTATCTTTTTACATTGAAAAACAGCAATGGACTTGAAGTTAGTATCAGCAATCTTGGAGCTATTATCCAATCATTTATCGTACCTGATAATTCAGGAAAACCAAGAGATATTGTCTTAGGTTTCGATCAGATGGAGCATTACATTGATCAGTCTTACCTTGAATCAAATTCTTATCTGGGTGCAATTGTCGGGAGATATGCCAACAGGATCAGTAATGCTGTTTTTGAACTGGATTCTGAACTTTACCCGCTTAGTTCAAATCACCCTCCACATCAGCTTCATGGGGGTTATGAAGGTTTCGACAGAAAAGTATGGAAGCCTGAAAGTATTTCGGGCGTTCCTGATTCCCGGCTTGTTTTCAGCTATCTTAGTAAGGATGGAGAGGAAGGTTTTCCGGGAAATTTAAGAGTGCAGATATCTTTTGAGCTTAAGGACAACAATGAACTGCTCATGCAAATGGAAGCCAGTACCGACAAGGCTACCCCGGTTAATTTGACCCATCATGGTTATTTTAATCTGAACGGTTCTGGAACAATTGAAGATCATTTCGTAGAAATACCTGCTTCTTTTTATTTGGGGCAGCATAGTGACCTGGTGCCAAATGGTGAAATATTGGCTGTACAGGATACTTTATACGATTTCAGAAGTGCAAAACAGATAAGCAGGGTTTGGGATCCTGAAAAGGGTTATGATCAGTCTTTCATTCTTGACAAAGAATATGGAGAATGGGGAAAGGCGGCAATGGCTTACTCAGAAAGTAGCGGAATAAAGCTTGAAGTATTTACTGATGAACCTACTGTGCAATTTTATACAGGTAAGCACTTAAATAATACAGGGGCTAAGGCTGGAGCAAACTATTCTGCTTATTGTGGGCTGTGTTTTGAGACCCAGCATCATACCAATGCAGTGAATATCCCGGATTTTCCTTCGACCATTTTAAGACCAGGCGAGGTTTATAGAAGCAGAACCAGTTATAAAATTTCGTTGCATTAGGAAGAAGCGATATTCATCATATTCTTAAGTTCCCTTCTTCTGCTTAGATTATTGAGGTAGAAATATCCACCTGCAGTTAACAAGCAAATGCCGAAAATAAAGTACCAGAACAATTTATAACCACCGTATTCAATCAGAAAGGATCCGTAAATCGGACCTATAATTTGCGCTACAGACCATGCAATGGTATACAGGGCAGCATATTCACCACGGTTTCTGTCGTTGGAACGGCTCATCCAAAAGGTATTCATGAATGGCATAGCAATCATTTCTCCCAGTGTTACCATAATGATGGAAATGACCGCAAGCCAGGCCGCAGCCGGGAAAAATATTAATATAGCATAACTAAATGCCGCAATAACTACACCTATGCCGGTAAAATACAATGGAGACCTTTTACCTTCAAGATTATTTACCAGAAGCATTTCGGTGAAAACAATAATCAGTCCGTTCATAGCCATTAGTCCCCCGATAAATTGCTCAGTCAATTTCCATTCTGTTTTGAAAAATACCGGCTGAAGGGTAAACAACTGAAAAAAACAGGATGAAAACAATATGGTCAAAATGATAAATGCCAGATAAAGTTTATCCTGATAAGGGGATTGAACCTGAATTTGATGAGTTTCAGTTTCCTTAGACTTTGAATTTTTTACTGCCGGTAATAATTTGATAAGAAAGACTGCAGCGAGGATGTTGGAGAATCCATCAACATAAAACAACAAATGGTAATCAACAGAGGCAAAGAAGCCACCCAGAGCTCCACCAAATGACCAGCCGAGATTGACTGCGAGCCTGTTTAATGAATTGGATCTTGTTCTTGTCTTCTCAGTACTGTAATAGGCTATTGCTGTTGCGTTGGCAGGTCTGAAGCTCTCATTACACATGCTCAGGATAAATGTCCCTATTCCCAGGCTCCAGAATGTTTCGAGAAAGCTGATCATAAAGAACATCAGGCCACCGCTCAGAAGTGCTCCAATCTGAAGGTAATAGAAGCCGATTTTATCTGTATACTTTCCACCGAAAAATGCACCAAAAACTGATCCCAGTCCGAAGATCGCCATGATCAATCCTGCCTCAACAATGCTGAAATTTAACTTCTGGGTGCAATAAATGGTGAGGAAAGGCACTACCATAGTGCCGCTGCGGTTAATCAGCATCACAAAAGAAAGGTACCAGCTTTCTTTACTAAGTCCGGAATAGGCTTTTTTATAGAGATTAATGGGGTATGAAAGCACGCGACAAATTAAATAATAGTTTGGAAAGCTGATAAGAAACCTAATATTTGACTACCAAATTGATTATTTATTACAGGGATTTAACAAAATCAGTTTGCGGATTTTCCCACCTTAAGACAGTTTTCCACAAATCTTCTAAAACTTAAGCAATCCATTAACTTTATGGCCTGATTAATTGCAAGAACTTGTCTAAAAAGAACGAACAGAAGGAAACACCTTTAATGCTGCAGTACAATGCGATCAAGGCGAAATACCCCGGTGCATTATTATTGTTTCGTGTGGGCGATTTTTATGAAACTTTTGGGCAGGATGCGATCAAAGCATCCGGGATATTGGGAATTGTGCTAACCAAACGTGGAAATGGTTCTGGTACGAATACTGAGCTGGCTGGTTTTCCACATCACTCTCTTGAAACTTATTTGCCAAAATTAGTCAGAGCAGGTCAAAGAGTGGCCATTTGTGATCAGCTTGAAGATCCAAAAACTACGAAGACCATTGTTAAGAGGGGGGTGACAGAGCTGATCACGCCAGGTGTGTCTTACAGTGATAATATCATTCAGCAAAACACCAATAATTATCTGGCCTCGCTGTATTTTGAAAAGAATTCATTTGGGATAGCATTTATAGATATCTCAACTGGTGAATTTCTGGTTGCCCAGGGTAATGCAGATTATATAGACAAGTTGCTGCAGAGTTTTAAACCGAGTGAGGTAATTTTTCAAAAAAGCAGGCAGCGCGATTTTACAGAGACTTTTGGCGACCGGTTTTATACCTATCATCTCGACGACTGGGCATATAGTGGTGATTATGCTTCCGAATTTCTGCTCAAACATTTCGATGTCAAATCATTAAAAGGTTTTGGAATTGAAAAATATCCGCTTGCTATCATTGCTGCAGGGGTGGCGCTGCATTATCTGAATGAGACTGAGCATCGTAATCTTCAGCATATTTCCTCTGTTTCAAGGATTGAAGAAGACCGCTATATGTGGCTGGACCGTTTTACAATCCGGAACCTTGAACTGATAGGTTCAGCAAATGAGAATGCAGTCAGCCTTGTAGATGTGCTCGATAAGACCTGTTCCCCGATGGGAGCACGTTTACTTCGTCGATGGATCATCATGCCATTGAAGGAGCTAAAACCGATTCAGGAGCGTCTGGATGTGGTAGAATTTCTTGTCGGGCAGGATGAACTCCGTGAAAAATTATTGCATGAATTGAAGCAAATAGGGGATCTTGAAAGACTGATCTCTAAAATTGGTCTTCAAAAGGCGAACCCCCGGGAAGTATTACAGTTGAAAAGGGCACTTTACGCTATTTCCAATCTCAAGGAGCTTTGTCAGGAATCTGAAAATTTTCCGTTAAAACTGATCGCCGAGCAATTCAATCCCTGTGTTCTTATCAGAGATAAAATTGAGCGGGAGCTGAATCCCGATTCGCCGGTTATGCTGGCAAAAGGATCTGTTATAGCAGATGGGGTTGATGAGGAACTCGACCGTTTGAGAAAGATCGCATTCGGAGGAAAGGGATACCTGATTGAAATACAAAAGCGGGAAGCTGAAATTACCGGAATTCCATCCCTTAAAGTTGCTTTTAATAATGTTTTCGGTTATTATCTGGAGGTAACTCATACCCATAAGGATAAAGTTCCGGCTGAATGGCTCAGAAAACAGACCCTGGTGAATGCCGAGCGTTATATTACTCCCGAGTTAAAAGAATACGAAGAGCAGATCCTTGGTGCAGAAGAAAAAATTCAGGTTCTGGAAACCCGTCTTTATAATGAACTGACCTTTGCATTATCCGAATTTATAAAACCTATTCAATTAAATGCCCAGTTAGTTGCCCAGTTGGATGTATTAATTAATTTTGCCAGCCTGGCGATAAAGAATTATTATGTCAGACCTGTGATCGATGAAAGCAGTGTGATCGATATTAAAGGGGGCAGACATCCGGTTATTGAAAAGAACCTTCCTCCTGGCGAAGAATACATTACCAATGATGTGTTCCTTGACAGTGATACTCAGCAGATCATAATTATTACGGGGCCGAATATGTCGGGAAAATCGGCTTTACTGAGGCAAACCGGTTTGATCGTACTGATGGCACAAATGGGTTGTTTTGTTCCTGCAAAGGAGGCGCAGATAGGGCTCGTGGATAAGATTTATACCAGGGTAGGGGCTTCAGACAATCTTACTACAGGCGAGTCAACATTCATGGTTGAAATGAATGAAACAGCAAGCATTCTAAATAATTTATCTCCCAGGAGCCTTATTCTGATGGATGAGATTGGCAGGGGCACCAGTACCTATGATGGAATATCAATTGCCTGGTCGATTGCTGAGTATCTTCATAATCATCCCACGGCGAAGGCGAAAACGCTATTCGCAACACATTATCATGAATTGAATGAACTGACCAACTCATTCAGCAGAATAAAGAATTTCAATGTGTCTGTTAAAGAGTTAGGGAACAGAGTTATTTTCCTGCGCAAGCTTGTACCGGGAGGCAGCGAGCATAGTTTTGGAATTCATGTCGCTAAGATGGCCGGAATGCCTCCAAAACTCGTCAGCAGGGCAAACGAAATATTGAAACGGCTTGAGCAGGAGCGGACAGGTGGAGAGGATATCAAAGACAGCCTTAAAAAAGTTCAGAAGCAAGCATACCAGCTACAAATGTTTTCTATTGATGATCCTGTACTGGTTAAGATCAGGGATATGCTGAATAACCTTGAAGTAAATACACTGACTCCGGTTGAAGCTCTAATGAAGCTGGATGAGATACAGCGGGTGCTTAAGTCGTGAGTAGTTAGTATTGAGTATCAAGTATCAAGAGCCAAGAATCAAGACTTATGCTTGGTTCAATTAAAAATTGTGCCCAAAGATATTAATCAAACATAATTCATTTAATAATTACGATAAATTCCCAACAACCAACAACTATCAACCAACAACTGAAGAGTATTAGGTATCATGGGCAAAGGCTCAAGACAAAAAAATGCCCCTGATTAAATTTAATCAGGGGCATTTTCTTTCATAGGTAGATATTATTACTGATTCACTCTTCCGGATTTTTTATCCTGCTCCCTGCCAATTACATAACCTGTCCCAGCACCAACGACCCCGCCAATTGCAGCACCTCTGCCATCTTTTTTGTCGACGATAATTCCTGTTCCAGCACCAATAACTCCACCGATAACTGCACCCTTAGCAGCTGAACTCCAGCCTTTTTTCTGTGCCGTTGTGCCTGTTTGAGTTGTTGTGTTAGTCACTGATTTTGAAGAAGTACCTGATGATTGATACTGATTTTTAGTATTTGCTCTTTCTTTTGCGATTGCTAATGCAGTTGCAGCCGAATCGGCTGATGCAGCTCTTTTAAAGCTATCAAGCTGATTAACCATTCTGACCGAATCCTGATCTATTTTAGCATTCTCATTCGCGTTACTGTTGCAAGCTGTAACTATCACTGCAAATGCAAACATGATTAGTATATTTTTCATAATTTCCTTTTGACCACATTGTTGATGGCCAATACTCCTCATGAAATAATGGTGCCAAAGATTTTCAAATTTAATTTTTTTAAATTTTTAAGCTCATAAACTTTAAGCCTTATATTTTTTAACTTAGGATATAGCATAAGCAAAATTCATATTAGGCTATAACCGGAGTATTTTAATATTAAAATAATTTAACTAATAAGAAAATATAATTATGTATAAGAAATTAACTTTATTGTTTCTGATTCTTCTGAATGCAGTTTTTGTAAGTGCTCAACGGATTGGTTCCAGTCCTGAATATGTAAAGGAAATGACTGCTTTGTGGAAAGGCGAGCGTTCGGCAGATGGCCGGCCAATGGTTTCCGAGTTGGTGCTTGAGCGTTTGCAATACAATACACTGGAGCAGATATGGGGCTATCTGTTGGGTAAAGGCTACCGTAATCAGGTGGAGAAAAACTGGACTGTTCTAAAAACAGGACAAACTATGGTTGGTCGTGTTGTTACTGCGCAGTTTATGCCTTCAAGGCCAGATCTTGACACACTGGTTAAAGCACAGGGTCGTAGGGAAGGACGTTCACAGCGGGGCGGATATAATATATGGCCGATCGATATTTTAACAAAGGGAGATGTTTATGTAGCAGATGGTTTTGCTAAGGTTAAGGATGGAACCCTGATTGGATCCAGCCTTGGGAATTCGATTTATGCTAAAACAGGCAAGGGAGTGGTTTTTAATGGATCGATCAGGGATATGCAGGAACTTAGGGATACTGAAGGCTTTAATGCATGGGTTAAAGGTCATGACCCCTCATTTATCAGGGACATGACCCCAACTTCGATCAATGCACCGATCCGTGTTGGTGAAGTGACTGTTTTTCCCGGGGATATTGTATTTGCGAATGATTATGGGGTTGTATTTATTCCTGCACATCTTGTTGAAGACCTGGTCAAGGCAAATGAACTTACCGGACTAAGGGATGAGTTTGAACGTCTATTGCTGAAACAGGGAAAATACCTTTCAGGTGAGATTCATGGAGACTGGACTGAGGTCATAAAAAATGAGTTCAGAGCATGGCTTGCAAAATATCCAAGGAAGACCATGTACACTCCTGAACAACTCGATTCCTATTTGGGTAAAAAACACTGATATTTTATTAATCTGTAATATAAACGATATGAAAAGCACTTTACAATCTTTGATTTCCAGAAATAAGGAAGAAGAAAAGGCCTATGCTGATTCAAGGCTGGCTGAAATCAATAATCCTGAGACCGGCACCAACCGGAGGAATTTTCTTAAAAAAACAGCCTTGGGTGGTATTGCCCTCGGAGGATTGATGAATTTGTCAATTGAAGATACCATAGCCCATACAACGCAAAATGTAAAAAGGTCATCAAATCCTTCAGATCTGAAGATTACGGATATGCGCTATTGCCTCACCAATGTAATGGGAGGAACAGCAATCATACGCATTGACACAAATCAGGGGATTTATGGTCTGGGGGAGGTAAGGGATGCTGCAGATGCCCGTTATGCCCTGATGCTAAAAAGCAGGATCCTGGGCAGAAATCCCTGTAATGTAGAGATGATTTTTAAGATCATTAAACAATTTGGCGGACCAGCACGTCAGGCGGGAGGCGTTTGTGCAGTTGAAATGGCCTTATGGGATCTTTGCGGAAAGGCCTATGGAGTCCCAGCCTGGCAATTATTAGGGGGAAGATATCGTGATAGGGTCAGGCTTTACGCAGATACACCTGAGGCTGCAAGTCCTGCAGAACAGCAAAAACTGATCAATTACCGGATCAATGATCAGGGATATACCTGGTTGAAAATGGATATTTCAATCAGTGAATTAAAAGGAAAAGCGGGTACAGTTGTGAATTCAAAATTCTGGGAAAATGCAAAAGGTGATCTCGCACAATGGGGGGATCAGCGAAATATGATGTCTTATGGCAACACAGCACATCCTTTTACACAAATTCAGATCACAGATAAAGGTTTGGAAGAATTATCACAAATTGTAGAAACAATCCGAAATATGGTTGGCTATGATCTGCCAATCTCTACCGACCATTATGGTCACTTTGACCTGAATAACAGTATCCGTTTAGGCAAGGCTATGGAAAAATACAGGTTAGCCTGGTTTGAAGATATGGTGCCATGGACCTATACTGAGCAGTGGAAAACAATTTCAGATGCGTTGGAAACGCCTACAACTACCGGCGAAGACATTTACTTACTGAAAGATTTCAAGCCTTTGATCCATGCCAGGGCAGTAGATATCATTCACCCTGATCTGGCTTCTTCAGGAGGCTTGCTTGAAACCAAGAGGATAGGAGATTATGCCGAAGAATACGGAGTAGCAATGGCAATGCATCAGGCAGGCACACCGGTCTCTTTTATGGCAAGTGTTCACTGTGCTGCTGCAACGCAGAATTTCCTTGCATTGGAGCATCATTCTGTAGATATCCCTTGGTGGGAAGATCTGGTAAAGACTACAGATGGTAAGAAAATGATAGAAAAGGGTTATGCAATTCTGCCGCTTAATTCTCCGGGTTTAGGAATTGAATTGAATGAGGATGTTTTAAAGCAGCATTTAAAATCTACAGACAAAACGTATTTCGCACCAACGAATGAATGGAATGAACAACGTTCGCATGACAGGACTTATAGTTGATATTTAGCCTGCAGATTTAATGATCAAATCAATTCGGCTAATATTTACTTTTTACAGTACTTATAGTATCTCAAGTATTACAGTTTCTTTAATTTCTGCAGGCATTTTTAGGATGAGTGGAATGCCTTTTTTTGTTATTATTTTCTGGTTTAAGCTTATTTCGATGGGGTTTATTATAACCTTCATAAATAGTTACCGCAAAAATGAATATTTCTATTATCAGAACCTTGGTATATCCAAAACTGCTTTATGGTCTGGCAGCCTTTTATTTGATTTTGTGTTGTTTCTGACTTTAATTATTGGTATTTATAATTTGAGATGAAACATATACTGGAAGTTGATAGTGTTAGTTTGAGTTTTTCTGATAGGGTGATTCTCTCTGATATCTATTTGAAATCTGAAACAGGAAAGATTGTTGGTCTTTTAGGTAGAAATGGACAAGGAAAGTCTTGTTTGATGAAGATTATTTCCGGCACATTAAAGGCAGAAAGCAGATCTGTTCGGTTTGACGGAAAAACTGTTTTTGAACTTATTGGACGTTCAGATCTTTTGGTATATCTGCCACAGTTTAATTTTATTCCCTCATTCCTGACTTTAGAAAGGATTTTCAGAGATTTTTGTTTAAAATTTTATGAGTTTGAAGAATATTTTCCTGAATTTATTTCAAAATCCATGATGAAGATTTCAGAATTTTCAGGGGGAGAAAAACGCATTATTGAGCTTTACGTTATCATAAAATCAAAATCTCAATTTGCTCTGCTTGATGAACCATTTACCCATATCAGTCCAATGCAGATTGAAAGAATCAAGAAATTGCTTATTCGGGAAAAGGAAAATAAAGGCTTTATTATCTCCGATCATATGTTCAGGGAAATAACTGACATAGCTGATAGCATTTACTTATTGAATA
>NZ_DASWXT010000009.1:0-17410 GCF_036405355.1 Daejeonella sp.
CATTTCGAAAGCAGGTGTGACAAGGATTGCTTGGGGTTCCTCTTTTCACAGTATCCGAAAGTTTTCGAATGACAAGGGTTGTTTTGGCTGAGGAGATTCCAGTATTCGTCCGAGCTACGAATGTTGTATGAAGGATTTTGGAGGTTCCCACTTTCGTGGGAATGACAAGGCGATGTAATATATAACAGGAGATTCCGGCCTTCGCCGGAATCTAAGTGTGAGGTCGTTTCCATTCCAATCTCGGCGAAGGCCCAATGTCATTAGGTTAAGAGGAAAATGAGGTCGTGGCCTCCGCCACGATGACAGTTCAATATTTAATAGTAGGGGAGATCCTGACTTTCGCCAGGATCGGAGTTAGTACCTAAAAAAGGCCTTTTCAATGTGTAAATTGCAGCTATTGATAAAGCTCCAATTCCGGCCTTGAGCGGGAATCTCCTCTCAACACCCAAGGAGTTGTCATCCGATAGCTATCGGATCTCGCGAAAGCGAGAACCTCCTTTGTAATTAACGCGTAATTTATCCTTAAATAATGACATTGGGGTCAAGCCCGCCATGACAATTAATTATTAAGTGGTGTAAAGAGGTGGCGGGTCAAGCCCGCCATGACAGTGGCGTGGTGGGAGAAAGGAGATTCCGGCTCAAGGCCGGAATCTGCCAGCACAACTGAATTGATTTAGTAAACCATCTTTTCTGTTAGCACATATTGCAATCCGATTCCGGCCTCAGAGCCGGAATCTCCTGTTTTCTTAAAATTGATGTGTCATCGTGGCGAAGGCCACGACCTCCTTTTTAATATACCAATTGTCATGATGCTGTGTTAAAGGATCAATTTTTTTAAATTCAACTTGAAGCATTTTGTCTGAACTATGATTTCTTTGATTAGCAAGATTGATTGACTCATAATAATTAAATAAATCATCTGAATCATAGTTCAGACAACAGCATAGGCGGGACTTTTTATCATTCTGCAATCCTTAGGCGATGCACTAAACTATACGGACAATGGGCAGATAGGGTTCACCTTACTCCTCAGCTTAACCCGTAATCAGGTGCTCAAATCACCGGAATTTCAAAACAATCCTAAAAGATGGTACTTAATTATAAATACAACCTAGAACCATTATATTAGGGATAATAAAAATTCACACAAGCTAAATTATCTGCGGCACAAAGCTTTACGATAGCATGAAGGCAAACCTATGAAAAAGAGCTATAGCCCCTGGTTAGTTTTAGCATTACTGTTTGTTGCTACTGGCTTGAGTTTCTTAGACCGCCAGGTTTTATCGGTGACCATTATAAAAATTCAGGCTGAATTCAAGTTTTCGGATATTGAATATGGTTTCGTAAATACGGCTTTTTTAATAAGCTATGCGCTGATGTTTACTGTTGGCGGCAGATTAATCGATACCTGGGGCAGCAAAATTGGTTTGGGTTTAGCTGTTGGAATTTGGTCTGTAGCTTGCGGTCTGCATGGTGTGATGACCGGTTTTTATCAGTTGCTGGCTTTCAGGTTTTTATTGGGAATAGGAGAGGGCGCTTGTTTCCCCGGAGCAGCAAAAACGGTATATGAATGGTTCGATGAAAAGAAAAGGGGACTGGCAAACGGAATTGCAATTGGCGGTGCAGCTATGGGAGCCGTAATAGCTCCACCCCTGATCATATTAATTTCAAATCAGTTCGGATGGAGATGGAGTTTTATCATCCCGGGAATTGTCGGAATTGTATGGCTTTTGATCTGGATGAATATTCCCTGGGGTGAAAACAGTCATGCAAAAAGAAACCAGAGCCTTGTCAAACAAACTGTAATACCATTTCTTACTATTCTGAAGAACAGGGCAGCCTGTATCTTTATTCTTATCCGGTTTCTGCTTGACCCGGTGATGTATTTTATTATGTTTTGGGTTCCAAAATATCTGAACACCGAGCGGGATGTATCTTTCGAACAAATAGGGAACCTCTTCTGGATCCCTTTTCTTGCATTAGGAATATCCAATATTATAGGGGGATGGTTTTCGGATAAACTTGTCCGGAACAATTTTTCAGTTAACCGGGCCAGAAAAACAGTAATGGGCATTGCAGCCTTACTTACTCTTGTTGCTCCGTTCATCGCATGGGTTTCTACAGCAGAAATGGCCATTGCCTTAATGGCTGTTATCATGTTTGCACATGGTTTTTGGATCACGAATTACATCACCGCCATTTCAGATATTTTTGGTAAGAATGGCACCTCAACTGTTGTTGGACTATCGGGTACTGCCGGTGCTGTTTCAGGCTTAATTATCAACCCATTAATTGGATTGGTCGTTCAAAATTATTCTTATAGCCCTATTTGGATCGCAACCGGTTTATTATACCCATTGGCTTTTATGCTCTTTATTATTTTTATACGACGGATACAACCATTTAATTTTGAGACAAAACAGGCATTAAATCAGTAATAATAGTAGTTAAAATATTCCTGGAAAATGAGTAAAAACACAGAAAATAAGCCAAAAGCTGGCTTGCAGCCCCGGATCGTGCGGAGAAAGCAGACCATTGCAAGAATTGGTGTCTTTGGCGTTGGATATTATAAATATTGGAACCAGTTTGAGGGTTTACTGGATGCCCTGAAAGCAAAACAATCTGTCTTTCTCGGGAAATTGCAAAAGCATGATGTAGAGGTAATTGATTTTGGGATAGTAGATAATGTAAAAAGTGCTTATGATTTGGTGCCTGTATTAAAAGCGGCTAACCTGGATCTGATCTTTTGCGATATGCTTACCTACGCAACTTCCAGCACCTTTGGAACAATTATCAGAAGCATCGATGTACCAATTGTAATGGTGGCCCTGCAACCGGATAAAGCACTGGATTATGCCAATGCAAGTACTTACATGCAATTATATAACGATGATATCTGCTCCTTACCTGAGTTTGCCGGGGTTGCAGTCAGGATGGGGAAGAAGGTTCCTGAAATGATTATCGGAACCTTACATGATGATCCACAATCGGAACTGGAAATAGAAGAATATTGCCGGATTGCTAAAGTTTTGCATGATGTTAAAACCGTAAGAATAGGGCATATAGGCCATCCGATAGAAGCCATGCTCGATATGCATACAGATTCTACGATGATAACTGCTCATTTTGGATGTCATATCATTCAATGTGAGGCACATGAAATAGTAGCACAATATGAAAAGGTAAGCAATAGCGAAATTGAAATGGCAAAAGAAAGAATCCTTGATTTCTTTGATACACCTGACCCCGTTTCAGACCCGATTTCAGAGAAGCTAAAAGATGAGGACTTAGCTGTTGCCGCGAAAGTAACTATGGCTCTGGAAAAATTTGTTGATGAAAAGCAATTGGATGGTTTAGCTTATTATTATGAAGCAGAGGATAATAGTACGACACGATTAGTAATGTCTAACCTGGCTATCGGTAATTCCCTCTTAACAGGTTCGGGTTTTCCGATGTGTGGCGAATCAGATATCAAAACCTGTATGGCCCTGCTGATTATGGATCGTCTGAATATTGGGGGTAGTTTTGCGGAGTTTCATCCGGTAGATTTCAAGGATGATTTTGTATTGGTTGGTCATGACGGGCCTCATAATATTGCCATTGCCGAAGGCCGACCTGTATTACGCAGTCTGAAAAAATATCATGGTAAACCCGGATTTGGCGCTGGCGTAGAGTTCAAAATAAAGGAAGGGCCAATTACGATATTAAGTATCAGTTCAAACTTTGAGGGGAAATTTAAATTTGTAATCGCAGAAGGGGAATCTGTTAAAGGGCCGATACCTGCAACCGGCAATACAAATACCCGTGGCTATTTTAAGGAAAATGTTCGGAATTTTATTCGCCGCTGGACCATGGAAGGGCCTACGCACCATTTTGCACTTGGCATTGGTCATCATGCCGCTACGATTCAGAAAATTGCGAATTATCTGAATATTGAGTCTGTGATTATTGACTAGACGACATGGGTATGGGGCTTCATTATTCCTTTAGGGTTTTGTGAAGCGGGTCTTTCCCCAAAGTACGGGAAATCATTTAATAATCCGAAGACACGCTTCGCTTAAGACTACGGACAGGGGGATCTATGGGTCACATTGTGTATCATTATCGTACACTCTAATTCCAAAATCGAACAATTTTTTCCGATTCAATAAATTGTTCATTGATAATCAATAGATTATGATCTGGCATTGTTATTAAGGATTTAATTTTAATGGTAATATTCTGATTCCTTCAGGATTCGTTCTATTATAATGTTGAAGGCAAAAATACTACAATTCAGTATCCTGGTCGGCCATCCCTGTCTTGTATTTTGTACTAAGAAGCAGGTAAGAATTGAATCATTAAAAAACTAATTTTAATAGAACGTTAGCTTTGGCATAATGAGGTTACAATTGATTTAAGTTTAGCAGAAATTGTCCTTTTCGTTAAAGAAACTAAGGAGTTATGAATAAATTTCTAAAAATATCTATCCGTCATCTATGGCAAAGCAGGCTATATTCTTCAATAAATATTCTGGGTTTAGCCACTGCAATTACTTGTATGCTCCTTGCCGTAATTTACTGGAGAGCTGAACATAGTTTTGATGACTTCCATAAAAACAATCCTAATCTCTTCAGGATTACTACTACTTTAATTGAGAATAAAAATTCGATGCCGTCAACATTTGGCGCAACCGGGCAGGTGCAGGGAAAAGCTTTTAAAGATGCTGTCCCTGAAATAAAAAGCTTTGTTCGTATTATGGGTGGGGACATAATGAGCGATATTATTTCAAAGAATAAAACGCTTCGTGCGAGGTCATTATATGTTGACGAAACATTTTTTGAAGTATTTACTTTTCCACTTATACATGGTAATCCTGAAACTGCATTAACTAATGTCAATTCGGTAGTAATTACCGAAAGCATGGCAAGAAAGTTTTTTAACAGGATTGATGTAATTGGCGAAAACTTGCAAATAGATGCTGATCCATCGTTTAAAAGACTTGGTAAACCTTTGATTGTAACCGGTGTAGTACAAGATCCGCCCGAGAATTCCTCAATTCAATTCGATGTCTTGTTTTCATTCAAATTCATGGAACTGTCGTTTGAAGATACGAACTGGCTAAATGCTTATTTAGGTACATTTGTTGTACTTCATCCTGATGCAAACAGATATGTTGTCGGACAAAAGTTTGATAAAGTATTTGCCTTGCACGCCAAAGAGCAGCTTGCTCAAAATTTCAAGACCTATGCTTATGATCCGCAGATAAGTTATGGTTTACAGGCAATCACAGATACCCACCTGAAACCTTTAACCCGGGGAGCCGGAGGCGTCGAAAATGGGGTTCTTAATGGCAGCAGTGAGGTTTATTCATATATGTTCATGGCAATTGCTTTCTTTATTTTGTTGATGGCTGCAATAAACTTTATAAACATTACGATCGCCACTTCTTTGAAACGATCAAAAGAAGTGGGTGTTCGAAAAATTGTTGGAGGCAGTAAGGAGCAGATCGTGATGCAATTCCTGCAGGAGTCCGCTATACTTTGTTCTATTGCTTTTCTGCTGGCCTTTATTCTCATGAACTTTTCTTTGCCTTTATTTAATACACTTACCGGCAAGCAAATATTCTTTAGTGAAGTCATGGATTTATGGCTTTTGTGTTCCTTTATTTTGTTATTGATAAGCATCGTTTTACTCACAGGATTTTACCCGGCATATATTCTATCGCAGTTCAAGCCTTCTGAGGTGTTATATAACAAAGGCAAATTATCCGGTCGCAATGTATTCGGATCAGCTTTAGTAATAGTCCAGTTTTCTATGACTGTTTTTCTGCTTATTTCAACGATAGTCTATTATGGCCAGATGGATTATATCCGCACAAAGGATTTGGGTTATAATCCTGATAATGTAATTCGTACAGCAGTAAATGGTGCTCGTGATTATAGGGCTGTGATACAATTCCTGAAAAACGAAATTGCGAGGGAACCGGCAATTAAAATGATTTCTTTCGGCAATGACGGAATGGTTGAAGACCTCAGGGTTAACGGGCAAAGCTTTAAATCGCAATATAAAAATGTAGATGAAAATTTCATCCCTGCGCTCAATATTCCCTTGAAGGCAGGACGTAATTTGTCGCTCACTTTTGCAAAAGATATCAGAGAGGGTGTTTTGGTAAACGAAGCATTTGTCAAAGCAGCAGGATTGCAAAATCCGGTAGGCCAAACAATCAGGATGGATCGGTATTACGAAAACGAAAAGAAAACAATTGTAGGTGTTGTGAAAGATTTTCACTTTGGATCATTACATGAAAAGATCAAGCCGATGGTGATGTATATGGCAGAAACTCCTGATGGTGGTATGTGGGTAAAATTTGAAAAATCGAGGCAAAAGGAGGCCATTATAGCCCTTGAACGTATCTACAAGCAAGCAATGCCAAATGCCATCTATCAGTATAGTTTTCTCGACGAATTAAATGAGAGTCAATATCAACATGAGCAGCGTTGGCAGCAGCTTATCAATATTGCAACTATACTTTCTCTTATAATTTGTTGTTTGGGTTTATTTGGTCTGGCTCATTTATCAACTAAGCGGCAGCTTAAAGATATTGGTATAAGAAAAGTGCTGGGTGCTTCAGTTAGCCAGGTGGTCATTTTACTTTCAGCTGAATTTCTAAAGCTGGTTTTGATTGCCTTTGTAATTGCTGCCCCTTTAGCAGGATTCATTATGTCAAAGTGGTTGCAGGATTTCGCCTATCGTGTGACGATTGGGCCGGAAGTTTTTATAATATCAGGCTCAATCGTTGTTATTGTTGCTTTCGCGGCGGTAAGTTTTCAGTCAGTTAAAGCCGCATTAGCTAATCCGGTAAATAGCTTACGTGCAGAATAAGAGGGTTCGGGAGACTGTTTATTATTAAGAAAATGGTGATTTTAACATAGCAGCCCTTCTTTTGATTATATAGAGGAAAGCCCTTTGATATGTTTGCTATGATCTCTAAGCATTTTCAGGCCTTCGGTGGTATTCATTAATGGGACTGCATTTCTTGCTGCATTTTTTTTGCTGATTTTATACAGTAAATCCCAGTGCCTTTTTATCTCTTTCCAGGCAAAGAAGATAGAATGTTTAGGATCATACATATGGGTTGGCTCGCTGGCAGCCCCATTCATTTCGATAATTGAAAATTTCTCCGCATTTTCAAGTTCCTCCCAGGTACGGAATTTAATATCGAGGCGGCCAAAATAGAATTCCGGTACTTGCTTGCAGATTCTGTCAATGGTGTTTGTCATTTTTTCACTGATCATGAAGCTCAGGTCAATGAATTTAGCTCCCCGGCAGTGATTGCCATAGGGAACCAGGATCTTTTCTTCCCCCGCGGGCAGGATCTGATTTAGCTGATCCCCATAGAGCTCCCTGAGTGTTTTAAGATGTAAAAGGTGCCTGCTGTTACTTTTGATGAGGCTCTCCATCGTTGATTTTCCATCGCCGCTTAAAGAAAGAAATTGTTTTCCAACAATGCCGCTGATCTGCCCGTATTGAGATCCGGGGAGCCGGGAATAGAAAATGCCCACTTCATTTGGATAGTCAATAAATTCCTGTACCAAAAAATCGGTACTGCTGCATTTACTGTAATCAATTAATTCAATGAAGCTATTAATTAATTTTACCCCTGTTCCCCGTTCTCCAATATCCGGTTTTGCAATTAATGGGAAATCAATCGCATTATTTTCGAGCATCGTCCTTAATACTTCAGGAGCTGTGTTCTGTTCACAAAGTATTGAATTTGGATAGTATTCCGGTGGAAGAAAGGCATAGCTGTCGCTCTTTTTTTCCATTGCAAAGCCTGCGTTTTTCCGGCCAGGATTTGCAGCACTAAAGAAGAATAATGATCCTGCCCTTGCACTCAGATAAAACCAGTAAAAATACATGGGAGCATAAATCAGATGCATTGGCCAGAATTCCCAGTTGAGTGTCCTGGTAAGGACATTTCTGATAGCTATTTCAAAACTTTCAGGGAATGATGGTTTTGTTTTTTTTTTAACTAACTGGATTCTGCTTTGCTTGATGCAACCCTGTTTCAGGTCTTCATAACGCATCATGATTTCAGCCATGTTGATTTTTACTGAGGTAATTGAAACGGTTGAAATCGTACTGCGTTTCATTAATAAGCCATTCTCCTTGTCTTCACCTCCTGCAGATTGATGAAAGTGAATGATTTTCTGCTGATCAATTTCTGATTCTTCTTCCAGCCAGGAGCTAAACCATTGTTCTCTGTTTTTTCTTACAGGATCAGAATAAAGGGTTGCCGACGACCAAATATGCGGAAGATCAGGGTTTTTAGATTCTGTATATTTCTGAAATCCATCCCACCTGTATTCCCAAAGGCATTTATTTCTGTAAAGAAGAAGCGTGAAATTTTCAATGTCTGATAAATCCAGCGCTTCAAAAATCTTTTCCGGAAATTCTGACTGCATGATTTCCAAAATAATAAGCCCCCTGCTTTTTCGGTATGATGGAAGTTTTACATGTTTTTCGAAAGCTCCATTCAGTAGTACTGCTACTTCTCCGGTATTTCTGATTGCAAACCAGGTCCCGCCGGTTCCGGGATCTTTTGGGTACAGCAGTTTATATTTCCCAAAATTCTCTGCCGATGGAGAAATTGCATGTGCTCGTAAATCGTTTTCATCACGGTTTGAAGTAATGAAAATGCCATCAGCACATGGGATATAGCTTACTGTGCACATGCTTTTTTATACTTGATAGTAGATGGGGCAAAACCAAAATCTTCAGGCAACTGGATTGAAGTGATCAATAAAATTCCAACCCTTATTAATGCCATATGATGGATGGTATGTTCAAGATTGTACATTAACTCCCTGTAATAATTGCTGGGCACATGTGGGATGGTTTCTTTATCGGAGTCAAAATCAACCGTGACAATCAGCTCTTTGTTTTCCAGCATAATTATGTTCCTGATTTGCTGAATTTTAGTAATTGCCGATTCTCTTATTGTCTGTAGATTCTGATCTCTTTTGCGCCCATTATAATCTATTAAACCACTGCGATATCCATTATTTAATTCGATATAGAACTCCAGAATATGCCTGATATGCTGACCTATTGTAGAATGGCCAAGCAAAGGTATCGGAGTAATAAATTGCTGGTCTGATAATTCGGAAACTACATTTTCAAGCTGTGTAAGCAAGTGGCTGATTGATTGTTCGAGCGGATTTACCATAGTTGTTACTTTTTGATGAACCTAAATAACTGCTTCCATTCTAAGCTAATCAGAAATATGCAGACAGCAAAAACGATTAATGCCATAATGAACAGTTTTCCTGAATCATTTTGCACCTCAATTCCCAATTTTGTGAGGTGAAAAAATATTGCCCCGCTCATAAGGCCAAGCCCAAGGATAGCCCCATAAAGGGTTTTCCCCGGGATGAGTAATAATACTGAAGCAATTAATTCCAATATGCCAGTACCAATCCGTCCCCAGGGTTCCATACCCAGCTCACTGAAAATGTAAACGGAGACAGGTGCAGCTGAAAACTTGAAAAAGAGTGTTTGCAAAAGGATAATTGCCGCGATTAGTTTTACTAAGCCAAGGCCAATATTTTTATGTTTTGTTGTCATTTTTTAACCTGATTAATTATGGATCTTACGGTTTGTCTTTTATTAATGGCCACTGGACATTAGCTTTTTCAATTAGTGCAGACTGTTGCTTTTCCCAACTTTCTTTAACCTTTGTGTTGTAGTTAAAATAAAGTTTCCCATCAACTACAGTCCATGTATCTGTTTGTGTCGGTGCCTTATGTCCTCCTGCGGTCCCGTAAGCACAATAGCCACCATACTGGGGAGCATATTTTTCTGGTGATTTCTTAAAACTTTCCAGATTTTCAGACGAAGAGAAAAGCCAGGTTGCGTCTTTGTACTGGAACGAGATGCTTTCTGATCCTTTTACAGGCTTGGATTCTTTAAAAAAGGCTACCGGGTCATAACCCTTAATGGCTTTTCCGTCACTAATAAAGATTTCAGATTTTTGGGCTTTTGCTACAGATGTGATTAAAAGTAGTATAGCGACGATTTTCATTATTCTTTTCATGTTTTTTTTGTTTTAAATAGTTTATTTGAATTTTGTCCAGTTCTGCTCGGCTTTTTGCTTGAGTGCATTTTCATTTTTGTTCCATTCTTTCAGGGTATTGTTAAAAAATTTGTTGTAAAACAGATAGAGTTTACCATCCAGTATTTTAAAGGTTTGAGGATCTACAGATACTTTTTCGCCATTTTCACCCATCGCATAAGCGCACCAGCCTCCAAACTGGGGCTCATATTTTGATGGATTTGCTTTAAATAGATCACGATTCTGTGCTGATGAGAAATGATATGTAATACCTTCCCTGCTGAGACTGATATCCTTTTTGCCCTCAATTCCTTTTTTGGAGACAAAGTAGGCTACCGGGTCATATCCTTCAATTGCCAGGCTGCTTTTATCGATATTGTAATTCTTTACTCTATAGGCATTTTGCGCTGCGGCAGTGTTAAGGAACAGGAAAATAAGAAAGATGGGGACTATTGTTTTCATTCGATTTATTTTGTTTTAGGGTTTAACTATTAATTAATTTCAGCAAAGCCGAAGAGGTGGCTGTATCGTTTGCAGTAAATCAGTGCATATTTATAATCGCTGGTTTTTATCTGATCAGGGATCTTGTAGAGCTGGTTTCCACCGGTAGCCTTCAGGTCACCAAGACTAATAAAGCTGACCGGATCTTTTTCCTTACTGAGGTATACCTTCAGGTCAGGACCATTGCTGGATGAGAAATTTTCTAATGCCAGCTGTGTTCCGGATTCAGTAGTATAGATCTTTGCAGTACCTGAGGCAGTTCCATAGGGACCGTTAGAGAAAGTGCCTTTAGCTTTTTCCATTGCCAGTGCCTGGTCTACTTTTTCGTCCAGAATGAGTTTTGGAGTATTCTCTTTTTTGCAGGCAGCCAGAACAAATAGTGTTAAGAAAATCAGATTAGTTTTCATCTTCATTTTGTTTATGTGGATTTTGTCGGGCCTTTTGCCAAAGCCTTACAATTATTTTTATTTTTTTTTCATTGTGCAGGATAGCTCAAAATGCTGGAAGGATTATTTTAAATATCTTGTAAGGGTTTTATAATACTTCCGACGAATGAACAGTATGATATGTTTGTGTAAGTTCAGTTCAAGCGATGCCAACTGAAAAGGGGCTTGAAGCAGGTTTAGAGGATTTATCGATATTAGATCCTAAAAAATGGGTTGAACGATATGCCGATTATCTTTTCAGGTATGCGATTTTGCGTATTCATGATCAGGATTTGGCAAAGGATCTGGTACAGGAAACTTTTTTGGCAGGGTTAAAAAGCTTGTCAGGTTTTGCCGGAAAAAGTTCTGAACGTACCTGGCTGACGGCAATTCTAAAGTATAAGATTATTGACCTGTACCGTAAGGAATCTTCGGGATTGGCTAATATCAAGGATCTTAAACAGGAGGAAGCCAGTCAGGATGATTTCTTTTATAATGATAATGGGCACTGGAAAAAAGAGTATGCTCCGAGGCCATTTGAAGAATTGGCAGACCCGCTCCGGGATAAAGAGTTTAACAGGATCTTGCAGGATTGTATGAAGAAATTGCCAAAGCTCTGGGCATCAGTATTTACGTTGAAACATATGGACGATGAAAAGACAGAAGTGATCCTTGATGAGCTTCGGCTTAGTAAGGCGAATTTCTGGGTAATTATTCACAGAACCAAGCTTAGCTTAAGGGCTTGCCTTCAAAAAAATTGGTTATGAATACACTAAAGAAAATAACATACAATTGTCGCAGGGCAACTTTTTTAATTGAAAAAAAGAGTTTGACACCGATTTCAATAAAGGAACAATTTGAGCTCAAATTGCATTTAGCCGGATGTTCGGTTTGCCAGTTATTCCAACAGCAGAGTTTGTTGATTAACAGAATGGTGAAAGGTCATTTTTTTAAGAAGGAAGCTGATCTCCCAAATTTGGATAGTAATTTTAAACAAAGTCTGGAAAAGCGTATTGAAGCTGAGCTGTATAGAAAGTGATTTTTTTTAAAGAGACATAATGATTAAGTATCGGACAATGCATGCGGATGATATTCCGGAAGGCCTTAAGCTCTGCCGTAAAGCCAAATGGAATCAGTTAGAATCCGATTGGCAGATATTTTTGCAGCATAGTCCCGCAGCCTGTATGGTAGCCACTTTTCAGGATCAAATTGTTGGAACGGTAACTACTATCAGATATGGGCATTCATTTAGCTGGATAGGTATGGTATTGGTTGACCCTGATTTTCGGCGGAAGGGGATAGGACAGCAATTATTGCTGGAAGCCCTGAAACTTTTGCAAGCCGAAGAAACTGTGAAACTTGACGCCACACCTGCAGGCAGAGAGGTCTATCTGAAATTGAATTTTGTTGATGAGTACCAACTGACGAGGATGAATTTGGTGCTTGCAAAGGATTTATTTTATCCTACAAATGCCAGAGCAATACAGAAGGAAGATCTGCCCCGTTTGGTTGGATTTGACAGCAAATTCTTTGGTGCAGACCGTTCGTCATTGCTGCAGTGGATGTGGGAAACAGCACCGGGATTTTCCTTTATGATTGAAGAAGGAGATGAAATTAAGGGATATTGTATGGGGAGGTACGGACATGATTTTATTCATATCGGGCCAATTATAGCGCAGAATATCGGTATAGCGCAAGATTTGCTAATTACGGCCTTGAATAACTGTGCAGGGTCTCCTGTTCTTTTGGATGTTTTGCATTTTGAGCCTGAATGGATAACATGGCTAAAAGAAATTGGTTTTACAGAGCAGCGAAATTTTATTCGGATGTTTCGGGGGACGAATCGTTTTAAGGGTGTACCGGAGAATCAATTTGCGATTATTGGACCGGAGTTTGGGTAGGAGGGATGGGAGGCTGAGAGAAAATTATGAAGCACGCGCCACAGACGCGCGCCAGCGGGGACGGTACTATTCTTTAGTAAAGCCTCAATAAAAATCAGGCACATTCGACCTGTCGGGCTTGTTGTAAGTCATACGATAGCTGTAGTCCAGCCCAATAAGCAGCACTGACACCCAACAGCTTCTCAAGTTTTATTGCAAGTTTAGCCGAAATATTTCTCTTGCCAGCAAAAATCTCGCTTAGATGGTGAGGAAGTATTTCTAACTCTTTAGCAACATCTTTTTTTAATAGTCCACGTTCGACAATCTCTTCTTCAAGAAATGTGCCCGGGTGAAATGCTTCGATAGTCAGCAAATTACCTTTATTGTCTTTAATCAGATCCATGTCTGTAATACTCTGTTATTATGTTTTATGAATAGTGCTTGTTGATCTCAACTATTTCAATAATCTCTAAACCACCCTCTTTATCTATACCGAAAATGATACGATAAGCTTTGTTAATCCTGATGGAATATTTGCCTTCATATCTTTTTTCCTTTAGTTTCTCGAAATGCAAACTTTTCAGATTACGTAAATCCTGCGTATTTCGCATATCCTTCATCTGTGCCAGTCTCCTCTTGAAACCTGTTAACACCTCATTAGGAAAGGGTAGCTTACCATGGTAGGTACCTTTCACCACTTCACCTAGAAAATGGTCGTTAATGATTATTTGCATTTAAGGCGTATTGAGGTGTGATTTCGGTTTTTTCAAATTCTGCCTTGTTTATTATTTTTTTCCAGACAAGTATATAACCTTTTTTTGGTAATACCAAATTTTGGTTATATAAGAATTTTTTGATGATTGATGTCACAATTCGTCCTTTAACGGAAATTAATATACCAAATTATAAAGTCAATCAGTTAACAATGGGCTTCATTGAGCTCATCAAATAAATAAACGGTGACAGTAGAACAATATTTGACCGTAGTTCCTTTTCATATTGCCACATTCCAAAGTCGACTCCGCTTGGATTTCCTCTGATCACCATAACCGGAAGGATCAAAGTTTTCTTACTGTACTTAAAGGCAGTCAAGCCGGCTTTATCCGCCCCTTGGAAGGCCATATCGATGTCCTTTAACAAAATACTATCAATATTAAGGCTCGGCTCATAGCTTACAATCACTCCCTTTGAATCAGTTTTCATCTTGATAGAATGGAGTGAAAACCCGGAAGTAAACCGCTCGCGAGGGGGGCTTAATTTAAAGTGCTTCATAAAAGAATTGTAAAAGGTATTGTTTGACATATCTTGTGCATTTGCAGAATAGGGGATATACAGTAAAATGATGAATAGATATTTCATAGTCTTATTCTTTAATATAATAAATCGAAGTAGTTACCCCAATCCTTAAGCATAATAGGGGGTGCCAACTGAAGTTGAAGCCTGAATAATGGAATTAGACGAGCTAGTCCTGAGCTAATACGAAGATTATAAACTTAATAAATCAAAGCTGCGGGTGTATTTCAGTGTCAGGCTCCGGGTATCCAGCAAGTCAAGCAAATCTTTGTCTTTTACGATATTGACTACGACAAACAAACCATTATTCGCATTTTGAAGCCAGCCAAATCTTGCATTTACTGAAGTAATTCTTGACCTGTTGTTATATTGAACTAAACTCTGAACAAACATGCGGGGGCTGAATGAGTAAGCCAGACGATTCCCAAGTACAATAGCTTTTAATTCCCCATTTGGCAGGTTTAATATATTATGATTTACAATGAAGGATGAATTCAGTTTATCGCCAACCCTCGCTTTTACAGTTGCCGTTGTGGCTATCCGATCTCCTCCAAAATATCCTCCTACAATAGTTCGCGCATTCAATGAAACTGCTTTGTTTTGATTTGTTATCATGACCACTTGCAATTCATTATGCTTGTATGTTGATTTTGGCACTAAGACCCCTGATAAATTAAAATCCTGAACAACCCCTTCTGTGGTATAATTTATTCCTGTATGTATTTCCAGTCCGCTTTTCCAAACCCAATGATTGTCAATATGGAGGTAACTTGTAACTAAATTTCCTTTAAAGTCGGAATATTGTCTGAAGGAGATATGAGGCCTGAGTTCCATTAGATTCAATAAATTATCCGGCCTCCACCTGTGCTGTATAAAAAATTCAGGTTTCCTGAAAGCGCTCCTTTGAAGAAAACCTACTTCCGGGTTAAATCCTTCACCTAATTCAGTGTAAGCAGCTCTAAGTTCCCATCTTAACCAATTATAACTGAACTGAAGTTTATATGAATGATCAGAATCGGTAATTCCGGGAGTTGCGCTTTTAGCTAAAAAGCCGGTAATCTGTGCTTTTTGACCCAGGCCCCACTTACCATCTACCGCCATCACGTGATTGTAATCATCATTGCCACCTCCCATTCCAGTTCTGTTTATAAATGCCCCTCCAATGGAAGACCTGTGTTTGGGAAAATCGTGATTTACCCGGGCCATGTTATAGCTGTTCTTATCAATTCCCAGACTTTGAACATCATCTGTAAACATGCTTAATAATCCCACGTTGGTTTGCCCAATTTTACCTGAAAGCCGTCCTCCACCGGTGATAGGAATAATATTCCCATTTTCACTAATGCCAATCTTACGACTAAAAAATAAATCTACTTCGCCCGGACTACCCACTGTAAACTGACCTGCATTTTCAAGGAAAAACGGTCTCTTTTCAGGAAAAAATAAGTTGAACCGATCCAGATTAACCTGCTCATCATCCACTTCAACCTGGGCAAAATCAGTATTATAGGTTAAGTCTAATGTCAGGCTTGGTGTTACACTATATTTCAAATCCATTCCGGCCTCAACATTGGTATCAGTTTTATTGGGCACTACTGATCTGTTGTTAACTGCCTGAGTAAGCACATATGGAAATATTTTGAAATTGCCTGGATTTTTAAGATTTAATCCATCCAACTTACCTGCCAGAGACAATCTTTTCAGATCAAAACCTATTGGAATTGTTGCCCAGTAAGCAGTTTCAGTAGTTTTGCTAATATTCCTCTCAAAATTGATACCCCAAACAAGGTTCTCTCCAGCTGTAAATCGCAGGGAACGCAATGGAATAGCAAACTCTGCACTCCAGCCGTAATCACCGATATCAGTCTTCACATCCCAGTCTGCATCCCAGTTTAAGTTTATGCCTCCGATTACACCTCCCTGCTGTCGATTGGTATTATTACTGCCTTTACCTTCATTGTCAATTTGGGCATCGTACTCCATGCCATCTGCATTGGTCCCGAATAAAAAACCATTTTGAGTATCATTATAGGTATCGAGGATAAACAGGAAACTATCATCATCCGTCAGATCAGCATCTCTTCTTGAGTCAGAAACTACTATTGCCTTTGGATCAGCATGGTAACAGATAGCTGATATATAAAACATTTTATCAGTATAGGCAATCCTTATTACTGTCTTTTCGGTTGCAGGAGCACCGACATTAGGTTTGATTTGTGTTAAATCACCAATGGGTTCAATGCTTTCCCAAAATGAATCTCCTATTATTTTACCGTCAACAATTGGATCTGTCGTGGATAATTTGGCTTGAACAACAGGTCGGTTTGCGACTTGTGATTGAGTTCGATTTTCCTGAGCTTCAGCATAAAGTGATAAAATCAACATGATTGAAATTATCCAAAAAGATTTATACTGAAGGGGCATGTCTGAAATAGAATTTTGCTTTATAGTGGCGCTAATTTAGTCTTATATTCATTTAATCCAAAAGTCGATTTGTAACCTCTTTGTTGAGTTTCTATCGATTTTAAAATTGATCATTAATAGCAACAATGTTGAACAGATGGAATGGTTTTGCTTTATTATCGATAATTGATCTTGTAGCACTGTACCACAATAATTGATTTTGGAAATCAATACCTGTGTGTTATAGGCTGGTACAGCCCTTTCCTCCGGAGTATTTCCGGCAAGAAATCGCGTTCTATTTCAAATTACGAATAGCCGGAAGATACCTCCTTCGGCAAGGTTTATTATACTTGGAGCTGTTTTTCATCGGGAAGGGCAGCCCGGCAGAAGGACCAATTGCCTTTTGAAATAAACCCGGGTGGCAGCTGTAGCTTTTTGCCAGCCAGATTTTTATACTTCAGAGGAATTTCCAGGCAAAAACTACGGCAGAACACGGGTCTGGTGGGGCCGAAGCGAACCAGACCCTGCTTTCTAAAACATAGAAAATCATTAATCTAAATTTACCCTCAGAATGATTTTCCATCGAACTCACATTAAATAATGAAATTGCCCAGGCGTGCGCAAGCAATTCTAAATTCTCTTAATATCAGTATAAATCAATCTTTTTTAGAAACCTCTATTTCCTCCATTTTATCAAGCCCCTTAAATTGCACTTCAATTTTCGGACTATCATCTTCAGGGTACTCTGAATCAATCAGGATAACATGCGATCCTGCTGAAACTTTTGGCGGGTTGGTTTGTAATTTAAAACT
>NZ_DASWXT010000010.1:0-20404 GCF_036405355.1 Daejeonella sp.
CAGGAGCTAACTCATTTAATTTTACAAGTGATTGGGAGCCAAGAGGCTGAAATTTTCCGGGATTGAGATCATAACGAATGGTACTGATCCCAAAATCAATCGTATGCTTCGAACTGAGATAATAATTGAAGTCTGTCTTAAAATTCGCCTGCTGAATATCAAAAGCCATTTTATAGGCATTCGTAGCATTAGCAATACTACGATTATTGTATTGATACCTGCTTAATCCTCCTACAAAAATCCCTGTTAACTTATTACTAAAAAGATGCTTCCATTTCAAAGACAAATTCTGATTGCCATAAGCAAAGGTTGTATCACTACCAAGATTGGAATTGTCATCACTCAAATATCCTGATAGATATAAATTGTTCTTATCATTGATCATATGACTAAGTCTCAGGTTTAAATCTGAAAAAGAAGCCTTCGCATCTTTGTATCCTGAGTTATCAGGCAGCATCTTTAAAAGCCAGTTGGAATAGGTTGTTCTTCCGCCAAGTATATAAGAAGTCTTGTCTTTAATAATTGGACCTTCAATATTCAACCTGCCGGTTAATAGTCCTATTCCTGCGGTTCCGGTCAGCTTTTTGGTGTTACCATCCCTGCTGTTTACATCAAGAACAGAAGATAAACGTCCGCCATACCGGGATGGAATACTGCTTTTATACAGTTCCACATCCTTAACTACATCAGGATTAAATGCTGAAAAGAATCCGAAAAAATGAGAAGGATTGTAGATTGTCAAATCATCAAATAGAATCAGATTCTGATCAACCGCCCCTCCCCTGACATTAAATCCATTACTCGCCTCCCCAACAGATTTTACACCCGGAAGAGTCAGCATTACCTTGACAATATCTGCTTCCCCAAAGGCAACAGGCACCTGTTTTATTGAACTTATACTCAGCTTTTCAACCCCCATCTGCACATTCCTGACATTGGCAGATTTCTCCGCAGAAATAACCACCTCTCTCAATGAAAGTACCTGGGTTTGGATTTCAACATCCAGCTTTCCATCTGAATAGATCATTAAATTACGTTTGGTATCCTGAATCCCCAGTGCTTTAATATTGAGAGTATGAGGACCCCGGGGTATAACCAGTGTGTAATATCCAAATTGATTGGTGTAGGTACTAATTCGCGGGTTTTCAACAAAAACTGCGGCTCCAATTTCAGGAACACCTGTCTTGGCATCACGTACATAGCCTACCAATGTGACATTTCCGGGCCTGAGCTGAGCAGTTTTATTTCCTATTTGAATTTGTTTACTTTCAAGAGCAGAAGACAGATTTCCTTGTTCAACAGTGCCGCTAAGTTCTGCGATAAGTTCCGGTTCCTTTTGCATTTGCCAGCTTAAAGAATCCTTTTCGTTCTCAAATATCCCATAGGGAAGACTGGCCAGAATCTCCACACCTTTGCTTAGAAATATATTATTTTGTGGATCAATTGTGTAACTGAAACTGGTATTTCTAAAAGCCGATCTCAAAATAGAAGAAACAGATTCATTCTTTGCACTTAGTGTAACCCTTAAACTATCAAACTCTGCGGGGTTATAGTAAAAATGATAGTTAGCTTTCGATTCGATCTCTTTTACAAAGTCCTGAATACTTACATCTTTAAAGTCAACACTAATTTGTACCGGCTTAACCTGTGCGGCAACATGCCAAACGGTAATCAATAAACAGATAAAAAGAATATTTACCTTCTTCATTTTACTTCTGTTAAAAGATCATGATACCTTACCATTCGCACGATTGCATTCTCAGGATCCTTCTTGAATTTGACATTACTCTTTTTCAAAAATTCCTGAATTTCTTTCTGCTTGCTACCCAGCGCATTTAAAACTGAAGACTGTTTCTTTACAGGTAAATAAACACCCTCCTTTACTAAGTAAAACTCATTCTTCTGTTTCAGAATAGTTAAAGCAATACCAGTACTCACCTCCTTTAAAGTTCCTTTTGATCGTTTCACAAGAACCTGAGTTTTGCCAACATAAATCAAATCATAAAAGCCTTCTGATAGAATACTATTATCTGTTTTATCTCTTCCAAGATGAACAAAATGATGATCATATATTGAAAAATAATCTATCAGTTCGTTATGAAGTTTGATCTCAGAAAACCCATCAACATATTGAACAATTACCTGGTTTTTAACCAAATCATACCACATTGGAATATCTTTATAAAGTATTCCGTCATAATAAACAGATCCTTGTACAGGAAATTGAGTTTCAAAATACTGATGACCGTTGCTTAATTTGTAAGGGAACCCGGTATACTGAACCCCTCTGTAAATTCCTGATTGTTCGGCAAGGGAGTTAAAATATACAGTGGCAGCATTTCGAACAAGTATTTGTTCGTCACTATTTCCAGGTAAATCTTGGGCAATAGCTCTATTTAAAAAAAAAATCTGGAATATTAGCAACAATGTCAAACCAGCACCTCTGATCATACTAAAAAAGGATAATTGCTAAAAGATTTCTCAATTGGAACCATTAGGTAGTTACAGAATTTATTAATCGAATATAACTTTTTTAATTAATTCAAAACCAAAGTTCAGACAAAAAAAAGAAACTATTATTGTTTCAGATTATAACAAAGTCTTTAGAAGGTTCTGCTTTCAAATTTTAACTGCTACCTTACGTTCAATAGTACCTATTGTTATCAGATACTGAGCGATCATATAGGTAGTCATAATAAGGATTCCTGAAAAAGAATAGGGTTCTACAAACTTCCTGAAGGCAAGTGCAGAATCTGAGATCACAAAGAATACCGCTCCCAAACAGATCAATCTGAAACTTAGCAGGTTTACCCTTCTGTAGCGATAACCGGAAAGGATTGCCATGATAGATATCACGAAAATATATGCCAGAACTGGAATTTTAAAGTCGTTCAGATAATCTCTGATCCAGGAATAATAGCTCATGGAAAACACTCCCATCAGGAAGAGCATCAGATGCCCGAAATATTTTGATTCTTGTGGATTGTTCTTAAAATCACGATAAAATGCGGATGAATACACAATATGAGCCATTAAAAATGAGACCAAACCATATAAAAAGAGATAAACATCAGAACCTGCGTACAGAAGCAATACATCCCCAATCAATGAGAAAATAAGTCCGGCAAAAACCAACCTGTTAAAACCTGCTTTCAAATTGCTTTGCTTGTAAAGATAAAAAGCAAGAGACAAACAAATTAATGGTTTAATTAAGATGCTGTAACCCTCAAAAAAAGTCGACTGAACCATCAGATTCAGAATCATTATCAGCAAAAAGATAAGTGAGAAAGTTCTGTGTTGTTTAAACATTTTAATTCCGTTTGATGCGATTGAACCAGGCGAATGAAAGCAATGCCGCGATGGTGTTAATAATAATCAGATTTGAAAAAAAAGTGCTTCCATAGAATGTTAGCGGAGCCAATGTCCAGAATAAAATCCTGACATTTTCAAACCAGCCTGACCAGTTTCTTTGCTCCATTAAAACCCCACAGGAGGTAAGACTTAGAATTGACAGCAGACTACAGGCTATCAGTTGTACAGCACTCAGTTGTGAATTAATAAAAATAAGCAGACTTGAAAGACTAAGGGTGAAAAGAAATGTGATGAGAATATATTTTTTGAATCGCTGATCGTAATCAGGACTATATTTAACATAGTTACTGATCTCAATTTCTTTGGGATACTGCACTCCTCCGAGGTAATCAGGGAACCAGCCCGGTGCTTTGATAAAGATCCTAATCTTATCGGCATAAGTTCGGGCATTCTTTGAACTTGAATATAAATCAGCCCAGTAGTGAAAATTTGCCCAAACCGGATTCCAGCTCGCCAGAGGCTTGGTAATACCATAAACTACCTCCTCTTCTTCATCCTGAAATGTCCCAAACATTCTGTCCCATATTATTAAAGTACCTGCATGGTTCTTATCAATATATTTTGGATTAGAACCATGATGAACCCTGTGATGGGAAGGGGTATTTAAAAACCATTCCAGAGGGCCCATTCTGCCGATTGCCCGGGTATGTATCCAGAACTGGTAAATGGTATTAAATGCACTAACTGTCAGGAACATAATCGGTTCAAAACCGGCAAAGGCCAAGGGAAGGTAAAAAACCCAGGCAAAACCCGACTGGAACCATGATTGCCGGAGGGCCACCGTTAAATTATACTCTTCAGACTGATGATGAACAATATGAGCTGCCCACAGTGCGTTAATCTGATGACTTTTACGGTGAAACCAGTAATAAAAAAAATCCACACCTAAAAAAAGCAATGTCCATGTCAATAGAGTATTGGGAAATGTATAGAATCTCCAATGCTCGTAGATATATAAATAACCAAAAAAAGTAATAGTTTTCAGAAATATCCCTACCAATTGAGATCCGATACCCTGACTCAAATTAGAAAGCGAGTCATTAAGCCGGTAGTAATCAAGCTTTTTATACAGGGCATAGCCAAGCTCAACCGCAATCAGGATAAAAAATACGGGGATAGAAAGGGCTATATAGTCAACTTTCATTATGACAATTTAGTATTTAATCATGAAACAAAAAATTAGATAGAATATTGTTTAATTTAACTGCAGGCTGTCTATATTAGCGGCCCGGTCCGGATACGGATCCAAAAAATAAGATCAAAATAGATGAACCCATACCGCAAAGCGGGATAAAACACTCAGATGAAACGTTATATACTACTTGTCGCAGCTGCGGCTATTACAACTTATAGTTCAGCACAAACCAAACCAGCTGCTGCTCCGTTATTTAAAACACAACTGGATTCAGCGAGTTATGCCTTTGGGGCAAGCATTGCTAATGACCTTAAGCAAAGGGGGGTGAGCAACCTAAATTATACATTGGTTTCTAAAGCAATGAGTGATGTCTTTTCAGGTGGCAATGTTATTTTCAGTCCTGAAAAATCCCAGGAAGTAATCTATGGCCTTCTGAATGCTCTTGAAAAAAAGAAATTTGAAGGATCCATAGCTGAGGCAGATAAATTTTTAAGCGAAAACAAGAAAAAAGCTGGAATTATAACCCTACCGAGCGGATTGCAATACGAAGTCCTTGCTCCCGGCACAGGTGCAAAACCAGTTGCAACTGATGAGGTAACTGTACACTACAAAGGAACCCTTACAAACGGGATGCAATTTGATAGTTCATACGACCGCGGTGAACCAACTTCCTTTACACTGAACCAGGTAATTCCAGGCTGGACAGAAGGACTGCAACAAATGCCAATAGGTTCAAAATATCGTTTCTACATTCCTTATGCACTTGCTTACGGAGAACGCGGTGCAGGCAAAGATATTCCACCATACAGCACTCTGATTTTTGAAGTTGAATTGATTAAAATCGGGAAGTAAGACTATCAATTGACAGTTGACAATTGACAGTTGACAATTGAGACCCGATAACTAACGGGTTGAAAGTTGGCATCCAACACCCGATGGCTATTGGGCTGAAAATGCAAATCAGTATTTCATTGTCTTGATTCCTGGTTCCTGGTTCAGTTGTCTGTTATCTGTTATCAGTTTTCCGGGTGAACGGAAGTACTAAAAGATCTTATTCTATTGCGATCAGATTAATTTTTCATACTCTTTCCATCTCAGTGGAACCCCATCTCACATCTCACATCTCATATCTCATGTCTCACATCTCAATACTTCAAATAGTACTCAAAAAACGAATACGCCACTTCATTAGACTCCGGATTCGGGGTATGCTCGGGTCTGTTTGTCATGGCAACACGATTCTTGTAGCCCAGTAAATTATTTACTGCAACAGAATGATTCAATGGAATCCAGCGACTTGCAGGATCTTCAGAACCTCCCGAGACCAGAAATGGACGCGGGGCCATCAGGGCATGCAATTCCTGAAGATTATACCCCTCTGAAACAAGTTTAGGGTACAAACCTTTTGCGGGATTGTCATTAGTGATTAATCCTCTTTTTCGCCAGGGCTGAGGATGATAACCAAGATACCAGGGTTCCCAGTAATTTATAGATTCACGGGAATCTTCGAAAACTATTCCCGGATCTGACCAGACTGCACAGGCAAATTTCTCATATAAACAAGATGCAAACATTGCCCATTTCCCTCCGTAAGAATGCCCCATAATACCGATCCTTTTTGAATCAACACTCTGAACCTTGGCGAGAACATTCCAGGCATTAGCAGCAGCATAGGCGAGCATTGACAAAGGCTGAACACTTGCATTTTGAATCCCGGGGTAATAAATTGAATAGGTTTTAGAATTGGTACTTTCTGTCGTACCTAATGAAAGTGTCACAAATCCTCTTTTGCAGAGCTGATTGGCAAAATCGCGATCCGGAAGATCAGCTCTTCCCAAACCTGCAGCGGTTTCAGGTTCATAATAAACGGTGATAACTGCCGGTTTTTTCCCTTTACCATCAGGAACCATAAGGTATCCATTTGTCTTCTGTCCAGGTACCCAGCTAAACCTCACCTGATACTGGGTAAAGCCATCCTTTCTGACAGAGTCGAGAAACTCCAGCTTCTGATCCGTTATGAGTGCAGGCCATTTACCCATTAGCTCATTCCAGCGATCAAGAATCTCCACTCTCCTTTTCTTCCATTGGGCAGGATTTTTCACTTCCCTTCCATCATAAAATTTTAGTGGGGAACGATATGGTCCAAATTGATCCTTAAACTGATCAGATATAGCGAAGTACGGCGCAATTTTCTGCCATGCTGATTGTTTACTTACTGTTTGGGCAGCACCATTTTGACAGAGTAATGGAATACAAAACAAAACCAGAGCAATTCGGATGGATAAAGTCTTCATTATCTATTTGAGATATTTTTCAAACCAGTCTAGCATTTCAATCTTCATATCATCTGTAAATACATGCCCTGTATTTGGATAAATGATACTCTTAAACTTGTCTTTCTCCTTATAAAGAGAATAAACGGTATCTAATTTTTTCTCAAGAGTTTTCATCCCGCTTAAGGGTGAACCGGCATCACTGTCACCTGTAAGAGCCAGAAATGGTCTCGGAGCTATAAGCCCCATTACCGCTTCAGTATCAAAGTGTTGTAGCATACCCGGGACAAAATAATAGATCCCATGCGCTTTAAGTTCTCTTTGTTCTATAAGTTCTTTGTAGCGGGTAAAGCAAGCTATCCCAACCACAACCTTTACTCTTTCATCAAGCGCAGCCAGCCACCAGGCTCGGGTACTTCCCATACTCATCCCTTCTACACCTATCTTATCTGAATCTATCTCCGGGCGGGTGCTCAGATAATCAAGAGCAATTTGTTCATCACGGATTTGCATTCCCCATAATGATCGGCCAAACCATAAATTGATTTTAAAAGTTGAGGTTTCCTGGTCAGCTCCTTTTGATTGAGTCTCAGGTGCTCCGGCCGGACCTGTACCCCGGCGTTCCCCATTAAAATAGCTGTCGATAGCCATTACTGCATAGCCTTTCGAAATCAGCAGGGCCAATACATCCTGTGCGGTACCAGAATTCGATCCGAAAACATTGTCTTTACTGCTTCCATGTCCATGCATTCCCAAAACAACCGGCACTTTACCTTTTACATTCGTTGGGATAGCCAGATAGCCAGGGATCAAACCATCCACTTCGTTATCAATCAGAAATTTTTCGAGTACATAACCGTTCATCTGCTTTCTGAAAACAGTTTTTACGTTCAGATTCTTTGGACGTGCAGGAATATCACCCAATAATCGCTGAAGGGTAACAGCCACCTTAACCCTGTCATTTTTCCATGCCGGCAATCCCGAGGGAAACTGAAAATCAGGATAATTCCATTTTTGATAATATTCAGGAACTCCTTCCCATGGGCTTTGCTCTTTCCAGAGCGCTTCCTGTGCAGAAACTGGTTTGTATATCCCGAATAAAATCAGGAATAATAGTGATAAAAAAGGAAGCTTTGATTTCATTTGATAGACAATTTAGTTTAATAATATCTTGGCAATAATTATAAATAAAATTAAATCCCTATGCTTTGGTAGCCTCCGCAATAAGCTTTGCAGAAAGATCCTTTCCGAGGAATTTATCAATCAGTTTATGTACTCCATAAAGTAAAGGGGTCATCAGGATTGCAACTATAAATTTATAAGTGTAATTAACCAATCCGATCGCTGCAACCATTTGCCAGCTCCAGTTATATTGAGGATTAAGATAAAAGGCTATGAAGATAACTACAAAGCTATCGATCATTTGAGATACCAAAGTAGAACCGGTAGCTCTTAACCACAGGAACCGCTCGCCGGTAAGCTTTTTAATACGATGAAAAAGAATTACATCCGCCATTTGTCCGATCAGAAATGCGATAATAGACCCGGCAATGATCCACATCCCCTGTCCGAAAATCCCATTGAAAGCTGCATTCATATTAACATCTACCCCATCAACTTTTTGATTGACCCAAAAATCTGACGGAACCAGATCCATCGCAAAACCCACCACTAAAAAAGCATAGCTTATCAGAATTGCAGCCAGTATTGACAAAAAACGAACCTGCCTGACCCCAAAATACTCATTGATGATATCCGTCATAATAAATATGAGCGGCCATGTTACTACTCCCGCCGACATATTAAAAGACAGATCAGGAACACCAAACATATTGATATTGAACTTCTCCATTCCCAGAGAACCCTCAACAGTAAATATTTTTACTCCTATAAACTCAGCGAGAATAGCGTTTGCAACGAGAAATGTGCCCAAAATGAGCAGGAGTCGACTTTCTTTACTTTTATAGGTCATTTATGGCTTTCAATTTGAAATTAAAATAATAATTAAATCCTGGGAATTATAAAACATTCTAAATCAGGAAAATTAAAAATATCTAATTTAGACTTTAATATGCACTTAAAATCTAAATTGCCTGAAGTTGGTACCACTATTTTCACAGTAATGTCTCAGTTGGCTTCAGAGTACAAAGCCATCAATTTATCACAGGGATTTCCGGATTATGAATGTTCTCCGCAACTGGTTGAGCTGGTAAATCATTATATGAAGACGGGCTATAATCAATATGCTCCAATGGCCGGCATCTACTCATTGAGAGAACGAATAGCTGAAAAACAGGAGAAACTGCATCAGGCAAAATACAATCCGGATACCGAAATAACGATCACTGCGGGTGGTACTCAGGCGATTTTCACTTCAATAGCCTGCGTAATTCAACCTGGAGATGAAGTTATTGTTTTTGAGCCTGCCTATGATTCCTACATACCTTCTGTAACCTTATTTGGTGGAATTGTAAGATCTGTGGAACTAATAGCGCCTGATTATACAATCAACTGGAAGGAAGTCAGGCAAATGATCAACGAAAATACAAGGATGATAATCATCAATACACCCAATAATCCGACCGCAAAAACACTGGTTGAAGAGGATATGGCAGAACTGATCAGTATCACAAGAGACAGTAATATTCTGATCATTAGTGATGAAGTATATGAGCATTTGGTTTATGATTGCAGGAAGCACTTAAGTGTTTCGCACTACCCCGAACTAATGGAAAGAAGTTTTATAACAGCCTCATTTGGAAAACTGTTACATACTACCGGATGGAAAGTGGGTTATTGTCTGGCGCCGGAGTGGTTGATGAAAGAATTCCGTAAAGTTCATCAGTTTGAAGTCTTCAGTGTCAACTCAGCAGTACAATATGCCATCTCCGATCATTTGTTAGATGAACGTAATTATTTGGAAATCAGTGATTTTTTTCAGAACAAGAAAGATTTTTTTTATAACTTGTTAAAAGAGACACGGTTTGATCCGCTTCCATGTTATGGTTCATATTTTCAATCGGTGCAATATAGCAGGATAAGCGATGAAAGAGATACTGATTTGGCGAAAAGGATAATAAGGGAATTTGGTGTAGCCTCCATACCGGTTTCAGCATTCTATCAAAAAGGTACTGATCATAAGGTTTTACGCTTTTGCTTTGCCAAAAAGCACGAAACACTCGAAAAGGCCGTTATTAAGCTAGCTCGAATATAACAGCAACCTTAATTGAAACATTAACGTATGAATATCACTGAATGAATACGCTAAAAATCACAACCTTCCAGGCTTACCTTTTCTGGGAGAACATTGAAAAAAATCTTCAAAACCTCGGCTTGAGACTTTCCTCAATACGTGAAAAAACCGACCTCATTGTGCTCCCTGAAATGTTCAACACGGGCTTTTCAATGAATCCTGAGCAACTTGCCGAAGATATGGATGGCAAAACAATGAAGTGGATGCATCAACAGGCAAAAAAGTTTGACTGCGTACTAACCGGCAGCATCATTATTAAGGATGATAAAAAATACTTTAACCGCTTGATCTGGATGCGTCCTGATGGCACTTATGAATATTATGACAAAAGACACCTGTTTGGTTTAGGCGAAGAAGACAAGCACTACTCTTCCGGAAATAAAAAACTCTTAGTTGAATTACATGGATGGAAGATTTGTCCGATGATCTGTTATGATCTCCGCTTCCCTGTATGGCTTCGAAATATAGACGAAGAATATGATATGCTTTTGATTGTAGCTAACTGGCCTGAACGTCGTTCTCTGCACTGGCGTACACTTATTCCGGCAAGAGCCATAGAGAATCAGGCTTTTGTTGTAGCTGTAAACCGGGTAGGACATGATGGCAATGAAATTTACCATTCCGGCGACTCAATGTGCATTGACCCTAATGGTAAAGTGATTTATTACAAACCTAATGATGAGGACCTTTACACCTTTTCAATAAACAAAGAAGATCTCACAGCCGCAAGGGAATCATTCCCATTCCTGAAAGATGCCGACAGGTTCAAATTAGATAAAAAATAAGCAATCCTGAATTTTCAAACAAAAAGATCCCTGCTAATTTCTGACAATGGAAATAAAACATCGTGAGAATGCTCATAAAGGCTCGTTTTACGTTGAAGAAAACAATACAGTGCTCGCAGAGCTAAGTTATAGCTTTGCAGGGGCAGATATACTGATTCTGGATCAAACCAATGTTTCGGCTAAATTAAAAGGAAAGAAAATTGGAAACAGCCTGGTTGAAGCCGCTGTAAATTACTCGAAAACAAAAAACATTAAAATTGTACCACTTTGTCCCTTTGCAAAAGATTTGATTGAGAATACTCCTGAATTTCGGGAAGTACTTATCAAAAAAGATCTTCAATAAGCTTTTTATTCATTATTTTTCATCCATAAGACGCTTCCTGCATTCTTCAAGTCTGGCCTTTTCAGATTCTGAAAGTTCAGGTAGTTTCATATTCATTTCCTTAAAAGTGTCTACGATGATCCTGCTGACTGCAATTCTGGTAAACCATTTTTTGTCAGCCGGAATAACGTACCATGGTGCATGATTTTCAGTTGTAGCTTTAATAGCATCTTCATAAGCACTCATATACTGATCCCACTTTTCACGCTCATCAATGTCGGCTGATGAAAATTTCCAGTTTTTTAAGGGTTCATCAATCCTTTCAAGAAACCGTTTTTTTTGTTCCTCTTTTGAAACATTCAAAAAAAACTTTAAAATAACTGTTCCATTCCTGCTAATATGTTTTTCGAAGTTCCTGATACTTTCATACCGGTCTCTCCAGAATACAGCATTAATATCTTTGACACTTTCAATTCCTGCAATACCCTCATTCAGAACATATTCCGGATGAACCTTACAAACCAGCACATTCTCATAATGAGACCGATTATGTATTCCGATTCTGCCCCTTTCAGGTAAAGCCTTGTTGTGGCGCCAGATAAAATCATGATCAAGTTCCTCGGCGCTAGGCTGTTTAAAACTATAAACCTGACAACCTTGTGGATTTAAGCCACTCATGGTATGTTCAATTGCACTATCCTTTCCTGCGGCATCCATCGCCTGAAAAATGATGAGCAAAGAATTTTTATTCAGAGCATACATTTCCTCCTGCAATGCATCCATCTCTTCCCTGAGTTCATTTAATAAATGAATTGCCTTCTCTTTTTTATAATCTCCGGAAAATCCGGGATTATGGTCCTTCAGGCTAAAAGGCATGCCTTTTGCAATTTTGAATTGTTTAATTATATCATCCATATAAAAATCTCTTTAAGCAATTTAAAACATTTTTTATCCCTTTAACGTTATTTTGGCAGTATTTCGAAATTCTAAGAAATTTACCTCATATTAATGATGATTTCCTCATATTTACCATATGTTCAGAAGAATTAAAAACAGGCCTCTTCGGTATTTTGCAATAGCTATTTACTTTGTAATCCTATTTTTTTGCGCCCTGGAGCTTAATTTTTTGTGGCTTTTTGGCTATTCACCTTCGATAAAAGATATTAAAAATCCCAGTATTAATATTGTTTCAGAACTATATACTGCCGATGGTAAACTGATTGGCAAATATTACGTTGAAAATCGTACACCAGTTGAATACGACAGTATTTCTCCAGCAGTGATCGATGCTTTGGTCGCCACAGAAGATGTACGGTTTTATCAGCATAGTGGTATTGACGTTCGGTCTTTGATCTCAAGTTTGATATCTACTGCCACCGGCGACAGACGGGGAGCCAGTACAATTACCCAGCAGCTTGCAAAGAATCTTTACAGTACCCGGAACAGAAAATCTCAGGGACTAATAAAATATATTCCGCTGGTAAGAACAGTAATTTTTAAGTTAAAGGAATGGCTAACTGCCTACAAACTTGAAAACTATTATACAAAAAATGAGATCCTTACACTCTACCTCAATACGGTGCCTTTTGGGAATAATACATTTGGAATAAAGACGGCATCCAAACGTTACTTCAATAAAGGGGTAAACAGACTTCAGGTTGAAGAAGCCGCACTTCTTGTTGGGATGCTGAAAGCAACTACAACCTATAATCCAATCCGAAATCCTGAAAAGGCACTGGAAAGAAGGAATACAGTGCTGAGTCAGATGGAGAAATACGAATATTTGAATACATCCGAATTTAAAAAGTACAGTCAGCGGCCTCTTAAACTAAACCCGGGAAGTTTGGATGAAGGTAGCGATGGTGGATCCTATTTAAGATCAGCAGTATCCAGATACCTTGAAAAATGGTGTGAGGATAATGGCTATGATCTGTATGGTGATGGTCTGAAAATATATACCACTATCGACTCCAGACTGCAGCGATATGCTGAAGAAGCTGTGAACAGTCATATGAAGTTATTGCAAAGAAGATTCGAGAATGTCTGGGGAAATGAAAACCCATGGCGCACATCGGACGGTAAAGAAATTCTTGATTTTCCAGAAAAAGCGGCACAAAGACTCCCCTATTATGAATTCCTCAAGAAAAGATTTAACAACAATCCTGATTCAATCAATTACTATTTGAACAGGACTAAAAAAATGAAGGTATTTAACTGGGACGGAGAAAAAGAAGTACAATTCTCAACTATAGACTCCATTAAATATTATGCTAAAATCCTGAATACAGGAATGATGACCCTTGATCCTTTCAACGGACATATTAAAGTGTGGGTTGGAGGGATTAATAATAAATATTTCAAATATGACCATGTAAATCAGGCCAAAAGGCAGGCTGGATCAACATTCAAACCCTTTGCATATCTGGCCGCTCTCGAAGCCGGGATGAATCCCTGCGATAAATTTACAGATAAGGCGGTAAGAATTCCCTATTCTATCAGAAAAGGGGAAACAGAATACTGGGAACCCAAGAATGCAAATTATAGTTTCTCTGGCAGAGAGATGTCCTTGCGCTGGGCTATGGGTAAGTCTGTCAATTCAATTACAGCTCAAATCACCGAAAAAGTTGGTGCTCAGAACGTAGTAAAATTTGCAAAAGCATGTGGAATTGAAAGTGATCTGAAGGCTGTTCCTTCAGTTAGTCTGGGTCCAAATGATGTCAGTGTTTTTGAAATGGTAAAAGCCTATGGCACTTTTCTGAATAAAGGGGTAAGAACGGAACCAATACTGGTAGAAAAAATCACAGATTCAGAAGGAAACCTTATAGAAGAGTTTAGAGCTGAGCAAAAAAGAACCCTGACCGAAGAAATAGCATGGTTGATGATTTATATGCTAAGAGGAGGAATGGAAGAGCCTGAAGGAACCTCACAGGCACTTTGGGAATGGGATCTCTGGAAAAACAATAACCAAATAGGTGGTAAAACCGGTACATCCTCTGATTATGTTGATGGCTGGTACATGGGTGTTACTAAAGATCTGGTAACCGGAGTATGGGTTGGCTGTGATGAGCGAAGTGTTCATTTTAAAACATCCCAAACAGGTGAGGGATCAAGAACAGCCCTGCCAATCTTCGGAAAATTCATGGAAAAGGTTTATAAAGATGCTTCATTGGGTATAAAACCGGGGCCATTCCCTAAACCTGGAGTAGAAATTACCAGGGAGTACCAATGTGAAACCGTTTATAGCCGGCCGGATACAAGCACAATAGACTCAGTATTGATTGATTCATTATATATTCCGTCCGAATCTCCGGACACAGCAGAAACCCCAAATATAACCATCCGGAGCACCACAAGTCCTAAAGTTCAGGAGAACAGAGGGAATCAATCGCAGGAAAACAAGCTGCCTGCAAGTCCGAAAACAGAAACCCCGATTGAGACGCAAAAAACCCGAAAAGAGATCAGAGAAGAACGCAGACAGAATAAAGCAAAACAAAATAATTGAATTCTGATTTTCTGATCTGATATTTTGAAACTCTGGAAATCAAAATCATTAATTTTACGTAATTTAGAAAAAGTCAATTTCATTATATTGTATGAGAGAGCGTAGTATTTGCCGAAAAATGCCATCATTCTGGTTAATCATAATCTTATTTACAGCCATTTTTTTTAGTGCAGCCACTGATGTAAGTGCACAATATTTTGGCCAGAATAAGGTCAGATATAAAAATCTGAAGTTTAAAGTTTATGAAACCCCTCACTTTGACCTGTATTACTATCTAAAAAATGATAGTCTGGTTCAGCGGTTTGCTAAGGAAGCAGAGGTTTGGTATGAATTACATCAGCAGGTTTTCAGGGATACCTTTTTAAAGAAAAATCCATTTATTCTTTATTCAAATCATCCCGACTTTCAACAAACCACGGCCTTAATGGGTGAAATTAGTGTTGGAACTGGTGGTGTTACCGAAGGAATGAAAAATAGGGTAATTATGCCTATTTCCCAATTAAATCACCAGACAAGACACGTTTTAGGTCACGAACTTGTGCACGCTTTTCAATATCATTCACTGATAGAGGGTGACTCAACCAACCTGGAGAACATTGGTAATTTGCCTTTATGGATGGTAGAGGGTATGGCCGAATACCTTTCAGTTGGTAAGCAGGATGCGTATACCTCCATGTGGATGCGGGATGCATACCTGAACAAGGATATCCCATCTTTAAGAGATCTGACTACCTCTAATAAATACTTCCCTTATCGTTACGGACAGGCATTCTGGTCGTACATTGGCTCAACATATGGTGATACAGTCATTGTCCCATTCTTCAAAGAAACTGCGAAGTATGGCTATGAAATGGGCATACGCAGAACTTTTGGATATGACGAAAGAACATTATCCAGTCTCTGGAAAACAAGTGTAGAGAATACCTACAGACCATATCTTAAGGACACTGCCCAAACACCAATAGGGAAAAAGATAATTGATGATAAGAATGGTGGTGCAACGTATAATCTCGCTCCTGCAATATCTCCAGATGGGAATTACGTTGCTTTCCTTTCAGAACGTGACCTGCTAAGTATCGATCTCTTTCTCGCTGATGCCAAAACCGGAAAAATCCTAAAAAAGCTGTCTAGTAAAGCAAAAAGCGGGCATATTGATGAATATAATTTTATAGAATCGGCAGGCGCATGGTCGCCAGATAGTAAAAAGTTTGCATTCAGTGCATTTAGTGCTGGTGTAACCAAACTTCTGGTAGTGGATGTTTCAAGTGGCCGTGTTATTTCAACAGAAGGAATGGGAAGTGTTGAAGAATTCAGCAATATTACCTGGTCACCAAATGGAAAAGATGTTGCTTTCTCAGGCTTGAAAGAAGGGCAGAATGACCTCTATCAGTTTAATCTGAACACGAAAGTTTTAACTCAATTAACAAACGATAAGTATTCAGAATATCATCCAAGCTATTC
Organism: Daejeonella sp.; assembly: GCF_036405355.1. GTDB lineage: Bacteria > Bacteroidota > Bacteroidia > Sphingobacteriales > Sphingobacteriaceae > Daejeonella. The sequence continues at coordinate 16,104 of NZ_DASWXT010000010.1, forward strand.
AAGAGATGGACGTTCACTTGTATTCAGTTCAGATCGTACAACATATGATCAATCTGCCGTAGGGGTTGATATTACGATGAACATGGCTGTTATTGATATTGCAACTAAATCCATTACTAATCTCCATGTTTTTGATGGAGCCAACAACCTGAATCCTCAATTTTCAAGTGATAATAAGAGTATCTTATTTTTATCCAACAGAGATGGTTTCAGAAATCTGTACCGCTACTCTCTTGAAGAAAAAACCGTAGAGCAGTTAACAGATTATTTTACAGGTATCAGTGGAATTACTGAATACTCCCCTGCCCTGAGTGTTTCCAATAATGATGATATTCTATATTCTTATTACCGAGCTCAGAAATACACTATTTATAACGCAAAAATCGCCGATTTTAAATCAAAGAAAGTTGGTATTCAGGAACTAAATTTTGATGCAGCAGCTTTACCACCGGCAAAATCTGTAGGTGTAAATATTATTAATGCTAACCTTAATAATTTTGAGCGCTTTGAAAGGATACCGAAAGATTCAATAAGAACCATAGCCTACAAGCCAAAATTCAAACTCGACTATCTCTCAAGTAATGGAGTCGGAGCTTCTGTGGGTAGATTTGGAACCGGACTTGCAAGTGGTATCCAGGGTGTATTTAGTGATATACTAGGCAGAAATCAGATCTTTGCAACAGCCGCAGTAAATGGCGAAATTTATGATTTTGGAGGACAGGTAGCCTATGTTAATCAGCAAAGCCGTATCAACTGGGGTGTTGTGGGTTCGCATATTCCTTATGTTTCAGGTCAGGTATCCGCTGCAGTAGAAAACATTCCGGGTGTAGGGCAAACCTATATTGAAAATTATGATATCATACGCACCTTCGAAGATCAGTTTTCTGTATTTGCATCTTATCCGTTTTCAAGAAACCACCGTTTTGAAGCAGGAAGCGGAATTTCAAGGTATAGCTACCGTATAGACAGGTATAGTAATTATTACGATTATAACAGCGGTTATCCGATCGGTAATGACAGAAAAAAACTGTCAAGAGATGATGCAGCAGCATTTTATGGTGTCTTTTTTGACCCTTTTACCACTGTACAGTTAAATGCAGCCTTCGTAGGTGATAACTCCTTCTCCGGAATGACCGGCCCTCTGGATGGATTCCGCTATAGATTGGGGATTGAAAATTACCAGGGCGACTATAAACTGAATGCAATAACTGCAGATGCAAGAAGATACGTCAGGTTAAAACCAATTACAGTCGCAGGTAGAATTTATACCTATACCCGTATGGGCAGGGATGAAAACAGGCTTTATCAAATGTATGCAGGTTATGGTTATCTGATCCGGGGTTATGACGCAAATTCCTTTTACAGGAATGGCACAACAAGTACCGGAGCAGGAGAATTCGACATCAATCAATTAGTTGGTTCACGTATTGCTGTTGCCAATTTCGAATTGCGGTTACCATTTACAGGACCAAAGAAACTGGCAGCTATAGAATCGAAATTTCTTTTTTCAGATCTGAACCTGTTCTTTGATATGGGAATTGCATATGATAATGACTCAAAAGTGGCTTTCCGCTCCTCCCCACGGACTATTAATGGATATTTGGAGCGGATTCCGGCGACTAGTGCGGGTGTATCCCTTAGGGTAAATGTATTTGGATACTTCATATTAGAGCCTTATTATGCGATACCTTTCCAAAGGAAAGATGTCAAAACAGGAATATTCGGGCTAACATTTGCACCCGGATGGTAAATATTTAAAAGCGGCCTCAGGAGCCGCTTTTTTTATTTATAGGAAAACTATTCGAGAAAGAAACTCGTAATTAATTACAAGCTTGAGATGAATTCAGCTTATGAAATTCAAAAAAAAAAAAATAAACAATGAAATCACTATTAAGTATTGCAGTATTAGTATTATTTGTGACAGTATCTGGCTGTGGACAAACAAATTCCAAAAGCAAATCCAATAGTGCTAAAGCCCTAACATTCCCGATACAGAAATCTGAAGCTGAATGGAGGAAAGTACTAAGCCCAATTGCCTTCGAAGTAATGGTCAAACGCGGAACGGAGCCTCCATTTAGAAATGCTTATAATGACAATCACCAGAAAGGCATTTATGTCAGCGCTGCAACCGGCGAGCCCTTATTCAGTTCTGAAGATAAATTCGAATCAGGAAGTGGCTGGCCGAGCTTCACAAAAGCTATTAAAGCAGGCGTAATAACTGTTGTTACAGATAACAGCCATGGAATGGTTCGTGATGAAGTAATCGAAACCAAAACCGGCCTTCACCTGGGTCATGTGTTTGATGATGGACCAAAAGACAGGGGCGGAAAGCGCTATTGCATGAATTCAGCAGCACTAAAATTCATTAAAAAGTAATCAGGAAAGATTTCTGACAGCAGTATTCATTGTTTGAATACCTGAAACCAGAATCTGTTCAAAATCCAACCCAATGGTCAGGTCTATCCAATCCGGATTAACAGACCTGATCATTCTGTCCTTCTGAATACGTGTAAATTTACTTATGAGTTTGAAACGCTCCATTGCAAGAGTTTCAGAATTTAATTCCTCAAAATAAACCAGCCTAGTTAATTGCTGTCCGGCATCAAAAAATAAATTTGGCATCTGCCTGTAAAAACTCATGGTTTTCATCAAGTCAGAACTCATCCCAACGTGGATACAACTGCGGTTACGGTCTGTAACTAAATAAACAAATTTTCTGGTTTTCATGGCTGGTTTAATTAGGATCGGCATATATTAAAATTTAAATTTTTAGTTCTGAAAATATTTACTAATTTTATGAGCATAAATTTACTAACAATTTTAGTATTTCCAAATTTATTTTAAAATGTCAAACATTTCTTCAAATCTGAAGTACCTCCGCAAGAAAAAAGGGCTTACACAACAGCAATTTGCTGACACTCTGGAAATCAAACGCTCCCTTGTAGGAGCGTATGAAGAGGATCGGGCCGAACCTAAATATGAATTACTAAAAAAATTCGCGGAATTTTATGAACTTTCAATGGATGAACTCATCAATGATCGTATTGATGACCGTTGGAAACCTAAACCTAAAGGAGATCCCGCAAATATCAGAGTATTAAGTATTTCTGTAGACAGCCAGGACAGAGAGAATATCGAACTGGTTCCTGTAAAGGCGAGTGCGGGCTATTTAAATGGGTATGGAGATCCCGAATATATTAGTGAATTACCAAAATTCCATTTGCCAATGTTTCGTCAGGGAACTTACCGTGCATTTGAAATCAAGGGTGATTCGATGCTTCCCCTTCAATCAGGAACAATTGTGGTTGGAGAATATCTAAGCAACTGGAACGATGTAAAACCGGGCGATACTTATGTTGTAATAAGCAAAAATGACGGAATAGTATATAAAAGAATAGGTAACAGGGTAAAAGAGAATAAGACACTAAAGCTTATTTCTGATAATCCTGTGTATGAACCCTATTCCATTCAGGCGGATGAATTACTTGAAATATGGAAAGCGAAAGCCTTTATCAGTACTCATTTTCCTGAGCCTGCCCCTGAACCAACGCTTGAAACCCTGACTAACATGGTCTCTCAAATGCAGAAATCCATCTCAAACCTTGATAAAAACCGGAATTAACATATTTTAACATATTCATTTTAAACTATCTGTCAATAATATCATCTATCTGATTAAATAAACACATATTGATATGAATCCATCATGATTTTGCCATAACCCGCAGGGGAAATGATTATCAAATCATGATAGCTTCATCTCCATTAAAAAAACAATAAAAAGAAGATGAAAAAGTTATTGATTATTACAGCCCTATTTATCGGAGTTATAAGTACCGGCTTTGCGCAGGATAGCACACAAAGAAAAAGGCCTGCAGGACCAGGTCCACACGGACAACGCTTTGCTAAGGAAATGAAAACTCCCGAAGAGCGTGCAAAAATGAGTGCTGATGCTTTGGAAAAAAGACTGAATCTTAGTCAGGAGCAAAAGGAGAAAGTTTATGCTCTGCATCTCGAACGTGCTCAGAAAATGGAAAAACTTCATAAATCTGAAATGGATCAGAGAAAATCTCAGATGGAAAAGCGCAGGGAGATCATGATGGAGTCTGAAAAGAAAATGAATAAGATTCTGAACGAGGAGCAACAAAAAGCGATGGAAGAAATGAAGCAAAAAGCTAAGGAAAGAATGAAACAAAGGTCAGAACACAGACCTGGCATGAGAAAGGGTTAATAATTCCTTGATTCGTTTCTAATAAAAGCGGCCCAGTTCAGGCCGCTTTTATTATTTTTAACAAAAAAAA
>NZ_DASWXT010000011.1:0-10324 GCF_036405355.1 Daejeonella sp.
TGCAGTGATTTGAATCCACTGAATAGCATTATTAATCGTTTCAGGTGATTTAGAGGAGGCGGTATTATGTGTCAGTTCAGGAAATAAGCGGTATTCAAAGGGTTTACCTTTGGCTTTAAGCAGATTGAGCCTTTCTATTGATAAGCCTACCGGAATTTGTATGTCTTTCCCTCCAAAAATCCAAAGTCCCGGAATGGAGAGTTTGTTGAGGGCATCCTGTGGATCAGTAGCTGTAAATTGATAGCGGTCAGGATCATTGCTTACATGTTCTCTTGCCTCAGTTTCGGTATGTGTATCCCAGAACCCGGGATTTCCATTCGTATAGAACTGAAATCGCAGTTGCTCAAGTGTAGTAACAACTGGTCCGCTAAAAATTACCATAAAATTCGCCTTGTGATTGATTTTTGCAGCCAAAGGAATTATCCAGCCAGCCTGACTAAAACCCATTAAGCCCAAAGGCAAATCTTTGCCAGGTAAATGCCTCAGCAGGGTGTTAGAGGCTGCGCTTGCATCTAAAGCCAGTAGGTTGAGATTAGCCGAATCAATGTTATTGGTGCCGACTTCAGGTCCGGCATAGCTCCCTCCTGATTTCCCAACTCCGCGTTTGTCATAAGTTAATACCGCAATGCCCTTTTCGGCTAAAATTGAAGCCATCCTGAGCATCCTTGTTTCCTGTCCGGAGCCATGCACCAGAACCAGCGCGGCCTTAGGATGCCGGGGTTTATATACCGTGCCTTCCAGTGTGATTCCGGCACTTTTGAAGGTAACATCTTTTATCGTGAGGAAGGGCGGGTAATTAGTTTCAGTTTTGCTTTGTCCGAAAGAATGATAATTAATGCAGCAGAGAAGAAGGAATAAAAAAGGCTTCATATTTTATTTAATGATCAGGTTTGAATGATGGATCAATATTAAGCCGATTGTAAACCTGCTGAAAATAAATGTGATGGGATGGGGGGAAAATGTGATGAAATGAATAAATATAAATAAACTACAAAAGCCCTTTGGAAACAATGGGCTTTTGTACTCGGAGTGGGTCCCGATAGCAATCGGGACCCACTCGCACTCGCTTTAGTGCGAACAGGATTTTAAGTCCTGTGTGTCAACCTTCCGATAATAATCGGGATCCACCACAATAATAGCGTTATTGGAATTTTTTTAATAAGGCGACCGAAATGATATCCAAACGTTTTAATCTTTGTTCGAGGCAACATGTTGGTTTCTACTCTGTGCCTGTGCGCACACCAAGTGTACGAATATGAACAATGAGCAATTCTATTTTTTTATAATAAATTGAAAATCAATTATTTAAAAGATTGGCATGAATTTACCTTTAAGCATAGAAATTATTATTTACTAAAATTAAAAAGAAATGAAAGTATTCTCATTGTTAATTGCAATCGTCCTTCTAAGTGTAACAATGGCTCAGGCACAGTGTGATAAGAACATAAAGATTACTACTTCAAGCACCAAACGTAAGGACGCAAATGGTAATGTAACCAGTGATGTCAAAGAAACCTTCATTTTTCATATTGGTCAAAAGCAATTAATGTTGAAGTGAACGGGGGAATTGTAGCTACTGCGGAAGTGATTTCGATGGAATGTGAGTGGTTGGTTCCATTTAAGACAGGGAGGACTGTCATAAAAGGAGTACATATAAATGAACTGGGCGACAAAATGGATATGACAAACGTGATGGAGGGAAAAGATGGTGTGATTACTGTAACCGGTACTATCGTTGGCGGGCAAGACAAAATTATTATCAATCAGGTTGCCAAGTTTGAGGAAGAAGTGATTTAAATAAATCAGGAGAAACATACCTCATCTCCGTCAGATACGAACACTTACTGTCCGGTTACGAACAAAGAATAATATTGGTAATTTACTAACTCATTGATTATAAGGCAAGAAAAAATACGGCATGAAATTGCTGGCTTTATAAAGCTGTAACTTCTATAACATAGGATATGATTGAGAATTATTTTAAGATTGCCTGGAGGGGTATCATCAAGAACAAGAGCTCTTCCGCTATCAATATCGGGGGGCTGGCTGTTGGCATGGCGGTAAGTATCCTCATCTCACTATGGATCTTGGACGAGGTGACCTTTGACAACTACCATAGTAACCATAAGCAACTGGCGCAAATTATGTCTACCTCTTTTGATGACAAAAATGAGGCGTGGACAGGGCCATCTGTTGCTTTACCCCTGGGTGATGAGTTGAGAATGAAATACGCGGGTGATTTTAAACAAGTGTCCATGGCGACGCGCAACAGCGATCATATTGTTGCCTTGGCTGATAAAAAGATTACCGGGAAGGGTATGTGGGTTGAGGAGAGCTTTCCTTCAATGCTATCGATGAAAATGACAAGTGGAAACATTAATGCACTTGCAGATCCAACATCTGTTTTAATAAGCGCTACGCTGGCAAAAAATTTGTTTGGGGATGTAGACCCGCTCAATAAAACAGCAAGGTTTGACAATCAAAACGACTTTAAAATAGCCGGTGTTTTTGAAGATCTCCCGAGGAATACGACGTTCTACAGCACTGAATTTTTGATGCCATGGAAGAAGTATTTAGCGACTGAAAGTTGGCTTAAGGAAGCACAAACCCAGTGGAATAACCATTCCTTTCAGGCTTACGTACAGTTAAACAATGAGGAAGATTTTCACGCAGTTTCCGAAAAGATCAAAAGTATCCCAATGCAGCATAAAAATGCGACCGAAGGAAAAGAGGAATTGCTGCTCTATCCGATGGATCAATGGCATTTGTACAGTGAATTTGAGAACGGTATTCCGTCTGGTGGCCGTATCGAATTTGTTCGTTTATTCGCCGTTATTGGGGTATTTATCCTGTTACTTGCTTGTATTAATTTCATGAATCTTTCAACCGCACGCAGTGAAAAGCGTGCCAAAGAGGTGGGAATACGAAAAACGGTTGGCTCTCTGAAAAGTCAATTGATTGGCCAGTTTCTGAGCGAATCGGCAACTGTCGCCCTGATCGCTTTTGTTATATCAATTGGGCTGGTTTTTCTGGCTTTGCCCTCGTTTAATCAGCTGGCAGACAAAAGTATACAATTACCCTGGACAAACGCTTTGTTTTGGTTGGTAGCTTTGATATTTACCTTGTTTACAGGTCTGATTGCAGGTAGTTACCCGGCACTGTATCTTTCAAACTTTGAACCTGTCAAAGTTTTGAAAGGCACATTCAAAGTTGGGCGTTTTGCTTCATTACCACGGAAAGTGCTGGTAGTCATACAATTTACCTTTTCGGTTTCCCTTATCATTGGGACTATTATTGTATTTAAGCAAATCCAATTTGCTAAGAACAGGCCAATAAATTATAAAAACGAAGGCCTTATTACGATACGGATGCTGACGCCTGATCTTCGCGGACACTATGATGCGATCCGTAGCGATCTGTTGGCAACAGGGCTTGTTAACAATATGGCGGAATCAAATAGTGCGACAACAGCAGTATCTTCAAATAATATAGGCTTCAGCTGGCCGGGGAAAGACCCTAACACTGTTGCCGGTTTTGGAACTATAGCTGTAACAACAGATTTTGGCAACACAATTGGCTGGCAAATTAAAGAAGGCCGTGATTTCTCCAGGGAATTTGCAACAGATAGCTCAGCTATCGTCATTAATGAGTCTGCAGTCAAACAGATCGGACTAGAAAATATAATAGGGCAAAGCATTGAATATCGCGGCAAGAATTATGCAGTTATTGGTGTTATCAAAGATATGTTAATGGAATCCCCCTACACCCCGGTTAGGCCGACTGTATTTTTCAATGATGAAGCCTCGGCGAACAGGATCATGGTAAGCATAAAACAGGGAGTACCTCTTCAAAGCGCATTGAATAAAATACAAACAGTATTTGAGAAATTTAGCCCGGGCGAACCATTTAACTACACATTTAATGATGAAGAGTATGCCAAGAAATTCTCAGAAGAACAGCGGATCGGAAACCTTGCAACATCGTTTACAATCCTTGCAATTTTTATATCCTGTCTCGGTTTATTCGGACTTGCGTCGTTTGTAGCTGAACAACGAATTAAAGAGATTGGGGTGCGAAAAGTTTTAGGAGCGACAGTATTCAATCTTTGGGGACTCCTGTCAAAAGATTTCCTGGCACTGATACTAATTTCCTGTTTGATAGCTATTCCCATCTCGTTTTATTTTCTTCATGATTGGTTGCAGAAGTATGAATATCGTACTGAAATCCCGATTAGTGTTTTTATAATTGCTATAGTCGGCTCTACTTTTGTTACTTTGTTAACAGTGAGTTTCCAGACTGTTAAGGCGGCTATTGCAAATCCGATAAAGAGCTTGAGACCGCAGTAATCATGATAAGATAAGTATGTGATGTGATCTTATGTAGAAACCGTGGCGTTTTAATCTAAATAAGATACAATACGAATCAGACAACATTTACAAGCCCCTTACACGAGCCATAAAGGGGGAGGGGTATTAGGAGCCCCGAAGATTCGGGGCACTAGCTTAAGTGTGAATCCCAAATTAATTCGGTATGTGTCTACCTCCCGATAGCTATTGGGACCCACCATATTAATTGCGTTTTAGGAAATGCAAAAACGTATAAATAACAAAAGCCCTTTGTTTCCAAAGAGCTACTGTACGTTTAACGATACAGATTTCCAAGCATTATATTCGAGATTTGGGAATTTTATTGCATTTAATGGCTTGAAGAGGCATTCTATGAAAAGGTGGCAGGAAGAATATCTAAACGTTTTTAAAAGTACTTAATGAAAAGGGTAATCATTATGAAAAGGTTTAAGTTTTATGATTAGCCTAATTCAGGCTTAATTTGCCAGTATATTAGCCTGAGTTGGCTGTATACAATTTCTATGTTTTTTAAAATGGATATTTACCGGAGGTTTAAGTAAATTAAATCCATAAACATGAAACTTTTAATAAGCCTTCTTTTCTTTTGCATTCTTTCAACGTTTTGCCCGGCCCAGTTTAAACATCGGGTTCTTGATGAGTATGGGAATCCGATGAATTATCGCATAAGCTCTCCCCGGTCTAAAATTCCCATCTTTTTGGTGGCAGATAAACTTACCACTTCCCTGAGGCCTTTCAATGGGATACCAAATGATTCGCTGGGATCCATAGTTTTTCTGGAAGGCGCCACCAGCGTTTCAGTCACTACCCGGCTAAAGAAAGACAGCCTTAGCTATTACCGCTATTCGATCATAGAAAATGATACTGCCGTTCTGGTATCAAATGCCTTATTAACGAAAGTCGATTTCGTTTGGCCGGCCAGAAGTGATTTTCCCGGCTATTTAACGATGAATGTAGGTGTTGCCGATATAACGAACAAAAAGCTGACAATCAAAATTTACAAATCCACCAATGAAAGCCAGGTCACTACCGTCATCATTTATAATAAGACCGTAAAGCCGGCTGAGATACTGGAAGCACATCTGTTCACTGAAAGTGAATCTTCCACACCGACTAATTACCGGGGTGATATTCTTCTTTTAAAAAATGGGACAAAATTCAGGATCAATGAAAAAACCAAGGGGATATTTATTTTAATGAAAAGAACCGACCTGGATTTTGCCTATAATGTCTCCTTAAAACATTCCGGGAGCGAGATCACAAGTCTACCCGCAAATTGGAGATACAATTCCCGAACAGGAGATCCCGGATATTTCATTGATGTAAGCTATTTTAAAAGGCCTGGGGAGTACGATATCTTTTTAAGCTCTATTTATGGTTCTCAATTTCTTAAGACAAAACCCGCCAGGGTTTCTTTCAAAGTTTTGACATCCCTCTCTACAAGAGAGTTGTTGCTGATCTCACTGACTTTTCTGGCACTCATAACCGTCGTATCAGCAGTCCTTATTAATTTTATTCGGAAAAAGAGCACGAAAAAGGTAATAGCAGCGAAACAGCAAGCCGATGCTGCCAAAAGCCAATTAAACATTGTGCGTTCTCAATTAAATCCTCATTTTGTGTTCAATGCTTTAGGAGGAATTCAGAACCTGATAAATAAAAATGAAGTCGAAAAGGCAAATGAATATCTCGATAAATTTGCAAGATTAACACGGAATATTTTAATTGATCAGGATTTGATCAGTATTAAAGAGGAGATCAGCTTGCTGGAAGATTACTTATCGATGGAGCAGTTGCGTTTTTCATTCAACTACGAAATACATGCGGATGACAGCCTAAATTTTTCTAACACCGAAATTCCCGCGATGCTTGTCCAGCCCTTTGCAGAAAATGCCGTTAAACATGCAATGTCAAAATTAAAAGATGAGGGTAATCTGCTAATTAGATTTATAAAAGAAGGGGATAACATCATAGTAACAGTGGCCGATAACGGTAGAGGCTTCGATGTCTCGAAGAATTACGATGGCTTGGGCTTAAAGCTGAGTAAAAAAAGGATAGCTTTATTAAACCAGGTGTATATTGAATGCCCTGTTAAACTGGAATTAAGTTCCGGAAACTCAAACACACAGGTTAAAATTACTTTAACTCACTGGCTGTAATTTATGAAGGCATTATTAGTTGACGACGAATATTCCAATAATGAAAACCTGGCAGCCTTACTCAATAAGTATTGCTCGCATATAAATGTGATCGCCTCTGCCATTGATATCGATCTAGCCATAGATCTAATTAACGCACATCAACCTGATATCCTTTTCCTGGATATTCAAATGGGTGATCGTTCAGGATTTGATCTTTTAAGGCTGATCCCCAATAAAAATTTCGAAGTAATTTTCGTCACCGCTTTCGATAAATATGGAATAGAAGCCATAAAATTTGCTGCACTTGATTATCTCCTAAAGCCCATAAGTATACAAGAGCTGGTGCTTGCAGTAAATAAAGCAAAAGAAAAACTAATAGCCAAAGAGAAAAATCAGCAATTAAATTTTCTCCTTAATCACATCCAAAATGGTGAAATGTCGCCCACAAAAATTGCTCTTCCGCAATTGCATGAAATACGTTATGTATCAGTAAATGAGATAATACGCTGTGAAGCTGACAATTCTTATACTTTTTTCTACTTGGTTAATCACGACCGGATCCTGGTGTCCAGATCTATAAAGGAATATACAGACCTGTTAAAACCTTTAGGTTTTTTGCGAACTCATCAAAGCCATCTGGTTAACAAAATTTTTGTAAAAAGCTGGATAAAAGAAGACGGGGGGATTCTTTTGTTAACTAATGGAGATAAAATTCCGGTTTCACGGCCTAATAAAGTAGTTGTGCAGAACACATTAAATCAGTCTTTGCTTTAAGCTTATACGCTACATTGGAGTGGTATCAAAATGGAGAACGAATCCCCAAAAATGGGAAGGCTACAAAATCCAGCAATAACCAAAACGAATTTGCAGAGAGATAATAATATTAAACCATGTGGCGATGGGAGTATCGAACCTGAAAAATGCTTTAATGGAGTAATAAACGGCTAATTAGAATAGACGAAAAATAAAAAACCCTCTCTACGTAATGTAAAGAGGGTTGTACTCGGAGCGGGTCCCGATAGCGGGACGAACCCACACTCGCTTTTGCGATTGTATAAAATGCAAAAACATATAAAACAACAAAAGCCCTTTGTTTCCAAAGAGCTTTTGTACTCGGAGCGGGTCCCGATAGTTATCGGGACGAACCCACACTCGCTTTAGGGCGATTCACCAAATTTCATTATCAAAATTGTAAAACAATATAAAACACAAAAGCCTGATATTTTCATACCAGGCTTTTTGTACTCGGAGCGGGAATCGAACCCGCACTCGCTTTAGGGCGAACAGGATTTTAAGTCCTGCGTGTCTACCAGTTCCACCATCCGAGCGTGGAGTATTCAATTTGCTCTAACAATCCAAAATTGGAGGGTCTACCATCCCGATAGCTATCGGGACCACCATCCGAGCAGATGGTTATTCGATTTTATATTCCGGTAATCGCAACCGTTCTCGTGTCTACCTCCCGATAGCAATCGGGATCCACCATCCGAGCAGATGGTTATTTACTATTTCAAACAAAAATTCCCTCTGTTAGGAGGGAGTTTCATATTGGAGCGAAAGACGAGATTCGAACTCGCGACCCCGACCTTGGCAAGGTCGTGCTCTACCAACTGAGCTACTTTCGCGTTTTGGTGAGTGCAAATATAGGCAGAAAAGCAATTTTGACAAGTATTTTTTATTTTTTTTGAACTTATATTCCTAAACTATTGTTAATCAGTATTCTGTCGGGACTGGAAAATTGAAAATGCTTCAAAATGAAGGGGGGCATCAGGCGCAGGATGTGTCCAGGGAGTACAGTCAGTAAGATCAATTCTATTTTTGGTGCCAGAAATATAGTAGCTTGGATTCAGCTAGCCGGGTAATTTAATTCGGAACTTATTGATCCTCCTCATTTCTATCTACAACAAGAGAAAATTCAGGATTCACCAGATCAGGACGTCACAGCTTAGTATTGTTATTTTAAAAACCATCTGTTAATCCTGTCTATTACCTAAAATTACACTAAGTCATATTTAATACCTCAATTAAGCAGTATAGGAACTAGCATTGTTCTGTTGATTTGTTAAGGCTAAAACTGATAAAAATCTACCGGGAGAATTCGCATATAAGTCTGCAATGAAAATCCGGACAACAATAAGCTTAAATTTAAGGGGTTTATGAGTGCTGAAGTATAATTGTCCACTATGCCGGAAAAGTTCTATCAGAAGGGCTGATTTTGTTTGATATTAGAAAATTATACTGTTGTTTATTCATATAATTTGGACTAAATACATTTTTTGGCTCCGGTTGAGCCATCCCGGGGCCTGAAAGGGTTCTTAAAGGGTCTTTGTTGGGCTATTATTGGGCAGAATGGGTCAAAAATGTAGTTTTAGCCCAACAAGAGGTGAAGAAGGGCCCATCAAATCCCCTTTTTTGTACTATTTCATGATTTAGTATAAAAACGTTGTTTAATCTGCATGAACAATTCCGGGATTTCTTCCGGTTTTCAGTCCTAAAAGCTTTATGTTCGGAAAACCATCCTGGCCGGGCGCTACATAAATATTTAAATAAAAAACGAGTGTTTTTTACACTAAGTAAAGTCTTTAAAGGCCTGCTTTCAAAATCTCCTGTTCTACTCAAATTATTACCTATTCCCTAATCAGCAGTTCAGAGATAAGCTCACTCTCATAACCTTTGCCTGCAGCATAGCGGCTTAGAAGATACCTGCGTTTAAAAGGATCTTTCTCTGTTATTGTTTTCGATTTTTTCTCCAGTAGCTGTTCCAGCTTTGAAAGATAATCCTCCATGTCAATCGCATTAAGTGATTTAGCAATCATTTTATCAGGAACTCCCTTCAATTTTAAACCCTGCTTAATCTTCAATTTGCCCCAGCCCTTGATCCTGAATTTCCCGAGGGTATACGCTATTGTAAAACGCTCTTCATTTAGAAAATTCTGATCAATAAGCTCAGAAATGATTTCCTCTACATCTTTCTGATGCAAGCCCCATTCAAAAAGCTTGTTTCTAACCTCATACTGCGACCTTTCCTGGTAGGCGCAATAGCTTTCAGCTTTCAGTTTGGCCTGTTCTCTGCTGAATATTTTAGGCTTATTGTTCTCGTTTTTCAAAGCACTGAAATATCGCAAATATTTAAGAGGAATCTTTAAAATTTATTGAAATTAGCAGAATGAACCATATCCTATATTCAACAGAAGATCTCACAGGTATCCTCAAAGCGGAGTCTTTTATTCAGAATAAGGATATTTTGATCAGGACCATACTTAGCGATAGCAGGAAGCTTAGCGATATCAATCATGCGCTCTTTTTTGCGCTGAAAGCGAGGAGGGACGGACATAGCTTTATTGCTGCCGTTTATGATGCCGGAGTAAGGAGTTTTGTAATTTCTGATTCCGGATTTGATACCGAAGCTTATCCTGATGCTAATTTTTACAGGGTTAGCGATACGCTAATGGCTTTGCAGGATCTGGCAGCAGCTCATCGTTCAAAATTCAATTATCCTGTCATCGGTATCACCGGCAGCAATGGTAAAACCATTGTTAAAGAATGGCTCTATCAGCTTCTGGTTCCCGAAAGCAATATTGTCAGGAGCCCTAAAAGTTATAATTCACAGATTGGTGTGCCCGTCTCGGTATGGGAAATGAATGAGGAGAATGATCTGGCGATCTTTGAAGCCGGAGTATCCAAAGCGGGCGAGATGGAGAATCTGGCCAGGATAATTCGTCCTACGATAGGAATACTCACTAATATCGGCGAGGCCCATAGTGCAGGTTTTGAAAGCCTGAATGATAAGATCAGGGAAAAGCTGAAGCTGTTTGAGGGAGT
>NZ_DASWXT010000012.1:0-58336 GCF_036405355.1 Daejeonella sp.
TTTCTATAGAAATGTTTTTTAATCCGGTAAATTTGCCGTACTCTATTTTTAAAATATGAGAAAAACGATAGTTACTGTATTTTTTACAACATTGTCTCTGATATTTTTTATCCAGGCCTCAGCCAGTTTAAGACAGGATTCGCTTCTTCTGATACATTCCGGTAAGCTGGTAAGCCAAAGAGATACCCTTTTTGCCCCAAGTACTGTACCAGATCCGGTCCTGAGCTATCAGAACCTTGTTTATAAAAAAAGGCTTGACTCTATCCAGAAGGAAGTTTCATTAAGCTATAATGAACATGTTCAACGCTATATCGACATTTATACCGGAAGAAAGGAACAGATTGGGAAGATGCTCGGCTTATCTGAATACTACTTCCCGATCTTTGAAAAAGCATTGAAAGAGGCTGGAATTCCCGAAGAACTTAAGTTTCTTACGGTTGTAGAATCGGCACTAAACCCGCAGGCAGTTTCGAGATCAGGCGCTGTTGGCCCATGGCAGTTTATGTATGCAACAGCGAAGGGCTACGGTTTGGTAATGGATAATTATACCGATGAACGTAAGGATCCGGTGAAGGCAAGTTATGCAGCAGCAAGATATCTGTTTGATGCACATGCCAGAATTGGTGACTGGCTTCTGGCCATTGCGGCATTTAACTGTGGTACCGGTGCTGTAACCAGAGCAATCGCTAAATCTGGGGGAGTAGCTGATTTTTGGAAGGTAAGACCTTTTTTGCCAGTCCAAACTCAGAATTATGTTCCAGCATTTATCGCTACAGTTTATTCGATGAAATTTTTTAAGGATCATGAAATTTCTGTTAAACCTGCAGGCTTCAGCACATTGACTGATGTGATTCCGGTTAATAAAAGGATTTCGATCAGCAGTATAGCTGCTGCAACAGACCTGGATGTAAAGGAGTTACTCCTTCTAAATCCTTCTTTTAAAAAGGAGGTTGTCAATGGCTCTGCATCAACCCCAATACCGCTGGTGCTTCCTTCAGTAAAGAATAATGCCTATAAATCTTTATATGATCTTTTTAATGGAACAACTGAAATGGCTGAACCGGCACCTTTGATTGCTGCAGCAAAAAAGCCTGCTCCTTCAAGAACTGAACTGTCAAAAAAAGCAAGTCCGTATTTATACTATACCGTAAAACCAGGCGATACTCTTTCTGAGATAGCCGAAAAAAAGGGTTCAACTGTTAGTAAAATACAAGCGCTAAACGGTCTTAAAAAGTCGTCAATTAAAGCCGGAATGCGGCTTAAAATTAATAGAACTTAGTTTCCTAATATTCAAACCTGCTTGTGTTTGTTTATTCCAGCCATAACGAAAAGAATTGTAATTTTGCCCAACTGACCAATTCCTAAACTTAATGAGCAAAACTAACCGTAAACAAGACGCATTGGACTACCATTCTCATGGCCGTCCCGGAAAAATACAAGTTGTTCCAACCAAACCTACCAACTCTCAGCGTGATCTGTCGCTGGCCTATTCACCCGGTGTGGCAGAACCCTGCCTTCGGATTGCAGAAAATAAGGATGATGTTTATAAATATACAGCAAAGGGAAACCTCGTGGCGGTAATCAGTAATGGTTCAGCCGTGCTTGGTCTGGGGGATATAGGCCCGGAAGCAGGAAAGCCGGTGATGGAGGGTAAGGGATTGCTCTTTAAAATATTTGCTGATATCGATGTGTTTGATCTCGAACTGGATACCCAGGACATTGATGAATTTGTGGCTATTGTAAAGGCGCTTGAGCCGACTTTCGGGGGTATTAACCTGGAGGATATCAAGGCTCCGGAATGCTTTGAAATTGAGCGTCGTCTTAAGGAAGTGATGTCTATACCGGTTATGCACGACGATCAGCATGGAACCGCAATCATCTCTGCAGCCGCACTGATCAATGCCTGTGAGTTGCAGAAAAAGAAACTGGATAAAGTTAAGATTGTAGTTAATGGTGCCGGTGCGGCAGCAATTTCATGTACCCGCTTGTATGTAAGCCTGGGGGCCCGAAAAGAAAATATTGTGATGCTTGATCGCTCAGGAGTTATACGTAACGATCGTGCAAATCTTGAAGGTACCAAAGCTGAATTCGCCACTACGCGTAAGATCAATACCCTTGCTGAGGCTGTTAAAGATTCGGATGTATTCATCGGGCTTTCCTCTCCGGATGTTTTAACTGCTGAAATGCTTAAAACAATGGCAAAAAATCCAATTGTTTTTGCAATGGCAAACCCCGATCCTGAGATTGCCTATGAACTGGCAATTAAAACCCGTAAAGACATAATCATGGCTACAGGCCGGTCTGATTATCCGAATCAGGTAAATAATGTTCTCGGTTTTCCGTATATCTTCAGAGGGGCACTTGACGTGAGGGCTACCGGAATCAATGAAGAAATGAAAAAGGCTGCAGTTATCGCAATCGCTGAACTGGCAAAGAAAACGGTTCCTGAATCGGTTAATCTTGCGTATAACTTAAAAAATATAAAATTTGGAAAGGATTATATCATTCCGAAGCCTATTGACCTCCGCTTAATTACTTCAGTTTCGCCCGCAGTTGCCAAAGCAGCAATGGATTCAGGTGTTGCCCGAAAAGGGATAAAAGACTGGGAAGCTTACAATGAGGAGTTGAAAGCCCGTCTTGGTCTTGATGATAAATTGATGCGGACGATTACGAATAAGGCTAAAAGTTCACCTAAGCGTGTTGTTTTTGCGGAAGCTGATAATTATAAAATTCTAAAAGCAGCACAAATTGTTCGCGATGAAGGTATTGCTATACCGATTCTACTTGGGAATAAAGGGCTGATTAGCCGCATCATGCTTGAAAATGAGCTGGAACTGGAAGGAGTAAGCATTATCGATCCGCTTGAAGAGCTTGAAAAAAGTAACCAATTTGCTGAATACCTTTACAAAAAACGTCAGCGTCGTGGAATTACCTTGTTTGAAGCTAAAAAATTGATGCGTGACCGAAACTATTATGGTGCTGCCATGGTACAGTTCGGAGAAGCAGATGCTTTGATCTCAGGATTAACCAAAGATTATCCTTCAACTATCAAACCTGCACTTCAGGTGATTGGTATTGAAGAAGGTGTTAACCGTGTTGCAGGAATGTACATGATGCTGACAAAGAAGGGCCCTGTGTTTTTCGGTGATACCACTGTGAATGAGAATCCAACGGTCGATGAACTTGTTGCCATTACTGCACTGCTTGATCATTCTGTCAGGAAGTTTAATATTCAGCCAAGAGTTGCAATGCTTTCTTACTCAAATTTTGGATCAAATGATGGAGCTGTACCTGAGAAAGTTCGCCAGGCAGTAAAGATCTTACATGAAAAGCATAAGGATATTACAGTTGACGGAGATATGCAGGCAAATTTTGCGATGAATCCCGACCTGCTTAAGGATAATTATCCTTTCAGTACGCTGGTTGGTGCCCCTGCCAATGTATTGGTATTCCCAAATCTTGAATCAGGTAATATTGCCTATAAATTATTGCAGGAAATAGGTGGTGCTGAGGCAGTAGGTCCAATCTTGCTGGGACTGAATAAACCCGTGCATATTTTGCAATTGGGTAGTTCGGTGCGTGAAATTGTGAATATGGTTACAATAGCTGTAGTGGATGTTCAGACAAAGGAGGAAGAAAGTTCAATGCTTGTCAATCCTCGGGTAAAAGGTATATTTAAACGGGTTTTAAAAAAGGATAGACTTTAAGCCGCTGAATTATTTTGAATTAATATTAATCTGAAAAGATGTACGCATATATTAACGGTAAACTCGTATTCAAGTGCCCAACCTACGTGGTAATAGACGCAGGTGGCATAGGTTATCACATCAATATTTCACTGAATACATATGCTGCACTGGAGGAGAAGGAACACTGCAAGCTGTATACCTGGCTTCATGTGAAAGAGGATGCACATACCTTGTATGGTTTTTATGATGAGGGTGAGCGCCGTTTGTTTTTGCACCTGATTTCCGTTTCAGGAATCGGACCCAATACAGGCAGAATGATATTGTCGTCGATCACCCCGTTTGAGATTCAGGCAGCCATCGTTAAAGGGGATGTGCCTCTGATACAAAGGATTAAAGGAATCGGCCCAAAATCTGCACAGAGGATGATACTCGAACTTCAGGATAAGTTGAAAAAGGAAGGTCCTGATTCACTGATCTCTATGCCTGTTCATAATACCGCTAAGGATGAAGCGTTATCTGCTTTGGTGATGTTAGGGTTTAACAAAAATATTGCTGAAAAGTCGCTTGAAAACGCAATCAAAGCTTCTGCAGAAAATTTATCTGTAGAAGCTTTGATAAAAATTGCCCTTAAAAGCTTATAATTAAATCAATATCATTTTAAATTGAGAAGTGCTGCTACTTTTTGCCTGAAGAGTTTTTTTTGTGTCTTCCTTCTTCTGTTTGCAGGACGGGTAATGGCTCAGAATACTCCTGCTGCAAAAGACACAGTTAAACTTATTTATCCTTTTAAGGATTCCAAAACACTCCGGTTCAAACCGCAAACGGGAATCATACTCCCCAATCCATCGAATATTCAGAGAAGTGTTGAATTCGATCCGGTATCAAAGCGGTATATCATACGTGAAAAGATAGGAGAGCGGCTTTACCGTGCTCCCCAGTATCTGAGTATTGAAGAGTATCAGAAATATGAAAATGAACTGATCAAGCGCAATTACTGGCGCGAGCTGGCGGATCTTCCGCTTTCTGAGGCTCGTGAACCAGGGTTCATCCCGCCTGTGATGGTAAACAGTAAATCTTTTGAAAAATTATTTGGGGGAAACACAATAGAAATCCGTCCTCAGGGATCTGCTGATCTTACTTTTTCTGGTCGTTTAAGCCGGAATGAGAACCCTTTGTTCAATGAACGGCAGCGCAGGCAGGGTAATTTTGATTTCGACCAGCGTATACAAATGAATGTAGTAGGGCAGATTGGTGAAAAGATGAAGATCAGCACCAATTATAATACGGAAGCCCAGTTTGATTTCGAGAACCAGGTCAAGCTTGATTATACGGGTAAGGACGATGAGATAATCAGAAAGATAGAGGCCGGTAACGTAAGTCTGCCATTAAGTTCTTCCCTAATCAGTGGAAGTCAGGCTTTGTTTGGATTGAAGACCCAACTGCAATTCGGGAAATTGAATGTAACCAGTATTTTTTCACAGCAAAAATCACAGCAGAAGGAAATTACAATCACCAATGGTTCACAGCAAAATGAATTCAGTATATCGGCGGATAATTATGAAACAAATAAGCATTATTTCCTGGCCCAGTATTTCAGGGATAATTATAATAAAGCTCTTGAAAATATACCGCTCAATAGCTCCAATATTAATATTACAAAAATAGAAGTCTGGGTAACCAACCGTGCAAACAGTACAGTAAATTCAAGAGATGTCCTCGGCTTACTGGATTTGGGTGAAAATAAGGTTTACAATACTTTTCAGGTTCAGGGTGGTCAGGGCTATTCGGTGCTCCCTTCAGGTTTTGCCGGTCCTGGCTTCGGCCAGCAATCAAATAATTTGCTGCAGGTTCTCCCGCCGGGGGTAAGACAGACCAATTCCAATGATGCGATTTCGTTTTTTCAGGCAGCAGGCGGTGGTACTGACAATTTCGCAAAACTCACTTTTGCCAGGAATCTTACCGACAAGGAATATATATTAAATCCCCGGCTTGGTTATATTTCCCTGAATACCCAATTGAATGCTGATGAGGTGCTGGCGGTTGCTTTTCGATATACAGTCAATGGAGTTGAATATCAGGTAGGAGAGTTTTCGACAGATAATCCAGTCAATAATTCCACCCCTGAAGTCCTGTATGTCAAGTTATTGAAGAATGAGACGTTAAAAACAAGCCTGCCAACCTGGGATCTGATGATGAAGAATATTTATACTCTTGGTGCATATCAGGTAAGCCGCAATGACTTTAAACTAAATATTTTCAGGCTTGATGAGGAAACCGGAATAGAAAAACCACAGATCACTGAGGGGCAGAATACCAATAATAAATTATGGATACAGATGACCAATCTGGATAATCTGAATCAACAAAACGATCGTAAACCGGATGGTTATTTCGATTTCCTGGAGGGTATTACCATCGATCCCCAGAATGGCAGGATCACCTTTCCTCTGGTAGAACCTTTTGGTTCTGATCTGGCTAAACGTTTTAATCCGGTATCTGAGCGCAATCTGATTGATAAATATGTTTATCAGCCTCTTTATGACTCCACAAAAGTAATCGCTCAACAACTGTTTGCTAAATTGAACAGATATCAGATCAGGGGTACCTATCAGTCACAGGGAGGCTCAGAATTTCAGCTGAATGCTATCAATGTTCCACCCGGTTCAGTACAAGTGGTTGCAGGGTCAATGCCATTGCAGGAAGGGGTCGACTTTACTGTAGATTATAATATAGGTGTGGTCAGAATTTTAAATTCGGCTCTTTTGAGCTCAGGACAGCCTATAAGAATCAAATTGGAGAACAATGAACTTTTTGGATTACAGCAGCGTTCGCTTACCGGTACACGTTTTGATTATCGTGTCAATGATAAACTGAATCTCGGTGGTACCTTCATGAACCTGACGGAAAAACCGCTCACTCAGAAAGTGAATATTGGGGAAGAAGCCATATCCAATACAATTTGGGGTATAGATGCAAGTTATAATTCTCCATCCAGGTGGCTTACACGGATGGTAGATAAGATTCCATTCATCAATACCAAGGAGCCTTCCAGTATTACCTTTAATGGGGAATACGCCAGTCTGGTTCCGGGGCATCCAAGAGCACTAAATTTTGCCGGAAGCAGGAACGGGGCAAGTTATCTGGACGATTTTGAAGCAAGCAGGTCCATGATCGATATAAAAAGTGCAATATCCTGGCAAATTTCCGGCACTCCGCAACTTTTTCCTGAATCAAGGCTCAACAATGATCTTGCATATGGCTATAACCGGGCAAGACTTGCTTTTTATAATATTGATCCGATATTTTTCCTGACCGGAAATTCACTTACCCCTGATAATATCAGAAGGGATAAGAATGAATTATCAAATCATTATGTGCGTCAGGTTTTTGAACGGGAGGTCTTTCCTTTCAAAGATTCCAATACCGGGCAGGCAATCATTCTCCCAACCTTCGATCTGGCTTTCTACCCAACAATCAGGGGGCCATATAATTTCACTACTTCGGGACTGACTTCTTCAGGTACACTAACCAATCCACGAAGCAGGTGGGGTGGGATATTCAGAAAATTGGAAACAAACGACTTTGAGGCATTGAACATCGAGTTCATAGAAATGTGGATGCTTGATCCATTCATTTACAATACAACCAGTGCAGGTGGTGATCTCTATTTTAATCTGGGTAACATCACCGAAGATATCCTGAAAGATGGCAGGAAAAGTATGGAAAATGGCTTACCAATAGATGGGAATACTGCAAAGACAGAAAGTACCATATGGGGAAGGGTTCCAAAATTACAGCCGGTTATTCAGGCATTTGACAATAACCCTACGGCCCGGCAATTTCAGGATATAGGTATTGATGGACTGAGTAGCGCAGACGAGAGACAGCAGTTCAGTTCTTTTTTGAATCAGGTAAAGGCCAGTATCAATCCTCAGGCTGCAATTTCACTTGAAAGTGATCCGGCATCAGATGATTTTCAATATTACAGGGGATCAAACCTGGATCAGGCCAATGCCGGAATTCTAAAGAGGTATGAGAAGTATAATAATCCTGAAGGAAACTCAAAAACCGCTCAGCAATCACTTGACCTGACTGGAATTGAGAATACTGCAGCAACATCTTTTCCTGATGGTGAGGATATAAACAGGGATAACAATTCTACACAGGCAGATGAATATTTTCAGTACAAAGTCTCTATCCGGCCTCAGGATCTGCTTTCGGTAGGAACTAATTATGTTTCAGACATCGTTCCCGCAACGGTAAGACTGGCGAATGGAACTCAGGAAACGGTCAGGTGGATCCAGTTTAAAATTCCGATTGCAGAATATTTGCAAAAAGTAGGGAATATTAATGATTTCAAATCGATTCGCTTTATCAGGATGTTCATGACTGATTTTGCTGACACCACCATAATGCGTCTGGCGAAATTACAATTGGTCAGAGGAGAGTGGCGGAGGTATAATTCCGAGAATAACCCGTCCAAGGTTATTGCTGATCCTTCACTAATCAATCCCGGCCTCGACAATTCAATAATTGATGTAAGTGCGGTGAATATTGAGGAGAATGGAAAGCGTACCCCAATCCCATATGTACTTCCTCCGGGAATTACCAGGGAGATAGATTATACAAATTTCAGAGGTGAATCCCGCCGGAATGAACAATCACTGGCATTGAGTGTCCGGAATCTTCGGGATGGATACGGACGTGCCGCATTCAGAACTACCATGAATGATTTTCGGTCCTATAAGCGTCTGGAGATGTTCATTCACGCAGAGGGAGATCAGTTACGGGATAATGACCTTCGGGCATTTCTAAGGGTTGGTACTGATAATCAGGACAATTATTATGATTATGAGATCCCGCTAAAAGTCACCAGCCCGGGAACCAGTGCCCCCGGCCTGATTTGGCCCGACCAGAATAAAATAGACGTGGAACTGAGATTATTTTTGGAAGCAAAAGCAGCTCGAAACAAGGCTGTTTTTAACGGACAGCCATGGCCGATTAATCGTCCCTTTATTTATCAGGACGGGCAGAACATTATCACCGTCAAAGGACAGCCCGATCTGAGTAAGGTTCGTGTTTATATGCTCGGGGTTCGTAATCCATTGCGAAGTTTAGCAAGTCCGGGTCTTGATGACGGCCTCGACAAATCAGCCCAGATCTGGTTTAATGAGATGCGGTTAACCGATTTTGATGAACGCGGGGGTTGGGCTGCAACCGCCAGGATGAACGCAAAACTCGCAGATTTTGCAGATGTTACCATCTCAGGTAGCAGGAGTACTATTGGCTTCGGTTCTATAGATCGCAGAGTAAGCGAGCGAAACAGGGAAGATGATATGCTATTTGATCTTTCCGGAAATGTGGAACTAGGCAAATTCTTCCCTGAACGTGCCGGATTAAAAGTACCCATGTACGTGAACTTCTCAAAACAGGTAGCGTCACCTCAGTATGATCCAAGAATTCAGGATACCGAGTTTAAAACCACTCTCCAGAATTCTTCAAAAGAAGTCCGGGACTCATTGAAGTTCATTACTGAGGATTATACGGCCAGGAAGAGCATTAATTTTACTGATGTTCGTAAGATCAAAACCAATCCTGAAAGTAAAACCCGCCTTTGGGATATTGAAAACCTGAGTGCCAGCTATGCATTTAATGAATTTAATCACCGCGATTTCATCAATGAGAGTACAATTCAGAAAACCTATCGTGCCGGATTGCAGTATAATTATTCGAAACAAGCCAAAAGTATTACTCCTTTCGAGAAACTGATTAAATCGAAGAGTCTTTCATTGATCAGGGACTTTAATTTCAGTCTTTTACCATCAATTCTGAATTTCCGGATAGATGTTGACCGCTTATATTCTGAAAATACTTTGCGGGATAATGACCCCAATAACTTTCTTCCGATCAACACCAATTTTAATAAAAATTTCCAGATGTCACGTCTCTATGGCATCAGCTGGAACCTGACCCGTTCCATGCAGATAGATTTTAATGCAACCAATTATTCTATTATTGATGAGCCAGAGGGCAGAATAAATGGGCTGAAACGGGATACACTCTGGCAAAACCTCATGAAACTGGGCCGGACTACAGATTACGGTCACACCATGAACCTGACCTATAATGTTCCTATCAATAAAATCCCGGGGCTGGACTGGATTACACTGGCAGCCCGTTATGGTTCGGGTTTTAATTGGCAAACGGAACCTTTGTTAACCATGAATGACCCAAGGATCAATGTGGGAAATACGATTCAGAATTCCCGTACAGTACAGCTCAATCCTACATTGAGTATGGTTGCTTTGTACAATAAATTCGGCTTTGTAAGAAGTATAAATCAGGCAGATAAAAGTAAAGCTGCAGGCTTCCTGATCAATCTGATCACCAGTCTGAAAAATGTCAGCGGGGCATATACAAAAACCGAGGGGACCTTTCTGCCCGGATATCTTCCAAAAACAGGTTTCATTGGGCAGGATCTTAGTTTAAATGCTCCGGGTTATGATTTTATTTTTGGTGGACAGCAGGATATCAGGACCCGATCATTAGAGAATGGCTGGATCACCCGGGATTCATTGCTGAATCAGCTATACATTAATACCATTAAAGAAGATATGAGTTTCAGAGGCTTGATTGAACCTATCCGCGACCTTCGTATTGAACTGACTGCCACCAAAAGCCAGAGTTTTAATTATTCAACAAATTTCAAATTCCTTCCCTCTAGTAATAGCTTCGAAAATTTGAGTCCGGTTACTACCGGGGACTTTAATATTTCCTTTTTCTCGATGAAAACGGCCTTCAGTAAGGAGAATAAGTTAAACAATTCTTCCCGTCTGTTTCAACAATTTCAGGAGAACAGAGCGATAATCTCACAACGACTTGGAGCCCAGAATCCAAATTCTTCGGGTTCAGCAGGAGGTTATGCCGATGGTTATGGCAAGAGCTCACAGGATGTTTTGATTGCCTCTTTCATGGCGGCCTATACCGGTAAGGATGCAAATAAGATTTCGCTCAACCGCTTTCCTAAAGTGCCAATTCCTAACTGGAGGCTCAGCTATAACGGACTGACGAAATATTCTTTCTTCAACGAGATTTTTACTTCTGTTGATATTAATCATGCTTACCGGTCACTCTACAGTGTGAACGGATTTAATTCGCTTGTACGTTACCAGGAGTCAAATGGTGCAGTTAATGTAAAAGATGCCAGCGGAAATTTCCTTCCATTCTATCAATTTTCACAGATCACCCTGTTTGAGCAGTTTCTGCCATTATTTGGAGTAGACGTCAGACTGAAGAATAATATGACCCTGAATCTGGAGTACCGCAAATCCAGAGCTCTGAGTTTTAGTTTGTCAAACAGTCAGTTGGCACAACAGAAAGAGGATGGAGCAGTTTTTGGTTTGGGTTACCGTACCACTAAATTTCGTTTCCCTTTTGGATTGTTCAAGTCATTGAAACTTGATAATGACATGAATTTTAAAATGGATTTCGCCTTAACTGACCGTAAGCTGGTAATCTACCGTGCAGATGTTGAAGATGCAGAGGTTTCATCAGGAGCGAAGAATATTACCGCCCGGCCATCCGTTGATTATGTGTTAAACCAGCGCTTTACCATGAGGTTATTCTATGATGGCAATATCACCAAACCATATACTTCGCAGACCTTTAATACTTCGTTCAGCAATTTTGGTGTTAATTTAAGGTTTAACCTTTGATAGGTTTTTGGCTATGCTAGGGTATGTGTAATGCACCGTCATTTCGATGAGCGACCTCAATTGTTGTCTTAAAAAATAGTTTAAACGCGAAGAGAAATCCCTTGGTCAAAAGCACTGCCTCCCATCAACAGATTTCTCCACAACGCAAACTCCAATCTTAAGAAGATAATACTGCCGTTGTGTTCGAAATGACGGAACCCCCAAACCTGAGCAGACTCTTAAATCATGACATTGCGCATTCCTCAGCATCTATAAACTCAAATACCTCTAAATTTAGAATTGCAAGTCTGCAATTCTTAGAGTATTTTTGAAAAAACTAAAAACCAAAACACAATGAATTTTCCGGCAGAATTAAAATACACTAAAGATCACGAATGGGTACGCGTTGAAGGTAATCATGCTTATGTTGGTATCACTGAATTTGCACAGCATGAACTGGGCGATATCGTTTACGTCGATATTAATACCCTTGGAAAAGAAGTAGCCCGTGAAGATGTATTTGGAACGGTTGAGGCTGTAAAAACAGTTTCAGATCTGTTCATGCCACTAACAGGCAGGGTTCTTGAGATCAATAAAAAACTGGATGCAAAGCCTGAATTAGTTAACAGTGATCCTTATGGAGACGGCTGGATGGTTAAGATCGAGTTAACAGACACGGCACAGGTCGAAGAATTATTGTCAGCCGGAGATTACAAAACACAGATAGGGGTTTAATGTTAAAATCCTTACGATACCAGTATCTTTCCATTCTTTGGGCCATCTTTGTGGTTATACTCTGCGAGATGCCCCCAACTGATACTAGTAAGGTTGGCTTTACCTTTTTTGAGGGATTCGATAAATTAGCCCATACTGGCTTTTTCTTCGTTCTTACAGTGTTTTTATTTTATGGGAAAATCAGACAGCAGGCGAGTTATACCTATCGCCCACTCACGATTCTGAAAATTCTTGGTATCACACTGTTTTTGGGTGCCGGGATTGAGATTCTGCAACTCGAGGTTTTTACTTACCGTTCTGCAGAATGGTGGGACTTATTTGCAGATATGACCGGAGTTGGAATGGGAATCTTTAGCTATATTTTTTTACACAGAGTTCGCTTTAATGAAAAACTGCTTTAAAATTGCCATTCTGCTTGTTTTCCTGAGCCTTAGCTCATGCAGTATATTTAAGAAAGGTTGTAAATGTCCAAAATTTTACCGGGCTCCTGCTCCCGCTGGAATCTCTCTTCAATCCTAATTTCTAATTATTTTGTAAAATCAATTTTCTTATTTGGAATTAATTCAAATAAGCATTATTTTTGATTCAGATTTAAACAGGGATATGAAGCTTTCACAATTAATACCAGGGCAAACAGGAATTATCAAAGAATTTACTGATCTTGAAATGTCTGTAAAGTTGATGGAAATGGGTTGTTTGCCAGGTGAATCTATTGTTGTTGAACGTTTAGCTCCACTAGGGGATCCCATGGCTATTACGGTTTCAGGTTATCAGCTTACTTTGAGAAAAAAGGAAGCTTCGACCATCATCATGCAATAATCTCCAGGTGAACGGCGATTTAAAAATTGCATTAGTTGGTAACCCCAATTCCGGAAAATCTACACTTTTTAATGTTCTAACCGGTTTAAACCAAAAGATCGGTAATTTCCCGGGAGTAACTGTTGAGAAAAAGACAGGATATTGTAAACTCCCTAATCAGCGTACTGCTCAAATCACAGATCTTCCCGGTACCTACAGTTTTTATCCCAAAAGCAGGGATGAGCGTATTGTACTTGATGCACTTAGTGATAGATCAGGGGCTGACTTTCCGGATCTGATCATTTTTGTTGCAGACGCCTCAAATCTTAAAAGAAATTTACTGCTTTTTTCTCAAATCGCAGATCTGAATATTCCCATCATAATCGCACTGAATATGATGGATCTGGCTGCCCGCTCAGGAATTGAAATTTCTGTAGATGAGCTGGCCTTAAAGCTAGGAGTTCAGGTAATTCCTGTTTCAGCCCGCAAGCAGGAGGGAATTGACCGTCTTAAGCAGGCCATATTGAACAATAGTTCCATTCCGCTTCAATTGCCTTCCATCGAGGTCGAAAGCATAGCACCCGGGCTGATTAAAGCGATTCAGGATGATCTGAAGATTGATAGGCCATACACAGCATTGCAGATCGCACACCAGTATGAAAACCTGGCTTTTCTATCCGAAAAGGAGAAGCAGAAGGTCGCCGGGCTCAATAAGGAATTCAACTTTCATTCACAAAAAGCACAGGCTGCCGAGACTATTGCCCGGTATAATTTTATCAATGATGTGCTTTTCGACACAGTGAAAGTTCATTCTGATCCTAAACAGGAAACAATGAGTAACCGCATCGATAAGGTTCTTACCCATCAGATATTTGGTTTCGTCATTTTTTTCGCCATACTTTTTATGATATTTCAGGCCATATTTTCCTGGTCTGAGTATCCGATGTCATTGATAGAGGACCTGTTCCTGTGGTTAACAGAAGTAAGTCTGAAAATCCTGCCTCCGGGAGTATTTACTGACCTGCTGGTGAATGGAGTACTTGCCGGTTTAAGCGGGGTTGTAATCTTTATTCCGCAGATTGCTATTTTATTTGCCTGTATCTCCGTTTTGGAGGATACCGGATATATGTCGAGAGTTACTTTCATGATGGATAAGATCATGCGTAAAGTAGGATTGAGCGGTAAATCCATTGTTCCATTGATAGGTGGATTTGCCTGTGCCGTTCCCTCGATCATGAGTGCACGGAATATTGAAAGCTGGAAGGACCGGATGATTACGATCATGGTTACTCCGCTGATTGCCTGCTCTGCACGTCTGCCGGTATATACCTTATTGATCTCACTGGTGGTACCTGATGAGAAGGTTTGGGGTTTTATTAATATGCAGGGACTGGCATTAATGTCATTGTATCTGCTGAGTATAGTGAGCGCGATTTTAGTCGCCTGGGTAATGAAGCACATGATCCGCGCACGCGAACGTGGATACTTCATTATGGAGCTGCCGGTTTATCGTATGCCACGTTGGAATAATGTGCTTTTGACTATGTATCGCAGTGTAAAGGCCTTCGTAATTGAAGCCGGGAAAGTCATTATTGCAGTTTCCATTATTTTATGGGTGCTTTCATCTTACGGACCATCAGATCGCTTTGATAAAATCGATAGCAAGTACAACGAAGTTTCAATAAGAAAACAGCTTCCTCCTGCAGAAATTGATCGCCTTATTGCTTCCGAGAAGCTTGAGAACTCCTATGCTGGAATTTTAGGTAAATCCATTGAGCCCGTGATCCGGCCGCTGGGCTTTGACTGGAAGATTGGCATCGCATTGATTACCTCTTTTGCTGCACGTGAAGTATTTGTAGGTACTATGGCAACTATTTATAGTGTGGAAGGCGATGATTCCCACCTGGAATCTGTACGTGAGAAAATGGCCTCTGCCCGTAATCCGGAAACGGGATTGCCCGTATTTACTACTGCCGTGGCTTTTTCACTGATGATGTTCTACGCATTCTCAATGCAATGTATCAGCACTATCGCCGTAGTTTACCGTGAAACCAAGGGATGGAGATGGCCTCTAATTCAAATTGTGTACATGACCACTTTGGCTTATCTTGCAAGTCTGTTTGTATACCAGCTTCTGAAATAAAATTGGATAAGATTACTGTACTGAATAATTATCTGCCGCCGGGCGCTGCACCTGTTATAGCACGCTGGATAGATTATTTTGAATGTGAGTTTAAGATCTCCAGAAACCGAAGTACCAAGCATGGCGATTATCGCCACCCTTTTAAAAACGCCGGCCATCGGATTTCAGTTAATTATGATCTCAACCCCTATGCCTTCCTGATTACCACAGTGCATGAGTTCGCGCATTTATTGACCTGGAATGAATACAAGCGTAAAGCAAAACCCCACGGACAAGAATGGAAGAATAACTTTAAACGGATGATGAAGCCCTTCTTTGAGCAATCCATCTTCCCGCCTGATATTAATCATGCCATCCAGAATTATCTCGAAAACCCGGCTGCTTCCAGTTGTGTAGATCTCAAACTTTATCGTGTCCTGAAACAATACGACAGTAAACCTGCACACATTGTTTGCGTAGAAAAGCTTCCGATGAAAACCCTGTTCTCATTACCCGATGGACGTGTGTTTAGAAAAGAAGCTCTGGTCAGAAAACGCTACCGCTGCGTTGAAATTAAAACCGGTGCAGTCTATTTGTTCAATGCACTTTCGGAAGTTACGGTTTTTGAGCAGAAAGATTAAAGTCGAAAGCTAAAAGCAGAAAGACCTGCTGGATTACAAAATCTCATTCATTAAAATAATACAAAGGCAGAATTTGAATTTTGATCCGGAATGGAGTCTGGCAGTTTTATTGCATTAGAATATTGTTTAAAACTTTTATCAAACATTATACTCATGAAAACATTTAATATTCTAATCCTCGCTATTCTTCTGGCCTCATGTAATACTCAGGTTAAGGAAACTGAAACAAACAGTTCAGCTAAAGTAGAACAGAAAAATACTTCAGAAACAAATTGTTATCTGTATGCTGGCTTGAGTGATACGGTTAGTATGAATCTGACTCATTTAGGAGACTCAATTACCGGCTACCTGGTTTATAATTTTAAAGAAAAGGATAAGAATACTGGAACCATAAATGGAAGGATGAATGGAAATAT
This sequence comes from Daejeonella sp., assembly GCF_036405355.1. Classification (GTDB taxonomy): domain Bacteria; phylum Bacteroidota; class Bacteroidia; order Sphingobacteriales; family Sphingobacteriaceae; genus Daejeonella. Next base: position 16,096 of record NZ_DASWXT010000012.1, read on the forward strand.
TTTAATTGCAGAGTATACATTTCTTTCTGAAGGTATTCAATCCTGCAGGCAGGTTGCATTTAAATTGGAAGGAACCTCTTTTTCCGAGGGTTATGGAGAAAGCTATAGCCAAAATGATAAGGTTGTTTTTAGAAATATTGACTCATTAAACTTTCAGGGTCCGATGAAATTAACTGAGATAGCCTGCCAATAATATGCAGTATCTTATCATTTCACTATTGGAAACACAGGCTTATGCCAGATAATGGCAATCTCCGGTCCATAACACATGATCTCCCTCATATTTTTGGAGACTATCGTTAAAATATGATTCCCTCTAAATAGACCTGATTTCTCGCTAACTGACATCTGCATTTTGTTCATTAGTCTCATTTAGAAAAGGTATGCTGGCAAATTGGATTGATTTTACGAAAAAAAGTATCAGATAGTAAGTGGAATAAGAACTAAATTTAACCTGAACACTGGAAGAAGATTCCGGGTTTCTGATTATGTATAACACATTTCTAAATTTGATAAAATAATAGAACATCCCTCTCAGTTTAAAGAAAAATACCTATTATAGTCAAATATTAGTATTACGGTTTTTTTGGCCTTCCCTGATACCTGTGGGGCACAAATGCTGAACAAATACTGGTTTATTTATATGTAATGAAACTCGTATGGGGTTAAATAAAGTATTAAAAATTAGAAGAAAAGATAGATGAACAGAAGAGAAGCAGTCAGGAGGGCTACCTTTTTATTGGGGGGAGCAATTACTTTTTCAGGCTTTGGAGCATTCGCCGATGTGCTGAGCCCGGCGGTTGCAGGGAAAGGTATTGAATCAAAATCCATAGCATCGCAGGAAGCATTAATAGCAGAAATTGCCGACACGATTATTCCGGATACGAAAGGAGTACCTGGTGCCAAAGCTGCAGGCCTGGGTCCATTTATAGTTATGATGATGCAGGATTGCTATACCGCAGATATTCAAAAGCATTTTGCGGATGGTTTAATGAGAGTAGATGAAGTTTCGCAAAGTAAGTATAAGAAATCGTTTACTTCATTAACACTTAAAGAGCGAGAAGAAATCTTTAAATTCTTTAAATCCGAGGCTCAGACACAGATTGCTGCCGGAACCACTCCTTCCCATTTTTTCCAATTGATCTACGAACTCACTTGCCTGGGTTATTATACCTCAGAGATTGGGGCGACTCAGGCTTTACGCTATGTACATATTCCAGGCAGGTATGAAGCCTGTATTCCACTGCAGCCCGGACAGAAAGCATGGGCTACCTAATTATTGATTAACAGAATATTGAATAAGATAGATGAATATTAATATAAAAGCAGAGAAGCAGAACACCTATGATGCAATAGTAGTTGGTTCGGGTATTAGCGGTGGTTGGGCAGCCAAAGAATTGACAGAGAAGGGATTGAAAGTATTAATGCTGGAACGCGGCCGTAATGTTGAGCATGTCAAAGATTATGATACCGCCTTAATGAAACCCTGGGAATTCAAACACAGGGGAAGAATCACACCCGAGGAGCGCAGCCGTCATCTGGTACAAACCCGTGCCGGTCAGTACAGCGAGTTTAATGCAAAGTTTTGGGTAGATGATGTTGATTGTCCTTATACTGAAGTAAAACGATTTGACTGGTATCGTGGATATCATGTGGGCGGAAGGTCCCTTACCTGGGGACGTGGTTGTCTCCGTTTGAGTGAAATGGATTTTTCAGCCAATGCAAAGGATGGCTATGGTGTTGACTGGCCTGTACGCTATAAGGATATCTCGCCATGGTATGATTATGTGGAGCGTTTTGCCGGTATCAGCGGACAAAATGAGGGGCTTGCTCAGTTACCTGATGGCATATTTCTTCCGCCTTTTGAGATGAACTGTGTCGAAAAAGCAGTAAAAGAAAGGATTGAAAAACATTATAACAAAGAACGGATGATGACCGTTTACCGGATGGCCAATCTGACCGTTCCGCATAATGGCAGAGGTAATTGTCAGAACAGAAATCTTTGCAACAGAGGATGTCCCTTCGGTGCTTATTTTAGCACTCAATCAGCAACCCTGCCAGCAGCGATGGCTACTGGTAACCTAACCCTTCGTCCGTATTCTATTGTTAGTGAGGTTCTTTATGACAAAGAAACCCGCAAAGCAAAAGGAGTTATGGTAATTGATTCAGAGACCAATGAGCATATTGAATATTCTGCAAAGATAATCTTCATGAATGCCTCAACTTTGGGTACTACTCAAATCCTGCTGAATTCAACGTCTGATACATTCCCCGATGGCTTGGGTAACAGCAGCGGACATCTTGGGCATAACCTGATGGATCATCACTTTCAGATCGGAGCATCAGGAAGGGCAGAAGGTTTCGATGATAAATATTACTATGGTCGTCGCCCGATTGGAATTTATATCCCGCGTTACCGCAACCTGGGTGATAAGCCGGAGCGTGATTATTTACGCGGCTTCCATTATGGAGGAAGTGCGAGCCGTACAGGATGGCAACGCGCTATTCCTGAAATGGGATTTGGTCAGGATTTCAAAGAGGATATGACAGAACCGGGACCATGGGTTATGGGACTGGGATCTTTCGGTGAGCATTTACCTGAATATAAAAACCGTGCATTTCTGGATAGAACCAAAAAGGACAAATGGGGCCTTCCTTTGCTGGCGGTAGATTGTGAGTTTGGTGAGAACGAGCGAAAAATGCGTATCGATATGAAAAACGATGCTGCCGAAATTCTGGAAGCTGCAGGAATGAAAGATATTCAAGCCTTCGACAGGCCGGCAATACCGGGAATGGCAATTCACGAGATGGGTACCGCCCGCATGGGGCATGATCCTAAAACATCAGTCCTCAATAAGTGGAATCAGATGCATGATGTAAAGAATGTATTCGTTACCGATGGTGCTTTCATGACTTCAAATGCATGTCAGAATCCTTCCCTGACTTATATGGCCTTTACCGCAAGGGCTTGTGATCATGCAGTGAGTGAATTGAAGAAAGGGAATTTATAAAGGAACGCTGACAGGGTTTTAAACCCTGCCAGTGTTTTGGCACAATAAAATGATTGAATTAATAACACTAAATATGTCAAATCAAGTAAAACCAATACGTGTCCTAGTTTTAGGTTGTGGAAACATGGGCGCTTCTCATGCAATGGCTTATCATACAAATCCAGGATTTGAGATCGTCGGACTTATATCCCGTGGCAAATCCAAGGAAGTTTTGAATGCCAGAATGGGAAATAAATATGCTTTATTCAACGATATGGATGAGGCAATGGAAGTTACAAAACCGGATGCAGTATGTATCTCCACTTATCCTGATACTCATGAGAAGTATGCAATTCAGGCCTTTGAAGCTGGCTGCCATGTATTTATTGAAAAGCCGGTTGCAGATTCTGTGGAAGGTGCAGAGCGTGTTGTTGCTGCAGGTAAAAAGGCTAATAAGAAATTAGTTGTAGGTTATATCCTGCGTCACCATCCATCATGGGAGAAATTTATTGAGCTGAGCGGAGAATTGGGTAAACCACTTGTGATGAGAATGAATTTGAACCAGCAGAGTGATGGTGCAATGTGGACCCTTCACCGCAATCTGATGAATGCCCTGAGTCCGATCGTTGATTGTGGGGTTCATTATATTGATGTGATGTGCCAGATGACCCGTTCCAAACCGGTACAGGTCTATGCAATCGGGGCTAGATTAACTGAGGAGATCCCTGCCGGAAATTATAATTACGGACAGTTGCAGATCCGCTTTGAGGATGGTTCTGTGGGATGGTATGAAGCTGGCTGGGGACCAATGATGAGTGAAACTGCATTCTTTGTGAAGGATGTTGTCGGGCCAAAAGGTTCTGTATCCATAGTAGCAAAAGAAGCAGGAGCAGCAGGAAAATCTTCTTCCATTGAGGCACATACAAAGACAGAGTCGATTCGTTTTCATCATGCCGATCTTACAAAAGATGAGCTATTCGCAAAAGAAGATACCTGGATCAATCTGGAAGACGAGCCGGATCATCAGGAACTATGTAATCGGGAACAGGCATATTTTTTAAAGGCTATTCTTGAAGATCTTGACCTAACCGCACACGGAGAAGATGCAGTGAACAGTCTGAGAATTGCCTTTGCATGTGATGAATCTGTAAGAACAGGCAAGGTGGTTACATTTGCCTGATAATTAGATTTTTATCAGAATAGATTCTTATTAACTTCAAAATATATTGATGGCTATGTCAATCAAAACAAATGAAATTCCGGTAGGCGTTATCGGTCTGGGCCTGATGGGTTGCAGTATTACCACCTGTTTGCTGATGGCCGGGCATCCGGTTGTGGCTATTGCTCCGATTAGTATAGATATGACTACCGCAGAGTCGCGTATCCGCAAACATTTTGTCAAGGCAAAAGAAGAGGGATTGGTTAGCGAAGATCCAGAGTTCTATTTTAAGAACCTGATTATTACTGAAGACTATGGAGCACTGAAGCCTTGCAAACTGGCTATCGAATGTACCCTTGAGAGCGAAGAGATCAAGAAGGTAGTTTACGGCAAAATTGAGGCAGTTATTGCTGAAGATGCTCTAATGACCAGTAATACATCGGCCATTCCGATCAGTATCCTTCAGAAGATGACCAAACACCCTGATCGTTTCTTCGGTCTACACTGGGCTGAACCTTCACATACCACCCGCTTTCTGGAGGTGATCTGTGGCGATCAGAGTGATATTGCAAAAGGCGAATACCTTTACGAGCTTTCTAATTACTGGAACAAGGAAGCGACTTTGGTTAGAAAGGACATCCGTGGGTTTATCGGCAATCGTTTAATGTATGCGATGTATCGTGAGGCTTTTTATCTGGTTGAAAACGGGTACGCAACTGTTGAAGATGTTGACAGGGCATGCCGCAATAATACCGGTTACTGGATGACTCTTGTAGGCGTTTTTGGCTGGATGGACCTTACAGGTGTGCCTGCTTATCATAATGTAATGAAGGATCTCAATCCGACCCTTTGCAATGATACCCATGTACCTAAGCTGATTGATGATATCGTGAAGGCCGGCGGAAAGGGAGTTGCTAATGGTCATGGTTTCTATAAGTATACACCAGAGGAATCCAAAATGTGGGAGGAGACCTTTGCAGATTTCAATTATGAGATCAGGAACCTGGCGATGAAATATCCTTTTGATATCGTCAAAAGAAAACTTGCTAAACTGAAAGAAGAAAAAGAAGCTAAAGACAGTTGATATGAAGACCCTTTCTGTTCCTTATATTCACGTAGATGATTTCAAAGCCGTAGAAGATATTTCAGCGAAGCTGGATCATGTTCATCAGGAACTAATAAATATCACTCCTTGGGCAGCATTCCCCTACAAACCTGAGCTTGCTTTTGCAATGGCTTATGGCGATCAGGGGGTATTTCTGAAGTTTTACGTTGAAGAAAAACATATCCGGGCAATTTATTCCGAACCAAATGATCCGGTTTATAAAGATAGCTGTGTAGAGTTTTTTGTCTCTTTTGAGGATGAAAAGGAATACTATAATTTCGAGTTCAATTGCGCAGGCACATGTCTGCTCAGCTTTGGCGAAGAAAGATCTAACCGTATTATGTTGGGTGATGAACTGATCAAATCAATAGTTTCACGGAGTTCAATAAAGCCAGCCAATAGTAAAGGTTCAAATATTGGCTGGGAATTGACCCTTTCAATACCATTTAGTGCTTTTCAGTTCCATCAATTTGAATCCCTGAAAGGGAAAAAATGCCGTGCCAACTTTTATAAATGTGGCGATGACCTTCCTGAACCACATTTTGTAGTATGGAATGAGATAAAAACAGAAGAACCGGATTATCATCGGCCGGAATTTTTCGGTTCAGTAGAATTTAATTAACAAATTATTAAAAATATTAATTACAACTAAAATGGAAAAGATAGAAATACAACACCCGGATAAGGCGGATAAGAGTTTTACAACTGGAGCATATTCAGCAGGAGTTTTGGCAGCAGGCGATTGGCTGTTTGTAAGCGGGCAGGCTGCAGTAGATTTTACAACAAGTACTTTCGTGTTGGGTACTATTGAAGAGGAAACACATCTGACTATTCACAACGTTAAGCGCATTTGCGAAGCGGCCGGATTTACTCTGGATGATATTGTAAAATGTACGGTTCATTTGAGTGATATTAAAGATTTTGATCGTTACAATGCGGTTTATGCGACATATTTTACAAAGGTTAAGCCAGCACGTACAACTGTACAATCAGGTTTAGGCCATGGCATTAAAGTGGAGATCGATGCGATCGCATTTCGCCAGGGTAAGAAGTAATTTGTAAAAAGAAATGACTGAAGAACCACTATTTATTTTTGATTGCCATCTCGATCTGTCGATGAATGCGATTGAATGGAACCGGGATCTTAAAAAGTCTGTTTATGAGATCCGGGAGACTGAGATCGGAATGACAGATAAACTTGACAGGGGTCTTGGAACGGTAGCATTGCCTGAATTACGTAAGGGTAAGATTGGACTTGTGGTAGCCACTCAGATCGCCCGTTACGTTGAGCGGGGCAGCCTTATTCCGGGCTGGAATTCTCCTGAGATCGCCTGGGGAATATCACAGGCTCAGTTAGCCTGGTACCGTACGATGGAAGATCAGGGAGAAATGGTGCAGATCACTAACCTCAGCCAGATGGAAGCCCATCTGGCACTCTGGTTTGATAAAACCATTCCCGATAAAGGGAAACCGGTGGGGTATATTCTTAGTCTTGAAGGCGCTGATTCATTCGTTAATATTTCTTACCTAGAAAAGGCATATGGATATGGCCTGAGGGCTTGTGGTCCGGCACATTATGGTCCGGGAAGGTATGCTGCCGGTACCGGCAGGACCGAAGGGCTTACAGCCGCAGGGAAGGAGCTGGTTGCAGAAATGGATAATTTGAATATGATCCTGGATGTTACTCACTTAACAGATAAAGGCTTTGATGAGGCAACATCTATGTACAAAGGGCCTGTATGGGCAAGCCATCATAATTGCCGTAAACTGGTAGACAACCAACGGCAGTTAACAGATGATCAGATTAAAGTTCTCATAGAGAGAAATGCTGTGATTGGAGGAGTTTTCGATACCTGGATGCTGACCGATAACTGGGTACGCGGCAAAGATGACCCTAAAGATAGAAATGTCCACCTGGAACTGATTGTAGATCACTATGATCATATCTGTCAGCTTGCAGGAAATAGCCTGAACGTTGCCATTGGAAGCGATCTTGATGGTGCGTATGGTAAGGAACAATCGCCATATGATCTTGAGGATATTTCTGACTTGCAGAAGCTGAACGGGATGTTAAAGCGGAGAGGATACTCAGCCGAAGATATTGAGAATATATTTTATAAAAACTGGTTGCGCTTCCTGAGAAAAGCCTGGGCCTGATTTAATAATCATCAGATGAACTGGTACACAATAAAAGATGTAGAGAATATTGATTCTCCGGCACTTGTGGTCTACAAGGATCGTGTTGAACATAATATCCGGAAGGTTTTGTCTATGGTTAAAGATCCGGCACAGCTCCGGCCCCATGTCAAGACCAATAAAATGTTGGAGGTCTGCAAAATGATGCGGAACTCTGGGATCAGGAAGTTTAAGGCCGCCAGCATAGCTGAGGCAGAAATGCTCGGAATGGCAGGCGCTGAAGATGTGATACTGGCCTATCAGCCGGTAAAGCCAAAATTTCTACGTCTGTTGAAGCTGATTGATGCCTATCCTGATACAAAGTATTCGTGTCTGGTGGATAACATTGATTCTGCCCGTATGTTCTCCGAACTAATGTCAGCCCGAACCCGATCCGGCTTCGGGCTACCTGTCTTTATTGACCTGAATGTTGGAATGAACCGAACAGGTATAAAATCTGCTCAGGCATTTGATTTATTTAAAGAAGTGCAAAAGCTCCCCGGCATAGAATTCAAAGGATTTCATGCCTATGATGGCCATATCCGCGATTATGATCTGGCAGAGCGTATTGCCCATTGTGACCGCGATTTTAAAGAAACCGAAGAACTTCGCACCAAAATTCAATCCGAGGGCTATAGTTTACCATTGCTTGTCGCTGGAGGAACCCCAACATTTGCCATTCACTCATCAAAACAAAACACAGAATGCTGCCCTGGAACATTTATTTTCTGGGATAAAGGCTACCATGATGCCCTGCCCGAGCAGGACTTTCAGTATGCAGGGCTTGTCCTGACAAGGGTTATTTCACTACCTGCTGAAGACAAAATATGTATAGACCTTGGTCATAAATCGATTGCTTCAGAGAACGATTTGCAGAAGCGGGTTTACTTTCTGAACCATCCGGACCTGAAGCCCCTTGGCCAGAGTGAAGAGCACCTGGTTATTGAAGTAGCTAAAGGTCATAATTTTAAGATTGGAGATATTTTATATGCGCTCCCGATACATATTTGCCCAACGGTAGCGCTGTACGACCGTGCGGTAATTGTAAAAGATGGAGAAGTGTGCGATACATGGAAAGTGATTGCCAGAGACAGGCGGATTAATTATTGAATTTATAAATAAATTCATCTGCCCCTGTGAACCCAATATTTAATTTGGAAATCTGCCCCAAAAATCCTACTTTCATTATAGGTTTTGCTAATTATAATACCGGGGATTAGCAGGTTCAAAACTTCAGGCTTTTCTCCTGGTTTTTAAACGATTTCTTAAAGCCATTTAACTTTAAAGAAATATTCTCCCGGCAATCCATTCCAACAATTCAAGACCTCACCCTGATATGCTTTCCTTCGGGAATGGCTGGGGAATGATTCGTATTTCCTTCGTACCAGTTCCGGGACAGTTCCGAGACAGTTCCGGGAAGGCTTCGGGAAAACTTAGAATGTTTCCCGGATCTTTCCCGAATGCTTCCCTGTTCTTTTACGAACCATTGGCGAACAAGGTATAGCCTGGAGTCGAATAGATTACGAAGAAATTAAAAAGCCGGGGATGTAAATTTAGAAGAGAATTTTTCGTTTAAGTAAATATAGTTAATTGTATTTTTTTTTACCAAATACCCAATCAGCATTTTTATTAGAGAAGTACCATAAAATAGAAAAATCCAATGGTATTTTTCTTCCAAACTCATGCTCTATCTACGGTTAACATTTTAAGTAGCTTAATGTGAAGACCGTGTATTCCTTTCCCTGGGTTTTACATTCAGTTTTTCACCCAATTCAATTTCTGAAAAATAGTACCACTAATATGAATGGAAGTATCAGATTTTCATTTAAATACAGGTTATTTTTGATTTAGAAGTTCCATTGAACATGTTTTTGCAGATCAGCTGTGATTAATGCTCCATTTGATTTTGGGAATAAATCAGCCTGGTCAGATTCTCAAGTACTTTTGTTTTATCAGATTTTAAAGACATCCACTAAAAATTATTTACGTGCATTCTAATGATGAAAAAGAGCTTTTGATGCAACTCCGCGAGGGGAATGCGCAAGCTTTGGATTATTTTTATCATCAATACAGTCTGAGGATCTATAGAAAACTGCTGAAAATGGTCAGAGTGGAGACAATCGCTGAAGAACTTGTACAGGATGTATTCGTCAGGATATGGGACAAACGTCATCAAATAGATCCTGACCGTTCATTTAGGTCTTATTTATTTACCATAGCGCAGAACCTGGTTTATGATCTGTATCGTAAGGTAGCCAGAGAAGAAAGACTTCAGGAAGTAATCAAAGACGCAAGTTCTGAAATATATATGCATGTAGAGGAAGGGGTATTTTTGAAGGAGACCAGTGAAATACTGAATAAAGCCATCAATAATCTACCATCTCAGCAAAAACTTGTATTTACTTTATGCAAGTTGGAGGGAAAAAGCTATGAAGACGCAAGTGCCACCTTAGGAATATCTACCTCGACAATTAACAACCATATTGTAAAAGCCACAAAGAGCATTAAAGGATATATGTTCAGAGAACAGAATGCAGCCTTTTTCCTGACTATTTCTTTAATGTTGACCGAAATTTAATAACCGTTTCGGCAAATTCATATTTTTTTCATGTTCAGGTAGATGACGCACTATTCTCAGACGTAATAGCAATAAAAGGAATTATTGTTTTGCAGAATAGAGAGCAACTAGAATCATTGTATCAAAAATTTCTGAGCGGGAAATGCACAGATGAGGAATTGGATTTATTATTCCTTCATTTTAAGACCCGGAGCTCAGATGAACTAATTGAATTGATCAGGCAGGAACTGGATTCCGCTGAAGATCCTGTGGAAGCCACTTTTGAAGAATTTATAAAGCTTTCAAGAATACATGACAGGATTAAATCAGGGATTGGTTCAGAATCACAGGAAGGGTCTTCAAAAATAATTTATAAGCAAATTTTTTATAATCTTTCGGTAGCTGCTGCAGTTCTCATTATTATTATTTCTCTGGGGATTAAGTTTTATCGAGACAAGAATAGCCAAAAGGAGGTTCTTCTTACGAATGAAAAGCCTATAGAAGACGTTGCTCCAGGTGGTAATAAAGCATTCCTAACCTTAGCAAATGGCACAAAATTATCATTGACAGATGCTACTGATGGCGAGCTTGCCAGGCAGTCAGGTATTAGCATCATTAAGACTGAGGATGGTCAGCTGGTATACAATGTAGGTAATACAGATAGAGAAGAAAATGCAGCTCCTTTATTTAATACCATTGAAACACCCCGTGGAGGACAATATCAAATTAATTTGCCTGATGGTTCCAGGATTTGGCTAAATGCTGCTTCATCATTACGTTACCCTGTAGTATTCAGTGGTAGTGAGCGCAAAGTTGAATTAAAAGGAGAAGCTTATTTCGAGATTGCCGAAAATAAGGCGAGTCCTTTCAGGGTGGTCAGTAATAATCAGATTGTAGAAGTTTTGGGAACCCATTTTAATATTAATTCTTATCCGGAGGAGGGTAATGTTAGAACCACTTTAATAGAAGGTAGTGTTAAAGTCCGCTCGGGAAATAATTCAGCAATGTTAAAACCGGGTCAACAATCGCAGGTGGGTAATTCTATCCACGTAACGCAAGCGGATACATATGAAACCATTGCCTGGAAGAATGGCAAGACCCAATTTTCAAATGCAGATATTAAAACCATCATGCGAATGCTATCACGCTGGTATGATGTAGAAGTTGAATACCAAGGTGAGATGATCGGAACCGGGTTCGGAGGATCAGTATCCAGGTCTAAGAATATTTCTGAAATTTTAAAACTTTTGGAATTAACCGGCGACGTTCATTTTAAAATAGAAGGAAGGAGGGTTACAGTCATGCCGTAATTTTTACATCTAAAAGGCAAACCAAAAAAAGCCAGAAGTGGTGGTTCACTTCCGGCTAAATATGGGTTTATGCCTAATAAAATTGATTTGACACAAGATTTGTTAACTAAAACCCAAACACAAATATATGAAATTTTATGATTTCGGTCCGGCCGGCTTACTTCGGCGGATAAAGAAGCCCACTCTGATTTTAGATCATGGTGCTTCGTTTTTTAAAACAGCCTTAAAACGCAAAATTATTATGAGGATTAATATTATCCTGATCTTAATGACAACAACTTTAGTTCAGGTTAGTGCATCTACATATGCACAAAAAATAACCTTAGCTAAAAATAATGCGTCAATAGTTGACATTTTCAAAGCGATTCAAGCTCAAAGCGACTATGATTTTATTTACTCAAACCGGCTGATTAACAAGGCAGGAAAGGTAAATATTCATGTTGCTGAAGCTCCTCTATTGGACGTATTGGAAATATGCTTTAAAAATCAACCATTTACCTATTCAATTAAGGATAGAACCATAGTGATAAAGGAAAGAGAGCACCCTATTCAAAAGCAGGATATAGTCGAGGTAGATTTACGGATTGATATTACAGGTAAGGTAATTGATAAAAATGGGCTGCCAATACCGGGGGTCAGTGTGAAATACAAAGGCAGTAACATAGGTTCAGTTACGGATATGGATGGCAACTATAAGATCAATTCCCCTGATGGAAACGGGACTCTCGTGTTTTCATCAATAGGGTACGTCACCCAGGAAGTATTGATGAATAACAGAACTAAAATTGATATTGTTCTGGCTGAGGATTTACAGGGGCTATCTGAGGTTCTGGTTGTAGGGTATGGCACACAAAAGAAGGTGAATTTAACAGGAGCAGTTAGCCAGATAACATCAGAGCGTCTCGAAAAGAGGGCTGTAACCAATATAGATCAGGCATTACAGGGAGTTGCCCCGGGTTTGAATATTACAACAAATACTGCACTGGGAGGTGAACCTAATGCAAATATGGGAATGAATATTCGGGGAATAGGTTCCCTTTCGGGAGGTTCACCCTATATTTTGGTTGATAATGCCCCTATGGATCTGAATAATGTTAACCCCGCAGATGTTGAGTCTATTTCTGTACTCAAAGACGCAGCTTCTACAGCAATATACGGATCCAGAGCAGCTTATGGAGTAATACTGATTACTACTAAATCTGGCAAGTTAAATGAACAGATGAAGGTAAGCTATAACAATAATTTTGCAATGGCAGAGCCTACTTATCTGCCGGGATTTGTAAATTCTTTAACCTTTGCGAATAGTATAAATGAGGCTGCAACAAATTCAGGTCAGAACAGGATTTTTAATGATGAAACTCTGGCCAGAATAGTTAAATACCAGGCAGATCCTGTAAATACTCCTTCTATGGTAAAGAATCCAAGCGACCCCAATGGTTGGGGATACTGGAACTTAGGGAATGCAAATACAGATTGGTACGATGTGCTGTACAAAGACTGGGCTTTATCCCAAAGACATAATGCCGGAATAAGTGGTGGCTCCAAGAACACAAATTACTATGTCGGTTTAGGCTGGGTTGATGAACCCGGCAAATTAAATTTTGCCAATGAACAATTTCAGAGATATAATCTGACCACGAATATTTCCATGAAAGTTACCGATAGATTTACGGTCTCGATGAAGGCAAAGCTTAACAGAAGTTACCAAAAATTTTTCCAATCACAGAATGCAGGTGATAGACAAGGTTTTTTCTCAAGTATGGGAATATCATGGCCAACCGATCCTGTTTATACTCCAAACGGAGATTTTGCAATGGATAAGAACCAACCGCCTGTTTTGGCAAATGGAGGTAGTGATAAACAATATATTACCGATCTGTGGTTAAATCCTTCATTTGAATTAAAACTAGCTGAAGGCTGGAAAGTTAATGGTGATGTCAGTTTTAATACAAATTCATACAGAAGAAGTGATCATAGGAAAGTAATATGGGGATTGGCGACTGATGGAGTAACACCGATAAGGCATTACAGCCAGAACTGGAACAGGATGTATCAGGAATTGTCATACAATGAGTATTTTACTTCAAACGTATTTACAGAATATTCAAAGCAAGTTAAAAACCATTCCTTCAGTGTTTTATTGGGTGGACAGGCAGAATTATCAAATGATTTGGTACTTAATGGATGGCGAAGGGATTTGATCAGTGAATTAGTGCCTGCAATCAGCACTGCCATTGGTGATAAAGATGTGGATGAGAATATGTCTCATTGGTCTACTTTGGGAACTTTTATGCGTTTTTCTTACAATTTCAATGAAAAATACCTTCTTGAATTGAATGGTAGATACGATGGCTCATCCAGATTTCAAAGTGGCAGAAGGTGGGGCTTTTTCCCTTCAGCATCTTTAGGGTATAATATATGGAAAGAAAAGTTCTGGGAACCTATGGCAAATGTGATTAATACCATGAAGCTGAGAGCATCTTATGGCTCGTTGGGTAACCAAAACGTGGCTAACTACCTTCATGTAGAAACCGTTCCTATTCAAACGAATTTACCATATATAATTGATGGGAAACGACCTGTTTATACCAATGTTCCATCAAACAGAAGCCTTGGACTGACATGGGAGACATCCAAGACTCTGAACTTTGGTATAGATGCCGAAGCACTTAACAACCGTTTAGGGTTTTCATTGGATTGGTACAACCGGAAAACGGAGAATATGTTTGGCCCTGGTGAGTCTGTCCCATCGGTATACGGAGCTGCTGTTCCTCTAAACAACAATGCTACCCTGGAAACTAAGGGAATTGAACTTTCTGTGAACTGGAAGCAGGTTGTGAATAGTAATCTGAACTATAATGTTGGAGTTGTGCTTTCAGATAATAAAACAGTTATCAAGAAATACAATAATCCTACCAACTTTATAGGAAATTTCTATGAAGGCCAAAATTATGGGGATGTATGGGGTTATGAAACCGCCGGCATATTTCAAACCGACGCTGAAGCAGCAGCATGGGCTAATCAAGCCACTCTTTTTAGCAGGTGGGGAGCAGGCGATGTTAAGTATAATGATTTAAATGGTGATGGAAGAATTACCAATGGTAATCAAACCTTAGCAAATCCCGGTGATTTAAAGGTAATTGGGAACACTTCACCAAGGTATCTATTTGGAATAAATGCAAACGTAAGTTATAAGCTATTCGACTTTACGATGTTTTTGCAGGGTGTGGGGAAAAGGGACCTTTGGATGGCCAATCAATTTTTCTTTGGCTTTAGGGGATCCTGGACAAGCACAATTATTCCAGCTCATGCTCTTGATTACTGGAGTCCTTCGAATAATGATTCATATTTCGCCAGACCTTATTTAACTGCAGAAAATTTTAAAAATCAGCAGGTGCAATCCAGATATCTTCAGAATGCGGCCTATATGCGATTAAAAAATGTTCAGGTAGGATTTTCATTGCCTAAGGAATTATCCAAAAGGATTGGAATTGAAAGAGCACGGTTTTTTGTAGGTGGTGAAAATGTTTTTACATTTTCAAAAATGATGGAATCATTTGACCCGGAAGCAAACGTGAGGCAAAATGGCGCTACAATGGTATATCCTTTATCCCGTGCATTTACAGGTGGTGTTAATATTACATTTTAAATTTTAAAGACATGAAAATCATTAATATATATATCATCCTGCTCGCTATTGTTTTGAGTTCATGCAGTGATAAGTTTTTGGATAGGGAGCCATTAGACGCGGTATCCGCCGATGTCTATTGGAAAACGCCTGCAGATCTGGAAATGTATGTCAATCAATATTACACGGTATTTCCAAATGAAACCAGAACAGATATGAATCTGCTGGATGGGAATAGTGATAATTTGATTTTGGTGGGATTTAATTCAACCCTTGGAGGTACGAGAATAGTGCCTGCATCTGGTGGAGTCTGGTCATCTGCATGGACCAGTATTCGAAGTTTGAATTACTTTATTCAAAATTATAAAAAAGTCTCTGCACCAGCGGCTTCGGTCAATCAATTTATTGGGGAAGCCTATTTTTTCAGAGCTTACCATTACTTTTCGTTGGTGCGTGATTACGGAAACGTACCCTGGATTAATAAGCCTCTGGATCAAAGTTCAGGCGAATTGCAAATGGCCCGGACAGCCCGTAGTACGGTGATGGATTCTATTGTGTCAGATCTTGATAAGGCTATTCTTTTAATGAAGAGTAAGGGTCAGGGTTCTGCCTCACGATTAAACAGCCAGGTAGCGTTGTTGTTGAAATCGAGGGTCACACTTTTTGAAGGCACCTGGCAAAAATATCATGCAGGCAGTCCGTTTGGTGTTACTGGCTCTGATGGAAAAAAATACCTGACACTTGCCCGGGATGCTGCTAAGCAACTGATAGATGGTGGAGCTTATAATGTCTATACCTCAGGTAATCCCAAAACCAGCTATGCTTACTTATTTGGTCAAAATGATTATAGCAGTAATCCGGAGGTGATGCTCTGGAAGAAGTGGGATGCCAGTCTCGGACTTGTCCGCTGGGCGCCGAGTATTTGGGGTATGGGAATGGGTGTTACCAAAGCTACGGTAGATAGTTATTTATGCACAGATGGTTTACCAATATCAAGAAGTCCTCTTTATGCCGGTGATGCTAATCTGGTGAACGTTGTTAAAAACCGTGATCCGCGCTTGGCCCAAAGTATTTGGGTGCCGGGTGATCCGGTTAATATTCTTGGGGCTTCAGATACAACCTTTTTCAAAAGAGCGGATCTTCATCAGACGGGATCTTATTTATGCGTTACGGGATATCAGTTAAAGAAGCATTCTAATGCCTGGGGTGAGCATTTAAAAGAAAATTATTACCAATCTCAAATTGGTTCTATTCTATTTAGATATGCTGAGGCATTGCTGAATTATGCTGAAGCCAGAGCTGAGTTAGGAGAAATTAACCAGTCGGATATTGATTTAACTATTAATAAGTTGAGAGATCGTGTTGGAATGGCTCGCTTGCAGCTTAGCAATATAACAAATGATCCTCAATGGGATTATCCTTCATTGTCTCCAATAATCAATGAGGTTAGAAGAGAAAGAAGGGTTGAGTTGGCATTCGAAGGTTTAAGGCTCCATGATTTTCTTAGATGGAGAGCACATCCTCTGATAGTTAACAAGAGATCGTTAGGAGCAAAATTCGTTCAGGCGGATTTCCCTGAGATGAAGCCGGGAATAAATATTTATCTTGATGCTAACGGGTATATAGATCCTTACCTTAAAGCTCTTCCCGCAGGATATGGCTTTAAACCAGAAAGAGACTATTTAAATCCTCTGCCTGCTTTAGAATTGACATTAAATAAGAATTATACTCAAAATCCTGGTTGGCAATAAGTCCTGAAAAAAGAGGAATTATATAACATAGGTATATCATACGAGAAAGGCATAGTGGGTTTGGATATCCATTATGCCTTATAATGCTTAGAATAATTTTGGAAAGACGTGTTAATTGATAAATAATAAAAATGATTACCTGTAAATAAAAATGTATGAAAAAACAATTGCTGTTTCTCAGTGTCCCATTATTAATTGTATTAGGGATATTCGCATTTACCAATCAAAATGATGGTGAAGAAGACTGGCCTGCATATCTTGGAGGATCTGAGATGAATCATTATTCTTCTCTTGATCAGATCAATAAATCGAATGTTGGCAGGCTTGAGGTGGCATGGAAATATAATACACTCGATTCAGGTGTCTTTCAGTGTAATCCGATAATTATTAAGGGTGTTTTATATGGGATCTCAGCTGCTGGTAATGCATTTGCGTTAAACGGGGCAACCGGAGAAGAGAAGTGGCGGTTTAATCCGGATACCATAAAAAGATTTCTCGTTAATCGTGGAGTAACTTACTGGGAAGACAACGAAGACAAACGCATCTTATTCAGTTATGATCAATGGTTATATGCCCTTGACGCAAGAACAGGGAAGCCTGTTAAAGAGTTCGGCAACAATGGCCGCGTAAGTTTAAAATCTGGCCTGGGGAAACCTGAAGCCCTCGAAAAGAAGTATTTAATGTCGAGAACACCAGGCACCATTTATAAGGATCTGCTCATAATGCCTACGGTGATGATGGAAAGTGCCGGAGCAGCACCCGGTTTTATCCAGGCCTTCAATGTCAGGACCGGGAAGATAGCCTGGGTTTTTCATACCATACCCTTGCCTGGTGAGTTTGGCTATGATACCTGGCCTGCAGATGTACACGACAGGGGAATTGTTGGTGGTGCAAATAACTGGACGGGAATGGCGATTGATAAGAAGCGGGGCATAGTTTATGCGCCTACGGGAGCTGCGGCCCCCGACTTTTTTGGGGGAAGCAGAAAAGGAGCGAATTTATTTGCCAGTACACTGCTTGCATTGGATGTTAATACAGGCAAGAGAATATGGCACTACCAGTTCGTAAGACATGATATCTGGGACCGGGATATTCCTTCACCACCGAATTTGCTCACCATCAAACGGAACGGAAAAAGTATTGACGTAGTAGCTCAGTTCACAAAATCCGGTCATGTTTTTGTATTTGACCGGGAAACAGGGAAGCCAATTTTCCCAATCAGGGAAGTTTCAGTGCCAAAATCACCTGTTGCAGAAGAGGAGGCCTGGCCTACCCAGCCGCTTCCAACTATGCCGGCGCCAGTCTCAAGGAATTTAATAGCTGAATCTGACCTGAATACAGCGTCCCCTGATTACGATTCTTTGCTTCAGGTATTCCGTGGAACCGTGAAGGGCATATTTCAGCCTCTAAGTGATAAGCCTACACTGGTAGTACCGGGATTAAATGGTGGTGCGGAGTGGGGTGGGGCAGCAGCAGATAGGGATGGTATTTTATATGTCAACTCTAATGAAGTTCCATGGATCGTTACCATAAAGTCTAACACAGGCTTTGGTGAAATGAGTCGCGGGCAGGCGATGTATGTTCAAAATTGCAGCCCATGTCATGGTGTAGATAGATTTGGAAATCCTGCAAGTGGTTTTCCTGCTCTTAACACTATCAAAAACAAGTTGAAGAAGCCTGATGTTCATGAAATTATTGCAAGTGGTAAAGGAAAGATGCCCGGCTTCCCTCAAATTTCAGACGAGGACAGGAAAGCGATCTTAAATTATTTGTTTGATGAAGAGAGTGATAAGGATAAGATTGCTTCCTCAAAGAATGTATTCGGCGCAGTTGAGCCCTGGGATCTGAAGGGTTATAGCAAATTTCTGGACAGCAATGGTGATCCGGGAATAAAACCACCATGGGGAATACTGACTGCAGTTGATTTGAATACCGGCTTGCATAAGTGGAAGGTGCCATTGGGGGATGTTAAAAAATATAAAGATCAGGGGCTTACTACCGGGACTGAGAATTATGGGGGGCCGGTAGTTACGGCGAGTGGTTTGATCTTCATAGCCGCAAGCAAGGATGGTAAATTCAGGGTATTTGATAAGCTAAACGGAAAATTGTTATGGGAAGCTGATCTTCCAACAGCTGGATATGCAACCCCAAGTACCTATATGGTTAATGGTGTACAATATGTCGTAGTATCATGTGGAGGATCAAGATTAGGGGCTGCCAAGGGAGATCATGTAGTGGCATTTAAGCTCGGCAAATAATTGAACCAAGAACCAAGAGCCAGGAATCAAGATTGAATCCGGGTTTGGTTCGTATTCAGCATTATTGAATAAGGATCAAGGAGCAAAGAATAAGGACATTTATCATTATTGGAATCTTTGTTTCTCATATCTCACATCTCATATCTCACATCTCAAAATGAATACACCAATGAACACAACTTTAAATAGAAATTCAATTCTGATGAAATATTTCTTAACCAGTATTTTAATTCTTTCAATGCATTCCTCCTTCGCTCAAAAGGAAGGCCCCTGGCTTCATTTTTCTCCTCTTGTCGGACAGTCTAACGGGAAATATATAGTTCTTGTTGGCGGAGATGAAGCTTACAGATCTGAAGAATCATTGCCGATGCTGGCCAAAATTTTAGCTGAGCGCCATGGGTTCCGCACCACGGTATTATTTGCTATTAATCCTGAAACAGGATTCATTGATCCGAATTATCATCAGAATATCCCCGGACTTCAGTTTTTGGCCAAAGCTGATCTGATGATAATTGCGACCCGGTTCAGGGAGCTGCCTGATGATCAGATGCAGCATATTCATAATTATTTTGTTGCCGGGAAGCCTGTAATTGGATTGCGGACTGCCACGCATGCATTTCATTATAGCCGGAATCCGAATAATAAGTATGCTAAATATGGGTTTAAAAGTAGTCAGAAAGGCTGGGAGGGCGGATTTGGGAAACGTATCCTTGGAGAAAACTGGGTGAATCATCATGGAGCCAGTGGAAAGGAAGGCACCCGGGGATTAATAAATGGACTTGAAGTGGCAGATGCTAACCCTATCCTCAAGGGAATAAGTGACATCTGGACAACAACTGAGGTGTATGGCATCAAAAGTCTTCCTTCTGATGCAAAAGTTTTGCTTTGGGGCCAGGGAACAGAAGGTGTGTCTCCTACAGGAGCGGGTATCTGGAAAAGATCCATTATGCCGGTTGCCTGGACGAGAACTTATTTAAGTGAATCGGGTAAAAAGGGCAGAGTGTTTACAACTACCATGGGTGCTGCAATTGATTTCGTCAGTGAGGATTTAAGACGCCTTGTTGTGAATGCGGCATACTGGACTGTAGGTCTGGAGAAAAGTATACCTGCGAAAAGCAATGTGGATTTTGTAGGAAAATATGAACCTACGATGTTTGGAATGGATGGATTTCAGAAGGGTAAGAAGCCGCTGGATTATAAATGATAATTCCCCCCAAATAATTAATTAAGAATACAATAGGACTTCAGATAACCTTTAAAATCAAGTCCTGTTTAAAAGCGCATTATTTATTTCAGGCCTATAGGCCTGAAATATATTTGATGCCTGTGCCTGATCTCTTGTCGGGGCTAATCCGGCAAGAGATTATTTATAGGCTTTAAGACAGTTGCTTCCTTTACGACTCTTTAAAAGAGTTATTCCGAAATACAGGCTTAAACATTCCGATACTTTTTCCTTCTCAATTACGGAACCCATTTTTAATTCTTGTTAAAGCTAAAGCCATTGCGGGTAATGATAGTATTATACGAAATGATAGTGCCCCGGAGTAGTTTGGGGCCTGTTTCAGAATCATTTCTCCTGGAGAGAGTAGGTTAATAATGACCAAATTGTGGATTTAAGCCATGAATTATAATAAATCAGCTATTTGTCTGATAAACAGGATTTTTAGAATATAGTATTATTAATATAAATAGAAGTACTGGATTGAGGCTTAAACGAAAGTTAAATTTGATTTCACCTTAAACAATAATTAATTATGAAAAGTATTTTACTACTATTTCTCGTACTGTTTAGTACTTCGTACTATGCAGGTGCGCAAAGCCGAACCGTTACAGGGAAGGTAACTGATACGAAAGGGGAAACTCTTCCGGGGGTCAGTATTAAACTTAAAGGAACCAATGTTGGAGCTACAACCAGTATGGACGGAAGGTACTCGATCAATGTATCGGGTAGCAACAGCGTTCTTGTTGTTACTTACATCGGTTTTGTAACTCAGGAAGTCGCCGTAAACAATCAAACTTCACTTGATATTGCTTTAGTTAGCGATGTTCAGGGACTGGAAGAAGTCGTTGTTGTGGGTTATGGAACACAAAAGAAGGTGAACCTAACGGGTTCAGTAGCTTCGGTAAGTTCTGAACAATTGGAGAAAAGAGCGGTGACAAAATCGTCTCTTGCCTTACAAGGTCAAATGAGTGGTATTCAGGTGCGGCAACCGGGAGGAAACCCTGCGAGTAACGGGGCTTCTCTGGTTATCAGAGGACAAGGTACATTTAGTGGTGCGGGCAATAGTCCACTCGTCCTGGTTGATAATATCGAAGCTTCCCTGGATCTCGTGGATCCTAACGATATTGAGAGTGTTTCAATTTTGAAGGATGCTGCTTCTGCTGCAATTTTTGGTTCAAAAGCTGCAAACGGGGTTATCTTAGTTACAACAAAGAAGGGAATGGCAGGGAAGCCGATATTTACCTATAATTCCTATATAGGTAAGACAGAAGCAACCATGGTTCCTGAGATGATTAATTCATGGGAATATGCAGAAGTTATTAATCAGGTTTTTGTTGATGCTGGCGCAGCAAAGAGGTATTCTGACGCTGACATTGAAAAGTTCAGATCTGGAACAGATCCGGTGAACTTTCCAAATTTCGATCACATAGGTAATTTATTTAATTCAGGTAATGGTATTTCAACCCGGCATGATATTTCTGCCCGCGGTGGATCGGAACAAACACAATATATGTTTTCTTTAGGTTATTATAATGAAAACGGTATAATCACAAAAAATGATGCAAATCGCTATAATATTCGTGTAAACCTTGACAGCAGATTAAACGATAAGCTAAAGTTTAGTCTTAAGATGGCAGGAAATTTAAGCAAGAATAACCAACCTTCCGGTGTAAATGGCCTGGGCCTTGGAACTATTGTAGGGGGTGCTATGCGTAATGCAAATTCTATCCCTGGAAGAATGCCCGATGGGTTTTATGGAAGAAATGAGACACTTCATCCTGAAGCAGATTTAGAAAGCGCTTCATTTCTGCAAAACAGAGGCACTAATTTTTATACCAATGGTAGTGTAATATGGGATGTTTTTAAAGATCTTAAAATTACCGGACAAATTGGTCACACTTATGGTTTAGATCAATCTAAAGCTTATGTAGCTAAATATGCAATTACCCCTACTTATGGGAATGCTTTAAATAGTTTAAATGAAAATTGGTATCAGGGAACTGCTTTGACTCTTCAAACTATAGCCGAATACAATAAAAAGGTAAAAGATCATAACTTCTACCTGCTTGGGGGTGTTTCAGGTCAGACATATGATGATAAAAGTCTTGGTGCTTTCAGGGATGCATTTCCAAACAATAGTATTTATGAAATTAATGCAGGATCAACAAGCCGTGGAAGACAATCAGGAGGTGCATCAAGAAATACATTGCAATCCTATTTTGGAAGATTTAATTACAACTTCCGTGATAAATACCTATTCGAGGCAAATGCCCGTTATGATGGATCTTCACGTTTCCCACAGGACAGCAGATGGGGCTTATTTCCTTCATTCTCAGCAGCATGGAGAGTATCACAAGAGAGCTTTTTCAAAGATGCAAAAGATTCAATGTCCTGGTTAAGTGACCTTAAACTTCGTGCTTCATGGGGTAAATTGGGTAATCAATCGATCGGAAACTATCCTTATCAGGATTTGCTCTCTCTTGCGCCGGTTTACCCATTTGGCAGTACACTAAGTGCCGGTGCAGCCGTAACTACACTAGCTAATAAAAACATTACCTGGGAGACTACAACAATTAATAATGTTGGACTTGATTTAGGTCTCTTTAATGATAAATTATCCCTTTCAGCGGATTACTTTGTTAAAACTACAGATGATATTCTTTATAGTGTTTCTGTATCCAATATGTTGGGAGCTACTCCTGCATTAACCAATGCAGGTTCAGTTGAAAACAGAGGATGGGATTTCAATCTGAATTATAGAAATGTTGTTGGAGAATTTTCCTATGGGGTCTCCGCTATTGTTTCATTTGTTAATAATAAGGTAACTAAATTATCAAAGATCGATCGGGATATTGCCAGGGGACTTTTCGTGGGATACCCTATTGGTAGTGCTTATGGATTTAAAAGTGATGGTTTATTCGGAAGCAATGCAGATGTTGCCGGTTATGCAACCCAGCCATTTGCAGATCAGGCACAGGGTGGTGGAATTAAGTACTTAGATATAAGCGGCCCTAGTGGTGTGCCGGACGGTGTTGTGAATGCAACATACGATAGGACTATCATTGGAAAACCACTCCCTACATCAACCTATGCATTAACCTTAAACGGAGGATTTAAAAATTTCGATTTTAATTTGATGGTGCAGGGAGAAGGTGGAAGAAACGATCAGGTTAATCTTGGCCAGTTCTTCTTCCCGCTTGAAAACAATAGTAATGTGCAACGGGATGCTTATGAGAACAGATGGACACCTCAAAATCCAAATCCACGGGCAGCATATCCTAAATTGCGTAACATAGCTTCCGGATTTTTTAACACCAATCGTGTTGATTTCTGGTATCGCGATGCTACCTTTTTAAGACTTAAAAATGCTCAGATTGGATATACTTTGCCTAAAAAGATCATGAGCCGAACTGGTATGAGCAGTTTGCGTCTATATGTTAGCGGTGAGAATTTATTCACCCTTTCAGATTTCTATAAAGGTTGGGATCCTGAAATGCAAACAGGTGGTAGTGCCTGGTATTACCCGCTTAGCAAATTGTATGTTGCAGGTATTAGTTTGAAATTTTAATCAATTAATTAAATGATTATGAAAATATATAATAGAATAAGGATAGTAAGTGTATGCGTACTGATTTCTTTAGTCAGTCTATCCGGATGTCAAAAAGATTTGCTGGATCAGCAGCCATTAACGGAACTATCAGAGGGTTCTTTTTGGGAAAGCGAAGGAGATGCGATGCTGGCTCTGACCGGAATATACAACGGGAGTAGTGTTGGAAATAATGCTTATAATAATGAGCTGCTTATTTTGGCAAGTATGACCGATGATTCAGACTATAAAAATAGTAAAGTAGGACTCATTTATAGTGGTTACGTGGTTTCAAGTGATGGGCAAGTAGTAGGCTCCATCTGGCAAAGGGCTTATCGTACGATCTTTAAAGCCAACTATTTCCTTGCGAATGTTGACAAAGTAAAAATGGATGCTGCTAAGAAAGCCCAAGTGATTGCTGAAGCTAAATTCTTAAGGGCTTATGAGTACTGGCAACTTGCTATGTACTATGGAGGCGTTCCATTGGTTAAACAGGTTTTAAGTATTGATGATTCGAATAACCAGGTTCGTAATACATTAGCAGAAGTTACAGAATATGCTAAAACTGAACTTGTTGCAGCAGCCAAAGATTTGCCAGCAAGCAGACCAGATAGTGAAAAGGGCCGAATCCTTAAAGCTGCTGCACTTGCAGTTAAAGGAAGGTTAGACTTAATGGATAAAAAATGGGCAGATGCAGTTAAAACTTATAAAGAAATTATCGATCTGAACGCTCATATTATCGATCCCCGTTATAAGGCGATTTTTGAAGAAAGAGGGGAAAGCAGTAAGGAGATCATTTTGTCTACCAACTGTATAGCTGGCCTCTATGGAAATCCTCAGAATCAATTGGGTTATCATCCGGATGTTTATGGTGGTTACCAGGAAGATGGTGCTTTGGAAGAGTTGGTTAGTAGCTATCTTATGAAAGATGGTCAACCTATTGAAACATCACCTTTATATGACCCGGCTAATCCTTTTGCAAATCGGGACCCACGTCTTTATGCAACTATCTTTCTGCCGAATTATACTGTATTTAACGGTGTAAAATTCACAACAGCAAATAGCGGAATTGGAAAGCTGGTGGGTGCAACAGGATATGGCTGGAAAAAGTATGTTACTGAAGGTTATACCGGTGCTAATAATTCTTCTGGTGATGATATAATTCATATTCGTTATGCAGAGGTGCTTTTAGGTTATTTAGAAGCTAAGATTGAAAATAACGAAGCTATCACTCAGGCATTGCTTGATGAAACTATTAACAAGGTTAGAGGTCGGGCTGAAGTAGCTATGCCTAATGTTACTGAAACAGATCGTACAAAACTACGGGAAATAGTTCGCAGAGAAAGAAGGATTGAATTCGCTCTGGAACGTGTTATCAGATACATGGATATTCGGAGATGGGGTATTTGGTTTGATGTTATGGAACAACAATTTCATGGTATGAAACTTACCGATGACCCTGCTAACTATACTGCTTCAAAGGTTGAACTTACAGGAAAATATAAAGGTCACTTGATGACGATTAATAAAAAGGGAACCCATAAACCAGGGTGGGCACTTCTTCCTATTCCTTTAACTGAAATACAGTTAAACCCAAAGCTAACCCAAAATCCTGATTATTGATTTGTTAGCTTAACTATGCTTTTTTAAAAAATATTATAGACTTTCCGGCCTGCATTTGTAGGCCGGAAAGTCTATAATATCATTGTTTAGCAATTTACTCCTACTATCAAAGTCAATATTATGAAAAGGACATTGTTGTTTATTTTATTTTTTGGAATTATTGTCTTTTTGAGTCCACAATCCATAACGGGGCTTATGGCAACAGCTCAAGGAAACGGTAACAGTCTCCGTTCGGATCTAAAACCCAAACAGAATACTGTAAAAAAGCTAGATTTAGGAGGAGGCGTTTCACTTGAAGTGCTATATATCCCACCCGGAGAATTTAAGATGGGCAGTACAGCAGCAGAGAAAGCCTGGGCAACTGGCATTGAAGGCGGAGCAACACCAGGAACTGCACGAGAATCCTATGAAGGTGAAAATCCACGCCCAATGCGTGTAAAGGATGGTTTCTGGATGGGACGTACAGAAGTTAGTGTTGGTCAGTTTAAACGTTTCGTTGAAGAAAGTGGTTACATTACAGATGCAGAGAAGCCGGGCGGTAAAACCCAGGTTTTTGATCCTGAATGGAAGATTACTGCCAAGGCACCACCTCATCCCTGGATCTCAGTAAGTGGCAAGAGCTGGCGCGATCCCAATTTTGGTTTCCCCCTGAGAAATGATTATCCGGTAGTTTGTGTGAGTTGGAATGATGGTAAAGCATTTTGTGAGTGGCTGACTAAAAGAGAGAGGGCCGCAGGCCGCCTTCCAAAAGGACTAGAATATCGTCTGCCTACTGAAGCGGAATGGGAATATGCAGCCAGGGGAGGTCTTGAAGGTACTTATTACTGGTGGGGTAATGATCTGAGTGATGGTGAAGGTCGTTTAAATATTTCTGCTATTGACTTTTTGCCTGGCCGGAATAAAACATGGCCATTAGCTAAAGCACCATGGAGTGATGGTTTTGCATTCGTATCTCCCGTTGATCATTTTGGAGAAAGAGGAAGAAATGGTTTTGGATTGGCGGACATGTGTGGCGGTGTATGGGAAATTGTATTAGATCATTTTGATCCCAAAGGGGGTCATGAGGAGCCTCTTTTTACTGATCAGAACTATCGTCCTGTTTGCCGTAGCGGAAATTATTTTGACGTTCCGGGGAATGCACGTATAGCGGTTCGCCTGGGACTTCAGGGAGTTAGTTATTCCGATTCCAGGGATGGTTTTCGAATCGCTTTAGGAGTAGCACGGGACAAAAAGTAAAAGGTGCTTTTTCGGGATACCGATTCTAAACATTAATGAGATTAAGCAATCCAAAATAGCCGTATTGCTTAATATCTCATTTTATAAATTAGAATTATATTTAATTACAATAAATGGTACAATCTTCTATGTCGATAGATTTATAGAAAAAAGTATCATTAATGTAAACAGGAGTATCTGATTAATTTGTCAAAGAAATTGAAATTTGATTTCCCTTAAATCCTTGTAATAAATGAAGAACAGAATTCAACGTCGTGATTTCCTTAGGACCGCAAGCTTAGCAGGAATTGGTATTGGACTGAGCAGTATGTCCCAAATGTTATTTGCAAATGATACTTCTCAGAAAAAGATTAGAATAGGTATTATCGGACTATCAGTACATACTGAGGCTTTTTCAGAAATGCTTAATGCGGAGGTAGTTGATGCGGATATCGCGGGCTTCAGGGTTGTTGCTATCTATCATCCAAAAGGTAATCCTGATGTCGAGTTCAAAGCTGAGATGCTGGCCGACTGGGCTGCAAAGGCTAAAGGGCGGGGAATTGAGCTTGTTGATTCTGTAGAGAAGATGCTTGCTATGTCGGATGTTGTGATGCTTGAAACCAATGACGGAAGGCCACACATGGAGCAGTTATTGCCGGTTTTTAAAGCAGGAAAACCGGTATTTATCGATAAACCAATCGGAGCGAATTTGAAGGAAGTTGTGCAAATATTGAACGCTGCAAAAAAATACAAGGTGCCTGTTTTTTCTTCTTCATCGTTGCGATATGTTAGCGGAGCACAGGAAATCCGTAATGGGAAAGTGGGGAAGGTACTTGGTGCAGAGGCCTATAGCCCTGCCTCATTGCAGGCATCTCATACTGATATGTATTGGTATGGAATACATGGTGTTGAATCGCTTTATACAATAATGGGAGGTACAGGCTGCCAGCAGGTTACCCGTACACATACTCCAGATACTGATGTAATTGTTGGCACCTGGGAAGGTGGCCGGATTGGAGTTTTCAGAGGTTTGAGGGCTGGTACAAGAGGTTATGGAGGAACGGCTTTTGGAGAAAAAGGAATTGCGAATGTTGGGACTTTCGAAGGTTACAGAAGATTGCTTGTTCCGGTTGCAGAATTCTTTCGTACCCTGAAATCTCCTGTTGATCTGGCAGAAACACTTGAGATCTATGCTTTTATGGAAGCGGCTGATGAGAGTAAAAGACTTGGGGGTGTTCCGGTGACTTTAGCAAGTGTGCTGGCAAAAGCCAATTAATTAAAATCTTTTTAACATCATAATATTCACATATAATAAAATAACAATTTCTAATTTTTTAAACATTAAGCATTTATGAAAAAGTATAATGTAGGTATAATTGGGTATAGCTGGGTTGCTACTGCACACATCACAGCTATCAATAAAAGTCCAAATGCACAGGTTACAGCTATTTATTCATCGCGCCCTCACGACGATGCTGCTGAAAGTGAAAAATGGGGTTCTCCGATCAAAACCTATACTGATTTAAACGCAATGCTTTCAGATAAGAGTATTGACGCAGTGTCGATTACCAGTTATTCTGATCAGCATGCCGCCCAGGCAGTTGCCGCTGCCAGAGCCGGCAAGCATATCATTCTTGAAAAGCCTATGGCGCTTTCATGGGAAGACTGTTTACTGATTGATTCTGAAGTAAAAAAGGCAGGAGTAAAGGTTTGTATCTGTTTTGAGTGTCGCTATTCCAATCAGTTTATGGTTACTAAAGCACTAGTGGATACTGGTTTGATTGGAGATATTCATTATGCAGAGGTTGATTACCTCCACGGACTTGGTCCATGGTATGGTCAATATCACTGGAATATTAAAAAAGCTAAAGGTGGTAGTTCTATTCTTACAGCCGGTTGCCATGCATTGGACGCTATGCTTTTATTCATGGGGACTGATGTTGAGGAAGTTACCAGTTATGAAACAAAATCTAAAAACCCGATTTTTCAGGCCTATGAGTATACCACCAGCAGGGTGAGTATTTTCAAATTTAAAGATGGCAGAGTTGGTAAATCTTCAGCTATTATTGATTGTATTCAACCGTACTATTTCCATACCCATCTTTTCGGAAGTGAAGGAAGTCTTCTGGACGATAAGTTCCACTCTGAGAAACTCGGTACTGACCATCATTTATGGAGTTCATTGGCCATGAAAATGCTCGACACAGGAGATGTAGCAGATCACCCTTATCAGGCACAGTTTGATAAATTCTTTGAATGCCTGCTTGAAGGAGTTGACATGCCACTCACAAGCTTGAGTGATGGAATAAAAACTCATGAGATCATTTTTGCTGCCGACAGGTCAGCTGCGACGGGAAAACCGGTGAGATTATAATATTATTTGATAAAGGGTAAATGAAGAAGACAGCGCTGGCAGTTGCCGCACATCCTGATGATATTGAATTCATGATGGCCGGAACATTGGTCTTATTGAAAAATCAAGGCTATGAGATCCATTATATGAATCTTTCAACCGGTAATTGTGGGAGTATAGAATATGATTCTTTAACTACTACTGAAATAAGGTTGAAGGAAGCTCAAAATGCAGCGAGTATTCTGGGTGCCCAGTTCCATGGTCCGATATGCAATGATTTTGAGATTTTCTATGAACTTGAGTTGCTCAGAAAATTAACCGGAGTTATCCGTATGGTTAAACCCTCGGTGATCTTAACTCATTCGCCATCTGATTATATGGAAGACCATATGAATACCAGTCGTTTGGCAGTAACAGCTGCTTTTATTCGTGGTGTTCCTAATTTTTCTGCTGATCATGCTGCCGTAAATAATTACGACTGTGCGGTTTACCATGCTCTGCCTCATTCACTTTTAGACCCTTTGAGGCGCAAGGTAATTCCTGAGATTTTCATAGATACCAGCGCTGTCCACGCCACTAAGCGTGAAGCTCTGGAGGCTCATAAAAGTCAGCAGAATTGGCTGGAAGACAGTCAGAAAATGAATTCCTATATCCAGGCAATGGAAAATTTCTCATTAACAGTTGGAAGCATGTCCAAACGGTTTGAACATGCAGAAGGATGGAGGAGACACCTGCATTTTGGCTTCTCTGAAGGCGGGTTTGATCCTTTGAAAGAACTGGGAGCATGCTATTTAACAAATGAAGATTACAAATTCGAATAAAAAACATTAAACAACAGAATACTATAACAATTTTAAAAGAATATTATGCGTAAGAAAAGTTCTATTGCTCCGGGTTGGTGGGATTATACCACTTTGGATTTAGGTCAGAAAGTAACAGATAAAATTGCAGCCTTGACTCCTGAAGAAATGATTAAGATGTCAAGACCAGGTTTTAAAGTAGTCTTTTATGATACAATCGAGGAGTTTTATTTAGCTGAAGCCCTGGAATTTATCACTACTTGGAAATCAGCTACTGCTTCAAATCCTGTAGGTATTTGCGGACCAATCGGTCCGACAGAGCAATTGCCTCTGGTTGCCATGCTGGTTAATGAATTGGGCTTATCACTTAAGCATGCACACTTCTGGTGCATGGATGAGTGGGTAATTGATGGTAAGGAAGTGCCTGAGAGTCATCCCCTTTCTTTTAAGAGGGCATTTAAATCATTATGTCTGAACAGAATCCGTAAGGATTTGGTTATGCCTGATGAGAATGTGCATTTTGCTAAAGCAGATACTGCGGAGTATATAAATAGCTGGACAAAAGCTAAGTGTGCGATCATGCAGGGTGGACAGGGAGATGTAAAGCACTGGGCATTTAATGAACCGCCTATGCGTGAGGGAAAATATATCGATAATCCACCTACAGTGGAGGAATACAAACAATTGACAACGCGTGTTCTTGATCTGCATCCAATAACTATTGCACAAAACTCAAGATTACATTGCGGTGGAAATGCTCCAACAATTCCAACCCAGGCAGTATCAGTAGGTCCAAAGGAAACCTGGCAGGCAGAAAAAGTTTCAATCTGGCATGCAGGTGCTCATGATAATCCTTTTGGGCAAAGGTTAACGACTTACATGATTTCAAACAATATTCCAGATGTATCTGTTCCGATGTCTGTTCTTGCAGATCATCCTAATGTTCAGTTCAACTTTTTGAGATCAGGTTTGGGTACATGTTCAGTAGAAATGCACTAATATAAAAGCAGGTATCTTGCTTAAGAAATAACGATTAATAAAAAAAAGATGAATCAACTCAAAGAACTAAGAAAATTATTGGTGCGACCTATTTTTCTTAATGGCAGTAATGTTTTAAAACTGGTTGCGCCAGCTCTCTTAATCCCTTTGATAATTTTTTTGGCCAGCTGGAGACAAAGTCCAAAGTTTGAGCTCAGGGCGGGTGATAGAATTGCTGTTATTGGTAACGGACTTGCCGATCGAATGCAGCACGATGGCTGGCTCGAAACCTATCTGCAATCTGTTTACCCAAATGGAAAGTTAGTTTTCAGGGAATTGGGTTATACCGGCGACCAGGTTCACTACCGTCCACGTGCACACGAAGGTTTTGGAGATAGCGACACGCATTTAACAAATGTTGGTGCTAACGTTATCTTCGCCTTTTTTGGTTATAATGAGTCATTTGAAGACAAACCTGCAGAGTTTAAGAAACAGTTAATTGCTTTTATAGACTATACCCGGAAGCAAAAGTATGATAAGAAAGCTGCTCCGCGTCTGGTACTGTTTTCACCAATAGCTCATGAAAACCTGAACTCCAAAAATTTACCTGATGGTAAAGAGAACAACCGCCGATTAGCGGCTTATACATTAGCTATGGCACAGGTAGCCAAAGAGAAGGGTGTTCCTTTCCTGGATTTGTTCAGTGCTACACAGAAAATGTATGACAGTACGGCTGAGCCTTTGACTATCAATGGGGTCCATCTGAATAGTGAAGGAAACAGAAGATTGGGACTTTACATAACGGAAAACCTGTTCGGTAAAAAAGTAAGTATGGCTAAAGTTGGGTTGGATTCCTTAAGAAGCTCAGTTGTAGATAAAAACTGGCATTGGTTTAATCGTTATCGTTCAACCAGCGGAAATGATGTATGGGGTACACGTACTATTCAGGATGGTAACCATGTTACGCTGCAGAATGAATTGAAAATGTTCGAAGTCATGACTGCAAACCGTGATAAACGTGTTTGGGCCAGAGCTCAGGGTAAAGATATTAAGGTTGATGACAGTAATGTTCCAGAGCCATATCCTGTTGGTACGCATATTACGCGTGACATAAAATATTTGAGTGCTGAAGAGGCGATCGAGCGTATGACTATACCTAAAGATTTTAAAGTTACCGTATTTGCTTCTGAAGATAAGTTTCCCGAGATCGCCAATCCTGTAGCCATGCAGGTTGATACTAAAGGCCAGATCTGGGTTGCTTCATGGGCTGATTATCCGAAATGGGAGCCCTTGAAACCAATGAGGGACCGTATCGTTACACTTAAGGACGAGAATGGGGATGGGGTAGCAGATAAAGCTACAACCTTTGCTTATGTAACAAATCCTACAGGTTTTGAATTATGGAATGGTGGTGTGATTGTGGTTTCTGCTCCTGATATTTTATTCCTTAAGGATACCAACGGAGATGGTGTTGCTGATGTCAGGTACCGTATGTTAGGAGGATTAGGCTCTGATGATACCCATCACACCGCAAATAATCTGATCTATGGCCCTGATGGTAATATTTACTATCAGAGAGGTATTTTCATCCTGGAGAATATTGAAACACCATGGCGCAAGAGTGCAGAATCTGGTGAATCAGGTTTGTACCGCTTCAATCCGCGTACTTTTGATTTTTCACTTGTAGTGGATAATAGCCCTAACCCGCATGGAATCAGTTTCGATAAATGGGGAAATCAGTTTATTACTGATGGAACCACAGGAAAGGCTTTTCAGGTATATTTCAAGCGTACTGTGACGTCTACTACCGACAAAGGCGATTTTGAGAAGCGTCCTTTATTTAAACAAACCATCAGACCTTATACTTCCAGTCAGATCTTATCCAGTGGAAATTTTCCGGAAGAATACCAAAATAATTTATTGGTTTACAATGTTATTGGTTTTCAAGGGATTAAAAGGTACAAATTGAATTACCTGGATGAAGGTGTCATTGAGGGAGAAGAAGCCGGGAACCTGATTTTCACAGGAAACAATCCTGCATTTGCTCCAAGTTCAGAAGCTACTCCCAGAGTTATCGGTAAGGACTATACCGGAGACCCTAATTTCCGTCCCAGTGATGGTGTGGTGGGATTTGATGGAGCCCTTTATTTTGGAGACTGGCACCAGGCAGTTATTACACACTCTCCATATAATCTTAGAGATTTAAGCCGTGACCACGAGCATGGCCGTATTTATCGCATGGTAGCTACTAACAGGCCTCTGCAGAAGCCGGTATCGATCTATGGTGAACCTGTCGAAAAACTTTTTGAGCTTTTCAGACATCCGGTAGATGGAATACGTCATGCTGTACGTGTTGAGCTGAGTGCCAGAAATACCGATGAAGTGATTCAGAAAGCACAGGAATGGGTTGCTAAATTGGATCCTAAGAAGAAAGAAGATGCATTACCGATGCTTGAAATTCTTTGGTTGCATCAGCAGCACAATGTCATAAACAGACCATTGCTTGTTAAAGTACTTAGTTCACCTGAGTATCAGGCAAGATTGGCAGCTCAAAAGGTAAACTTCTTCTGGAGCGGTAAGGATACATTCAAACCTGCTAAATCCGAAGCTAGTGTTACCGGGATGCAAAATAGAACCTTTTATGAGAAATTCTGGAAAGTCCCGGGATATACTGACGTAAATACAAATCATCAGGGTCATAAACCTGAAGCTCCAAAGCCTGCAGCACCAGCTAACTCAGCTGCTGCCAGCAGCAAGGGTCCGGAATTACAAAATGATAAAGTTGCGATCCTGACCATTGAAGCTACTGATGAATTACGTTTTAAAGTTAAGGGCAAACTATTGTCAGACTTTACTGTAAAAGCAGCTCAGCCGGTAGAAATTACCGTTGAGAACCTTGGTTTAATGCCCCATAATCTATTAATTGCTAAACCCGGAACGGTTGATGTTGTTGCGCAAAAAGCAATTGAACTTGGGGAAAAGGGTGCAGCAATGAATTATGTCCCTGAAGGGGATATGGTGCTTTTTGCAACCAAACTCCTTAACGGAGGAGGCAAGGAGACCCTTAAATTTACTGCTCCTGCTGCTGCAGGCGACTATCCTTTCGTTTGTACTTTCCCTGGTCACTCGTTTACGATGCGTGGCATTATGAAGGTGGTAAAATAGTTGTGAATTAGGTATCCGGCATTGACACTTTAAAAATTGCAGATATTCTGCACTAATGAATTCGAATTTTAAAATGGGTAATAGTAAACGACATAATCCTCTTAAGAAGTCTTTGGGAATAGGGGCAGGTATTGGAATCCATGCTTCAGCCTTTGCAGAGGCTATTCCCAGGGAGGAGATTAAAGTTGGAGTTATCGGGCTTTCAGTTCATAGTGCTGCTTATACAGAAATAATTAATTCCGGAGCTTCAAGTCCTGAGTTCAGCGGCTGCAGAGTAGTAGCGATTTTTCATCCCAAGGGTAATCCGGACGTGGAATTTTCCGAAAAACAGCTGCAGAGCTTCACTGATACGATTAAAGGACAGGGTGTAGAATTTGTGAGTTCTATTAAAAAGCTGCTTAAAAAGGTTGATGCAGTGATGTTATTAACCAACGACGGGCGACCTCATTTGAATGAGATCATT
Source organism: Daejeonella sp. (assembly GCF_036405355.1). Classification (GTDB taxonomy): domain Bacteria; phylum Bacteroidota; class Bacteroidia; order Sphingobacteriales; family Sphingobacteriaceae; genus Daejeonella. Next base: position 50,434 of record NZ_DASWXT010000012.1, read on the forward strand.
CCGGTATTGAAGGCAGGGAAACCGGTTTATGTGGATAAACCGCTTGCTGCAAACTTATCGGATGTATTGGCCATCTTCAAAGTTTCGGAAAAATATAATGTGCCTATGTTTTCCTGTTCACCGCTTCGGTATGTTAAAGAAGCTCAGGATATCCGTGAAGGGAAAATAGTAGGTAAGGTTTTGGGAGCAAATACCTATGGTCCGGCACCACTGCAGAAATCGCATGTTGATCTCTTTTGGGATGGTATTCATGCGGTTGAATCTCTGTATACCGTGTTGGGAGGAACAGGGTGCAAAACTGTCAGCAGGACATCCGCAGATGATGCCGATGTCGTTGTCGGAACATGGGATGATGGCCGTATTGGTGTTTTTCGTGGAATACGTAAAGGAAGAAGTGGTTTCGGAGGTACAGCATTCGGCGATAAAGGTATAGCTTCAATCGGAGCATTTAATGGCTACCGCCCGTTGGTGGTAGCCATTGTAACGTTTTTTCGCTCAGGTATAGCACCGGTAAGTGATGAAGAAACGATAGAAATTTATGCTTTTATGGAGGCTGCTGACGAAAGTAAGCGACTCGGCGGAGTTCCTGTTAACCTGTCGGAGGTATTATTGCGGGCAAAAAAATAATACTGTTGCTTCCCGGGTAGATTTCGTGCAGAGATGTATTGCCCCTCTCTGATTATTCAGAAATTGTTTAGCATTTAAGGTGCTGCATAGACGGCAGGCTATTGTATTTGCAATCCTGAAGGTTAAAAATAAGAGAATCCTGTATTTATTGCAGACGGGTCTCTTGATAAAAGAGAATTAATTAATTGTTATATAAATAAAATAAGAAAGATGAAAGCGAGTAGATTAAATAGATTATTTAATGAAAAATCAGGTAAGTGTTTTGATGTGGCTATTGACCACGGTTTTTTTAATGAATTAACATTTTTGGGTGGTATAGAAAATATTGAAAAGTCTGTTAAAATTCTGATTGATGCAGATCCTGATGCGATTCAGTTAACGGTTGGACAGGCGCACCATTTACAGTCTGTACCCGGTAAGAAAAAGCCTGCTTTAGTTTTACGAACAGATGTTGCCAATGTTTATGGACTTGAGCTTCAATCTGTATTATACAGCAGAATGATCGAAGAGCCGGTTCTGCAGGCAATCCGTCTTGATGCTACTTGTGTGGTTGTCAATCTGTTTCGCATTCCGGGAGCACCTGAAGTAACCGATCAGTGTATTCAGAATATTCTGAAGTTAAAGCCAATGTGCGACCATTATTCTATGCCATTAATGATCGAGCCATTGGTATTCCGTCCAAACAGCGAAGCCGGAGGCTATATGGTTGATGGTAATATTGATATTATCTTACCTCTTGTAAGACAGGCTGTAGAATTGGGAGCTGATATTATTAAGGCAGATCCATGCGAAAATGTAGAAGATTATCATAAGGTTGTTGAGGTTGCCGGATCTGTTCCAATTCTTGTGAGAGGAGGCGGACGTGCTGATGATGAAGAGTTACTGGATCGTACCTATAAATTGATGAAACAAGGTGTTAAAGGTATAGTGTATGGCAGAAATGTGGTACAACATGCTAATTCAGGGGGAATGACAAGGGCTTTGATGGCAATTGTTCATGATGGTGCAAAGCCGGAGGATGTAATAGGCTGGGTTAAGGGAAATAAATAAAAAACTGGTTGCCAGCAGCTGCATTGTGAGGTTCCCGCTTTCGCTGGAATTACGTTAAGTTAAGGGGCAGGAGGTTCTGGCCTTCGCCAGATCCGATATCTATCGGATGACAATGTATTTTTTAATAATAGAGGAGATCCTGACGAAAGTCAGGATCCTAATCCTTAAATAATGACAATGAGCTTTCGCGGGAATGACATACAATTTGAAATATTAGGGAGATTCCGGCCTTCGCCGGAATCTGAGTGTGAGGTTCTTTCTACTCCGCTCCCAGCGAAGGCTGGGATCTCCCTCTTCCCAAAAAGTTGTGTCATTCCCGCGAAAGCGGGAACCTCCAAATTAAAAAATATGTTTACAGGGCAGTATCGGCAGGCCGGTTTATTATCATTTAAAAAATTGAATACAATATGAAAGTTGTAAATGTTGGCATTATTGGTGGTGGTTTAATGGGTAAGGAAGTAGCCGCCGCTTTTGGACGCTGGTTCTCATTAAACGATTATCCTGTTAAAGTAGAATTAAAGGCTGTCTGTGACCTGGATGCAAACACTTTAAAATGGTATGAGCAAATTCCTTCCGTCGAATTATTGACCACAGATTATAAAGAGTTACTGGCATCGCCTAAGGTTGATGTTGTTTATGTCGCCCTGCCTCATTTTCTTCATGAGCAATATTATATCGAAGTAATTGAAGCAGGTAAAGATCTGTTGGCTGAAAAGCCTTTTGGGATAGATCTGAAGGCAGCAAAAAAGATCAATGAAAAAATTGCCAATTCGAAGAGTTTTGTAAGATGCTGCTCGGAGATGCCCTTTTTACCAGGCCCTCAGCGGGTGATCAGCGAAGCTCTTTCAGGAAGAATCGGTGAGATCATCGAAATTAATGCAGGATTTTGTCATTCAAGTGATATGGATCCTCTTAAACCGATCAACTGGAAAAGACAATCAAAATTCTGTGGTGAAATTGGTGTAATGGGCGATTTGGGTATGCATGTTATGCACATCCCGATCAGAATGGGCTGGATACCTGATAAAGTATATGCTCATCTGCAAAAGATCATTACAAGCAGGCCTGACGGGAAAGGTGGTTGGAGTGAATGCGATACCTGGAATAATGCAACGCTGTCAACTTCTGTGAAAATTGGAGAGATTGATATTCCAATGTCTCTTGAAATGAAGCGATTAAAGCCTGGGGAGACTAATTCCTGGTATATTGAAATTCTTGGAACTGAGGGTGGAGTACGCTATAATACCAAGGATACCAAGGCTTTATGGACTTTTAAGCGGGAAAAGGAGCAGTTATGGCAACGGGTGGATCTTGGATTCCAGGTCCCATTCCCGGTATGCACCGGTGGAATATTCGAACCAGGCTTCTCCGATTGTTTCTTACAGATGCTGGCTGCATATTTTGCAGAGCGCGAAGGATTTCTAAATGGCCGTTTTGGCTGTGTTACTCCTGAAGAAGCACTCATCAGTCATAAGTTATTTGATGCCGCTTTAAAATCACATGAGACTAAATCTGTTGTAGATGTGGTATGATTTAATTTATAATCACTAGAGTCTGATTAAAAGATTTGCTATTCGACCCTGAAGGTGGTCGTATGTTTAGAGTTTATCGATAAACCCGACAAATCGACCCCGTATGTGCGGGATAAGAAACGATAAGAAAAACGGATGAAAGAGAATACCGGAAAGGGAATTTTGGCTGGAGGTAACTGGATCATTGACAATGTTAAAATTGTTGATGTTTATCCAAAAGAAGAGAAACTGGCGAATATCCTCAGAGAGAGCACCAGCAATGGTGGTGCTCCATACAATGTTTTAAAAGCCATTAGTAAGATGGGATTCCAATTTCCCTTAAAGGGAATCGGGGCCATCGGAAATGATGAAAGAGGAGAATATATTTTAAATGAATGCCGGGAACTTCAGATTGATTCCAGCCAGATAAAAAAGGTTGAAGACAGTAATACTTCTTATACCGACGTGATGACTGTTAATGGAACCGGCAGGCGTACTTTTTTCCATTCCAGGGGTGCAAATGCCTTTCTGGATGGGTCTTATTTTAATTTTTCCGGCCGTAAAGCCAAGATATTTCATTTAGGGTATCTCCTGCTGCTTGATAAATTAGACGCAGTTGGTGCTGATGGTTTGACAGGGGCAGCAAAAGTCCTGAAAGAAGCCAGACAATGCGGGATGATTACATCGGCAGATCTGGTCAGTGAACAATCTGAACGATTTAAAACTATTATTCCATTAGCATTGCAATATGTTGATATTCTGTTTGTTAATGAGTTTGAAGCCGGTATGCTTACGGGTATTGAGATTTGTGATGATGAAGGGAAATGCTCAATTGCTAATGCGTATCAGGCAGCCGATGCGATTTTAAATGGAGGGGTTCAGCAATGGGTAATTATTCATTTCCCGAAAGGAGCAATAGCACTGAATAAAAGCGGGGAGAAATTATTTCAACCTAGCGTTAAAATGCCGGCAGAGAAGATCAAAGGCTCAGTTGGAGCCGGAGATGCTTTTGCCGCAGGTGTTTTAGCAGGGGTTCACGAAGACTGGACGATGGCAAAAAGCCTGTTATTAGGCGTCAATGTTGCCGCTGCCAGTTTAATGGATGCCAGTTCTTCAGAAAGTATTGTTTCTTGGCAGGAATGTCTGAAACTAGGGGCTGATTTCGATTATAATAGGGACTAAATTTTCATTAAAACGTAGTAATTTATATATATTTCGCTGTTTTTTGCCGTAGAAAATTTCTACGATTAGACTTTAAATAGAATATTATGTTACTTATTGTTATTGCCTAAAAAAATTATGAAAGTAGGCTTGTTTATTCCCTGTTATATTGATCAGTTTTATCCTGATGTTGCCATAGCTACTTATCAGCTTCTAAAAAAGCTGGGCTGTGAGGTCAGTTATCCGATGAACCAAACTTGCTGTGGTCAGCCAATGGCCAACAGTGGTTTTTCGGATCTGACAAAAGGTTGCGATGTGAATTTTGTAAAAAACTTTAGAGACTTTGATTATATAGTTGCCCCTTCAGGGAGTTGTGTTCTTCATATTAAGGAACATTTAAAGGAAGGCGGGAGTCCGGCTGAAATTGAGAGTATCCGGCACAATGTATATGAGCTATCAGAGTTTCTGATTGACATTCTTAAAATTAGCGGGCTACAGGCCTCATTCCCTCATAAAGTAGGAATGCATGTCAGCTGCCACGGGCAAAGAGGTTTGCATTTATCTTCAATGAGCGAACTTGTGGCTCCGGCATTTTCCAAATCAGAGCAGCTTCTCAGGATGGTGGATGGCCTTGAACTTTTAAAGCCAGTGAGAGTAGATGAATGTTGCGGATTCGGCGGTACGTTTTGCGTATTTGAGGAGGCTGTGAGTGTCAAAATGGGCAAAGACCGGATTAAGGAGCACCTTGTCAACGATGTGGAATTCATTTGCGGAGGAGATACCAGTTGCCTGATGCACATGGAAGGAATATTAAAGAGGCAAGGGCTTGGTGTGAAAACCATTCATCTGGCTGAGATTTTAAACAGTGCGCTATGAGTGTTAAACAGCATGCAGAAGCTGCACAGGAATTTATCAGGGACGAGGCACGTACCGACTGGCATGATGAAACACTTTGGTTTGTCAGGCATAAAAGAGATAAAGCAGTAAATACCCTTCCTGAATGGGAAATTCTTCGCGATTGGGCCTCCAGGATAAAAAATCATACCCTCTCCAATCTTGATCATTATTTAAGAAGTTTTGAGGAGAAAGCGGCTTCGAACGGAATCATCATTCACTGGGCCTCCGACGCAGAGGATCATAACCGGATAGTTCATAAGATCATTGCGGATAACAAGATTGAGAGAATTGTTAAAAGCAAAAGCATGCTAACTGAAGAATGCCATTTGAATGAATACTTGCAGAATAAAGGCATACAGATTTTAGATACTGATCTTGGTGAGTATATCGTACAATTAAGGAAAGAATCGCCAAGTCATATTGTATTGCCCGCCATTCATCTGAAACGTCAGGATGTGAGTGAAACCTTTCATGAGCATCTGAACACAGAGAAAGGGAATTATGACCCGCAATATCTGGCAGGCTCTGCCCGTCATCATCTAAGGGAACGTTTTATCGAGTCAGACCTCGCAATTACCGGGGTGAATTTTGCGATCGCCGAGTCTGGAAGCTTTGTGGTTTGCACCAATGAAGGTAATGCGGATATGGGAGTACATTCTGCGGGTATTCATATTGCCTGTATGGGAATTGAGAAACTGATTCCGAAAACCGAACATCTTGGGATATTTCTACGCCTTTTGGCAAGAAGTGCAACCGGACAACCAATCACAACTTATTCCAGTCATTTTCACAAACCCCGCCCCGGCCAGCAAATGCATGTGGTAATTGTTGACAACGGCAGGAGCAGGCAGCTGGGAAGAGCTGATTTCAGAAATTCCCTAAAATGCATCCGCTGCGCGGCCTGTTTCAATACCTGTCCGGTGTACCGAAGGAGCGGAGGGCATAGTTATCACTCAACAGTGGCTGGTCCAATTGGCTCAATCCTCAACCCTAACTTAGACATGAAGGCTAATTCAGATTTGCCATTTGCCTCAACGCTCTGCGGATCCTGCAGTAACGTTTGTCCGGTGAAAATTGATATCCATGATCAACTCTGGAAATGGCGACAGGTTATCGTTGCTAATGGTTATGTTGATAAGGGCAAGAAGGCAGGGATGCAGGGAATGGCCTGGGTTCTTTCAAATCCTCAAATTTACCGCTTGTCCGGAAAAATTGGCCGCTGGATTATGCGAACCTTTCCCTTCATGCTGAATAATAGCCTGAATGTATGGTATAAGCAGAGGGAAATGCCTCGTGCACCTGAAAAAAGTTTTAGAGACTGGTTTAAAGAAAATAAATAATAATGAGTGCCAGAGAAACAATTTTAAAGGCTGTGGCCATGAATAAACCGGAACTCAACGACTTGCCGGATATTGATCTCTCCCTGACTATTCAATACCCTGATCTTATTCAGCAATTTACTGGCATGGTGGAAGCAGCCGGAGGTAAAGCATATTATGAGAACAGCAGGCAAGACTTGCTAAATGATATAGCAGAGGTAAAAGCAGAAGGAAAATTTATGATTAATCTTCTGGAGGATTCAAATGATAATGAGTGGGCAAACCTGAAAGCCTCCGAATTGGAAGCGCTGGACACCTGCTACCTTCAGGCAGAGCTTGGTGTTGCAGAGAACGGTGCGATGTGGATCTCTGAAAAGCAAATGGCCAACAGACTTATGCCCTTCATTTGTCAGCATCTTGTTATTGTATTAAATCCCGGAGATCTTGTGAATAACATGCATGAGGCTTACCGGCAAATTGATGCCACAGCAAATGGTTTTGGAGTGTTTATCGCAGGCCCTTCAAAGACGGCGGATATTGAACAGAACCTGGTAATAGGGGCACATGGAGCAAGAAGTTTGAGGGTATACCTGATTGATTCAGTTGACAGTTGATAATTGACAGTTGACAATTGAGATAAAAATGTCATTTAGTATCCATTGTCTTGATTCCTGGTTCTAAATTCTTGGTTCTTGACTCCTGATAATTAACACCATTTGATTGTTAACTTAACACTAGGTATATTAAAGCATTAGACTAAGAAATGATATGGAAAGAAGGAACTTCATAAAAAGTGCAGCTTCATTATCGGCGGTAACAATTTTAAGCCCTGATGTAGTTTTTGCTACAGGTACAAAATCCGCTATCCGTTTAGGCTTTATAGGTTGCGGAGGCAGAGGGACGGCCGATATAAGCTCCATGTCAAGAAATGCTAATGTGCATATTGTCGCTATTGCTGACCTTTTTCAGGATCAGTTGCAGGCAGCTAAACCAAAGCTTGACCAGCTAAACGCTGCAAAGGGATTTCCTGCTATTCCCAAATCGAATATTTACCAGGGATCGGACGCCTATCTCAGATTATTGAACAACAAAGAGGTAGATGCAGTACTAATCTCATCACCCTGTTATACCCATCCCGAATTTTTGGAGGCGGCAGTTGCTGCTGGTAAACATGTTTACTGTGAAAAACCTGTTGCTATAGATGTGGAAGGTTGCAGGCGCATGGAGCAATTAGCTGAGCGGATCAATGGTAAAGTGAGTGTTGCCATTGGTTTTCAGGTTCCGCATGCGAGCCCTTATGCAGAAATGATTAAACGTATTCACAGAGGAGATATTGGA
>NZ_DASWXT010000013.1:0-3161 GCF_036405355.1 Daejeonella sp.
AGAACAGACAAAATAATACTTTGCAAAGTATCGTTCCGTTTACCTTTCTTCAGGTTACACAGACAACTTTTTGGACAGCGACAAATGCTAAACTGTTTTGGACATTTCTTAAAATTGGCTCCATACTTTATGGGAGCGGATATGTGCTGTTTGCTTTTTTAGATACAGAATTGGTAGCAACAGGTCTGCTCACAAGACGGCAATTGATGGATGCTATTGCAGTAGGTCAGTTCACGCCTGGTCCCGTTTTTTCATCGGTAACGTTTATTGGCTTTCAAATCAATGGGCTTTCAGGAGCCATTATCTCAACTATTGCCATTTTCCTGCCATCATTTGTTTTTGTGGCACTGCTTAATCCGTTAATGAAAAAGCTACGAAATTCTAAAGGGTTATCTGCCTTTTTAGATGCCGTGAATGTAGCATCGGTAGCCATAATCATAGCAGTGTGCTATGAAATGGGTAAAGAAACCATTACTGATTGGCGAACGATTTTAATTGCAGTTTTGAGCATTGCAATAACTTTTGGATACAAAAAATTAAATAGTGCTGTTGTAGTTTTGGGCGGTTCCTTATTAGGATATGTGTTATTTCAAATTTGATAAAAATTTAGATTATTATCTTCATAAGGAGAAACTGTACAAATTCGTAACTTTCTCAGACTAACTGTCCATACCGATAACAGTTTCTATTACTCTTTTAAAATTGTAGCCTTCCCATTTTTAAGACACCGTTAATTTAGAGTTATTTCCTCAATTAATACATTCTTCGTGTTGACCTCAGTCTGTTGTTTGGAGATCATAGCAGGTACCATTCCTTTAAGAGCGCTGTGAGGTTTCATATGGTTGTAATCGTAAACCCACTCATCGCATAAGATCCTCAGTTGTTCCAGGTTCTCAAAGAGGTAAGCATTGAGTACATCTTCCCGGAATGTCCGGTTCAACCGTTCTATATAACCATTCTGCATAGGCTTGCCTGGCTGAATAAACTGCAGCGCTATTTTGTTGTCATCGCACCAGTTTTTTAACTCTTTGCTGATAAATTCCGGACCATTGTCCACCCGGATCTTAACTGGCTTTCCTCTCTCATTTATAACCTGTTCCAGCACCATAATTACCTTCCATGCAGGAATGCTGTAATCTGCGTAGGCAGCAAGACACTCTCTGCTGCAATCATCCATGATATTTAATATCCTGACTCGTCTGCCGCTCATTAAAGCATCGCTTACAAAGTCCATACTGTAGCTGTAATTAATCAGTTGTGCCGCTTCTAATGGTTGTTTTATACGTGCAGGCAGCCTGCGCTTATGCTTACGCCTAAATACCAATCTCATGGATCTGTAAACCCTGAGAACCCGTTTACGATTCCATACCAAGCCCTCAAGCCGAATTTTACCGTAGTAGTCGTCAAATCCTCGTGTAGGATAGCGTTCAGCCAGACTTTGAAGTTTGTCCATCACTTCGGTGTCGTCTTTCCTGCTTTGATAGTACCATAACGAACGGTGCAGACCTACAGTCCGGCAAGCCCTGTCAATGCTGACTCCAACTTCACTAACCGACCATTCTGCCAGCTCCCGCTTTTGGCAGGGCTTTACAACTTTTTTTCGATGATCGTTTTGGCAAGTTGATAATCCAGGCTTAGCTCAGCGTACATCTGTTTAAGCCTCCGGTTCTCGTCTTGAAGTGTTTTGAGATCTCGCAAGTGAGAGGCATCCATGCCGCTATACTTCTTACGCCAGTTATAGAGTGTGGCTTTGCTGATCCCGTATTCACGGCATACATCTGTGGCCGTGCGGCCTCCTTCATACTGTTTGACCGCAGTAGCGATCTGGGTTTCTGTGAATTGCTGCTTTTTCATTTTATGACATTTGAAATTAAACTTTTTGTCTAATTACTTCATGTCTTAATTTCAGGGAAGCTTACAACTGTCTTAAAACAGGAAGGTGGTGTCAAGTTGAAGACAAGCCGTGATAGCTTCAATGGCGTTGAATACGAGGAGTACTGTGAATTAGTAAAAGAAATTAGAGAGCATTTTCATTTAAAAAGCATGCTTGAAGCTGATAGTTTTTTCAATGATATCTACTGGATTTTGAAAAAGCATAAAAAAACTTAGCGAACTTAGAATTTAGACAAAACTCGAAAAGGGGTTATATAGACACCTTTTTCAATTCTTGTCTACAATGGTTATCTTTAATTCCAATTCATTTATAATGAAATACTTAATAACCATATTTCTAATATCAATTTGTGTCACAAGCTTTGGTCAAGGGAAGAGGCTAACGGATAAACAAATAAATGAAAGTGGAGCTCAAAAACTGTTGTTTTTGGATGATATCAATAAGGTGAAAGGTTTGGCTACTAAAGATATTCAGGATAATATTGCTTTGTTACTCCTCCAGAGTGGCGATGCACCAATTGTATACTTAAATGATAGATCATTTGAAGAAAAATATAATATCACATACTTTGAATCTGGCTGCATAGGTCCAACAGCTAAGTTTGCGGTGGAATATAATAAATATATTTTCGAGTATCTTGATTCGAAGTTTGGCAAAGGATGGAGGAGGGAAATTAGAAAGGACGTTATTGGACTGAAAGAATTTAGACAAAGTCAATAAAGGGTTTATATAGACACATATTTAAGATTTTGTCTACGACTACCAGACTTTTACAATTTATTCCATTAGATATTCTCACAAAAATATGCTTGTAAGCTCAACACGCTTCAAGGAGCTTGGCATAAACCCACAACCCTAAACGCTCAATTCCATTTATTCCACTCCTCCTTGGCTTAGTTGATCTTAAAGCATGATTGTGCTCCATATTAATCAAATAAAGAATATGGAAAGTAAAAACATGAAAGTTGCTGAAGTGCAACTGAGTTACAAGTCGAAAGTAAAAGCATCAGATCGTCCAAAGATCACAGAATCAAAAGATGTCTATTCGATCCTACAGAAACATTGGAACTTTGAGATTATCGAATTTATTGAGGAGTTTAAAATTGTGCTTCTTAACAGAGCCAACAGAGTCTTGGGGATAGTTGACATAAGTGTCGGTGGTACAAGTGGAACTCTGGTAGATCCGAAAGTGGTTTTTGCAGCTGCTTTAAAATCTGCGGCGAGTGGGGTTATATTAGTACATAACCATCCAAGTGGAAATCTGAAT
>NZ_DASWXT010000014.1:0-51752 GCF_036405355.1 Daejeonella sp.
ATAGCCAGGGTAAAAACATGGAGCTTGTTTTCCGCTGTCTCGACGAGCTGATTGAGCGAAAAACAGAGTCCTTACCAAGAAAACGAATCGGTTATAAACCTGATGATTTATGAGGTAAACTTGTTTCTTTATTCTAACCAATACTTATACATAACGCCCATATCCTGAGCAATTATCTATTCAGAAATTAGCAGATGAAATCATTATGAACCATATTTATTTTCTATCAGGTAAAGACCAGGCAGTTAAAAAGAATGCAGAATGTTTCTCTGTTTGAATAAACACCAGAGATGTACAATTATTAAGGAGCCAGATTGGTACCTTAAAGAGAGATCATATCCCCTTCTCCATATTGATCCTGCTCATTACAAAATCCACAACCTTATCACAATGGATGAGGTTGAATTCCATGAGCTGATTTGGTTTGTAATAATTGCTCAATTGGTCGCGAAGCATTTCCTTGGCGCGGGTCAATCGGATCTTAACATTAGATTCCCCAATTTCAAGAACTTCCATTGTTTCACTGGTACTCATTTCCTGAATTTCCCGCATAACAAATACCATCCTATACTTTTCGGGAAGCTCAGAAACTGCTTTCTCAAGTATGGCTTTCAACTCTTTATTCATAAGATCCTTTAATGGTGTTTCACTATGCGGAATATCCTCTTCCTTATTAGAGAATAATTGCTCTAGTTTTAATTTCTTCTTTTTATGCAGCAGGCTCTCGTTAATGACTATACGGGTTAACCAGGTTCCAAAGCTCGACCTGTTTTGAAAGTTTCGAAGTTGCAGGTAAGCATTCAGATAGGCAGTCTGCATAATATCTTCAGTCTCCATATCATCATTAATGATAGACATACTAACCCTGTACATGCGAAGATTATATTTCCGCATTAAGCTTTCGTATAATTTTATTTCTCCATTCAGAATGCGTTCAACAGTTTCTTCATCGCTGTTAAGCTTAGTTTCAGTAGCGGCTTTTAATGGCATGATCTGTTAAGTATTATATATAATGGAGTATTCTGATAAGTAAAGGGTTACAAACAACTCCAAAATAAATATTGTAACCCTTTATTATTTGCCTCTCTCTAACATGTATACTTTAACCAAAAAATATACAATTATGGAAAATTCATCAGCAGGATTAAGTCAGATCCAAACGATCTTGAAGTTTACTTATGGTCTGGTCCCGATTGTGGCCGGGGCAGATAAATTTACAAATTTACTGACAAACTGGTCTGATTATCTGAATCCTGCCGTCGCTGCAATGCTCCCATTCAGTGCTGCCACATTCATGCTAATTGTTGGAGCAATAGAAATTATCGCAGGATTGCTGGTTTTTATCGACGCACAAAAAGGTGCTTATCTGGTATCTGTCTGGTTAGTTCTGATAGCGCTGACTTTAATCTCCTCCGGCAAATACCTGGATGTAGCTGTGCGGGATATTGTGATGGCGATAGGAGCCTATTCTTTAGCAGAGATTTCAAAGATTATTAAAGCCAGTAAACACCAATGAGCAGCCAAATAGTCAAAGTGCTGGAAACAGATTTTCTGACACACAATGTAAAACGCTTTATTGTAGAAAGGCCTGCCGGATTTACTTTTATATCCGGCCAGGCAACGGATGTTTCTATTAACAAGCCGGGACTGGAAGAAGAGCTCCGGCCATTTACATTTACTTCTATAAATACATCAGAGCATCTTGAGTTTTCAATCAAGATCTATTATGGGCATAATGGTATAACAGAGAAACTTGCTAATATTCATGCAGGCGACGAGCTGATTATACATGACGTTTTTGGCACCATTACCTATCATGGCCCCGGCTTATTTCTTGCTGCCGGGGCTGGCATTACCCCGTTCATCTCAATCCTGCGCCAGCTAAAGCATGATAAACTACTTTATGGTAACCACCTGCTTTTTGCCAACCGTACAGTCGACGATATCATTCTCCGGGATGAATTACATGAAATGCTTGGCGGGAATTATTCCGATGTGATTGAGGATCAGGGAGCGGGCTTCGGCAGGCATATCATTGACCTGAGTATGTTAAAGCAATATGTTGGGAATTTTAGCCAATACTATATCTGCGGCCCCGATAAATTCACTTTCAACATGATGGCGAACCTGGAAAATCTGGGAGTTGATAAATCACATATTATTTATGAAAAATAGCATGGAACTTAATACAAATATAAGTGAACCGGGAAATAGCCAATCGCTCTTAGAATTGGAGGATCTTTTAGGGGAACAGCACATTGGAACCTCATACGATACCCCTTTGCGAAATGATGCTTTTGACCAAAGCGATGAGGAAAAGATCAGGATAATATCCGGTCACTTTCGTCAAATTATGATCACTCTTGGCCTGGATCTAAGTGACGATAGTTTAAATGGCACACCCGGGCGTGTGGCGAAGATGTATGTGAAAGAGATTTTCAGCGGATTAAATCCAAAGAACAAACCTGATATAGCTTTATTTGATAATAAATATAGGTACAGCCAAATGCTTGTCGAAAAGAATATTATACTGTATTCGAATTGTGAGCACCATTTCGTTCCCATCATTGGTAAGGCACATGTCGCTTATATTTCGTCAGGAAAAGTTATAGGTTTGTCAAAGCTTAACCGTATTGTTCAGTATTATGCACAAAGGCCGCAGGTTCAGGAAAGGCTCACATTACAAATAGCAAATGAACTTAAAGCTATTCTGAATACGGAAGATGTTGCAGTAGTGATCGATGCGGTACATCTTTGTGTTTCATCACGGGGGATTAAAGATGTAAGCAGCAGCACAATAACTGCTGAATATAGTGGGATGTTTCTTGAGACTGTTCGTAAAAATGAGTTCCTGAATTACTTGCAATTGAATACACAAGTATATTAAACCTTAATACAAATCATATAGATGACAAGGTTCCGGATTAAACGAATATATGATCCAGCAGAGAAATCGGATGGATTAAGAATTCTGGTCGATCGCTTGTGGCCACGTGGCCTGAAGAAAGAAGATGCCCAAATAGACCTATGGTTTAAAGAGGCAGCTCCTTCTGTCGACCTGCGTAAATGGTTTGATCATGACCCCGACAAGTGGCAGGAATTTAAAAAACGCTACATAATTGAACTTGAAGGGAATAAAGCAATAGCAAACTTATTGGACCGGGTTAAAATGTCAAAAACAGTTACTCTCCTGTATGCTGCCCGCGATAAAGAGCATAATCACTCATTGGTATTACAAGGCTTTTTGGAAGAGAATGCAGCAGCAGAGCCATAAATGTAAACATTCAGATCATCCGGATATTTACCCGAATCCGTCAAATGCTGATGGAAAATACAGAATACGATTGGAGGTTAAAAATATCAAAAACAAACTGGATAGCCAGGGTAAAAATATAGAGCTTGTTTTCCACTATATGGATGAACTGATTGAAAAGAAATCAGAACCTAAGCCACGGAAAAGAATTGGATTTAAATCAGACGATATATAGCTATTGCTCAATAACAATGTGAAGGCATAAACCTCCTTATTCACAAAAAAAACTTCATAAAACAAGCACTCCCCACTATCAAACCTAATCCCATTTGCAAATCTCCCCAAAAAAACCTATATTCATTTAGAATATCTGCAATCTCAAGCGATTATTATATAAGCCGTAAATTTCTTGAAAGCCATTTAACTTTTAAGAAATATCATCCATCCCACAATTTCTGATCTTAAGCTATGCAAGTTTCCTTCGGGAATCGTAGGGAAATTGTTCTTATCTGGTTCGTAACAGTTCCGGGATGGTTCCGGGACAGTTCCGGGAAGGCTTCGGGAAAATACCGAATGTTTCCCAAATCCTTACTGGATCTTTCTCGGTTCTCTTATATAGCATTTCTCCACATGACTGCCACAATATATAGCCAGAGGCCTAACAAAATAAAAATAAGCGAGGCAGGGAAATGAAAAATTATTAAGAATTATCGTTAAAGTTAAATAGTCGATTATATTTTTTATTCAAATACTTAAAAAATGGGAAGACTTAACCGGGGTCCAAATGGCCCTTTCTCCGGCAAAGCCGGAAGCATTATTGGCAGTAGCTGGAGGGGGATCTATTATATCAAAGGTTTACAGAAAAAGATCACGAAAGCCCGCAGCCCCTTACAGATTGAACAACAACAGCGATTTGCTTTGGCTGTAAAATTTCTGTGCTATGTAAAACCAATTGTTGATATGGGTTTCAGCAATGTTAATCCGCGTGGTGCCACCGGGTATAATATGGCAATCAGTCATATGCTTCAACATTCCATTAAAGGGAAACATCCAGATTTGGAAATCCTTTATCCTTCAGTAGTATTCGCATTGGGAAAACTGACATTACCTGAAAATCTGAAAATGGAAGTCAATGGATTGAAGCTGAAGCTGAGCTGGGGTACAGAGACTGACAATTACAAATCTTTTAAGGATGATCAGGTTATGATACTGATCTATCGACCAAAATCGTTTGATTATCAATTCTCTGACCAGGAAATTACCCGCATTCAGGCAGAAACTGAACTGGAATTGGATTCTTGGCATAAGGATGATACGGTGCATGTATATCTATATCTGGTTGAGAAAAGAGGTAAGAGGTGGTCGGATAGTTTGTATTTAGGCTCTGTGGATGTTGTGGGATAGTAAATAGCGAAAAAAAGAGCTAGGGGAATTGGGAATAGGAAATGGATACCTTTTAGTAAACACAAAAGCCCGAAATCTAAATTCCGGGCTTTTAAAATTCATTTTACTATTAAAGATTACTCAACATAGAAAGTACCTTTCATCACTGCTGAGTGTCCTGGGAAAGTACAGATAAATTCATAAACTCCTTTTGCAGGAGCAGTAAACTCGATGGTATCAGACTGACCGCCACCGATCAGTTTTGTATGTACGATTACCTCAGTTGCGCCAGCAGGAATATAATCTGTATCCTTTGCCTGCATGGCTTTAGCTGCAAAGTCAGAAACTATTGTTCCCTGAGCAAGTAATGCCCAGTTATGTCCCATCGCTTCTTTTGCTAATTTACCAGTATGATTCAGTGTTAGTTTTACCGTTTGACCTTCTTTAACTTTAATTTCAGCAAGATCATATTTCATATCATCTCCGGCATTGATAGTAATTGAGACTTCTTTTTCAACCGGTGCAGTTACAGTTTCCTGAGCCACAGTATCTGTACCTGTACTCTCTGATTTTTCTGTGTTACTGTTGCATGCTGTGAATGCAAATAATGCCACAAGGGCAAACAGACTTAACTTTTTCATATTTTATTAATGTTTAATTTGTATAATACACAAAAATAACCGCTATCAAACTTGCCTTGATCTGTTTAATGTCAATTTTAATATTTATGATAATCTTTATTTCTCACAATCGACTGGCACAAACTTAAACCTGCCAATTGCAAAATCAATCGGTTTATCTTTGACAAAATAGGATCTTCCAAGATGTGTTTCAATTTGGCCTACACCAAGAATCAGGTTTTCGCCTACCTTCAAAAATGCCAATGGGTTTTTAAATCCCTTTTTATTGATTGAACCACTGGTATGAGTATAATCCACAAAAAGCGTGTCTCCTCTGAATTCACCGGCTATGGTGCCAACATTAATTACTTTTTCAAGGGCATTAGCTTGTACCTCACCATATTTCATTGTAAGGTCGCCGGTTATCTTACCACTCGTATCGGTTTGAGTCTTTAAATGGGCTGTGTCTTTTTCAAATACTGCGATATAACAGTTAGTAATTAATACTGCATCAGCAGATGCTTCCTGATTCTTTTTAGCACCCTGATTACAACTGTAAATAAACAGGGAAGCAATACATGTAAATAAAATAGATATCTTTTTCATAGGTATAGGATTAAATTATTTAATGGTAACAGAAGTTAAACGAATAATTCAGGGAAACCTGATATATTTAAAGATACGCTTTAAATACTTAATTTGTGCCCTGTTAACGATATGTTAATGATTAGTTTATCATTCATTTGGTACTTTGCAGCTTTAATTAATAAATGAAAAAAGGAATCAACCATTTATAAAAATTCAATTGAGATGAAAAATCTGTTATTTCTACTTTTTTTATTAGCCCCTGCCTTTAAAAATTTGCCAGGTAAAGCTCTAAGCTCAATACCCAATTCAGCGACAGCCAAAGACGGTGTAATTTATGATTACAAACTAACTGAGACTATTCAATGCGAGGGCCTATACCCTATGCATTTACAGGGTATCAGTACCGATAAGAAAAGCAATATCTATTGGAGTTTTACAAACGAACTGGTCAGAACAGATCTCAAAGGCAAGATATTGGACCGTATTAAGGTTTTGAACCATCATGGTGATCTGTGTTTTGAGGGAGGGAAAGTATATGTCGCAGTCAACCTGGGTAAATTTAATGAACTTCCAGGTCAGGAAGATTCATGGGTTTTTGTGTATGATGCCGCGAACCTAAAAGAACTTGGGAGGTATAAAGTGCCTGAATTGGTTCATGGTGCCGGTGGTATTTCTACTTATAAGGGAAATTTCTTTGTCGTAGGTGGATTACCAAAGGGAGCTACTGAAAATTATATCTACGAGTACAATAAAGATTTTAAGTTCATTAAACGCCATGTGATTGCAAGCGGCTATACCTATAAGGGAATTCAAACAGCCGAATTTCATGAAGGTCAATGGTGGTTTGGATGCTATGGTAGCCCTAAACTCATTAAAACAGATGCAAAATTTAAAATTCTTGATAAAAACGACTTCAATGTATCCCTGGGAATCGTTGGATACTCCAGCAAAAAGCTATTTATTGCTGATAGTAAAGCCAATGCAGATAAATTGCATCGGGGGACTATTGGGGTTTATGAGAGGTGAGATGTGGGCAATGAGATATGAGCAATGAGCAATGAGCAATGAGATATGGGCAATGAGATATGAGATGTGAGCAATGAGATGTGAGATTCGAGAATACCGATAGTAATATTTCCTATTCCCTACCCGATAGCTATCGGGTTCCTATTCCCTATTCCCTATTTCCCATTTCCCATTGCCCATTGCCCATTTCCCACTCCCCAATAAATATATTTCCTTTTTGTTCAATTTATTTATCTTTAAAAATATAAATGGAACAAATCTCAACAATTCAACTACGTACAAATTTCAAATCTGATACCGGTTTGGTTTCCCGGATTCTTGAACTTACAAATGCTACTTATATTACCAATACTCAGCTTATTGAACGTGAGATTGAACATAATCAGGATATTTATATTATAAATAATGATCAGGATGAACTCCTGGCATTTTTCATGATCAACTTTGAGAAGGTGAATGGTGAAGACACCTATTATCTCGGATTAAGTGGCTGCAGGGATGATCTTAAAGGAAAAGGCCTCGGCAAATCACTCTATCTGAAGTTCATGGAAGATTGCCGCGAAAGAGAAAAGCAGGAAAACAGAAAATTTCTGTTATGGTGGACAACTGCCACCCCTATTGTTTATTACTGGTTTAATAAATATGTATCTGCTGTACAACCGGATATGAATGGAAATTACGATGAACAAGGTGAAAAAATAGTACGTGGAATCATTGCCGAAAAATTTAATGGAATACCTGTAGATAAACAGCATCCATTTATTTTACGTTCTGTAGCAGAAAATACTTTATATTCCTTAAGTGAACAACAAAGGCTAATTCAGGCAACTGAAAACCTTGGCATGGATGTTTTTCAACGTTTCAATCTTAGAGAAGAGAATGCAGATCGTTTTCTGATGATTGGCTATGCCCCGGATTGATTTCTATCAATAAATAAAGCAAGAGCATAAGCATCGAGTATCAATCCTCCATTGGCAGGTCCCATATTAACTGAATAAGGGTTGCCCATTTTAGCTTTCGCAGCAGTTCCTATCTTATCCGATTTAGTCCCGGGAATCTGTACAGCCTGATTAAACAGGTAGGAACATTGCAATGAACTTAATTTATAGGTCTTTTTTAGTTCTGCGATCATTATATCTTTTGTACTGCGATCATCATTGTTTAAAAGCTGAGAAGCCTTTGAATGTAAATTTCTGATCTTACTGGTAAAGAAAGCATTGAGTACAGACTCATCCTTCGTCAGATTAAAATATGCAATCAGACAGGCTTCCTTCAAACCCGGATTCACCAATGTGAAATCTTTCATCAATAATTCCTTAAGCTTCTTCTCCTTACTTTCAGAATGAACGGGAACGAATTGCTGTAGTCTGTGAATTTTCTGATCAAAGGGTGCCGGTTCAAAAATAGGTATAAGCCTTTTCTTTAATTCATCATTCAGGATATTGTCCAGTAACTCAAGAGCAAATAGTCTGTTTTCGATATCCTGGTTCTCATCATTAGTTATAATCTCATAAATAACCTGAATTGCGGAAGGGTCATACAATACTTTCAGTAATTCGAATAAAATTCTGATTAACATATCAGTATATGATTTCAATTCCGCTTGTAATTCAGCATCATCAATTTCCTGCAGATCAAACTGTGCTGACATTGCCAGAATTAATTCATTGGAGTATTTTTCACAAAGATTCTCAAAGTAAAAAATATCGGCTGTTTCGGGCTTCCTGGTGTCGAGGTTGTATGTTAACAAAAGTTCATATTTCAGTTGCAGATCTGATATTTCACCAAGCTCCTTTAATAATTTTGTAGACAGCCTCTGCCCGCCAGTTTTTAAGAAATTAATTACAAGCAGCCTGTGAAAGAAATTATCTGTAGAGTAATAAGATGATATAATCTTACGGCTTAAAAGATCTTTATCATCTGATTCAATGTGACTTAAATCTCTTGGTGAATAGTTTTTTAGCTGATCTATATCCCCGGTATTTCTGGATTCAGAAATTGCACTTAAAGCTCTGTTTAAAGCTTCAGATAATGGGTGCTGATCTCCTGCAGCAATGATACTACCTGAATTTTCAAGGTCAATCTCCCGGTTTTCTTTTCTTTTTGAACCAGTATCTGATCTGATCTCAGTTAGATAGGTCCATATTTTCTTTTTATAATTCTCATGCAATTTCAGGCTTAAGCCAGTCCAGGCTAAAAATAATATAAAACAGACGCCTGAGATAATACTCAGGAAAAACAAAGGTTCAAAACCTGCAAAAAGACCTGAAAACACAAGCAGCAGCAGACCCGATATTACTGTTGCCACCTGATTCAATACCCCTTCAATTGTGGCTTCAATTCTCAAACGATCCGGGCCTGTAACCTGGTATAAAACTTTTATTGCAGGAGTTGAGATCGCTTTTCTGATCACTCTTTCAGCAAATTTTGCGAGAAATACGAATGAGAGAATAAAGATTGGTTCACCCTTAAACAGTAGACTGCCTGTTATTGCAAAGACAAAACATCCTGTCAGTAAAGCCGGCAGCAGCAGTATTGAAAATTTAACTCCCTTGGTACTTAAAATATGACCTGACAGAAAAGAAAAAACAAGTTCACCAACCTTTACTATACTAAAGAAAAAACCCACAATAGTTGCAATTTCAATACCACTGTATGCCGACATAAATCTCACAGAGACGAGGTATGAATAGTCGACAAAATAAATTGCTGAAACTGAGAAGACAGAAACTACCGCAATCAGAAGGTAGAACTTTTCATTGCTGAAGAAAGACAAATTCAACTTCTTTAGTGCTGTCTTTGCTACCACAATATGGCTCAGCTTTTCATGATTACTTGAGGCGAGCCTGTAAATTGGTATTAAAGCAGGAAGTATACAGGCCGCAGCAAGCAGTAATAAATAGTTAGGGCTTCCGGTTAACTGACTGATCAAAGGTGCTGTCAGATAACCGATAATGGATGCAATGATCTCCCCTGTTCCAACAAGTGCCAATAAGCGCTTGCTTTGTGCCATATTGTAAAGGCGCGAACAAATACCAGAAAAACTTAATGCAAATATGATTGTAAATGGCATATTAAACAAAAAGCCCAGGTAGGCAAGATAAACAGCATAGGCCTGATTATCACCCAGTTTGATGAAAGCCATAAAGACAAATGCAGCGACCAGAAAAAAGGCAATCACACTTTCCCTGTAACTATTGATTATCCCGCGACTGCGCTGACGCTGCTGGTAAATCTTAATCAGCAGCACCCCTCCTAATCCTGAAATAATATAAGCATAAGGCAGATTGGATACACTTGCTTTTTGAATCAGAAAGGTATTTACAGCAACAAAGTAATAAGAAAGACCAATACCGGTAATCAGCGACAAAAGGAACAGAGATCTGAACGATTTTTGTTCTTCAGGCCGAAGATTTATTACTCCCGATAATCCCTTAATAATCGCCATATTACTTACCTATATTAGCTATAATACGTGCAGTAAGCGTTCGTCCGGGTTGCGGAATCCTTGAGCTTTGAACACCGCTGGCCGCCCTTACACCGGGTGACACATAATCCAGATCAAATAAATTATTAGTGATTAACTGGAGCATAAACATTTTGTTCAGGTTATAGCTGACCGCAGTGTTTATAAGGGTATAACCGGGAGTTTCACTGAAAGGGCTTCCGCTGATTGATGTATTGGCTCCGGTAGGTTTATCTCCAACAAAATTAGCTCTTATATTCAGATTCAGCTTATCCTTGATGAATTTGGCATTTACACCTGCATTAAGCGAAAAATTGGAAATATCCCCTATCCTAACCTTTTGGCTTCCGCTTGTACCGGCAGAAATCCTGGTTGGATCAATAATTGAAAAATTAGCAAACAGACTTACTTTCTCAAGAAGTTTTGTCTCTCCGGCAAATTGAATACCCTGAATATGGGACTTTCCAATCGCCCGGAACTGGGTAGTTCTGACTCCCAAAGTATCAATATTGACAGTCCCAAGAGTATTACTGTAAGAAGCATTAAAGTAGGCTACTTCAAAAAATGTCTGATTAAATGGGGTAAAACGGGCCGAAACCTCGAGGTTCTTAACACGTTCAGGTTCTAATAAGGGATTATTAACCAATCGGGCCGAAGATGTTGCGAATTTATTGTAGACAGAAGCGTCGAGGAAGGCCTCTGAATAAATAGATTTAAAAATGAACTTACCAGGGTAATAAACCACAGACAATCTTGGATTGAATACCGTTCCATAGCCATAAATACTATTGATCTTATTATTATCCATTCTGCCGGCAGCACTGATATTCAGTTTTCTTGCCCTGTCCTGATAACTTAACTGTCCGTAAACTCCCAGATCCATTATTGAGTAATAGTTACCTCCCTTAATTCCATTCGCAGAAGTTCCGGTAGTTATAGGATCTTCAGTGGTCGAATTGACATAATCGCCCTGTAAAAGACCATTTCTCAATTCTACCCCAAGGTTAAAGTCCATCTTCTCGTTAATCACATAGTTCAGTTTTGACTCAGATCTGAACTGTTTGGATTGCTGTGAGAAATAAGTTGGTAAGAAGTAAGGATTCCGGCCGGTAATCAGATCCTGAAAAGCAATACCGGCATTTGCAAAACCATAAAAACGCGTTACGACCGATTCTTTACCAAAATCACTTGTGCGGAAATATGAAAAATTGGAAAAAGAGATCCTTTCAGAAAGACTCTTATCATATCTCACATAAAAATATTGCTGGCGTACTTCCCAATGGGTAAGTTCCTTACTAACTGCATAATATTTATCGATATAGATTGGGGCTACTCCTTCCGACCATTTTTGGTATTCCAATCCAAATTTGAAGTCGCCAACGCGAAGTTTGGCAGACAGATAATAGTTTTTTGCTTCATCAGAATACTGGGTACCTATCCCGTTATAGCCCTTTTTATAATTGGCCTGATCTAATGAATCGGCTCTGAAGATGGCTGCTGCTGTTGGCAGGATCTTAGTCTTATCGGCATTCACTGTAAAATACCTTCTGCCCGGATCACTGGCTAAATAAGCAGCTTCTCTTGCAGCGGTATAATCCTGAGTCAGGATATTTTGATAACGGTTTGGACCAAATTCATCAGCCGACCATTTACTATCCCAGTCGGGGAAAGATGAAAGGTCATGTTCATCTGATTGATAAGCCCTGCCTGTTACTGCAAAGAACATATCCCTGCCCATTCCGGAAACTGTGACATCTCCGAATTTTGTATTTAATGATCCCATGCCACCATGTCCTGTCACTCCAAATCTGGAAGTCTTCTCATCGGTATTCCAAGCCCGCTCCTGTTTAAAATAATCCTCTTCATTTTTTGTTATTATATTAATCACTCCGAGAAAGGCATTGGCACCATAAATTGTGGATGCGGGACCATAGATGATCTCAACCCTTTTGATATTGCTCAGGGCATACTGGCGACTGATGAAAGCGGAATTTGACCACATCTCATTATCCTCAACACCGTCGACGAGTAAAAGTGTCCGGTCGGTATTGGCAGCAGTCCGGTATCCCCTCTGGTACATATCAGAATAAGATAATCCTGAGTTTCTTGAGATATCAAATCCCGGAAGGTCATGAAAAAGCTGCTCCAGATCGGTATAGCCCCGGTTCAGAATATCTTCGTAGGTGATAATCTGAATAGTAGCAGGCGCCAGTTCAATACTTTCAGCCTTTTTTGATACCGAAGAAGTTAATTTGGCACGCATTTGCTGTCTGAGGAATAATACCTGCAATCTGAAACGATCCGGATCCCTGGTATCTGCTTCGAAATTATCTTTTAAGAGCAAGAGTCTTTCGATACTTTCATCGGCTTTCTCAACTGAATCTAAAGCAAGATATGACATAGACAAAAGTCTGTAAGCCTGGACTTTTTCACTGTAAGTAAATCCCTTTGAGGAGATACATGAATTTAATCTGTTTATACTTTCGTAAAATTTGCCAATATTATACTGGCCCTCAGCGTCATTTAATGCATTTAAACCACATTCCTGGGCATTAGCTTTGCCAATGATCAAAATGGTAAATATCAATAACAGCCTTAAACGTAATTTATTGATCATAATTAGTTTTTATCAGAGGTTAGAGATTTATAAATACCACTCATTGAGGTATGCCATCCAATTATCCGCTTATCTTCACTTGCTGTGTAAAGGAATTTTCCATCAGGAGTATAAATAAGATTGTAAACCCATTTATTGTGACCTCTTAATGTGAGGATATCTTCAGTGTTTTTAGATGTCATAATTGCATTTACATCCATAAGCTTGATTGTTTGATCGCTGCTCGCTGAAGCAAGCTGAAGATTCCCGTTAACTGATTTAAATTTAAGGTCGTTAACCGAAGAAGCATGCGGTGTAAAGCTAATTGCAGCCTTGTTAGAATTAAGTTCACGGATATAAATACCGCCATCGTAGGTTCCTGCTGCTAAATAATCATCAGCCGGACTAATTGCAAGGCTTGTAATTCTGGAATTCAGGCTAATTACAGATTCCGGCTTTTCAGGAATATTCTCTGAATTACTGTATACAGAAGCCTTATTACCTGATACCAGGTATAATTTACCACTACGGCTATAGCTAATTGTTGAGAAATTACCCGGGGCAAACCTGACTTGTTCTACTGTATTTCCTGTACGATAAATACCCAAACCCTTATTCGTGAGGATTGCAAATTCAGAATTAGTTTTGAAGATAGCCAGTTTTGCAATTCCGGTAAAGCTGAAACGGGTGCTTTCTTTGATTGAATTGCCTCCTGAAGCAATATCAAGTAAGATTCCCTTACCTGTTGAGGTAACCACAAGGGCCTTTGAACCATCCGGAGAGGTACTCACCGAACGGGCTTCATCCTTAAGGTCGTAAGAAGTCAGCGGCTCAAGGACACCATTTACAGTTTTCAATATATACAGCATCCCTGCCTCGTCTACTGAAATCAGCTGGTTACTGGCCGGGCCCTGTGCAATACTTCTAACAGCAAATTTGTGTGCAGAGAATTGATTTTTATTTTGAATAGCTCGAATCCAGTTAAAATGAAGTGCATTGTATATATCGCTATTCTGAAGCGGACCATTATTATCTGCATTAAGTTTATAGGCACTAATAATATTTTTTCTGCTTTCCTCCTGTTTGTTATCATTCAAAAGCATCATTGCTTCATAAGCAAGGTTTCTTGCCTGCGCAATATCCTTCAATCTTGAGGAGATTGAAGTTTGCTCTTTAGCTATCTTCTCATTGCTTATGGCCAGCTCGGTCTGGGTTTCAGCAATACCTTGCTGCTGTCTTGCTATTTCTGCATTTTGTTCTGAAATAGTTTTTTGACGCTCTGCATAGGCTTTTTGTTGTTCTGCGATAAGTTTTTGCAGCAAGGCATTTTTCTCACTTTTTTTCGCATTCTCCTGTTCAGCAACGGCTATTCCTTTTTGAATGAGCGCCTGTTTCGCACTTTCCTCGGCTTCGGCTTCACTTTGCTGGGCGATTAATTTCTGATCTTCTGCGAGTTTTCTTTGTCTTTTTGCTTCTTCACTTTCCTTCTCCGCCAAAATAGTTTGCTTGGTTGCCAGATTCCTCAGTTCGAAAGAATATATAGCCAGCAGGAACGCAGCAAAAGCAATTATTGAAATGATTATTGTTATTCTTCTGGCTTTTTTAAGACGCTCTTTCTGCATTCTTTCCTTAAAGAGCATTTCCTTCTCATTCTGCTCTTTACTATGGTCCAGGTACAGAATTGCCTTGTCAAAAAGATCATTATACCTTGATGCCCAAACAGCATTTGGTGAATTTTCTTCCTTCCAGTTCCATGCAACCTGTAATTCAGGATCTCTTAGCAGGCCACCTTTTCCGGCTTCGTATAAATCGGCTGCATCGCATAGACGAAGATAAATAGAAGCTGACTGGTTTTCTACTTCAACCCAAAGCATTAAGCGTTCCCAAACCCGCATAATACTTTCGTGCGAGATATCAATAATTGAATCTTCTGTAAGCGGAACTCCAACAGGAGGCATCAAAAATCCTCTGCCCTTTTTCCTGAAAATTTCGATAACCTGTATTACCTGTTCGGGCTTTGCATTGGAAAGCTGACAGAGTTCGGAAAGCCGGCTGGGACGTCTTACTCCTCTTGCATCTGCTCCGCGTTCGGTAAGGGCTCTGAATATCGACTCACAGATTTGTTTTAATTCAGGGCTTTCCAGTTCGGCATAGGCTTCTTCGGCATGCTGAGATAAAGCATGCTCCATGGTTCCTATTTCGATATAGTCATCAAGATCGATTTCCTTTTCAGAGTATGGCTCGGGATTGTTCTTTTTATAAGCATCCCAGGTACGCATCAGCGCATGCTGAAGGATAGGTAGCTGATCCGGGTTATCTCCGACATCGTTCAGCAGCTGGTTTAATAATCGAGGGCTAATACTTGCTCCGCCTACTCCAACCGGACCGACAATAGCATCCCTGCGCTCTTCGCGTGTCATTCTGGGCACCAGATACTGCCCTTCATTTATTGCTTCAGGTAGTCCCCTGAATTCGGTACAATCGCCAAGAAAATCCGAGCGCATTGTAAATACAACATAAATTGGTAATTCGCGCTGCTCGGTAGCTTTCAAAAGCAGATTGATAAAGGCTACCGAATCCCGCTTACCTTCCCTGGCCTCTTTCTCAAATTTTATGAAGCGAAACAGTTCTTCAAACTGGTCTACAAGAATCAGCAGATTATTTTTGGGATCTATTCCTGATTGGGTAAATGCATCTATTAGCCCAAAATTGCTTCTCCTAAGTACACTTTCATTAATGGATGAATACATTTGTTCATCATCAGCTGAATCATAATCGTATAAAATCCCTTTTTGAGAAAGTGCGCGGGCAAGATTACCAATTGGATTTACCCCTGGTCTTAATGAGCATATTTTCCAGTTAGAACCTGCTCCGGACATAAAGCCACTGTGCAGAGAAGGAATCAGACCAGATTTAACGAGTGATGATTTACCACTGCCCGATGATCCAATGACGGTTAAAAATCGTTGTGTACGCAGCTTTTTGAGAAGTTCATCAACCTGCTTTTCACGACCGAAGAATAATATATCCTCTTCTTCTTCGAATGCCCTGAGTCCCGGAAAGGGATTCTGTATTATATCATCTAACATATACCAGGTTGATTATATTTTGGACAATAAGCTTTTTAATTTTTCTTCAGGCAGACCATTCAGTGCATTTATTACTTCAGCATCAAGTGTTCTGAACCTTTGTTTTGACATACTATCAGGCGGAGCGATATAAATGGCTTTAAAAGCCAGAGGTTTAGCCCTGCCATAGCCATTTATTTTCAGGAAATCACGGGTTTTTGACCTCAGCCAGAGCTCATTTGCATTACTGAAGAATATAATAGCTGCAGAACAGGTTTTAAGGTTTTCAATATGATCTTCCCTGATTCCGGATTCATCGCCTTCAAAAATAGGTATCACTACTTCATAACCATTGTCAAATAAGAAATCCTCTAAGGGTCTGATCTCATCAATATCAGACAGATCGCAAATCAGATAGATAATTTTGGATGATTCATCATAGATCTCAGGCTGCTCCTCTTCTTTCTTAATCTCTTTCTTCATCGAATTCAGCTTGTCGATCACAACGCTCTTAAAATCTTCCAATGAACCCTGAACCAGATCAGCACCAGCTATTCCTTCTTTTCCTGAATTCAGCTTATTGATGAAACTAATCTGCCGGTCATCAGAAGGTTCACAGCCTTCAGGAATCCAGATAAATCGGGGAATTGAATGCGCAGCACTATAGGATGCAGCAACATCATTCTGAATCTCAACAATAGACTTCTGTGCCCCTTCGGGTACAACACCATAGTTCTCACCAAGAAGATGAATACTTAAAACTGCTTCACTGAGATTAGAAATGAGGCTTTCATTTAGGGGTGTTGCAATAAGCGGCAACTGTTTATCTGGAAGAAT
The DNA here is from genome assembly GCF_036405355.1 of Daejeonella sp. Taxonomy (GTDB): domain Bacteria; phylum Bacteroidota; class Bacteroidia; order Sphingobacteriales; family Sphingobacteriaceae; genus Daejeonella. The sequence continues at coordinate 16,838 of NZ_DASWXT010000014.1, forward strand.
ATGGTAACCATATCCCTGAAGTTCCCGCTTCAGGCTGTCCCGAAAGTCCTGAGTATCATAACTGGATTCGGCAAGAAATACTTTTTCAGCGGCCTGTACGCTTGCCGATGATAAGCCAGCAGAAGAACCTGAGCCTGACTGAGGAAGTTCAAGGCTCTCCAAAAATGAGCTTATATCATGGGCAAGATCATCCAGTTTTTCCCAGTATAGTCGTTCTGTTTCATTACCAAAAGCCTGAGAAAGTTCCTTCACCCGACCTGTACCAGGATCTGTAGAATAAAATTCGTATCCCAATACACCGGAAATCTTCTCAGGATGCTGTTCAATGCGCACAGGTGTTTTGATGACTTTGAAAATCCGTGCTTTATTACTTACAGTGAATCCGATATTAGTTTGGCTGGTATTATAAAATTCATCAACCTCCTTAATACACCAGTCGGATTTGACATAACGCGGGGTAATAATAGAGATCATGATTGCAACTTTCGAGAACTGGTCAACGATCTGCTTATCAAAAACATGATTCCCCTGTAAGGAATCGTCACGCCAGATTACCGGCCTTCTGCCCAATAACTGTGCTAACCGTATATCAAGAGCCCTGTGAAATTCGGAGATCCATCCTTTTTGATTCTGGATCAGCGATTCATCGTCTATATGAGCATAACTAATGAATATATCTGTGGGGAATTGCATGGGCACCGGCTCAGTTTGACTTGTAAATGTGACTTAATAAAGGCAGTAAAAGAAAGAGGTTCAGATCTTTCTCTTTCTCAACTTCAGTTAATTTATCATATGAAATTAGCTGATCATGAATTTTCAAAACATCTTTCAAAACATAGCGTTCGGCCTTATCAGAAACCAATGGACCATATTTATAATTAAAAACCATTTTTTCAGCACTCCAGCGCTTATGCTCCATTGGAGCCAAGCGGGCATAAAAACGGGTAATATTCTCAATAGTCAGTGGGTCGCAGCCAATTCGTTTGAGTGAGCTGAATTTTAGTGCAAGTTGTCTGGCGGCATAGCGATTTGAATCTTTCTTCCGGTGAGTTAAAATATTCCATCTTTTTTCAACTGATAAGCGGGAATAAAGTGAATTATAATGAATACCCGTTTTTTCGGAGAGATGCCTGATCAATTGCTTTTGTATCGTGCGCTCGCTTATCTTTTCATCTCTCTCTGGTATCTCATGCATTAAGACTTCAAGCTCATTTATCAGGGTATCTGCATTATCCACTTTCCAGTGTTCTTTTAATTCATATGAAAACTCATATTTAATTGAATAATAATAGTTTATGATTTTTGATAGCTTGTCAATAAGCTCAGTTTGCTCAAGGAGATTACGGGTGGTGCAGGTATCTGTAATCCGGTGAAAAAGCTGAATATTCAGACGTTTGCTGAATACAAAACTAGCATTTGTTTTAGCATCTCTGTTGGAGTCCAGGAGCTCAGTTATCCCGGCATCTTCCGGTAAACAAAGTATGATCGGAATCTGGGAAATGCTAAGGGTTTGATTGTAGAGAAACTGACGAAGGTTTGCTGAACTGGTGAGTAATTCAGAATCACTATTTCCAAACATGTACACAACTTTGACTTTACTTAACTTCTCTATGTCCTTTTTATGCCAGGCAAAATTGGCGTAAAAACTAGCGTTCAACAGTTTAACAGGAATCAAATCAATGAATTCGGCCTGGAATGGGTATTTAAAATTAAACTCATTGTAATGCGTATCTGCATCTTTATCAAGAAGGTATACCTTTAGATTATTTAATTCTGGATAATGACTTAATATGATATTTTCGAGTAGAAACTCTTCAGCAGCCTGATTATACCCGATAATGGCAATTGCATTTTCTTCGTCTTTCCCTGGATTAAGGTATTCGTGAGGCGGGTACTGATCATAGATCATACGTGCTGCCAGCTGAGAAACATTGAAGGTCTCCAGATCATAATCCTCGTCCTGATTATGTATATCCAGATAGTCTTTCAGAATATTGATATTATTATTATCAGTTATATGTAATAATATTTTTAAAGAATCCTGAGCTTCCTTTTTCTGGCGAAAGAATAATACTTCATTCGCAATTTCCATGTTCTCCTGATCAGAATCTCCGCAAATAATACAGGTCTTAGCCAATGCCAAACCGGCATCATTGATGACATTGCCATCTGAACCATTTCCTATAATAATCAATCCGCCCAGTTCTTTTGCCTGATAAATAAAACTATTCTCCTTATCAGATTCAACTATTACAACCTTATGTCCTTTCTCCAGAAGTTCCCTGGCAAGCTTATGTCCTATTTCATTAAGAGAAAACAATACAATATGACCCTTATACGTAAATCGGATTCTGGCGATTACAAACGCATTTTGAACCTGATCAAATACCAGAGAAAACACTCCCAGTCCGAAAAGTATTGCGGCAAGATATTGTGCAATTAAAAGAAATGTACTTCCGGGAACCGGGTCTGCATTGCCCATAAGAAACAGGCATATTGTAGAATAAACTGCAGCAAAAAAGTTAAAATCTTCTCCGGTAGTTTCTTTAAATCCAAGAATGCCAAGGATAAATACAAGCAGAACTGACAAAAAAATGAGTACGAACTTAATTTTTTCCAGTTTACTGTTTGATTGTGAACTCATATCCTGATTTTTTCCTAAAAATGCAAAAACCTATGGTTTTAATGAAATATTAAATTGAGGAAATTTATATAAACAGGATAAGGGGATCAGGAACTGCCCTGGAGCTCCTTTGAACACAAAATATATTGCAATTGTCTAAATTTTTGATAATTTTAATACTATTATTCCTGTATTTTTAGCTGAATTAAGGTCTCAATTTTCAGATCATGTCTTATCAAAAGAAGAATATTCAAAGAACAAATTCCGGTAGCAGCTCTGTATCCGAAGCCGTGGCTTTAAGAAAAGGTTTTTCATTTCCGGCTGTCCCGGCCTTACAAAGGCAGGGAGCAGAAGAGGAATTACAAATGAAAAAGATACCTGCTCAGCTCATGGAGGAAGAAGAACCATTACAGGGAAAGTTTGAGACTGTTCAGAAAGTTGAAGAGGAAGAACCCCTTCAGGGGAAATTTGATACCATACAGAAAGTAGAGGAAGAAGAACCACTACAGGGAAAGTTTGAGACCGTTCAAAAGGTTGAAGAGGAAGAACCATTACAGGGAAAATTTGAGACTGTTCAGAAAGTTGAAGAGGAAGAACCCCTTCAGGGAAAATTTGATACCATACAGAAAGTAGAGGAAGAAGAACCATTACAGGGAAAGTTTGAGACCGTTCAGAAGGTTGAAGAGGAAGAACCCCTTCAGGGAAAATTTGACACCATACAGAAAGCAGAGGAAGAAGAACCATTACAGGGAAAGTTTGATGCAAAAAAGAAGGGAGCGGTTCAATTAAAGAGCATAAGTTCCGGTAATGAAAGCATTAATCCGGTTCAAAGGGAAGAAGTAGCCGGGAAATCCAATAGAACGGGTTTACCTGACAGTCTGAAGTCAGGTATAGAGAACCTATCAGGCTATTCGATGGATGATGTTAAAGTACATTATAACTCGTCGAAACCAGCCCAGCTTCAGGCACATGCTTATGCCCAGGGAAGCGATATTCACATTGCTCCCGGTCAGGAGAAACATCTCCCCCATGAAGCCTGGCATGTTGCCCAGCAAAAACAGGGACGTGTTAAGCCAACCCTCCAAATGAAATCCGGTATACCTGTCAATGATGATGCGGGACTGGAAAATGAAGCGGATGTAATGGGTGCAAAAGCTGTTGAGGCTGGAAAAAACACTCAAATAAATACTTCTGCACAATTAAAACAGAACAATTCATTAGTCGCCCAACTGGAGGGTGAGACGGATGTCCCTGTCAGAGGTCGCAGCAGTTCAGTATCGACTGAAGATCCCGACATGGCATTTAAAGCAAAGAATGCAGGTTTGATATCCATGTCTGAAAAGGCTTCTGTAGTACTTGCTGATCCAGTCTGGACCAATCTGGTTGCAGGGTCAGACAATGTAGGAACCGGAGTTACAGTGGGCGGAGGTATTGGCAGTGTTACCTCACTCAGTGGGGATGCTACAACTGAATTATCAGGTTCAGCAGATAAATCAAAAGAACTTCAAAAGACTCAGGGTTCCTCTGCATTTGTAAGCAAAGCAGAGGGTGATATTTTAAGTGGAATTGGGAGTGCAATAAGCAGTGTAGTTAATATTGTTTCAGTAGTAAAAACAATCTATGGTGCACACAAAGGCGATGAAAGTAAGATTGCAGCGAGTGTCTCGGCTACCAGAGCACTTATGGAAGCTCTAAAATCGGGTTTTGAAGCTGGAATGAGTATTCAAAAATTTGTTTCCGGCTCGGTAACTCCTGGTATAGTGAGTATGCTGCCAGGACTTGGCCTGGCCATTAATGCTGCTGATTTACTCGTAAATGCTTACAATGCCTATGCATCCAGGCAGAATGAAAAGGAAATGACCTCGGTGAGCGAAGAATACAGGTCCAACCTAAAAGATTTACTTAAGAAAAAGCCGGAAGACAATAAAAAACTCTTCCAGGAAGAAAAGAGAGGGAAATTTGGTAACCGTATTACCTACTTACGTTTATTACCTGAAATGATGGAACGAATGGATTTCATCAAGCAAATTGCTGATCCGAAGGCGAAAACCACGAGTGAAAATGCATTTAAGACCCTGTTTGATATTCCATCAACTGTAAATTTTGATTCGCTCTATATAGCTATCAGATTTTATGAACTGGGAAGTAAAATGCAGGAAATAAATCAGAAACGAAAAGTAGCAGGAGCACGAAGCATACTTACCGGGCTTATTAAAATTGCAGGCGATATAGCCGGTTTCTTCCCTGGTCCGGGCAGTGTTGTTGCAGGTTCATTAAAAGGTGCAGCTGCGGGAATTGAAGTGGCACAGTCTGCTGCTAAATTTCTCCAAAAGCAAGCCCGCGATCGTGCAATATTGGGTGGTGATGCCAATCGTTCAACAAAAGCCAAACACAAGGAATACGTGAATCACGCGAAAAGCATATACTACTTTATAGACAATATAGAAAAGCCAATTACCTCTGCCCAGGCGCCACAGCTAACAAAAGCTGAGCAATTATTGAAATCGACAGGGGTTTATCTCCCTGCTGTTTACAATACTGATTACACTAACAGTTCCCAAATCACCACTCAGGTTGGTCTGATTGTTGAGTCAATGAAGGCCGGAAGATAATTTTGAAACAATCACCATGAATGACAACTTTATAAATTTGAAAGATCAGCTTGCTTTGGCTCAGATTAAAGCATATTTAAAAGACCTTCCTTTAAGTGCAGAAGTATTGGAGGCTTCTGATTTAATACCTGTAAATCTATTGCTGATTACCGATCCTGTTAATGGCTCTTCCAATCTGATGTACGTGCCGCTACCTGAAGATCATTTCCAGGAAATAAGGTTAATGCAGCTATATTCCTTAATTATTCCTTCAATTAAACCTGAAAGGAAGACTGATCTGTTTTATCTGATTAATGAGATAAATGCCCAATTACCAATCGGTTCAATATCAGTAAACAAAATGGCTGAACTTGGTTTTAAATATATATTCCCTGTATCCCGCTTTGACTTGCCAGAAAAAGAGAATTTTATTGAAATTTTTAATTTATTTCAGGATTGCATGGTAAGTTTCAGGGAATTACTAAGCGGGTTAAACGAAGGAAAAACTACTCTTGCCGATGCTATGAGCAAACTTGCAATGGATAATGAATAAATATTGATATGTCTTTTTTAAAAAAGGAACCAAGAAATGAACCTGTAAGGAAATCCGCTGTTGCAGAGCGTGTTTCATCAGGGGCCTTATCATTCCCTGCCAGGTCTGTACAGAAAATGAGTAAGGATGAAGATCCTGTTCAGGGGAAATTCAATCCCATTCAGAGAAAGAGCTCTGAGAATGGCCTCCCGGATGATCTTAAGTCGGGAGTAGAAAACCTATCCGGAATAAGTCTGGCTGATGTTAAAGTGCATTATAATTCGTCAAAACCTGCCCAACTAAATGCTCTGGCTTATGCCCAGGGATCAGATATTCATATAGCGCCAGGTCAGGAAAGGCATCTCCCCCATGAAGCATGGCATACCGTTCAGCAAAAACAGGGAAGGGTTAAACCAACTGTCCAGTTGCAAAAAGGTGTTCCGGTAAATGATGATAAAAGCCTGGAAAATGAAGCAGATGTGATGGGTTCAAAAGCATTACAAATGAAAAGTGCTGAACCTGTTCAAATGATTAAGGAATGGAATAAGGATGGTGATCAGACTTTAAAAGCCTATGCAGCTGAGATTAAGGCCGAAGCTATCACTATCAGGGATGCAACGGATGCCACACGAAAAAATAAAGAATTTATCAGTTCTCTGATTCAGGGGATTACTGATGCGATCAATAGCGGTGTTATGCTCCAGCAGGTCTGTTCAGAGCTGTACAAGGCAATAAAAAACAAAAATTACAAACCTGCTGAAGATGAGGAACCAAGGTATTCTATATCCAGCCTGGAAAGCAACGGCTCATTATCTGAGGATCAGAAAGCTGCCATAGAAGAAAGGATAAGTGCGAGAAATTCTGGTGAAGCGCGATTTAACCTTCATTTCGGTGTAGGCGGGGTTCCAACGATGGATGCCGGATCAACATTTGGTGGTAAAGGACGTGGAGATGCACGTTTACAATTCTTCAAAAACGGGACTATGAAAATAGTGGACCATTCTAACCGGTCGTGGTTTTAGTTGAGATAAGAATTACTTTAGGAGTAATGTGATGAATTAAAAGGTTTGATTCAATTTCGATTGTTCTTCCTCATGACAGGAATTAGTATGCTGATCCCAGAGGGAATGACAAATTGATGAAGAGGTTCCCGCTTTCGCGGGAATGACAACGTTTTGTTGTTAATTGGGAGATCCCGGCCTTCGCCCAATGTCATTATTTAAGGATAAATTACGCGTTAATTACAAAGGAGGTTCTCGCTTTCGCGAGATCCGATAGCTATCGGATGACAACTCCTTGGGTGTTGAGAGGAGATTCCGGCTCAAGGCCGGAATTGGAGCTTTATCAATAGCTGCAATTTACACATTGAAAAGGCCTTTTTTAGGTACTAACTCCGATCCTGACGAAAGTCAGGATCTCCCCTACTATTAAATATTGAACCGTCATCGTGGCGGAGGCCACGACCTCATTTTCTTCTTAACCTAATGACATTGGGCCTTCGCCGGGATTGGAATGGAAACGACCTCACACTTCGATTCCGGCGAAGGCCGGAATCTCCTGTTATATATTACATCGCCTTGTCATTCCCACGAAAGTGGGAACCTCCACAATCCTTCAAACAACATTCGTCGTTCGGACGAATACTCGAATCTCCTCACCCAAAACACCCTTGTCATTCCCACGAAAGTGGGAACCTCCACAATCCTTCAAACAACATTCGTCGTTCGGACGAATACTGGAATCTCCTCACCCAAAACAACCCTTGTCATTCGAAAACTTTCGGATACTGTGAAAAGAGGAACCCCAAGCAATCCTTGTCATACCTGCTTTCGAAATGAACTATGGGGAGGTTCCAGCATCCGCTGGAATGACAAATCCGGTGAGATGGATAGGGAGATTCCAGCTTTCCCTGGAATCGAAATGCCCTAATTCCCGCAAGAGCAGGAAAGGAATCTCAATCATCTTGAGAATCGAAATACAATTGCTTGCAACTGAAAACCGTTTATTCCAGAATTATTTAAAGACCAGTTTTACCTGTAAATAAATATCGTAAAGTCATCTTCAGCATAGCCTTCTCTTAACACAACTTTGGGACTGAGCCGGCGGCAATAATCCAGAATTTCCTGTGGATTATAATTTACAAGTATTCCCTCAGGGTCATGGACATTCTTCAACAGATTAAAGCCGATACCGAGTCTGCAGCTTGCAAATAAACGATCTATCATTCTGAATATAAAGTCTGTTCTGCTGTTTTTATAAGCGAATAATCCGGATGCCAATACATAATCCATATTCGGCAGATCTGCCGACCAGCAATCTCCGAGATAGAAAGTGGTGTCGGGAATTGAACCATATCTTGCCGTTGCAACATCCAATAACTCTTCCATCTGATCAATTCCTGCATAACGCATATCAGAATACTTTTTTCTGAGATAGCCGCACAGATCGCCATGGCCACAGCCAAGGTCAAGAACAGAAAGTCCGCTCATATCCCCTATCTGAGATAAAATCTCAAAGCGAATCTTCTGACTTTCATCAGATTTCCACCCAAGTGCACCACTGGTACCTTCACCGAACATCTGAATACGTTCCTGATGAAAGCGATATATAAGTGATCTGTCGACAAAATCCATTTTAAACGATCTTTCCTTCTTTACCGAACTCCTTTCGAATTCCCTCCAGGATATCTTTTTTTAAAATCACATTACTACCCCTTTTAAGAGACTTCATAGAACTATACCTGCTAACATTAATAATCGCACCACCGGCCATTTCATACTTTTGGGCAATATCATCCAAATTCAAACCCGGCTCTAATATACTTTGAGATGAAAATGCCTGTTTCCAGAGTCGTTTGCGCTGTTCAGGGCCTGGCATTGGAAAATAGATCATTGACTGAAAACGGCGGGAAAAAGCATCATCAAGATTCGCTTTAAGATTGGTTGCCAGAATTACTACCCCCGGAAAGTCCTCCACCCGCTGTAAAAGATAGGAAACTTCCTGATTTGCATGCCGGTCATTGGAGCTGCTGGTTTGGGTCCGTTTACCAAATAGGGCGTCAGCTTCATCAAAGAACAGAATCCAGTTTTTGTTCTCCGCCTGATCAAAGACATTGGCGAGATTCTTTTCAGTTTCACCAATAAATTTGGAAACTACCATTGAAAGATCGATACGGTAAACATCCAGACCAGATGATTTACCCAGCAAACTGGCAGTCAGTGTTTTTCCTGTTCCAGGCGGACCATAGAACAAGGTTCGGAAACCGGGTTTGATCTTCTTATTCATCCCCCAGTCATTCAATAATGTATGTCCGTAATCTATCCAGTCTCTTATTTCGTTAACCTCTTCAAGGATATTCTCTTCCAGCACAAGATCGCTCCAGTCAAGATTTGTGGTTATTAATTTAGCCGGGAAATTAATACCATAATCAGGTTTATGAGAAACACCGCTTGTGAAATAACTAAGGTATTCAGGGGCTACGGTTATTACTCCACTTAAAAAAGGTTCATGTGGCTGTGTATGGACCAGATCAAGTATTTTGAATTTTCTAAAAAAATGATCTTCACTAAAAATGTTAATCAGGTTAAATCTCTTCTCAAGATCCAGACCGGCAATAATAAATGCTGCTGTTTCGCCGGTAGGAATAAATCCTCCATGGTTCTGCCCCTTGATACCCCCTACTTCTGTAAAACCACGGTCGTACGTAGAGTTTTTAATAAAGAAAATATCCAATAAATGAGGCTGAATATGAGGAGCAAGTGCCAAAGCAAGGATAATTCGCTCATCGAAGGTCATCTGATAATAAGCAGCAATATTGCTATAAACAGAATCAGTCGCTACAAGTTCAGGTAAAGGAATATTATATATATCCGTATACTCTGAATCCTGTGAAAAATATAATTTCATTCGCGTGTCTATAACAAGTGCGAGCCATTGCATTTCCCTTGCTAATACTTCAGCATTTGCTTTTAAAGGCTTTAAATCCATTCTACATATATAAATTCAGGCATCCATGAAGTTTTAATCATTCCCAATCCCCAGGGCAAAGTATTCAATAATACATCATAACCCCTGCTTTCCACTTTAAGATTCCAGTTTTCTTCAATCCTTGACAAAGCACCATCTCTTTGCAAAAAGGAGGTCTGAAAACTAGCCGGCGAAGTGTTTTTTAGTTTGTCCCATTGTACCAGTATGGCATTGAGAAGTTCCGCAGAAACGGCTATTTCGTTATCTGTCATAACTATTCCCGCACTGACGGGTTCATCAATAGGTATATTACAGAGTATTTTGTTTAAAACCAATTCATGCTCCTCGTTAGTTTCTGTTCCGAATACAAGATACTGAAGCAAATGAACAGCGCGGTGTCTCAGTTCTTCTGTTTTGAAATCTCCATTTTCGAACATATTAAGCCGATTAAAATATGTACTCAAAAAGGGATGAAGAATAACAAGACCTGCGTTATGAATATAAATGGAATCCTTATCGGATAAAATTTCATCAGCAGATTTCTTTTGTTCAGTTTGTTGCTGCTCCTTTAGTTCCTGTTTAAGTTGTCTTAGCTCAGTTTCTCTGAGTTCATCGGGGTCTGTATTTAATATATCATTAATTAAGGATCTGTCTGCTTCTTCTAGAGCTTCATTCAACTCATCCATCATCTCCTCCTTTTTTTGGTAGTGGGAGACTAATTTACCAATCTCAGGAATCTGTGCGACTATTAAACGAGCTGATCCATCGGTTGTATTCAGTGATTTGCTAATTGAAGAAGTAATTTTAAGCATTAACTGATAATTACTCTCAGCAAGAAAATCCAGAAACTGTTTAAAGTAAGAATTAATATTTCCTGCTTGGATAATTCCTCCAATTATCATCAGATTGAAATTACGGATAAAGAGTTCAAAACTTTCCTTGTCGAGTTGGTCAGTAAGCAGTCCTGATAACCAGATGTTCAAGTTTTTTATCTCTGCCGGTACCTGAACTCCTATGTTCTGTTCAGCATTCAATAATTCATAAACACTAGCAGCTTTCAAAAAACGAGCAAAATGGGCAGTTACTGATGGATAATTTAATAATAATCTGAAAATACTGATATTATTTTCAGCAAGCGGATTCTTTGTTAATTTCTCAATAAATTGAATGAGACTTCTTTCACTTAAACTGATCCCTCCCTTTTGACGGATAAATAATAGAATATTCTTTTCGAATTTTGTTGTCAGCAGGTTCTTCAGATTACTTTCCTCAATCGAATTTGATTGCCGGAAGATATCATGCAGACGAAAAAGATTTTCTGCAGCATACTTCTCCGAGTTCAGAATCCCATCAAGATCAAAAGGACTGTTCTTATGCAGGAAAAGAAGCAGTTGCTTTAAAAAGGAATTGATAGAAACAGTTGAAATTTGCTTGTATTTTTCAGGTAATTTATTAAACTGAAGAAAATAACGTAAAATAAAAGTAGCTTCATTAGAAACTTTGTCGGCTGTAATCAGATCATGGTCTAAGCTGTCAGATTTTAACTGCTTAGTCAATATCATATCAATATCGGGAAGCGCAGACCAAACAGGTAATTCTCTATTAGATAAATAAATATCAGAATGGTTTCCATTCTCCTCTAAATTCCGAAAAACCTTATTTAATTGAGTCCTTATTTGCTTATCAAGCACTAAATTATTCAGAAAAGAAGCAATATCCTTAAAGGATAAATCAGAGTTTATTGAAAGATTTAAAATCAGTAATTTCAGGAAATCTCCCGATTTAAAGCTTTCATAATAATTAGCTGTGTACATATCCCACAGAGAAGCTAAAGCGATTTGCTCAAGACTTTTCCGCTCTATAGAATGGAGTAAAGTACTGCCCGAAAAAAGTAAAATAACACTTTCTGTATACCTGACAGCCTTATTTCCATCTGCTAAATTTCGAAAAAGCTTAAAGAGTATTGCCGTAGGAATCTGGTTTAGCATCCTTCTCCGGCCAGTGAGACTATGACCACTAAACTTAAAAAATAAAAGAGCATCGGCAGGTGATTCCCTGAGTAGTTGTTCCAATAATTGAGATGCACCTAACTTAGCGAACTTTGCTGTCCACCAGGGGAAATGACCAAATTTTAACCAGTAATAAAGCCCATCCCTTAAACCTTTAGCTTCTGCAAGCTCCAGAATCCTGGAGCTGGTGGGCTTTTCATTATTAGTTAAGATTGGCGATTCTGTTTCCTTAATACGAATAGTATAAAGTGCATTTAAATCGCGAATGAGGGAAATATGTCTTGCGCTTGCCTGATGCCTGACTCCAATACTTTGAACAAGAAAGACCAGTATGTCGGCATAATTAACATTAAAACGGTTTGCCAGATTGCGGATATTGCTTTCAAGAAACATCTGCCGGTTGAATTCAGAACCCCTGTCTACCAGTAAATACTCCAGCACAAATTCCCATACTGCTTCCTGCAGATCTTTACTCTGTACGCTGAGCTTTGAATTTCTGTTATTAGTATCCTTTGCTTCTGTGATGTAATCAGAAATGAATTCAACCTGTTCGGGTTCTAGCAGAGTAACAATAGACAGTAAAATCTCTTCACTAAAAGTTCTTACTAATAACTTCCTGCTGTATTGTTGTTGTCCAATATTACGGAGCAGAACCGCCATCGTTTTGGGCTGAGTATTTAGCATCCCGCTTAGAATCATATCCAATGATTGCTGATCAGGATAAGAGGACCACCATGGAAAGCTCCCAAAAGTCAGGTAATATCTGAGGAGATCAAGATCACGGGAAAGTTTAAGTAAATCTTTCTCAGTAGCTTTTTTATCCCTGAAAGCTTCCCTCTCCGGGACAGACTCCACCTCCACAAATAATTCAAGAATAATAGACTGAAGTGAATCAATATTTCTGAGTTCAGAAGAACCTGATTTAAGTCCTGCAGCAAACAAGGCAATAAGTTCACTAAAATCAGTGTTGAAATGATCCGCCATTGCCCTTAGCATGTTTCTGACGAATTCTTTTCTGTTGAAATGCGAACCTCTGTCAACGATCAGAAAGCTAATTATTAATACCCAAACTGCCTTTTTGAAATCACTTTCTTCGTTTTTAACCAGCAAGACTTCCCTTTGAACCTGAATTACATTCTGATGATAGTCAAAAATAAACTCAGCTTCTTCAGGTTCAAGTATTACGATAATGTATTTGATTTGCTGTTCTGAGAACTGATAAACCAGGCGCTTCCTGGAATAGGAACTCTGCCCAACGCGCATGATTAATTCCTTTAATTTCAGAGAAGAATTCAGCAGTAAAAATTCCAATACCTCAGATATTGTTGGTCCTTCAGTTCCTGACACCCACCAGGGCAAAGAACCTTTGAGTAGAAAAAACTCCAGTAGCTGCAGGTAGCTGCCTTTTTTATCTTCCTGAAAAATAAAATCTGATTCAGCGGCAGTTGCGGCATTATCATGCAGAAGGATAAGCATCAGCTCCTGCTCGAGTTTCTGAATCACCCTGTTTGGTAATTCAGTATCCAATAATTCAAAACTAATATTCCCTATATCTATGCTTAATGTATCGAGTTTAATTATTCTGTTTGTAGGAAGAACCCGATCAAACAAACTATTCATCTCATCCATCAGGCGATTATTAAAGATCGCACTTATTTTATCCTGCAGGACTTCACTGGCCTCTTTTGATGCGAAATCTATATCGAAAATCTGGCGCCCGATAATATGAGGATGCTTATCCATATCCAATCAGAATTGAATATTATTTGTTTTGATAAAGCATATGAACCAGGGCATTCCTGAGAATCTCTCTGGTATCATAATCAATCTGTTCTGCAGTAAATTTTTTCCAGTCGGAATACCAGGCTTCAAACCTTTTCATCCGGCTTAATCCCATCCAGATAAAATTGATCTTAACATGTGCCGGTGCGTTTAAACGAAAAAGGTTTTCTGCAGCATCTCTGAAACTTTTATCCTGAAAACGAGCTGGCCAGGACGGAAAAATGACACTCATTTTAAGCCTAAAGAAATCTTCATTGATCATCAGATGATCCTCTCCTTTTACAACCATTTGAAATTTGGAAAGAAATTTCTCTTTCTGGCCCGCATAGATTTTTAAATAATTAAACAAGTTTTGATCTTCATAACCCGTGTGTTCGACAGAGTACGAGTCAGGAAGATCAGAGACCAGAGTATAAAGATTTATTTTACAGTAAGGTGCCAGTTTCTCTGCATTAACTTCTTCTTCAGATAAAAGCCGGAGTAATGATGCCAGCACATCCTCGCGCTCCTGAAATGTCATCCATTTGCTATGCTCCATTAAATTCTGTCCATTTCTCCCCACGAATTTGAATCCAAATACATTTGAATTCATATCAGGCCGAATCAGAACATGTTCGAGCAAATAAAACCCTTCGGATTTGATGTTAATCTTTCTGATATAATCAATCAGACTCTTTAATGATTTCATTGCACTTGCATGAGTCAAAAATCGGCTGATCAGTGTCCACTTTTCCTGATCAGGAGCCTTATAGATTATAATGAAGCTGCCTTCTTTTTCAGGATCCGGCCCAATTCTGAAATTTCTGATATCTAATGCATGTTTTAGGATACTGATATCCTGCTTTTGAAATAAAAATGCATCATTCGGGACATTTTCATTTCTAATTATGTTACCCTCCTTAAAGAGAGAAATAATTTCAGATTTATCAATCAGAATTTGAGGCATATCACTTTGCCAGGATGCTTCCTCTAAAGGTTTACTTTCCGGCCCGGATGTAAAAAGTGATTTATCCCCGGAAGCTTCAATACTGATATTTTCATTATCCAATGCTGCTCCAAGCTTTCTTCCGGTACTTTCATCGGAGATATAAAGTAGTAATCGCATTTTAGCAGCAAAATCCCATTGATCTCCAGTTTTCCTTGTTTTGAGGTAATTTATAGCCCTGAATCTGCCTGAACTGAATTTAGGGAGGCTTTTTAGAATATTGGATTTCCACCTCAATTCAGTACTTATTCTATTATCATTCAGATAGGTTTCATAGAGTGTACAATAAAGCTGAACAGGATAAGGTGTAACGAACTCATTAAATCTTGCCAGAAGATGATCAAAAAGCTGGTTTTTCCGTTCTTCAAATGTTTTTTCGGTTTCAAGTGACCCATTTAAAGCCTCCATGTATCCGTTATTTTCGTCCTTTTTAAACAGCTCCCAATCCCGTTCAGACATTTCAGGATATTGTGAAGTAAATGCCCTGATTAAATACTTAACATCCGGAACATTATACAAAGGATTTCCATAATAAGTATAAGAATCACCTTTGTCAATATCAATAGACAGAACATCGCCGATATTTGAAAGCTGAGCTAAATAATTGGCCATGATCTGCTCAAAGAACAGCAGGTATCCTTTCAATTGCTTTGCCTGTGCCTTTCTGGATTTGGGTGTGTTATTGGTAAGACCTTCGTAGCCGATTCCATATATCTTTGGGAACTGGTTCTGAATAGAATGATAAACTTTATTATTCCGGAATTTTCCTTCAATCTGATTCCTGTAAGAATTACCATAAAAGGAAGATATGAAGTCTCTCTTATCTGTTTCCCTTACCTTCTGGAGGATAGAACGAAAGACTGGTCGCTTGACATTTAATTCGAAATTATCTTTAAACAGTTTAATATGCTGCTCTGAAGATTTTATATCAAGCAACGCAAACCCGTTATCATTAATTTTAAATGGCTTATTATAACTGCCCTGCTGACCGTTAATTATTTTTAAATTCTTGACCGACAGAACTCCATCAATCTGGGATACCGATTTAATAAGTTCTGTTGGATCAATTAAGATTCTCCTGTCCGTTAATTCGCTGTCCGGGATAAATCCATTTTTTAAGAGCGGACCATTGTATATCTGATCAATACTTAAGCCTCTGCTTAAAAGTTCATCCTCCGTGTAATATTTCACAGGAGGATTAAGGGAATTTTCGAGTTGATGATAAACATAAGCCAGTACTTCTTCGGCCAGCCGCTGAGGCTCTATCATGATCTCAGCTTCAACTGTCAGCTTCTCAGGTTTAAGAATAACAATTTCACTAACAATATCCTCGCAAAGGTTTCTTTTTGCAACAAAACACTTACGAACCTGATCTGCAATACCAGCCGAAATATTATCATCCACCAATAGTTTTTCGGCAGTTTTGGGATCAACCTGAACAAGGATTTTGTATAAACCACTTAAAGCTCCATCAGAATAAGCAGATGTAAGCGGGTATAACCACACATTTTTTACTACTTCAATCTCATCAATAATAACCTTTCGGAAATCATTAATGGTAACCGGATTGGTTGTTAATATTTCTTCCTTTATAAAAAAAGCATTCTTATGATAGTCGATCCTGCCAGTTTCATTTGCCAGAAGATCCTGAAGTGGAAAGTCTGTTCTATAGGCTAGTTCTGTAATACTAAAACATAATTGTTCCAGAATAGTTAAACCCGGATCATGCAGATTAAAATCTGTCCAGCTTTTACCAGATAGCTGCTGAAGTAACTCAATTCCTCTTTTCCGTAAAAACTCAAAATCCATTGAGGGTTCTTTCGGGGAGGCTTTTTCTATAGTGACTGGCTTGATCATTTAATAGCTAAGAGATTTTATTCGGTTGGATCAAGAAAGAGAAAATCATCCCATAAGCGGGTAATTGTATAATGGATAGCTACATCTTCACCATAATTACTATTAGATCTTATTTCAAGGTTATAATCATGTGTTGTTCCGGTCCACCTGAGATTTAATTTATTCCAGAAAAAGCCGTAATAGGTTTGAGTTTTTTTGATCTTACTACCTCTTGGTCCGTAAACACCTAATGCGACAGCCTGCATCAGAGCAAATCTGCCAGTTCCCTTTTTACCTGTTCTGGCCATAATCTCAAAGGCCTGGCAATGATCAAGTTTCTCAAGAATGGTATGCCATTTACCATCTGCAGGTCTGGAACCGTTATTATAAGTACCGATTCTGCCCTGCATACCGACAAAACCATTGACCTCCATTTTATAGGAATCATTACATTTGGTACCTATGCCTAGTTTTCCGTTATTATGAAAGAAGAAACTGTTTTCGGTATCATTTTTCACTCCCTCCGAAACCTCAAATGGTTTCAAAGCGAGACTTGTAGGATCAAGCTCATCTTTGGCGATCAAAAAGAAGGGATCCTGTTCATTCAGGTCTTTGTAGAATGAGATCAGATTTTTTGCTTCTTCGGTAGAAGATATCCGTAATCCGTTAATTTCGTCCTTTGAAAAGCCATCATCAACCTTATGGACCATAGAATTGATCAGATCAGAATAATGCTTCTCAGAAGGTACTTTGCCATTTCTAAAGAACTCTTTAAGCTGCTCTCTGCTTTGATACTGCTTTTTCTTTCCCATACCTTTATTTTATATTATGGCTGATAAAAAGGTTAATATATTCGTTTTCATCCAAACTGCTGGCTGAAGCCTGCCCTTCCTCTGAACCTGGGGATAATATTTTGTCATAAACAATTAGTTCTTCAGAAATTGCCAGATTACCAATCCCTATTTCTACAGGATCAGCGTACTCCGCTTCTTCCATAATAGTGAACATATGTTCATCTGAAGGAATTAGAACAGCCTCCGGAACTGATCCCCTGATGAAATTCATATTATTTCTTCCCAGATCATTCATCCCTGAGAGCACTTCGCCGGTACGTTCATTATGCCAATTGAAAAAATGAAGTACTGAAAAACCTGTCAGATATTCAACATAAGGTCTTTTTTTGATATAATTCAAGAGTTCCGCTATGTAAATCTGGGAGCCTATCTTAAATGATGAACTGGATTCATAAAGCCATGGACATAAATATCTTCTTATATCTTCATTTAGCTTTTGCATATAATATCCAATATCACCACTTTGTTTACCGCCGAATTTGACCTTCCCTATAAGTTTAATCTTCTCATAAACCGGATTTTCAATCTCAATATCCACAAATGGTGAAATACCCGCCTTAACAAATGTTTTGATCTTGTAAAGATCTGCGAGATTTACCCTTGGTTGATTATTGGTAAAAAATGCCTCATCTGCTTCTTTGGGCACTATAATTACCCTGATCTTCCTGCTTCCGGATGAATAGATACTGTTAAAGGATGATTCGGGAGAAATGCTTTTTGCCATCAGTAGTTGGGGGAACTGCTCCAGAATAGCTTCCTCAATATCTCTGTTTGTAACCATTCTGTCTTTATGCCTTAATCGCTCACTAACTCTGATATAATACTGATCTGTTGTCTCGGCAGGCCTTCCTCCAAAAGATGAAAACATTTGATTAATACCCGTAATTCCGGGAATTTTATTCCTGAAAGATTTGATTGTATTGTGTGGAAGTTTAATATCCCTTAACTGAGAATTGTAATCCATGATACGGGTTGCAGTTAGTGCATGAGGATAAACTCCTATCATTTTAGACCTTAAGTTCCATTGCCCTCCTGAGGCTGCCCTTAACCAATACAGATTGGGTAATATCCTTGTATTGCCATTTTGTACATCCGCAGGCATTCTGATTCTTACAATACCGGTATTTATAAAATTATTGGTTGTATCATATAACACTTCTCCTTTATCCAGTTTTATCCATGAATTCTCATACAAATAACTCCAGATAATTGGTTTGGGTTCTTTTGCATGATCAGAAAAATTTGCTTCCTGAAACTGAAACAAAAGGCTGAGCTCCTGTTTTGGATAAAGATCTTGTATGCCGATATACAGGTTATTTTCAAACTCAAAATCAGGAATAAAATTATAAGGTTGCTTGTCACTTTCAGGGTAAACATTCTCGTAGCCAAATGGATACTGATGAATGATCTTTAAGCCCGAGTCTTCGTTCTTGGCTGTTTTGATCAGTACTTCTGAATGTTCAAGAGTATAATCTACTGTTATTGATCTTACGACCGGAATATTTGGAGGATTTGGTAAGGGGCGCTTTTTGGAAAAGCGCTTTGAATTGTGAAGAACAACCTCTGGAAAAATCTGGGGATAAAGTTTTGAACCAAAAGCTTCTTCAGGAGCGGAAAACTCAAGTCTTACAGCACCTTCTGTGAAGTTGGCATCCTGGGCTATCCCTTCCTTGTTTAATAAAGGGCGATTGGGTAATTCAAGCTTCTTTAAATCAATATCCCCAATTTCAGACACTTCAGATAATATTTCTGATCCGAAATCACCTCTGGTCGTAGTAAACAAATTAAATTCCTGTCTTTTAGATAAAGCAGGTTTGAATTTACCCTGTGATAATCCACTCAACTTTACCTTGAAGGAATCATTGGTAATATTTGCCTGATATTCCTTTAAATAAGTCTCCCAGCCACCTGAAACCCTGGGCAGATCTATCCATTCCATCCTGATACAAAAATCCTTCGTATATCTGTTAAATATATTGGTATTCTTGATATCGATATAGGATCCTATAACAGGCTGAGGACCAAATGGATGGAAGGGGTTGTCCGGGCTAAGGTTTCCAATATTGTTCTGAAGTTTTATTGCCCTGCTGCCACTTACATTAGCAGTAATAGTAACCCGTTCCAGCAACAGCTTTCTGAAAAATGAGAATGGATTATGGGTTGAATAATTATTCAGAATCAGCTTAATAATTGGCCATTCTGCCTCGTAATTTTCGCCATGAACTTCTGCTGTATAGATGTCAATACCCTTATCCACAGGAGAAAGTTCAAACTTTATTTCAAAGTTTCTTTCCTCCATATTGATTTTTACGGTATACCATTTTACCTCCTCCCAGCCAGTTGCTGAGGTAAAACTGATTACAAAGGCATCAGAAAGTAATTCATAACTAACTGTTTGTAAAAGCTTGCCGGTTACATTTGCATAATTCTTAAAATATTGAATCATCTGCAAAAAAGATACCTGTTCAAAATAGATGCTCAACACTATACAGCGTTGTCCCTCTGGTTGATAAAGTACCGGAGAGGCAAGTATGATCCCTATTTCCGTATCCTCCATTGTACGGTCTTCATCTGATAATTCAAACTGGCTTTCTCCGAGCACAGGCCAGGGTTTTATTCCGGATTGCTGATCAGAGTATTGTGCAGCCTGAATGTTTTTGTGGGATGCTTTATATAGCTCTATCTCTCTTACATCCTGATATTCAATATCCGGCGAAATAACCTGAGTGTGCTCATCCAGAATTAAAGTTCTTAATTCCGGAATTCTGGCTTTGGTTACCGCAAGATCCTCATTAATTGAATAAAAAAGCAGATTAGAATCGACCTCAGCCTGTAATTCTTCACCTCGTTCCAGAACTACCCTGTCGAGTGTTGCCGGATCAAACACTATATGTACTGAATCTGGTGTGGCTGCATTCAATTGAAGTTCAAGAACTCTCTTAAAATAAAAATCAAGATGCTCTGAACTAAGTTTATTTATCTGATTAACAAGATGTTTGAATAGCTCAAGAAAAGTAATACATAACGAAATATGTGGCGGGTATTCATTTTTAAGGATGTCGTAATCCTTATAATAGAAGGCTGTTACTGCAAGAAAATTGTGATATTTTGACCTGAGATTAGAAAAGGTTTCTTTAATAAAATGCAGAGCAGGTATTATCCTTAATTTTATCTCTGCGGCGGCGGGAAATATTTCAGGAACAGTGATAGTCAGATCAATCAGCTCTTCGGGATGAAGAAAAGCAAATGGTTCACCGAAATGATGTTCAGCCTGTTTATTGTATGCAATTATCTCAGAGATCTCCTTGCTCAGGCCTTTAATTATTCCTCCGAGTTCAAGGCTTACTTTATCGAAATTATTTCCATATTCAAGTCTTTTACAGGTCGAATTGAAAACTTCAATGATCTTATGCAGAAATGCGAATAAATTTCTAAGGGCTTCAAGGGCTTCTTTATCGCCGGATGCTATATGAATTCTGGTCTCAAGCTTCTCAAACTGAATCAGATGACTGGTAAGATCAAATTGGGTAATCAGCAGAATAAGAATGTTCTTATCTGATTTAAAAAAGTCCTGCCAGTCGCCTTCAATTTTATCCTTTTCATTATAGAAATTAACCTGTGCGGCAAAATCAGACATGAATTTTAAAAAATCAGAAATTTTACGGTCATCAATTTTGACATAACCCGGATCGAGCGCTTTGATACGCCTTTCATCCTGGGTCATTCCATCAATTAAATCCAGAAGCTGATCATTAGCCATTTATTATACAGAGACTATACAGATGAAACATTAGTTCCTTCTATTAAATAGTAAGGAAACACAATATTATGTCTGGAATTGGTGATAATTACTTTATAATGGATGTTAATATGCAAAAGTCCATTTGCATCATTCTGCTCCAGCACTTCAGTATTCAGAAAGGTAATTCTTGGTTCAAAATTCAATAGCGCATGGTATATGAGATGATCGAGGCTTGCAATCAAAGTTGAATCAATCTTTTCAAACACCAGACGCTTCAGATCACAGCCAAATTCAGGCTGCATAATCCTTTCGCCAGGTGTTGTACTAAGTATAATCCTGATACTTTCTTCAATATCGTTAATATCCGAGACCATCGAAACCGAATGATCCGACTTATTAAACACAGGAGGAAAACTCCAGCCTGTTCCTAAAAAAGA
Organism: Daejeonella sp.; assembly: GCF_036405355.1. Lineage (GTDB taxonomy): Bacteria > Bacteroidota > Bacteroidia > Sphingobacteriales > Sphingobacteriaceae > Daejeonella. The sequence goes on from NZ_DASWXT010000014.1 coordinate 38,195, forward strand.
TTTTACTTCTTCCATGTTACTTATCCGCCAATCATAACTGTTGGACAACCCAGGACGATTGAACCCCCATGAGCGGTAGTATCACCCATCCTGGCTGCCGGTTTTTTTCCAATCATTACCGTTGCAGAGCCCTTTACAATTGCATCCGGAGGACCGACACAAACACAATTATCGCCCATTACTGCCGCCGGCATTTTGCCAATCAATACCGTTGGAATACCAGGTCCTATAACAGGTCCTCCAACATGGGGAATTGGTGGTAAACCTGGCGTAAGCATCGGACAGGTATGCATATCTGTTAATCTTGCTGCTGGTGGCATATTAATTTATCATTACCATTGCACCTTTTACTACTGTCTGACCTGATGCAGAAATTTCAGCAGAGGCATTACCTTTTGCAGTAAAGCCAACTTTTGCGGTGTTTGTTATATTCATTCCTTCTACGGCAACATCCTGTTTTGAGTTCAAGGCAATTTTTCCGCTTGCATCCAGTGTTATATTTCCTGTAGCTTTAAGCACAATATTTTTGGGACTTTCCATTTCAATGCCCGAGGAATTCAATTTCAGGGTATTATTATTTTGGTCTTTAATTGTAATTCCTTTATCCTCGTCATCTAATGTAATACTATTTCCGCCGGGAGTAAAAATCTTAATAATCTTTTTATCCTCATCAAAATTAATTTCCATTTTGGATCTGGTAGTTATCGCTTTTGTATTGTTCTTGGCTTCTGTAGCATAAGCTGTAGAATGATTACTGCTATATAGTGAACCTAATATAACCGGATGTGATGGATCATCATCCACAAAGCCAAGTATAACCTCATCACCAATTTCTGGCAGAAAATAAAAACCGGCAGCATTTGTCGCATAAATACTAGCCATTCGGGCCCATAAGGCCTCATTTCCTGTCATTCCGGGAATGGTTACCAAAAGTCTATATTGGGATTGCGGATCTGCATCCAATTTTTTTACAATTCCAACCTGCAATCCATGAACTGCTGGAAATTGTCCTGCAGAAGGGGAATAAGAGAATTGAGGAAATTCAGAGATTGGTTTAGAATCGAGTCCAAAATCAGCCTTTGTGGTCCAGCTTCCTTCTTCAATGATATGTTCTACAACAGAGACAAAAGCTTTCCCATTATAACGGTCACCCAAACCAGCAAGTTGAATCATATCTCCGGCATTTACTTTTGCACTTCCCTGAAAGGTAATAGATCCCTTTAAAGCAGATAGCCTCATTCTGAGAAGTTTTGAATCGGCCCAAACCTTGAGGTTTGCAGTATCCATTGGAGTTCCGGAATAAATGGTGAGATCCTGATTTACGAATCCTTTAGATAAAGTATTCGCCTCCAGATTACCCTGTTCATTCAAAGTGGGTTCTGAAGCTTTTGAGGCCGAACTTACTGCCAGAGTTGCAGGATCCCATCCAATAGCTTCAATACTGCTGGCCTGGCCTTCGCCATCAAACTCAGCATTCAATGAAAAAATAGATTCGCCATAGGTTACAGCCAGCACGGGAGAAGCATCTAATGCAGGTTTTTTGACAAGGACCGAATCCTGATTATAGCTTATAATCAAACCACAAAAATCTGCTCTGGATAGGATAAAATCCCAATCGGTAGCCGATTTCTGATATAGATTTTCATACTCAAAAGTTGTTGCGTCAACAGTCGAAGTCAAGGAATATTTACTAATGATTGCAGAAATAATTGCAGAATCTTTCATCTTTAAGAAAACTGAATCCTTTCTGTTATAGGTCATTTGTACGGCCTTATGCTTACAGGTTAAAATCAGGTTGCTTGTACTATCATTGCTGATTTTAATCGCCTGCTTAACAATCACACCCTTGAATATTACTTCATTTATTGAATCATAACCGGCACTGATTGAAATTTCAGTTCCTGGAATAAGAGTTGATTTTTCTGAGAGAACAAAATCACCTGAATCAGGTGCCCCATCTATCAGAATTACCTCGGCGTATGGTATTCTATTTATTTCATAAAATGTACGAATAGAAACCAATGGATAGGTATCCTCCAATGCAGAACCATTTACAGTAATACTGCACGTTACTGTTTGACCTGCGGTGTTTTCGGGTGATGCTATCGGCATATTACTTTTTTATTGGTGGAAAATATATCTGATCCCCGGGTTTAATATCCTGAAAACTATTCAGGCCATTTGCCCTTGCAACTTCAACATAATAGGAACTATCGCCATAAATGCGATAAGCCATTAATGGAAGTGTATCACCGGCATTAACAGTTCTTAAATGTGTCAGATCAGGAGAAGAATTCGCTCCTTCCTGAGTTTTGGTTTTATAATCTTTACTCTGTGTAATTGTGATATCAATTGTAGCTCTTAATGCTTTGCCATCAGGATTAAACAGACTGTATTTGATGTCAATTTTTGAACACACACCGGTAAATTTCAATGTTCCCCAGATGATAAGGAGGTAATAAGGCCGGTGAATTTCACCCTGATATTTGGTTACCAGATCAGTGAATTTTTTAATGTATTGATCTACATCAGTGAATCCGGCAGGTAATTTAACCACACCGGTACCGTCGACAAAGAATGTTAATTTGAGATCACTCTGACCCATACTTTTAAAGCTTTGGGTGCTTGCACTTGATCCAATAGTCTGATCCTGAGTATAATCAACTGTCAGGGAGCGTTCATAAGCAGAGGGGTTTATGAAAGCCACAATAGAATCTGACTCCACTCCTTTACAGGAAGGATCTTTAAACCCAAGTATTTTTAGTTTAACCAGATTTTGCATATCAGCGCTGAGAAGTATTTTTCATTCGAAGACGAATGGTTTCCATACACTCTTTTACGATTTTGCTTTTAAGAGCTGCCAGTTCCCTTGGATCAATTCCGGGATTTGAACTCTTATTATTCTGGTCGACTGATACTTTAATAACTAGTTCTCTGATTTCTATAGGCATCTTAATTTACTTTTGTAAAATAATCAAAACATAACTCCATGGTTTCAACAACCAATGTATTTTCCTGAGCTTTGAAATCTGAAATTTTCATTGCTACAGGATATGCATTAACGAACCTCCAGGTGGATATTGGTGCACCTGTCTGATCGAGTAGGTTAAGATTAACAATTTTAGGCGTAAAAGTAAATAATTCGAAGCTATTTCTGGCCCAGGTTATGAGCGGTGAGCCAATGAGCATTCCTCTTTTGAGGATGAGGTTCTCATAATTAGGAGGGGTGGGGAAACGATGTACAAACCTATTTTCCCCACCCTCTTCTATATTTTTTGGAGCTATTTTAACATTAAGTCCGCTAACTTCCTGAAAACTACCTTCATTTACTCCCGTTATTCCTTCAACATTCACTTTAAAACTAAAGCCGACAGGCGGGTAATATTGATCAGTAGTTCCCATTAATTATTATGCGCTTAATGACAGGCCTTCATGGGCCAGTTCCATTGTCTCAACTGCGATTTCATTCGCGTCAGCTTTCATATCTGAAACAGTCATTTTGCATGGAAATGCGTTTAACAGTTTCCAGCTCATAGCCACAGCATTGGTTTCATCAAGTAAACTGATCAGAATAGTAGAACGCTTAATTGTATTCATTTTGATCAGGTTATACTTATCCCAAAGTGCTTTATCACCCTTAAATATACCCTTTTTGAGAGTAATATTACCAAATTTCTGTATGCCGGGCATTTTTACAGTAGAATAAACCTTACTGTTACCACCTCTGTATTCGATAACCTGAGTCTCTGAAGACAAGCCGGTTACTTCCTGAAATATAAGCTCTGCATCGTCCCATTTAACTTGAAATGAGAACTTGACTAACGGCCAGGTTGCCGTTGACTGTGCTGCACCATCTTCTGCCATAATTGTAATATTTAAATGTAAATAATAAGTTTAATTAATTGATTATGATTGTTGCATTTGTTGCTGGAAAGTAATTACGATAAATTCAGCAGGGCGAACCAATGCAACTTTTACAGTAATCAACATTTTTCCATCAAGAATATCAGTTGGTGTCATTGTAGATCCCAGACCTATCTGGACATCAAAAGCGACTTCAGGTGCAGCACCGGCAAGTGCCCCCTGCTTCCAGAGATTAATCAGGAAGTTCTCAATCATACTTTTAACAGTTACCCAGGTATTTGCATCATTTGGTTCAAATACATAAGCCCTTGCTGCTAATTTAATTGATTGTTCAATCATGATCAGGGTTCTTCTCACATTGATATATCTCCAGTCCTGACTGTTTCCGTCTAATGTACGACCACCCCAAACAAGGCAACCAATACCAGGGAATGAACGGATAACATTAATCGATTTACCGGCCATTACATCCACATTAAGACTTTGCTGACCTTCACTTGAAATGTTAACAGCTGGTGCATTCACCATATTTACAGAAACATTTGCCGGCGCTTTCCATACTCCTCTGCTATTGTCAACCTGAGTATAAATACCTGCCATCGCTCCACTTGGAGGAAGTTGGTTTAATTTGGTACGAATTTCAGAAAGAATATTGCTGTATGTAGGACTAACAGCCTTTAAACCCTGATGTAAATGTTTCTTTGCAGTCAGCAAATCAGCTGAACCTGCTTCAAGCTTGGCACTATCTTCATTGTATTTCGCATAGATGTTCTTGGCATCAACTTCAGGTAATAATTTAGTAAGATCAGCATCAACGTTTTCGAAATCTATTTCATCATTTTGAACAATGGAAGTGTTTAACCATGGATAATAGGCTGCACCATAATTCAGGAAGTTAATCCCAATAGCTTCACGGAAGTTGTTAATTACTTCGGCAGTTTCATCAGTAGGCTCCTGCTTCACAACATCAAGAATTGCAAAACGGCTTTGCATTTTTGCACAATGTGCAAGTACCTTTTGGTAAATACCATAGCACTCTGCACCCAGTGCAATCGCATCAGGAATTACAACCAGGGTTGGCTCAAATTCCTTTTCCAATATATCCAGCACTTCAAAATCACCGGGCTTTATCTCAAGAGAATCAGCTCCTTCGTAAAGACCAACTGAAAGGATATAACAAGGTCCGCCCCCATTTGCATAAAACAAACGGATACTGTTGAACATGTAAGCGATGTTACCTGCTTTAAATGCAACCTTTTTAGGAGCCCTGTCGAGCATAAAAGATTCATCGTCACCTACTTTCGAATCCTCAATTGTAAATTTTGATTTGAACCCTTCGCCGAAACATTCGATGTATTCTGCAAATGAAGTAATCCGGGTAGGTTTTCCTACCAACGATTTCCCGTTACGCTCAGCCATTGATGTGTAACCAATGAATGCAGGCACAGCAGTTTCTACTGCAACTGCTGAACTAGGGAAGGCGTTCTTTTCTTCCAGGTAGACGCCTGGTGTCATTAGTGTTGATGCCATTTTTTAATTTAGTTTAGTTAATAAATATTTCTGAGTAATTGTTGTTTTCTAATGTGTTTTCATTTTTAATCAAGGTGATCATTTCAGGGTTTGCTTTTGGCAATGCACGCATAACCACTTTATACCTTCCGGTTTCGGAATCATAATTCTCAACCAACTGAAAATTTTGAGTACTTGTTTCTGTAAAACTGATGGCTTGTTTAGATTTAAATGCCAGGCCGGAGGTACCACTGAATTTCAATAATTCGGGTCCTTCAAATGGTTCGGTTCCTGTACTGTCAAGTATTGCCGGATTATTCAGTGATTGCAGATCCTCACTCATCAAAACGTATCTCCAGATAGTTTCTTTGGCTTTAAAACTTATGGTATAATTCTCAGGAAGACCCGGGGCAAGCCGGAGGTCTAAAACTGCAAAAGGCTTAACAAAATAAGGTTCGGCGAATTCATTGATAAGCTTAAAATCGCTTGCTGAAACAAAATCACCTGTATGCACTGAAGTTCTCAACATAGTTTCATCCGCAGCTGCATTATAAAAATGAAATATTTTTTTGCTGATATCAGTGCTTTCAACAGCAGTATAATTATAAAAACTGCTATCAGTCAGAGAGGCATTAAATCTACAGTCAAGTATATTTGATATAAGATCTTCCCTGCTTCTTGTAGTGCCATTGAAATTTGTGTCGAACACAATTCGAAAACCGCCGGGATATGTTTTAAAAAACAACCCGTGGTTCAAAAATAACAATTGTGTAGATGAGGAGGGCGTAAAAGCCAGTCCAGCAAACAACTTGTTTGAAAAATAAGTGTGGTTAAACGAAACGTTTAACAACACTTCATAGTGGTATTTCATTTTTATGAATTAGCAATATTGTTATCGCTTTCCACACCCGACACTACTGGTCTGATCTCCCTTATTATATTATTGTTGTATGTCAGCATTCTCACCTTGTAAATGACTGACGGCATATATTTGGCTCCCAGACTTCCCCAGACATTGTTTAATTGTTCGGGACTTATGCTTGCCATTTCAAATATTAACTTATCTATCTCCGGGTCTAAACGGGGGGTATTGACCCTGCTAAAAGCGCTCTTTTGTTGAAAAAAAGCGATAATAAAAGAGATAAACCTTAATGATTCCGGATAATTTCCATTACTGAAATAAGCCGAAAAAAGTACATAAAGGTTAATGGTTAATACAGGTGACTTATTAATACCGAGTGGAGAACCTGATATAGCGGAATTATTCATTCCTACAGTTTCTTTTTCAATATTAATAAGGGTCAGGAGGATTTTATTTTCGCCTTGGATGGCAATGGTACCATCCTGATTTACAATGGCTGATAAGCTGACCTTATCTTCTGAAACTTTAAGCCTGATTCTGAAATGTTCATTAATTTCATCAACCAGACATGACAATGCCTCGTAAATCATTTTGTTAAATATCCTAAACCAACACCAGATTAATTCCAAACAATCTACATGTTGCATTAAAATTTTCATTTTAAATTAACATGTAAAGAGATATTTATTGTAACATTAAGAAAATAATTTGAACTTTTAAAAAAATATTTTTTTTTATTCATCTTTACCTGCGTCCTTCGAAGAACAAAAATGCTTAGATCCCTGTTTTGCTTTATCTGTCTTATAACACTGTCGTTAACTCACTCTTACTCAAGGGAAAAAAGCGATAGTGGCAATTTTTATCATAAGGAAACCAGCATATTTCAGGATAGTGCCAAGGCCGAAAAACCAAAATCAAATCCGCTTAAATTACTATTTGACGCATTAAAATTTAAAAAAAATGCAATTACAAAAGAGCAGCAAAGGGTAAAAGTTTTAATTGAAAAAATAATTAAAAAAGATACTTCTCTTGTTACAGTGAAGCACCTTGAGGATTTTAAACGGGAACTTGCAGAATCAAATAAAGAGCAATTTCAAGCTCTACTTGATCTGATTAAAGAACTAAAAATTTCTGAAAATCCCCCAGCTTCTGATCAATCTGACAGCATTTCCACAGGAAATAAACCTTTCAAATTAAAAAAAGAACCTGATCCTAATGATAAATACATAAATGATCTTGTAGACCGGCTCCTTCCGATATTAACAGATAATAAAGAAGAGCAGGAGAAGAAAAAAGACAGACAGGAACAGTTAAAATTAATGCGGGATGTTTATGCGAGTAAGAGTGCATTTCTAGATACTATCAACGATAGTACAGTTATAAGATACCGGCTTAAACTTGGGCACAGAGCCGAAGTACTTGGAGTTTATCCATTTGATACCAGGATCATCCCCAGCAAGTATAATCTTAGTACAATCAGTACATTGGTTTATGATTATTATGAACTGGATCCTGCAAGTGGTTTGTCCAAAAATTTTAATCGCTGGAAAGACGCTTCCATCATTAATAATGTACAGGAAGGCGGTGCAAAAGTTGTTCTGACAGTAAGCAATAAAAACTCACTCGAAACAGCAAAATTTCTGACCAGTGAAGTGGCAAAAAACAACCTGATAAATAATACCCTGGATCTTCTGGAGCAACGTAATGGCGAAGGAATAAACATTGCATTAACAGGTCTCAATAAAAAGCTTCGACCCTATTTTGTTGATTTTGTCAGTGCTTTATCAAAAGCATACAGGTCAAAAAATAAACAATATCAGGTTATAATCACCTTACCTGTTTATGATGAAAGTAATGCCTATAACATTCCTGCACTTGATTCACTGACAGACAGGTTTATCATTGATTTCAGTCAGAAACCAACCAATTTCCCGGGACCTATCGCCCCTCTCAGCGATGACAGTGATTACAATATTCAGTCGAGCGTTTCCAGATATCTGAATATTGGAATACCACCCTATAAATTTATTTTAGGATTAACTTATTATGGTGCCGAATTTGAGCGAAATGCCCGTACAGGAGTTGAAAAATTCAAGCAATATATTCCATACAGCCAGATCAGATTAAATTATCAGTATGCACCGGTTAGTTATAATAATGACCAGGCCTATGCTTCTATTGAAACAAGAGATGATGATGGGAATCTTACCGGACATATTTATTACGATAATGAAAGCTCTCTGGAGCAAAAATACGACTTTATTATTCAGAACGGGCTTGGCGGGGTAGCGATCAGAGACTTAGGAGCTGATGAAGGTTACGGTGAATTATGGGATGTACTGGCCAGTAAATTTATTAGAATAGATACCATTTCGAAAGAACTGGTACCTCTTAAGCCTGTAGTAGCCAAAGACCAATCTGTCTGGGGATATATTAAAAGAAATTCAATAGCTTATTACCGGGCCCTTCAATTTCCATGTGATGCTCAATACGATCATCCGGATGAACTGCTATTAACCATCGTTAATGTTTTTCTCGGATTACTTTCATTATTAATTATCATTATTTTGATTTATCAGATCAAAGACAAGGGAGAAAAGTGGCGCTGGAAAAAGCTTTTAATAAAAATTCTTATTGTCTCAATCAATCTGTTTATTATAACAATTTTCATGTGGCTTTATATCGATAACAGATTCCCATGGTTTGGTGCAGGTGAGAATTGTATCAGTATGCCATTTCTGGTATTATTGCTTGTTATTTTTACTGGGATAGTATTCGGTTCACTAATTATGAGGTTACTTATCTTCCCGGCGATTCAGCACGATGAAAAACCCTAAGTCATTTATTTGTCATTACTACACATCTGGCACTTCTCTCACTACATCCACAGAGAACTAGTTAATTTATTTATTATCAGGTATTTATATCTTAATAACTGAGGGTGTCATTCTTACACAAAGCATATAAAGGATATTTTTATCTTTTATATAAAGAAAAAACAAATAATTGTGTAACCATTGATATATTCTCTACGTAACAGAGTATATAAAAATACAAGTGATATGAAAACTAAATTATTTATCGCAGTATTAACTCTCTCAACAAGTATTTTATCAAATGGCGTTTTTGCACAAATCTCCGGATCTGCAAATTATATAGCAGTTCATACTTCTGCTATCGATTTAAATGACAACGTGCTTGATCCCGGAAATAACAGATCTAATGTTAAGGCAAATGAAACGGATGGTATCCTGAACAGAAAAGCAATGTACATGATCTCTGAGCAATTTGTTTTTGACAATCTAAGTTTATTGAAGAAAGCATTTGCAGTTGCAGATATCTATTTCGATCTGGACGACGCTACTATTCGTCCTGACGCTATTCCTGTTTTAAATAGTCTGGTGATTCTGATGAAAGATAATCCTGGTATTAACGTAGCAACTACTGCCTACTCAGATAGCAGAATGTCTAAATACAATGAAAAACTTGCTTCAAGCAGAGCCCAATCAGCGATCAATTATCTGATTTCTCAGGGTATATCTGCTGATCGTTTACTAATTGAAAAACATGGCAGACCTGATATGGGAAATCCATGTAATAATGATCCTTCATGCTCACTGGCCACACAACAATTAAACAGAAGAACAGAATTTAATATTGTTTATAATGGTATTAATTTGGGACATGTGAATTGAGCTGTGAGATATGGGATATGTGCTGTGAGCTGTGAGCTGTAAAGATATTTATTAATTGAGATTATAAAACATTAATTCATATTCAAACAAATAAGAACAGATTAACCTAATAATTAAAAAGCCCCGGATCTTTCCGGGGTTTTTTAATTAAATAAAATCAGCATAATATTAATCATTCAAATTATTTAGCCTATCTCTCAGTCAATTACAGAAATGCATTAAAATATGTTCAAATTATTTTGAAAAATATTTGTCACAAATGCCGAAAAGTCTATCTTTGCAGTCCCTTAACAACTGAAACGCTTCGGCAAATCTTGTTAAATGTTCGGGGTGTAGCGTAGCCCGGTATCGCGCCTGGTTTGGGACCAGGAGGTCGTAGGTTCGAATCCTGCCACCCCGACAAACGAAAAGCCTTTTCTGCAAAGCAGAAAGGGCTTTGTTGTTTTACAAAGTCCCCAAGCCCGTGGCTTGAAGGGACGGAGGAAAACAACAAAGCCAGCTTCGAGGTACGAGAAGCGTCAGGCTTTTCGATTGTAACGCCCCCTATTCAGGATCAGCGCAGCTAATCCTCCTGTTAAAAATCCAAAGTTCATACCAAATATCTGAATGGCCAAATATTAAACCCTTCATGGCATGCTTATTGCAAGTTTAATGAAATAAAAAAATAGAGATAATGTCAGGAAACAAAAAACAATTTGGTATTTGGATGGATTCGCAACATGCAACTGTTGTAGGTAAAGAAAATGTAGATTCCGGAAATTTTAAGGTATTAGCCCATGAAAAGGCAGATAATCAGCATGGAAATTCAAGTGAAAATGCTGCGAATAATTCTGAAAGGGATTCACTTCAGAAATTATTTAAAAACATAAGTTCTCATATGCAAAATGTTGACGAAGTACATGTGACCGGAACTGGTACTGTACAGGAACAATTTATTAAATATTTAAAAGAAACTCCGCAGTATAAAAATGTAGTGGCAACAGAAAGTACATCTAATAAAATGAGTGATGATAGCTTAATTGAATATATTTCAGCACAATTCAAATAAGCATTTCAATTTTAATAAAACCGCCTCATATTTACTATGAGGCGGTTTTTTCTATTTTCAGTGATTGAAATACTGTTAACTCAAAAGACATTTAATCCCTTAATAAATTGTCTTGATACATTAAATCTCCGTAGCCATCGCAGGATCGCTAACACTATGTCTGGCAGTTTCTACCCTTCCGGCAAAACGATGAAGGTAGCCCTCTTCTGATTGAACAGAAAAATCATACCAGTTTCCGCTTTGATTCAGTTCCCAATTCTTCCTTTTACTTTTTCCTACTTCTAAATCAAAACTCCCCTGTTCTGCATAATCATAGGCATTGGAGGATAGCTTTAACCGTAATTTACTATTCCCTTCATTCTTCAAATTAAGCATTATACCGCCTCTGCGATGATCATAGCTTATCGTCGCAAGAGGCTCATTCCCTGAGATATTCCCTGAGAACTTCTGAAAATATCCATTAGGACCAAAAACCTCTAGATCATATTTTCCTCCGGATACTGTTTCCCATACATCCTCAAGTGATTTACCGGATTCTACTGTATAACGTCGTGGGATATCATCTAAACGATTTAAATCATAAACATGATAGACGGCACCGGCCAGGCCTTTATTTTCAAAAATCAGTTTTATCTTATTATCGTTTTTCAAAGTCCGAAAATGGCAATGCAGCCGGTATGGTAGGGCACGAGAAAATTTTGTCCCCTTTTCCTGAAAAAGTGATGAAGGAGTTTCAGGAGCCACGGCCTTTGGTAAACGTTTAGAAGCTTCATCCCGCATTGCATGATCTGAGGTATCAGGCATTTTAGGAAAGACAGGATCATTAGGCCTGTCGAAATCGAATGCTGAAGTAAGATCACTGCTCACTGCTCTGTGCCAGGGAGTAATTGCGGGGATGGTTAGTCCAAATCGCTTTTCGATAAATTGAGCAACCGAAGTATGATCGGCTACTTCTGAATTAACCCAGCCGCCCTTGCTCCAGGGCGACAAAATATACATAGGAACGCGTGGCCCCATCCCCCATGGACGTAAATTACCCGAAATATTATCCCGCTTATCCAGGTAATTAGTCTGTCCCTTGCTATTATCAAAATACATTCCTTTAAGGTCAATTGTAGACTTTCCGGCAAGGGTATTATCCAGTTTGTAAGATGGGACCGCAGGCGCAGGCAAATGGTCGAAAAAACCATCATTCTCATCAAAGGTCAAAAAGAAAACGGTTTTACTCCATGTTTCAGGATTTGACGTGATGGCCTCCAATACATCATGTGTAAAATCTGCACCACGGTACGGGCTGGATGGCGCGCCAGGATGCTCAGAGTTTTTCTGTGATGGCAATATCCAGCTTACCTGCGGTAAGGTGCCATTTTTGACATCATTTTTAAGGTTCTCCAGAGACCAGTGCCGCATACCTTTTTCGTAAATAGGAGAACCCGGTTTGGCATTTCGAAAACTTTCAAATGCCAGACAGCCATGCATTGCTCCTGTCCAGTTATCATTAGGGTTCTGATAAATACGCCAGCTGATCCCTTTTTCTTCAAGCACATCGGGAATGGTTGGCCACTTGAATGCACTTCCCTTGTATGTATATCCCGGCTCCGGTAAGGCACCTTTAATCCAGCAGCGCAGATTTACCGGTTCGGAATTTTCATCTGTACAGTTAATACCTGCAGCCCGCTTTTCGGGATCAAAATTGGATCCTGAAAAGAATACAATCCTGTTGGGATCGGTTCCTGTCGCAATGGAACAATGATAGGCATCGCAAATCGTAAAGGATTCGGCCATTGCATATTGAAAAGGAAGCTCTTCACGGGTATAATAAGCCATCGAAAATGGAGTCTTGAATAAAGGCCAGTAGCCATATTTGCCCTGATTCCACGCCGCCTGCATATCCGAAAAGTTATGCGGAGTACCTGTAACCAATGCCGCATTGGAAGTTTTACCATGTGCCCGGTAAGGAGGGACAATCTTATTGCCATCGGATTGATGAAAAGCACGCTGACCACTCTTCAAAGGGACAGGAAATCGATCTCCGAAACCCCTTACCCCTTTCATTGTGCCAAAATAATGGTCAAAAGATCTGTTTTCCTGCATCAGAATAACAATATGTTCGACGTCTTTGATCGATCGGCTCGCATTATGTGCCTCAACAGCCAATGCTCTCTCCAATAAGGGACCCCATAATGCTGTCGCAATACCCGCACCAGCGCTCATGCTAATAAACTTTCGTCTGTTCAGTTTACTCATAATTTTTAATAAATAGGCCGAAAAAAGCCTTGTATCAGTTCAATATTGCCATTCTTAATTCAGTATTAAAATAATCAATGTTTTCCGTTTTAGATCAACAGAGTATTATTTTTAGAACAAGATGGTATTACTAATTAGAAGGATTTAGCACAAGGCTAATAAGATTTCAAGTAAGCTGACCTTAAACCCCGATCCATTCATTTTTTTAGCATCAATTTCAGATTGTCAGATTGAAAACCAAATGCAGATTGAATTTAAGCACCTATCAGGTTAAATGCATAGTCGACCTCTCCATGGATAAAGTCTTCATCCTTAAGCCCAAAATTATTTTTT
>NZ_DASWXT010000015.1:0-26613 GCF_036405355.1 Daejeonella sp.
GCGCTCGTATGATTTAATATCCTTGACATAGGCCTTAAGCAGGAAATCACACTGACCGGTAACATGATGACATTCAGTGATCTCTTTGATCGCATCGATTTCCTCCAAAAAAACCTGGATGGTATTATTCTTATGAAAATCAAGCTGGATCTGAATAAAGGTTTTTATACCCAAACCCAGTAATTCTTCATCAACCAGTGCATGATAGCTCTTGATATAATGAGCCTGCTCCAGTTTTCTGACACGTTCGAGGGTTGGTGCCGGTGATAGACCTACTTCATGAGAAAGTTGCAAATTGGTAATCCTACCATTTTCCTGAAGAATCTTAAGGATTCTCAGATCTATTTTATCCAGTTCTATTGCCATAATAAGCTCAAAAGTAAAGTATAAAAAGCATTAGCCAAATTTTATTTTAAAAAATGTCTATAAAATAGTCATATATTTTATGATGATATTTTTAGATTAATCTAAATAAAATATTAGATTTGTTTAATTTTTAAGCTTATGCACTCATTTACAGAAGAAAACTACCTGAAAGCTATCTATCACCTGAGTGAAGGAAACACGATGGCAGTCAGTACAAACCAGATTGCTGAAATGACCAGTACCAAGGCCGCTTCGGTTACCGATATGCTGAAAAAACTGGCTGAAAAGAAACTAATCAATTACATTAAATATCAGGGAGTTACATTAACAAGCACCGGAATAAATGCGGCTGTGAATATCATCAGAAAGCACCGTTTATGGGAGGTTTTTCTGGTTGAAAAGCTTGGATTTAAATGGGATGAAGTTCATGATATAGCAGAAGAGCTGGAACACATCAATTCTGAAACGCTGATAAACCGCCTGGATGACTTTCTCGGGAATCCGGTAGCCGACCCTCATGGCGACCCCATTCCTGACAGATCAGGCCTGATAAACCATAAAAAACTGGTTAAGATATCTGATATGCAGACTGGCGAAAGCGGCACTGTTTCGGGAGTGAGTGAACATTCATCTGTTTTTCTGAAACTATTGGAAAAGCTGGGGTTAACCTTAGGGACAAAAATAATTATTTCAGAACTGATTGAATTTGACGGGTCGATCATGCTCACAATTGATCAGAAAACTGAGCGGACAATCAGCCGTGAGGTTGCAAAAAATATATTGGTAATTCTATGAGTAATAAGAATTCAGAATCGCTGAGTGAAGTTCACGGTTCGGTAATTACTTCAGGTAAAACAGGATGGCGTAAGCTGATGGCTTTTATAGGCCCGGCTTATTTGGTCAGTGTGGGTTATATGGATCCTGGTAACTGGGCCACAGATATTGCCGGAGGTAGTCAGTTTGGCTATAAACTGATCTGGGTATTGCTAATGTCTAACCTGATGGCATTATTGCTTCAATCACTTAGTGCCAGATTAGGAATCGTCCGTGGACTCGACCTGGCACAGGCATCGAGAAATACCTATCCATCATATGTCAATTACCCGCTTTATGTACTCGCACAAATTGCCATCATAGCCTGCGACCTGGCGGAGATTATTGGAATGGCTATCGGATTAAACCTGCTTTTTGGTCTTCCACTGATCTGGGGAGTCTCAATCACCATTCTGGACACCTTTCTGCTGCTCTTTTTGATGAATAAGGGGATGCGAATGATGGAGGTCTTCATCGTATCAATGGTGTTTATTGTCGGAGTTTCCTTTTTAACTGAAATGTTCATTGTTAAACCCTTAATTGGTGAAGTATTGAGTGGATTTGCACCATCTATGTTATCAGGAAATGCACTTTACATTGCAATTGGAATCATTGGAGCAACAGTAATGCCTCATAATCTTTATCTGCATTCTTCCCTGGTACAGACAAGAAAAATTGAACGTACTGCCAAAGGAATCAAAGACTCCCTGAAATACAACCTGATCGATACAACAATTGCCTTAAATCTTGCATTCTTCGTGAATGCTGCAATTCTGATTCTGGCTGCGACCGCATTTTATAAAAACGGTTTGTTTGAGGTTGCCGAAATTCAGGATGCCTATAAATTACTGGATAATATTTTTGGTTCTCTAGCCCCTACCCTGTTTGCTATTGCCCTGATCGCATCCGGACAGAGCTCTACAATCACAGGAACACTTGCAGGGCAGATCGTGATGGAGGGACACCTGAATCTAAGGATACAGCCCTGGATCAGGCGCTTACTGACACGATTGCTCGCAATTATACCGGCATTCTTTACAATAATGTTCTTTGGGGAAGAAGCTTTAGGCAGTTTACTCATATTAAGTCAGGTTGTTCTGAGTTTGCAACTCGGCTTTGCAGTAATTCCTCTGATTCACTTCAACTCCGACCGGGCAAAGATGAAGGAGTACACAATCAAACCCTGGGTTAAAATTTTGGCATGGTTATCTGCCCTAATCATAGTAAGCCTGAATGTGCAGCTTGTAATTGAGGAGATTGGTAGCTGGCTGAGCAGCACAACCGTTAGCGTTTTGTGGATTTATTTGCTTGTAATTCCTTTAGCCATAACTATTGGCATATTATTGCTCTATGTATTTCTAATGCCCTTTTTCAGAAAATATGAGCGCAAAATATCCAATGTTCCGCATGGAGAGGCTCTTGAAATCGGAGAACTTGAACAGGTGGAGTATAAAAAGATCGGTATCACAGTCGATTTTTCTAAGAATGACAGAAATACTTTTCGGCATGCATTAATACAGGGCGGAAAAAGTGCTGATTACTACCTGATCCATATTGTTGAAACCGCCGCGGCCAGATTTCATGGCGAAAAAGTACTTGATCATGAAACGCAAAGTGATACCGACAACCTTGAAAAATATCAGCAAAATCTAAAAGATCTGGGCTACCAGGCTCATATTGAAATCGGTTATGGAACTGCGGCGAAGGCGATATCAGAACTGGTGAAAGCGAAGAATCTGGATCTTCTGGTAATGGGTGCTCACGGACATAAGGGTATCAGCGATCTGATCTTTGGAACCACTGTCGATACGGTTCGCCATAATGTGAATATTCCGATTATGATTGTGAAGTGAGGGAATTGGAAATAGGTAATAGGGAGTAGGTAATAGGGAATGGGAAATAGGAAATGGGAAATGGGCTTGGGCTTGGAGAATGGAAAACGGGAATAATTGTTAGTTTTCTGCTACTTTTTCAAGAATACTTAACATAATCCGGGGTGATAGGAATCCATCGTGCTGGTAAATAATCTCGTTCTTAACATTAAGAACCGCAATTGAAGGATAGGAAATCTGACCTTTTATCGTACCCAGTTCTCTGGCCAGTTCATGTAGTCCGGCTTTATTTTTAAAGACTCTCCCGGCAAAAAATATATCATTCTTATCCTCCGCATCCAGAAATACAGTATAAAATTTCTCACTCAAGAGTACAGCGACCTTGTTGTCTTTGGTCATCGTGTTTTTCATTGCATGACAGTATTTGCACCAGCCAGTCATGATGAGCACTACTAAGGGTTTTGGTGCTTTCTCCTGTAAAGTTTTGATCTCTTCAAATTTAACAATGCGATTTTGTCCCGACAGTTCTGACACCTGAACCAGCACAAAAATGAATATGATCAATATCCTTAGCATCTTATTTGATGATTAAACGCACACCCAGAAACCCCCGGATCCCCTGATTGGGAGCATAAACATATCCGGGGTCAAATGTTAAAGCATAAGGATTCGCCGGACTCGGAATTACATTTCCGGAAGCATCAGTCTGGACTTCCTTATCAAAAGGATCATTACTTCGTGCAATTAAAAATGGCTCACTCTTACCCGGCGTCCAGTTTAGTAAATTTTTTACACCCCCATAAAGCTCGATCTTTTTCAAGCCAGTATAGGTAAATTGTATATTTTGCAGGCTCCATACCGGGGATGCTCCACTGCGGGGATCCGAATTGCTTAAACGTGGCAAGAGCATGGGACCATAAATATTTCCGGTGTAATCGAGTCCGAGATTCAGGTTTTCGAGTTTGTATGAAATCCCCCAGGTACCGGTCCACTTTTCATTAAGAAATGGCCGGATTTTCTTACCAGATGTTTTATTTTTAGAAAACACTTCCAGCAGGGAAGTTCCGGCAATAATCTTTAATCCGTTTGTAAATGTCATATCAAAATTAGCACTCAAACCACGTGAGACTGCATACCCCTGCAAATTACTGTAAATGATCTGATTAGGGTTGCTTAAATAATCAGGAATGATCTGGTTATTAAAATGGGTATACCAGGCAGAAGCATCGATACCTATGAAACTTCCGCTTTTAAAATAGATCTTTTTTATAAAGTTCAGATTTGCATTATAACTTCTTTCCGGTTTCAGCTGTTCTGTAACCACCACTTCCCTTGAGCCTGTAAGAGCAGCATGTTCCTCGGTAAACAAACTTACTACCCTGAAACCCGTACCTGCATTTAAACGGAGAATATTATTCTCATTAAGCATCCATTTGTATGCAAATCTCGGAGTTAGAATATTGCCATGGATGGAGTTATAGTCGTATCTCATTCCAAGCAAAAGTTTATGTTTCTCTGCAAGGGCAATTTCATCCTGCACAAAGATGCCCGGAAGCCATACCTTATCTGCCTTATTAAGTCCGTTCAGTAATGCTGTTGCAGGAGTATTATCATCATACATCGTATATCTGAGGGCAGTTCCGACCAGCAGATCATGAGTTTTTAGTTTTTTATCCCAGCTCAATTGTCCGAATGCGATCTTTTGCCTTGCATCATAAATGGTATTCCCATAAACCGAATTCTGATCGTGGTCATTCAAAGACCAGGAAAACATAACAGATTCTTTTAAGGGAAGCTGATAGGTTCCCAGCATTTCCCACCTGTTGGTGTATATACTCTCTCCATATCGCTCTGTTCCTCCCCTGTAAGTCTTATCCCAACCAATATCACCACCCCAGCGGTCCTCATAATTATATCTTGCCGCCAGACTGAACTGCCTGTTTTCCTTTCTGTTAAAATTCCATTTCTGAAACACTGAAATCCTGTCCTGAAGGGTTACATCCGTAAAAAGATCCTTATTATTATCGATCCGGTTTCCATATTTAAAATAATTGATCCCTGTAAGTACTTCAGCTTTATTCCCTGCCGAAAACTTAAAACCAAGATCGGTATTTAACTCTCCCCATGAAGTTGAAAATACATCCCCTGAAAATGCCGGCGCATTTTGAGGCTTCTTAGTAATGATGTTAATTAAACCACCAACCGCTTCGGAGCCATAGAGTGATGAAGCAGGCCCTTTGACTATTTCTACACGCTCAATTAAAGCATTAGGTATACCAGAAAGGCCATAAACCGATGAAAGGCCACTGACGATAGGCATACCATCTATCAGAATCATCGTATACGGACCCTCGAGACCATTTATATGGATATCACCGGTATTGCAAATATTACAGTTTAACTGCGGCCTGACTCCATTTACATTTTGTAAAGCATCAAAAACAGAGGGTGTTGGATTCTTCCTGAAGAATGCAGGGCTGTATACTTCAACAGGCACCGGGCTTGCCAGTCTGCTGACCTCTTTCATGGTTCCGGTTACTACAAACTCTTCAATAACTGATCCCGACTCTTCTAAATCAAGATCCAGATCTACCCTTTCGTTTTCCCTGAGTATAAGTTCTTTTTTGAGTGAACTGTAACCTAAGGCTGAAATGTTTAAGACATATTTACCTGCGTTAAGCTTCATAGAATACTTACCGAGGGAGTCACTTGTTGTTCCTATATTGCTGTTGAGGACTTTTATTGAAGCAAAGGCTACTGGTTTCTGTCCAGATCTGATCCATCCGCCTACGACGGACGTCTGCGCTTTTGCCGTTAAAGCAATCCCGAATAGTATAATTGACAGAATAAATAACCTCATTTATTAAATATTAGATTCACAAAAATACAAATTTAGATTAATCTAAAAATATTATTTTATCAATCTTAAAAAATATTTTGAATAAACTCTAAACATGAAAAATTCCGGTTATGGATTTTCTTTCGGATATTTGCACTTATGTCGGGTGGAATAAATATCAAGAATAAGCGAGCGTATTTCGAGTATCACATACTTGAGACCTATACAGCCGGTATAAAATTGCTCGGCACTGAAATAAAATCGATACGTGAGGGCAAGGCTGATATCAACGACGCATTCTGTACTTTTTTTGATGGCAATCTCTATGTCAGGAATATGCAAATCGCTGAGTATTCGCATGGTTCCTTTTACAATCATGAGGCTAAGCGCGACAGGGTCTTACTTCTGAACAAAAAGGAAATAGCTAAACTCCGGACAAAAATTGAGGAAAAAGGCTTTACCATTATCCCATTAAAAATCTTCACTTCAGAACGGGGATTTGCCAAACTTGAGATCGGCTTAGCACAGGGTAAAAAGATCTACGATAAGCGCGAAACACTCAAGGACAGGGATGCAAAACTGGAGATGAGCAGGGCGATGAAACGATAGAGTTACGAATTATCAATTACGAATTATTGATTACGAATTATCAATTGTCAATTGTCAACTGTCAATTAATTACCACGCTTTTTCCCCCACCAGTGGCACAAATCTAAACGTATCCAATGAGATCCGCTCATAGTCCTTTTCACTTACTCTGAGCACAGTAATCATTTTTTGAGAATTCTCATCGCCAACAGGAATAACCAGAATTCCTCCAATTTTTAATTGTTTAAGCATAATTTCAGGCACCAGCGGGGCTCCTGCGGTCACAATAATCTTATCATAAGGGGCATGCTCAGCAATCCCTTTTGAACCATCACCGAAAAAGAATTCAGCATGATAGCCAATATGGGGCAAAACCTGACTGGTTCGTTTGTAAAGATTTTCCTGACGTTCGATGGTGTACACTTTTGCCCCAAGTTCCAGTAGAATACAGGTTTGATAACCTGAACCAGTGCCAATCTCAAGCACTTTGTCACCAGGTTTGATGTGTAAAAGTTCGGTCTGGTAGGCCACGGTGTAGGGCTGGGAGATTGTTTGTCCGTCGCCAATTGGAAAGGCAATGTCTTTATAGGCTTGAGTCCAGAATGTTTCGTCAAAAAAATAATGTCTCGGGACTTTTCCAATTGCTTTTAATACTTTTTCATCGGCTATGCCTCTGTCTCTGAGTAATTCAACTAACTTTTTGCGGGCTCCCTTTTCGCGGTAGCTATCTACTAATTTATGTGCCATTGCTCTTCAAAAATAGTCTTATGAAGGCAGTTTTTTAAAATAAAAATGAGAATAAATTAAAGGAATAATTTCAATAAGGATCTACATCAATATGAATGTAAACACCCTTGTTTGAGGGCTGTGAATCGAAGTTTCTGAGAATATTCTGTAATGCATCTTTGATCTTCTGTACCGATACCCCTTCCTTCTCAACCTTAATCAAAATGGTCTGAATAAAATAATTCCTGATACGGCTGATCAGAGGTGCTTCTGGTCCCAGTACCCGGTCGCCAAACTGCGATCTTAAAACTTTGGCCAAAGAATCTGAAATAATCGCCAGTTTAGAAAGATCTTTATGCTTCACATCCAATTGTATAAGACGGTAAAGCGGTGGGTAGTGAAAATTTCTCCTCTCCAGAATTTCAGTATCAAACATCTCCTCATAATCGCCCCGGATCACCTGGCTAATGATACGATGGCTGGTATCATAAGCCTGAATAATAACCTTGCCCTGTTTCGCACGCCTTCCTGCCCGTCCGGAGACCTGTGCTAACATCTGATAACTTCGTTCAAATGCCCGAAAATCAGGATAATTTAACATGCTGTCGGCACTGATAATCCCGATAGTACTTACATTTCCAAAATCGAGTCCTTTGGCAACCATTTGGGTACCCACCAGAATATCGATCCTACCCTCTTCAAAATCATTGAGCAGGATCTGAAAACTATTTCTGGTACGGGTGGAGTCGAGATCCATACGGGCAATTTTTGCATCCGTAAAGATACGCTGCAGTTCATCTTCTATCTTTTCGGTACCGAAACCTTTCTGCTCTATCCGGGTTGAACCGCAGGCAGGACAGGCTTGCAAAACATCCTGCTTATATCCGCAATAGTGACAATGTAGTTTTGCACTACTCTTATGAAAAGTAAGACTTACATCACAATTGATGCATTTGGGAGTATATCCGCAGGTAGTACAAAGTAAAACAGGAGTATATCCACGACGGTTCTGAAAAAGAATCACCTGCTCCTTACGGGATAATGCCGCTTTAATTTCATTTACCAGAACTGTGGTAAAATGCGATTGCATTGTTTTCCGTTTGGTTTCTTCAGCTATACTCACCACTTCAATTACAGGAGGTTTTACTCCACCATATCTGCCTTTTAAGGTTACAAAACCATATTTTTTAATCTTCGCATTATAAAAACTCTCCAAACTCGGAGTTGCTGAGCCTAAAACTATCTTAGCACCATGCAAATGTGAAAGAAAGATGGCAGTATCCCTTGCATGGTACCGCGGAGCAGGGTCATATTGTTTGTAAGAAGATTCATGCTCTTCGTCGACGATGATCAGTCCCAGATCCTTAAATGGCAGAAAAATAGATGATCTGGCCCCCAGAATCATTTTATACTCACCTTTTAAAACTTTCTGCCAGACTTCTGCCCGCTCATTATCATTAAAGCGGGAATGATAAACTCCAATCTGCCCTCCAAAATGTTCACGCAAACGTTCAATAAGCTGGGTGGTCAAGGCAATCTCAGGCAAAAGATACAATGTTTGCTTGTCTTCAAGCAGCATTTGCTCAATCAGTCGGATATAGATTTGAGTTTTGCCGGAAGATGTTTCGCCATAAAGCAAAACAACATCCTTCTCTTTCAATTGCTCTCTGATCTCTTCCAATGCAAGTTCCTGGGCATCATTCAATTTAAAATCATGCAGGGTTTCGAGTTCCTCAGCGCTGAGGCGACTCACCACTTTATCTTCCTGCACAAAAATCTCCTTATCAATCAGGGTTTTTAATGCCGCCGGACTGCTTCCACTGACTTCCAGCAGATCGGGCTTGGAAATTTCATTTTGCTGCTTCTCAAGCTTAAAATAAGCCAGCAAAAGTTCCAGCTGCTTTGGTGCCCTTTCAAGAATTTCGAATAAAGCCCTGCGGTTTTCGGAATCTTTATATTGGGGATGAAGGCTAATAAATGACTTCTTTTTGGGTTTAAACTTCTCAGTAATTTCTTCAGAAATTATGATAATATTCTTCTCAAAAAGAGTTCTGAGTATTGGAAAAACTGTCTTTTGTCCGAGTAATTTACTGATATCACTTACCTTAAGTTCTGATTGAATATCGAGGGCATCAATAATCAGGAACTCCTTATCAGAAAGTTCTGACTTATCGAACTCTGTTGAATGATTCAGGATGACACGGGTTTCACTAGCCAGTTTCAGTGCAGAAGGCAGCGCAGCCTGCATCACCTCACCGATATGACAGAGATAATATTCCGACATCCATTTCCATAACTTCAACTGAAAGTCATTTACAATAGGCACATCATCAAGTACATCAATGATATATTTAGCCTCATAAAGTTCCGGTGGAGTTTCTGATACCTTATAAACAATTGCGGTATAGATCTTGGCCCGTCCAAATTGAACAACTACACGCTTCCCGGTTGAAATAGCCCCGGTCATTTCTGAAGGTACCCGATACGTATAGGTTTTAGGTATCGCTAATGGAAGAACTACCTCTATGAAAAGAGTTTTCCTTTCAATGCCATTTGTTTCATTAAACTCAAGCATTATTTACCCTTTATTGCGACGAAAATCAGGCTAAACCAACCCAGAATAAAAAACAAACCTCCGATTGGAGTAATCGGTCCAAGTACCGAAAGCTGTGTGATATTCAGTATTTCTTTTGTAGAAATAAGATATAAAGAACCAGAAAAAAGCAGAATTCCGAGAGAAAAGAACCAGGCAGCCAGGTTTCCGGCTCTGCTATTGCTTGCAGGAAGAATTGAAACGAAAAGCAAGGCAAGTGTATGATAGAAGTGATAACTTACAGCAGTTTTCCAAACCTCCAATCCGGCCGGATCAAGAAGAGATTTTAAGGCATGAGCACCGAAAGCACCTAAAATAACAGCCAGAATGCCAAACACAGAAGCGATAATAATTACCCGTTTGTTCATAATGTTAGATTAGATTGCTAAAAATACCCTTATTGACTTTAGTTTACAAGTACTTTGATGGTAAATTATGTATACACTTTCGAATCAACTACTTGTGTGCTATCAGAATTAATCAGATAAAGTAAGTAAGACAAAAGGATATTTGTATCGCAGGACTAATAATTTAAAAAATCAACGAGTTTTCAACTTTAAAAAATCAAAAAACATTTCAAATTGGTCGTATTAATCACTAAAAAGGCTATGGATTGATTAATTATAATTTTGCTTATGCTTGATCTAGAATCTACCTGCTGAAATAATTAATTACTTAATATTCAACAATATCATTATTACATCAGAATAAAAATAAACCTATGTGGTAAATCCTTCATACTATCATTCCTTTCTAACAACGCTAAAACCCCACTAGCAACACATTTTACTAAAATCAATCAGTAAATTTTGATGCATTTAAGCCTTGGAATCCTGAATTTTTAATTACAAAAAGTCGTCCAGCAAGTGGCTGTTTTTTTATTTCATGAGGCTGTAAACCAGTTTTTGCTGTTGTGATATATAGATCTTGCAAGTTCTCACCTCCAAAAGTACATGAACTTATCTGTGAAACCGGGAGTCGAAAATTGTGCATCATTTCTCCTGAAAGAGGGTTATATCTGGCAATTCTATAACCACCCCACAATGCTATCCACAACATTCCATCTGAATCTATTGTCATCCCGTCAGGAAATCCATCTGTTTCTGGGATCTTAATAATAACCCTTTTATTGCTTATTCCACCATTAATAATATCAAAATCAAAAGATACCACTTGACGGGTGGGGGTGTCTATATAATACATTAAGTTTCCATCAGGACTCCATGCAATACCGTTAGAACAGCCTATTCGCCGAATTTTGACAGAGACTGAAAAATCAGTTTCTAAAGTATATAAGCTACCAGCTTCCGGGGTATCAACAACTGACATTGTACCAGCCCAAAACCTTCCAGCAGGATCACATTTTCCGTCATTAAAACGATTATTCTTTAAGTGCTTTTCAGGATCTACTATCTCGACCAAATTTTCCTTTTTAAGATCAATTAATGCGAATCCATTCTGAGTGGCCGCAATCAGCAATCCTGATCTACATAATGCAATTGCACCAATCATTAAATTGGAACTGAAAATTTTGTAAATTTCGCTTCCAGGTTCATACTGATGAACATTACCTTTAAGTATGTCTACCCATAAAATTCTTCCATTGATTGCATCCCAAAGCGGACTTTCACCGAGTTGACAAGAATGTTCACCAACAAGTTGCCAGATTTCATTTATTACCATAGTTCAAAATATCTCCGTACAAATTTAATTCTGCCTCACCAACAAAAACTACATTTCGGGATAGATAAAAAGTTATTCAAGCTGGCTTAATTTCGCTTTTAACACTAGTTGTTATTCATAGCGGTTGGTGCAATTATCGGCTATGAAAAATTAGACATAAAAATCAGGAGGAATAAAGAGTCGACAATTTAAAATGCATTTCTATATACTAAGCATATCTGATATAAAAATATAACACCATAGCAGTAACTATTGCCCACCAGATAAAAGGGTTACGTAAGCCCTTTTGTTGTTCACGTTCTGAAGGTAATAGCGACAAACTATCACGATTCCAAATTAAACCCTGTAATTCTACCTCTGTTTTTGGTTTAGTTAAAAGGCTTACTGCCACGCAAGTTAACATACAAGTCCAAAAAACTATACCAGTCCGATTAAAGAAGGGCATATCAGGGAACAAAAACTCAATTAACAATGATAAGGGGATCGTCAATATTCCTGCTGTAAGTGCTCCCGCATGTGAAGTTCTTTTCCATAAAATACCCAAAAGGAACATTGTAGCAATCCCGGGCGTAAATAATCCATATGCATTTAGTAAATAAAGAAAAACAGGTTTATCTGAATGAAGAACTAAAATCCCTGTGCATGAAATCCCCAAAATTATAATAATTATACCCGATATTCTTCCAAACCTAACCGACTCATATTCACTAGCATTAGATTTAAAATAAGGAAGATAAACATCCATAGTTAGGATAGTGGTGCAGGAATTGATTGCACCTGAAAGATGTGACATTACAGCAGCAATCAGACCAGCCATAACCAAACCTACCAGTCCAGATGGCAATAGATTTTCTACCAGAGTTGGGAACAAAAGATCAGGCTTCTCAAGATTCGGAAACAATTTAGGAGCTACAAGTGCAGGTATAGTAATGATTAGTGGGATTAAAAATTTTAGGTAATCTCCAAAGATTACACCCATACGAGCATGCCATTCATTTTTTGCTGCCAATGTACGCTGAACAATGAATTGATTAGTCGCACAATAAAATACACTTATGCATAACAATCCTCCCAAATACATAGTCCAAGGAAAGTCAGGATCATTTGCAGGTAAAATCAGATCCCAGTCCTTAGAAGATTCTATCACTGATGATACCCCTCCGGCAGCATTTAAAGTTGCCACTGTTAAGGCTATCCCTCCCATGACCAAAACAATAAGTTGAAGCATTTCGGTCCAGATAACCGCCCGCAATCCACCAGCAATAGTGTAAATTCCAGTAGCAATCGCCAAAACTATAATACTATTCATCATTGGTATACCTAGCAATGAATGTAATGAAAGTGCTCCAAAGTATAACACGGCACCTATTTCAACAAAAATATATGTTAATAAAACTAGAATTGAATAAATGGTACGTGCACCTCCACCAAACCGCTTTTGCAAAAATTCAGGCATGGTATAAAAACCATTTCGAATATAAAATGGAAGAAATATCCATAACAAGGCATTAAATCCTATCAAAATAGCTCCCCACTCCATAGCGATTGCGACGAACCCCCGGGTATAGGCAACTCCCATAGCACCTACCAAATGATGGCTGCTGATATTTGAGGCAATTATACTACCCCCAATCATCCACCATGGTAGTTTATCGCCTGCTAAAAAATAATCACGTTTGGTTTTATTCCCTTTCCGGGATGCATGTATCCCCAAAGCAATCACACCCAGAATATAAATTACAAAGATAGAAGCATCCAGTGCTGTGAGATTCAGGTTCATGTTTTAATCATTTTTTGCAGATTATCCTTAGTTGTTTTAATGAGTAACTCTAGAGATCCCTTTTCAAAGGGTGTTTGCCAAACTGAATATGCATCTTGATCATACATTTCAGAGACAGGGAGATAACCTAAATACCCATTCGCAACATTCACTACTCCTACAGCATATTGAGGAAATGATTTACGTAGTTTAATTTGGTAATCAGAATATGGTTCATTCGGCTGTCCAACCAGAAAAGTATCTCCGAGACGCCAAATCCATAGAGGAACGCTTGCATGGTCTTTGTCCCCAACAGCTTTTCGAATATTTAGCTTTCGCCATAATCTTTCTTTAAGAACACGATCCTCACATTCTTTCCACTCTTGTTGTATGTTAGACAAAGAGGGAAGAGGTTTTAAAGGAAATTCTACATTAATCATTTCAGATGAAAGGATTGTTGATGGGGTATACTGTGATTGCTTCCAAACCGCTACCGAAGCCCCTGATTCTACAACTTTATCAAAAACAAGTTCTGTATTAGGTGGTAACATTGCTTCCAAAGTTGCTAACACTGCATAGCCAATCTGTCTTCCATATGCATCGGCAATTGTTGGATCTCCAACATATTGTTCAGATGGGGCAAGATCTCCGGAAGCCCCCTGCAAAAACAAGCATGGAGCATTTGTCGTTTTTGCTTCTACAATCTCCCTCATTGCACCGATGTAATCTGGTGATATTAATCTATTTTCCCATGCAAGAGTTGTTGGATGACAAGCATAGTTAACAATAGTTCCCATAACTCTTCCATCTTGATCACTTATTCTGCCTACCAGTAAAGTATCATCAGCATCTTTTTCAGGATTAAACCCCACGACCATTCTGTTATTGCCAAATTCTTGTAAATCGCGGTTAGTAGCCAGGCTACATTTTCCATAAAGCCAACTCAAAGTTGCGGGTACTGTTGTAGCCAATGCACACTTAATAGAATTTATAGCAATTTGTTGAATCCTAAGAAGATAAGGCTCTATGAATTCTCCACCATTTTTTACTCGATCTCCACTGGAAAGACTAGGACCTGCATGAGTATGGGAAAGGCAGATCATTAACTGCCATGGTTCAAGCCCCATGGTTTTTAGTATACCATTTCGAACAAATAATTCATCATCAGCGCTCTTCCACCAACCAAGATCTGCTGATATTAAAACTAGTGGTTTCTCATTCTTGCTTGTTTGAAAAGTCATGCAAACAAGCATTAAAGGTTTATGTATTCCCTCTGCTACATCATCTAGGGCAGCTCCCCAGTTCCGGGCATAAATTCCTATAGGAGGCGTAATATCCTCCTTTGATATGCCAATCAAACCAAAAAAAGAAGGGTTCCTGTGAGTATTATAATTTGAATTATGCATACGTAGATTTGAAATCAGGACCTGAGTGATAATCCTCCGTCCATAAGTATTGTGCTTCCAGTCATGTGAACATTATTTGGATGACACATTAAAAGAACTTGTTCTGCAACTTGTTGTGCACTCATGACTCTCCCGACAGGAACTTTCTGAAGAGCTATTTCACTTGCTCCGGGATCATTTTTCCAGAGATCACCCGATAGACCAGCTTCAACATAGCCCGGTGCAAGTTCATTAACTAGAATGTCAAATGGGGCAAGCTCAAGAGCCATACACCTTGAAAGCATTCTCAACCCTGCTTTGGCAACACAATAAGCAGGAATATGTATATGCGGAGTATAAGCTGCCCAGCTACCAATGAAGGCCACCCTTCCAGGTTGTTTATGATAAAGGAGACGGTTTGTGGCACTTTGAGCTAAATGAAAGGCTCCGTCTAAATTAACACGAAGTTCCTTGGACCATTGGTCGGAGGTAACGTCCTGTATACCAGCAAGAGTTACAGTCGCAGCATTAGGAATAATAATACTTGCTAGACCCGTTGTATTCTCAATTTCAATTACCCAATCATTTACTGCTTTTGCATCCGTTACATCCACCTGATGATAGGTACTTAAAATACCCCACTGTTTTAATTTATTTAGTACCTCTGATACAAGGTGCACAGGTGTCAAATCACAGAGGGCAACATTAGCACCATGCTTAGCGAATTCTAAAGCAATAGCAAAGCCAATATCTCCTAAACCTCCGCTAATCAAAACGGTCTTATTTTCAAATAATTTCTCCATTAAAAACTAAAATTACCAATCACCAACACTTCCATCCTTATAAAAAGTTCTTTGCAGAACTTCTTGCTGAAACGGATGTTTTTTTAATTCCTCTTCATTTATTTCAATGCCCAAACCAGGTCTCATACCAGGACGTACAATTCTGCCTTTCTTTTCTACAACATAACCTTCACTTACTACATCCTCTCGCCATGGTACATCATTGTGAACATTTTCACATATAATATATGAAGGTGTAGCAAATCCGAATTCTAAGGAAGCAGCAGTACTTACTGGCCCCTGAGGGTTATGTGGAGCCACTGCAACCCGATAAGCTTCTGCCATAGCAGCTATACGCCTTGCTTCGCTTATTCCGCCACAGTGGGTAATGTCAGGCTGAACAACACTAACTGCACGCTTTTCGAATAATTCGCGAAAAGCATGTATACCTACAAGGCGCTCACCTGATGCAATAGGCGTTTTTACAGCGCGCTGAATTAATGCAATATCCTCAATCGATTCAGGCCAGCAGGGTTCTTCAAAAAAATAAAGTCCATAAGGTTCAAGAACTTTTGCGAATTGCATACCCATTCTTGGGCTGGGACGTGCATGGCAATCAACCATTATATCAATATCATCGCCAACAGCTTCGCGCATTTCTTTTACACAGGCCTCGGCATATAGGATTGGCCTCAATCCTTCCAAAGGCATGGTTTCGGGCACAGCCATTGATTTAAATGCAGTAAAACCATCTTCAACTGCTTTCTGTGCCAGCTCTCCAAATCGTTTTGCATCATCTGGTTTGGTCTGGTAAAAATCTTCCATTTTTCCGCCACCTAAGTGACAGTATAGTCGGATATAATCTCTGACCCGCCCACCCAAAAGCTGGTGACAAGGTACTTGATGGATTTTTCCAAGAATATCCCAAAGAGCAATATCAATACCACTTATTGCTGTACCTCTAACAATATTGTCTCCATGCCAAAAATGCTGACGGTACATCATTTGCCAGAGATGTTCAATTCGTCTCGGATCCTCACCAACAAGCAATTGAGAAATGTCTTCTATCGCTCCGACTACAGAACGTGTATGCCATTCTAGTGTTGCTTCACCCCATCCCCATAAACCAGGCTGATCGGTTAATACTTTAACAAAAATCCAATTTCGCATTTTTGCATGGCAAACCAATGTTTCTATAGCTGTGATTTTCATTTCTTAATATTATGTCAAATTAATTTTTTAATAAATCACTAACTACAGATTGTGTCTTCTCTAGGGTTTCATCAATATCCCTGATACTGTGGGCGAAAGAAATACTACCTTGTTTAATGGGTAGTGGGAAATTAAATATCCCTTTTTCAATTAGCTTAAGCCGATATTCCTTATCAAAGGCAAAATTATTGTTCATTGCAATATCATGGAAATCTACAGGAGCATGATCCATAAAGTAAACACAGAACGCAGATCCTTCCCGTGCCACATAAAAAGGCGAATCATATCTGTTGAAAATTTCAGTCAAGCCTTGTTCAAGCCTTTCTCCAAGTTTGTTTACATGCTCATATACTTTATGTTTGGGTGAAGCAAGTTTTTGGAGTGTTGCAATTGCTGCAATACTAATTAAAGGATGAGCATTAAAGGTACCAGCAATAAGGACACGCTCGGATTTTTCCGGGCGTACAAAATAATCCATAAACTTCTTTTTTCCACCAATCACACCCATAGGATAGCCATTTGCTACGGCTTTTCCGAATGTACTAAGATCCGGAGTCACCTCGCAAATACTTTGATATCCACCAAGAGCATGTCTGAAACCTGTCTTTACTTCGTCGAAAACAAGAAGAGAGCCATCCTCATCTGCCAATTTCCTTAACCCCTCAAGGTATCCAGGCAGGGGTTTTACAATCCCAATGTTTTGCAATATTGGCTCTAATATGATACAAGCGACCGGGTATCGTTTCATGACATAACTGATAGAATCCAAGTCATTATAATTAACCACATGGACTAGTGATTTATGACTCTGGGGAATTCCTGCAGATAAGCTGTCAAAGGGATACTCACCAGGACTCACTCTTGCTCCGATATCACTAAGGTTACTTATTACATTACCTGCAACATCATTATGCCAGCCATTATACCCCCCCTGCATAATAATCACATGATCTCGTTTTGTTACTGCACGGGCAATTCGGATAGCATGATAGGTTGCCTCAGATCCTGTTGTTGTTAACTGAATCTGCTCAATGGTTGGTACACATTGACAAAACAACTCTGCCAGCTGGCCTTCAAGATCAGTTGGGCCAGCCCCCATCAGGATAGTATTGTTATCAAGAGATTCTTTAACTGCATTATTTACATCAGGATCATTGTGCCCTAAGAATGCCGCTGCAAATCCTGCCTGGTAATCAATATATTCATTCCCTTCAATATCCCACACCTTACTACCAATCCCTTTTGAGAAACATATATTAGGATCAGACTTACGATTTAATGAAACAACCCCACCGGGTATCCATTTCTCATTTTTTTTTAATAGTTCTAAAGATTTTGGCCAAGTATTCATTTATTCTTTATCGTGGGCTTATACCCTATTATCATTTAATCTTATCAAAACTAGGGATTTTCATATGCTCTCCATCCTTAAGTGCGGACTGGTGTGCAACAATTCCAGGTGCCGTATAGGCCAGTGCCTCATATATGTTCACTTCTGGTTGTCTATTATTAACCAGAGAATCAATAAACTCATGAGTAATAAAGGTATGCGATCCGCTATGACCACTATTATGCCTCATTGGCTCAGGCAACATATCCGTCTGCCACCATAAAGGCACCTTATAAGGTTCAACAATATTTTCTTCCCGCTTAAATCCGGCATCATCCTGGCCAATTTTATCGGCAACCTTAACAACTATATATTCTTTATTCTCTCCTTGAGGATAGTAAAAACTCATCTTATCGCCTCTCCATTCTCCACGTTCGGCTCCTTGCAGTGCACCCTTCCAATTTACTTCAACTCGAAATGGATTACCACGATTTGTTTTAAAGAATGCAGTCTCATTCCAAAAAGGATTTTTATAAGGGTTATTCTTAAGTAGAGGACTATCATCTCCCCAGCCCATAGCACTAACATGGGTTAACCTTTCCCCGGTAACCGCAATCAGGAATGCTGTGCTGTGTGTTGGATAATTCATAGGAGGTAAACCATGACGCCAAGTAGGCTTACCCTTATTGTCAAAAAACAATGTCTCAAGACCTGGATGATTATATTCAGCTGCAGCGCTGAATATATTCCCAAATTTACCTTCTTTATAAAACTTCTTAGCAGATATTACTCCTTGTTGGTAAACAGTTGTTTCAGCCATCATATAAGTAAGTCCTGTTCTTTGAACAGTATTCAGAATATCAGCACACTCTTCAAGCGTCATTGCGGCAGGAACTGCACAAAGCACATGTTTACCAGCTTTCAGTGAAGAAATTACATGCCTGGCGTGGTCAGGTGCCGGAGTTGCGATAAACACAGCTTCAATTTTGGGGTCCAAGAGAAGATTCTCTAGTGATTCATAACTCTTAGAACATTTATAGGTTTTCATTAGAATCTCTCGTCTATCTACACGGAGATCACTGACTGCTTCAACAATACAATTTGGATGTTCGTGAAAATGAAAACTTGCTCCAAATCCTCCTCCTATTATTCCTACACGAATTTTACGGTCAGAGTTTGGGATTTCACCAAATGTATAACGTGGTGCAATTGCTAAGGCAGTAGCACCTATCCCTGCCATGCTAATAAACTTACGCCTATTAAGTGATTGTTCTATCTTATTCATATTTTATATTTTAACATATTTATAAACTATACTATTTTACTACATTGTTAATAATCAAAATAATTCATATGATCCTATTCTAATAACCTGGGTTTTGTTGTAAAAGAGGTTGTTTTCCATCTACAACACTCAAATCAATCTGAGCTTGTGGGATAGGGAATATTTCATTTTTCCCTTTAGTGAATTTAGCACCTATCATATATCCAAAATTATACCCCGAAATGGTGGTTTCATGCTTTATATAGGCGTTTAATATATCGGCCATATAGCCAGTACCATTGTCATATCGCTGAAGATCAAAAAATCGATGATTTTCCATTGCAAGTTCAAGTTTTCTTTCAAAACGAACTGATTCACGTGCAAAGGACTGACCATTTTGAACAAATTGACCATTGTAAAGCCCTACTTTATAATTGGCTGCTGGTATATTTGAAAAGCCCTTTCCTGGATCTCTATTATCATTGTAAGAATAAAGCCATCCTGCTGGATTTGCTGCACGTGCCCTTACCCGATTAACATATATTTCTGCTTGAGCTAAACTACCAACTTCTACCTCCACTTCGGCTGCCCATAATAAAACATCTGCAAAACGTATCATATGATAATTAACTGCAGTACTAGAATTTTCCCGGGCTCCAGGTTCTGATTTGGGATTTGTATTTTTTATGTGTAAGTAGGGTCCTGCAACACTTTGCTGCCTGACCCAGGATTGCCCCGGCATAATACCCCAATCCAATAATGGAATACCTCTCCTACCAACTGTCCAGTCTAATCTCGAATCTAAAGTACCGGTATATGGTGTAAATGGAGCTGAGGAGCTTAAACCCTGGTCATTCGTAACATTTGAATCGTTAAAGGTATTCAATAACGGCAAACCTGTAGCGGGA
Organism: Daejeonella sp.; assembly: GCF_036405355.1. Classification (GTDB taxonomy): domain Bacteria; phylum Bacteroidota; class Bacteroidia; order Sphingobacteriales; family Sphingobacteriaceae; genus Daejeonella. Next base: position 20,081 of record NZ_DASWXT010000015.1, read on the forward strand.
TCAGTTTTGAAAGAGTTAACTAAACTGAAAGAAGGTTGATAAAACCCGAAAGTTGGATAAGGTCCACCATAAGGCCCCGCATAGCCTTCACCATTAGCGACAGTACCATTAGCGCCACCGGCACCATCATTTACTGACATTTGAACTGCAAAAACAGATTCCTCATTGTTTTTTTTGGAAGGCACCCAATTGTCATGATATTGAGAAAGCAGGGCATATTTTTTACCATTTGTTGTCACACCGTTCGCAATTATATCATTCAAAAGAGTCCTGGCTTCAGTAAATTTACGCTGAAACATATAGGTCTTTGCTAAAAAGGCTTTAGCTGCCCAACTGTTAGCCCTTCCTGCATTTGGGCTGGTTGCTGCCAAATTTGTTGCAGCGAATTGAAAATCAGCTTCAATTTTTGGCCATATCGGTGTTTTATTGTCTATGTTGTAATTACCCTTTTCAAAACTTACATTTTCGTCAACGAATGGAATATTTTTCCACATTATCGCCGCTTCAAAATGGTATACAGCTCTTAAAAAAACCGCCTCAGCTCTAATTTGTTTTGATTGTTCAGATGTTATAGATGAACTAGGAACTTTAGGTAGTATTCGTAAAACATCATTTGCCCGCTGGATTGCGGAATAGAAAAACCTCCATTTATCATTTAGCGGAAAAAGGGTAGCATCATGCGTATAGCTCTCAAAAGATGGAATTGGTTGTAATGCCCCAGCTTCTGTACCTGTATGTGCATCATCTGAACATACACCTCCAAATACCCACTTCCCAGATGGCCATCCCCCCCCCGCTGTACCTCCATTATCAAGTAAGGAATAAGTACTAATCAATAATGCATCAACACCAGCTTTGGTAGATAAGGTGGTTTCACTTGTAGAGCCTATAGCTCCTTTTTCCAAAAAGTCCTTTTTACAAGAATACAATACAGAAAAAGATGATAAACACGCAAGAAGGATCAAATTATATCTTAAAATTTTCATGGTTCTTAATTTTAAATGTTAAAAAGAGAGATTAATACCGAAAAGTAAATTCCTTATATCGTTAGGATAATTTCCGTAATCTATTCCAAATCCCGAACTATTACCACCCAATTCAGGATCTAGTCCAGAATATTTTGTAGCAGTAAATAAATTGGCCCCTTGCAAATAGACCCTTAGTTTATTTATTCCGTATTTTTGCAATAATGAGGGCTTTAAGGTATAGCCTAATATTAATGACCTTAATCTCAGGTAAGAACCATCCTCAACAAAAAATGTATTTAATACTCTGGATGTGCTGAAGTTATTTGCACTTTCAACTTTAGGAATGTTTGAACCAGTATTTTGCGGGGTCCAGGCATTCAACAAATCTTTACTCTTTCCACCCGTATAAGTACCAAAAAAATGAGTATTGACCTTTATCGTATTAATATTTTCATTCCCTTGCGTACCATAAAACATAGTCGAAAAATCAAAACCTTTATAATTAAAGCCAAGATTTACTCCATATGTAAAATCAGGATTTGGACTCCCTAGAAACGTACGATCATTTGCATCTATTTTGTTGTCACCATTTAAATCTTTATACTTGAAACGACCTGGGGCAGCTCCTGTTTGAGTTGGAGAGGCCGTCACCTCCGCATCATTTTGAAAAAGGCCTAATACCTCATATCCGAAGAAGGAGCTTACTGCCTGGCCCTCCTGATTTCGTACCATATTTCCCAACTGTTGTTGGCTACCCGTCTCAAAATAACCCGGACCAGGAATGTCCATCACTGTATTTTTATATGTTGTAATATTTGTATTAACGTTAAACTGCAAATTATTATTAATGTTTTGCCGATATCCAACAGTTATATCAAATCCTGTATTTTGAATATCACCGATATTGACTGTAGGGGGTGTAGCACCTCCAGCCAATGCAGGTAATGGTTGTGGAAACAACAAGCCATTTATTGATTTTTTAAAGTATTCCATTGAAAAATCAATTTTGTTGTTAAATAAAGTAGCATCAAAGCCAACATTCGAAACTATATTACTTTCCCAACTTGTTTGAGGATTCCCTATATTAGTTTGAAAGAAGCCTTGAGTAATACTGTTGCTTGTACCATTGATATCATAATATGCATTACCAAACCCACCACCAAATAAGGTGAAGGCATTTGCTGCGTTTACGTTGTTATCAGATCCTAAAATCCCATAACTACCTCTTATTTTTAGGTCATTCAACCAGTTAATATCCTTCATGAAATTTTCATTGGTCACTCTCCATGCAGCAGAGAATGAAGGAAATATTCCATATCGCTTCTCTGAGCCAAATTTGGAAGACCCATCCCGGCGAAGGGTAACCCCTAAAAGATATTTATCATTGAATGCATAATCCAACCGGGCAAATAGTGAGAACAAAGTGTTTTCATAAGCATTGCTAAAATTTGTAACATTTAAAGTCCCGTTATTGAGTACCAGGTAATCAAAATTTGTTGAAAACAATCTCTGTACACCTCCACCAACTCCTCTTCCATAATTTCTAATAGCTTCAGAACCAATTAATCCATTAACTTGATGCTTACCAAACAAGTTATTATAAATTAAAGTATTTGTTAAAATTGAAGAAGAATTATAACTTGAATTTTCACTATAGTTGTTCGGGTTATTAAATCCTTGTTTATCATTATAAGCAGTAAAATTGAAATTCTGGTTATACCCATTATCTATAGAACCCCCAAAACTGGTACGTGCTGTAAAATGTTCTAAGAAATCTATTTCAGCATACACATTACCAACAACATTCCAATTATTACTTCTATTATTCATCCTCCGATACTGGCTTGCCACCGGATTTGAATCACTACCTAATTCAGGACCAACTCTGGTTCCGCCATAGTTCCCCTTTATATCATATACAGGTATTATTGGCATCATTTTATAAAGATTGGCCATTGGACTAAACTCACCTTGGTTATTAAACCCAGGATTTTGTTTATATAGAAAATTCAAATTCTCTCCTATTCGTATACTTTTTTTGACCTTGAAAGAAGTATTAACCCTTGCTGAGTACCGCTTTAAATAGCTCTCAATAATAGGACCTTCTTGATTCAAATATCCAAATGAAGCCAGATAATTTGATTTATCGGTACCTCCACTGGCTGTAAGATTATGGTTCGTCATTGGAGCTGTTTTGAACATCGCATTATACCAGTCGGTGCCCTCCTTATTAACTTCTTGAATTAAATAATCATTCGCAGAATTACTTGGATCTAAATTATATCTCGAGGGGTCGACAACAGCATCTCCAGATTTTCCAGTTCCAACGCCATTAGGGCCAACATAAAGAAAATCAGGCAAGCCATTGGCAAACAAGGCACTAAACGGGAATACCTCTTTTGTTAACCGTGCAAAATCCTGAGAATTCAATTGGTTTAATGGATCACCTGATTTAGGTTGTTGAAGTCCATAATAGGAATCATAAGAAATTGTTGGGGCTCCAGATTTTCCCTTTTTTGTAGTTACTACAATTACTCCATTAGAGCCTCTAACTCCATAAATTGCTGCTGCACCAGCGTCTTTTAACACTTGAATAGATTCTACATCATCAGCACTAACATTATTTAAATCTGCTTGGACACCGTCTATTAAAACGAGTGGCTGAGTATTTCCAAATGATGTCACACCTCTTATTAAAATTTTGCTTGCAGCACCCGGTACACCAGAACTAATCACATTCACCCCTGAAGCTTGGCCTTGCAGAGCCTGCATCGCAGAGCCAGATGGAACCGATTTCAAACCCTTCATATCAACTACTGCTACCGAACCAGCAATATCTTTCTTTCTCTGTGTAGCATATCCCGTTACTACTACTTCGTCCAAAGTACCAATTGCTGGAGTCAAAGTAACAGCAATATTTGTCTGGTTACCAACGGTTATTTCAACTGTTTGGTAACCCATAAAAGATACAGCCAAAATATCAGTTGATCTTGCGGGGATAGAAAATGTTCCATCCAGTCCAGTTCCCGTAGCGATTACAGTACCCTTAATTTTTACTATGGCCCCAATGACGGGCATCTGGTCATCAGCAGAAATTACTTTCCCTGAAATTTGCGATTGTCCATACACAGTGAACGACATGTGTATACAGAACAACAACATCAAGCAAACTTTTCTTTTCTGGAGTAGTAGAGTGAAAATCATAATGAATTAGTTTGATTTAAAAATTCTAGTTAATTGTTTTTGTGAAATATTATTATAGTGATATAAAAAAATAAAAGCTATTAAAGCTTGTTAGTTTGCATTATTTAATAGGTTAAATCATTTCTGAATTATTATAATTGAAATCAGAATAATTACAGATTAAAGGTTGAGAATTAAAACAGTGGAGTCAAAGCATCATTTGTCCAACATTTAAACAATTTTATCATTTTTCGCTATTTATTAATTTAGTTACTGAGACCCTGAGCAAAAGAGTATTTCTTTTACAGGATGAAAGCAATACCGGATATTACTTTAATAACCTGCTCAAACATAAAAGGAAGAGAAAAAAAATCTTCAATAAGAAAGTCAAAATGAAATAGTAGAAATAATCATCAAAAAAATACAAGGGCACAGTTAAATCTCTATTTTATAAATTATAAATAGACTGTAATGAATTTTAAGAGCAGTTTAGAATGAAAAATTCAAAAGAAGATTTCAGAGTGAATTATGATCAGATTTTCGACAGTGTGAAACAATAAATTTATTTTAGTTAAGACGCAAATGTTAAATGAGCAAGCTATTCATACATTAATAGCAAAACTATTTTTGGATAAAACTGTATTGATTCATTTTGAATTTTAGAAATAAGGTAGAAGTCAATGCAAATAGGTATTGTATAAAAACATGCATTTCTAAAGATAATCGATAGCAATATTTAACAAGGTTCCTTTCAACTTGATAGTAAAAAAGATGCCTTTACATAGATAATTAATTATTGTAGCCTATTACAAAAAGTATTGAACATGCCTATAATCTGATCAAGAATATTTTTACTTCAAACTCCCTTTAGTAAGGAAATCCACTCTGTCTGTCAGGCCAGCTACATTGGCATTTAATAAAAATGAATCCGGTACTATCTCTAAGTGAATAATGCAGGAAGTTGATTTCTCGTTATAGGGGGCGTTGGAACGTCTGTTGTAACATGAAATCAGTGACCATCGTGACCTGTCTGATAAACTAGCTTCTGAACGATGAAATCTTCGCTATATTCAAAGATATAAGCCTTTAGATCCTAATGATTAGTTCAAATTTGTTAAATACTAAAACTATCCTATCTTTTAACTATTAAAATGAGATGAGAATAATCAAAATGAAGCATCATAAAGGAGTCTTCAAACAATTGTTCGGCTAATTATAAAAGCAATTCAGAATTAGGAAATGATAAAAAATGAAAGAATATAATTCGGGAATAGGGCTCGTTTGAACCTCATTCAGAAAATTCAGTATAAAAAAGCAAATTACACCTATCTCAATATCTGTTAGAAATATTTTCTATTAATGTTCGCTCTGTAAACAGAGGGGACCATTTTTGTATGTTGCTTAAAGTTCTTATTGAAAGAAGTTAAATTGTTAAAACCACAATTAAAACAAATTTGCGAAATACTGAGATTATCCTCACAAAGCAATTTGCATGCAAATGCTATCCTAACCTCATTTACAAAATTGGAGAAGGTATTATTTGTCTTTGTTTTAAAGAATTTACAAAAAGCAGTTGGAGTTAAATTGGCAATAGAAGCAATATCTTCAAGCATAATTTCCTCTGAAAAATGTTCCATTACATATTTATAAACTTTATCCATCCGCCTTACATCATTATGGGTGAAGGAGTTTGCATAGCCTTTGCTTGCCAGGCATACATATTCATTGGATTTAGAAATAAGCTCCAATATTTCAAGAATAGTAATAATGCGCTGAAGCCCTTTTGAATCCTTTAATCTTAAAAGGCTCCGGGTTACTTTTTTCTTGGTATTCCCGAGTATTTTAATACCTCTGTTAATATCCTCAAATAGTTCTCGAAGTCTTACAAAATCAACTGAATTGAGATGAGATTCAGTCAACCAATCAGGATGAAAATAAACCACAAGTGCATGTACATTAGGACTATCGATATTATTTGTATAAGTTACATGAGGAAGATTTGGTCCCATTAGAGTAAGGTCTCCTTCAGTAAAATCTTCAATATTATCGCCAATAATTCTTTTACCACTGCTTTTTAGAATCAATGCAATTTCACATGCATTGTGAAAATGAAACTCCTCATCAAGTTGAGCTGCATGTATTTCTTTAACATGAATAGAATCTCTTAATAAAGATTTAACGTCAAGTAATAATGGCTTCATGTCTATTTCTGATTAATTTATAATAAACGCCTTAAAAGAACTGAATACAAGGATAATTTTAGTTATATATCATCAAATAAATTACGGTCTCAAGAACATTTCATCATTAAAATCTCGTAATTCAGATGAATTTTATATTGATTTGTTGATTTATGAAAAGAAATATAACTAATATAAGGAT
>NZ_DASWXT010000016.1:0-9468 GCF_036405355.1 Daejeonella sp.
TACTTCATTAATCAGGGTGTCCCGGATAACGCCGCCCATAACCGCAGAAAACATACCCATAATGATGGCCGCAAGAGGAGCAACATCGTAAAACAAAGCTTTCTGAACTCCTACGACTGTATAGAGCGCAATACCCAAAGTATCAAAGAGGAAAAAAGTACGGCGATATTTAAGGATATAATATTTAAAAGAAATAGCAATGATTACACCCAAAGTTATCGCAATCAGATAATTCCCATCCACAACCCAGGTTGGGCGGACACCCAAAATCATATCTCTGAGGGTACCCCCGCCAACAGCGGTAACAAAACCTGTGAATGTAACACCAAAAATGTCGCGGTACATATTTTTATCCGAAGCCGCCAATGCACCTGATACGGCGAATACCAGCGTTCCTATAAGGTCGATATAATAAGGTAATTGCATCCTGATTTCTAAAATAGAAAATAATGAATTAATTTATGAATAAAGGTTAAGAATGAATAGCTATTGCAAAATAAGCCGGTTTCAGATATCATTGAGAAAAACAAGATATTCTTCTAAGCAGATAAAATCAGCACCCATACTTTCCAGGTGACTGGTATAAACCTGGCAATCAATCAGCTTAAAATTTTTGTGCTGACATAAAGAAATCAAGGCTGCTTTTGATGCATTACTCACATTTGAGAACATGCTTTCCCCGCAAAAAACATGATTGATCTGAACACCATACAAACCTCCAACCAACAGGTCATTCTCCCACACTTCAACAGAATGAGCATAACCAAGATTGTGTAATTGAATATAAGCCGACTTCATTGTGTCAGTGATCCAGGTTCCCTTCTGATCCTTTCTGATAGAATTAGCACAGGCATTTATCACCCTGGTAAAAGCCTGATCGTAAGTGATTCTGAAACTGCCGGATCGTAAAATCTTAAGCATGGAAGAAGACACTTTCAATTTTTCAGGAAACAATACGAATCGCTCCTGCGGAGCATACCATAATATTGGATCACCCTCAGAGAACCAGGGAAAAATTCCATTCCGATAAGCCAAAAGTAGTCTTTGTGCCGAAAGATCACCTCCAATTGCCAGTAAACCATCCTCATCAGCGAGTTCGGGGGGTGGGAACCAGATCTTATCTTTCGATAGTTGAATAATCATTCTTTACAGCGATTGAAATTAATTGCTTTTAAAGAAAATGAGAATATAAAGTGCAACTAATAGTAAAACGGTCGCATATATTGCCAGCAATCCCGGATTGTACTTATCCTTTACAAATAAAATAATTGAAAATACAAGCCCGATAAAAACAGAGACTGTCATTGGAAGCCATAACAGTTTGAAAACTGCTCCAATAAAGGCATCATTATAAGCATTTAAAAACTTTGCTGTCAACCAGGACAGAATTGTAATGATACTCAGGATAAACAATACCTTATTAATACCTGAATTTTTAGATGACGCTGATCTGTCGGGCATATCACTATTTTTCACATTGCTGGATTATTTGCAATACTGCTCAATAAAGGATGCTGACTTATCGCTGCCAAGCCTTCTGATGATGTGAAAGTCTTCGCATGCACCCTCAAAATCCTCCTGTTTTAGCTTACGCTGTGCCTGCTTTAACAGACGGTCTATGAATTTTTCATCATATCCTAACTGGTATTTAAGCGCCTCCATCCGCATTTCACCGGCTTCATCTGTGACTCCGGGAACTTTCTTATCATAATAATTAAAGATTACTTCACTCATTCCCCTTCTTGCCTGATAAGCATTGATTGCTGCACTAATTTCATCCTTTGAACGCTGCTCACATTTAAAGTCACGCAATGTAAAATTTACCGGCAAAACCATTGAGACCAGGGTATCGTAATCTGCAGGCATAATCCATTTACCGGAGGTGAGGCGAACAACACGCAATGCCTCAAGGTCGAGATCTGTACCAAAGCCTTTCTGTACTTCTGATTGGTAAATACGCCCCTGCTTATTCAGTTTAAAACTTATAGTAACCGTCCCCTGAAGACAGTTATCCCTGGAGTATTCCGGATAGATCATAACATTGTAAATAAAGGTGCTTAAATTTTTCCCCTTAAATACCGGTTGATCATCAGCAAATAGTGATGTAAGATGCAGGAATAAACTAAAAATGAAGTTGAGAGCCATATTCTAATTTAACGAAAAAATAGGGATATGATTATTATTGTAAGGTCAATTTACTCAGGCAAACAGGAAAAGGTAATTATAAATGTAATGAGAAAGTGCTCCGGCAACAACAAAAAGATGCCAGATTTCATGACTATGAATGTTCTTTCCCATTGGCTTATCCTTATAATAGAAAACGGTACCCCCAATATAGAATACCCCTCCAAGCAGCATCCAGCCTATAGCAGATATGGATAGTTTTTCTGCCATTTCATTCATTAAAGGAACAATTAATGCCCCCATTGCGATATAAATCCCAAGGGAAAGTCCTTTATGCTGAAGGCGGTTAAAAATTTTTAATGTACATCCGGCTAATGCAATGGTCCAGATCATTCCAAAGAGGGTCCATCGGGTATACCCATCAAACACAAGTAAAGCCGTTGGTGTGTAGGATCCGGCTATCATAAGGTAAATGCAGCAATGATCGATCTTTTGCCAGAACCTGACCTCAGCTTCTGTATTGGGGTAACTATGATAAATTGAACTTATTCCAAACAAAACGACGGTACAGATTCCATAAACCCAGGCAGCTGTATATTCAATTGGCAAATCTGCCCTTTTGAGCAGGAGAATAGTTCCGGGAATTGCGAGAATGGCCGGAATTAGATGGGTATAAAAATTTACTGGCTCACGAATGGTTCTCATTGCAATCAATCATCCTGGCCCGGTTCATCTGCCTGACGAGGCTTTTTACCAATCTTTTCGAAGAGTTTATCCATCTTCTCAACATATTCACTGGTATCATCCAGAAAAAATTCAAGATGTGGAACTATTCGTACCTGATCCTTGATACGATTACCTAATTTATAACGGATCTCATTGGAATGAGATTTTATAGTATTTAATGCCAGTGAATTATTGGTACTGTTAAAAAAGCTCAAATAGACTCTGGCGATAGCCAGATCTGGAGAAACCCTCACTTTGGTTATTGTTACCATGATATTGGGTAAAAAATTCAATCCCTCCCGCTGGAATATCTCAGCCAGATCTTTCTGAATAACTCCTGCAAACTTCTGTTGACGTTTAGATTCCATAAAATTGGGGATTAAGAAAGTTAATAAATTAAAAAAATCAATCTGAATGTTTCAGTTTTAATCGATGCAGGCTCATTCAATAGCTTATTCTGATCAATAAAGCAATTTATCATAAGGGTAACGTTTCGTATGAATCGCCTTTACCTTTTCATATAACAATGCCCTGAATTCTTCAATATTTTCTTTATTCAATGCCGAAATAAAAATTGCCGGATTTCTGTCCTTATTCATCCAGCTGTTTTTAAAGTCGGCAAGAGTAAGTGGCGGATGCTCATCCTGCGGGTCAAAATCAGCAGGTTTATAGGCATCAATCTTATTAAATACGGTAATTATCTCTTTATCGATTGCCCCCATGTCCTTCAGGGTTTCATTGACTGTATTTATCTGATCTTCAAAATTGGGATGTGATATGTCAACCACATGTATTAAAATGTCAGCTTCACGAACCTCATCAAGAGTTGATTTGAAACATTCGATCAGATGATGGGGTAATTTGCGAATAAATCCTACAGTATCTGAGAGCAGAAAAGGCAAATTCTCAATCACAACTTTCCTCACTGTGGTATCCAGTGTAGCAAAAAGTTTATTCTCTGCAAATACTTCCGATTTAGAGATCATATTCATGATCGTTGATTTGCCAACGTTTGTATATCCAACAAGTGAAACCCTAACCAACTGAGCCCGGTTCTTCCTTTGGGTCAGATTTTGCTTATCAATTTCTTTTAAGCGCTCTTTTAATAAGGATATTTTATTCAGAATTAAACGACGGTCAGTTTCAATCTGGCTTTCACCCGGACCACGCATCCCGATACCACCTTTCTGCCGCTCAAGGTGAGTCCATAAACGCGTTAAGCGGGGAAGTAAGTATTGTAGTTGTGCGAGCTCAACCTGAGTTTTTGCCTGAGATGTTTGTGCTCTTTTTGCGAAAATATCAAGAATCAGATTACTGCGATCAAGTATTTTCACCTGCAGTTCATTTTCGATATTCCTTAGTTGGGAAGGGGAAAGTTCATCATCAAAAATGACCATATCAATCTCTTCCGACTTAACGTATGCATTGATTTCTTCGAGTTTTCCGGTTCCAACAAATGTAGCTCTGTCAGGACGCTGCATCCTCTGTGTAAATGCCTTTTGCGTCTCTCCGCCGGCAGTTTCAACCAAAAATTTAAGCTCATCCAGATATTCATGGGTTTGCTCCTCTGTCTCGCCCGGCGTAATTATACCCACAAGAACCGCTCTTTCAGGCTTAGCTTCAGTATCGAAAAATTTTTGTCTGGGCATTTACATGTATTAATAATTGCAAAGATAAGAGTTTGACCCGGAGTAATTGAACAGCAGGCTGTCAGAATATTCCCAGGCAAATCCTATAATATAATGGTCTTTAAATCCTGGATACAAACTCTTTCATAGCCTTGCCTGGATCTGTTTCCTTCATGAAGTTTTCTCCGATTAAAAACCCATCAAATCCTGCGTTTCTCAATTCCCTAATCGTTTTTGGATCACTGATTCCGCTTTCAGAAATTTTCAAAAACCTCGATGGAATATGCTCAACAAGGTCATAAGAATGCTGCACGGAAACTGAGAAATCCCCCAGGTTTCGATTATTTACCCCTATAGCATCCAAATCATCACAGATACTGCGATCTAATTCTTCTCTGTTATGAACTTCCAAAAGGACATTGAGACCCAGATCTTTTGCACATTTTGCAAGTTTTCGCACTTCGGCTGGAGTTAAAATAGCAGCAATCAACAAAATGATATCCGCCCCCAATGCTTTGGCTTCAAAGATCTGGTACTCATCAAGCATGAAGTCCTTCCTCAATAATGGCAGATTATTTACCTTTCTTGCCTCGATCAAATCCTCATCTTTTCCACCAAAAAAACTCCGGTCGGTCAGGACTGAAAGTGCAGATGCCCCGGCAGCAGCATAGCCATTGGTAACCTCTTCAACAGACAGGCGGTCGTTTATAATTCCTTTGGATGGAGATTGACGTTTAAACTCAGCAATTATTCCTGTACGTTCAGGATCTAATATAAAATCACGCAGTTTATAGCAATCCCGTGAAAATAAGTCACTCTTCTTCAGTTGCTCCAACTTAGTTTTAAGCTTTGCTGCTTCAATTTCTTCTCTCTTCTTCAGAACAATCTTATCGAGAATATTTCCGCCAGAAGCGTTCTTGGAATTCGTATCACTTGTAGTCATATCTTAAAAATTCTTGTCTCAACTCAACCAGTTAGAGATCATCAGTTTCCCATGTTCAGTAAGTACAGATTCAGGATGAAACTGCACACCACGTACGTCGAGGGTACGGTGACTCAATGCCATGATCACTCCTTCAGGATCCGTGGCTGTTACATTGATCACATCGGGAACGAGGTCATTCCTGACTGCCCATGAATGATAGCGCCCTACCTTAAACTGTTTGGGGCAGTCCTTAAACAGCTTTTCATTTTCGTCGAGTACGGTAATCTCTGTGGCTCTTCCATGAACCGGGCGGGACAGGTTGTACAATTCACCTCCAAAAACTTCGGCAATTGCCTGTAAGCCAAGGCAAATGCCCAAAATACTCTTTGTGGGAGAATAAGTTCGGATCACATCCAGCAAAAGGCCTGACTCTGATGGTATTCCAGGCCCTGGAGAAAGCAGGATTTTTTCAAAATCATTCACATCAGCCAGCTTGAATTTATCATTTCTCCATACCGTTGCCTGATGACCTGTTTCATGCAGCAGATGTACCAGATTAAAGGTAAATGAGTCGTAATTGTCTATAACGAGTATGTTCATTTTATTTTTTGTTTTTTAGGAACCCGAATCATCTGGTTCCTTTCCTATTTCCTATTCCCTTCCCGATATCTATCAGGTCCCCATTCCCAACACTACAGCTCCTCAGCTAATTCCAGAGCTTTCCTTAATGCCGCTATTTTATTATTCACCTCATTGAGCTCACTTTGCGGGTCTGAATCTGCCACAATACCCGCACCTGCCTGATAATGGAGCACATTATTCTGGCTAAGGAATGAGCGGATCATTATTGCATGATTAAAATCGCCGTTAAAGCCCATGAATCCGATTGCTCCGCTATAAAACCCTCGTTTCTGTCCTTCAAAACGATCTATAAGCTGCATTGCCATATATTTCGGTGCTCCACTTAGTGTTCCTGCGGGATAAGTATCCCCAACAACATCAAAAGGATCAACCGAGCTCTGTAACTGACCGGTCACTTTAGAAACCATGTGTATCAAATGTGAATAGTATTGAATCTCTTTAAATGACTTCACTTCAACTTTATCGCAATGTCTGCTCAGATCATTTCTGGCCAGATCAACCAGCATCACGTGCTCGGCATTCTCCTTGACATCCCTTTTCAGATTTTCAGCGAGTTCGGCATCCTGAAGGCTGTTTCCAGTCCTTTTAAAAGTACCGGCAATCGGGTAAATAGTTGCAACATTATTTTTAATGGTGAGCTGTGCTTCGGGTGAAGATCCGAATAACTTAAAATCACCATAATCAAAATAAAAAAGATAGGGAGAAGGGTTTATCGACCTTAATGCCCGATATACATTAAATTCATCTCCTAAAAATGGTTTAGAGAAAGCTCTGGAAGGAACAATTTGAAAGACATCCCCGCGGTAAACATGTTTTTTTACATTTTCTACAAGGCTGATAAACTGCTCATCGGTAAAATTAGATTTTTCCTCTCCATTGAGATTGAATTTATACTCTGGAAAGTTTTTATTCTGGATCAGATACTGAATCTTCTCCAGCCCGTCGGGTGTGTTCTTTTCTGTCCGGTGTTCCAGCAGATATAATTCATTCTTGAAATGATCAATGACAATAATATACCTGTAAACATGATATTGCATTAATGGTATATCCCTTCCCTCTGCAGGTTTTGAGTGTAATTTGATATCTTCAAAATGCTCTACGCTTTCGTAAGCAAAATAACCGAACAAACCATTTGAAATAAACTTAAAATCATCGGTTGATGTAGATTCAAACTGTTTCCTGAATATTGAAACCTGCTTCTTCAGTTCAAGATCTTTCAGAGGATATTGCTCCCTTTCGCCGTCAGGGAAATAGGTCTCCAGTTTATCTGCTGTTAAAACTATACCTGCAATTGGATCACAACAAACATAACTGAGACTGTTTTCTCTGCTATGATAGTCAGAACTTTCAAGCAAAATACTGTTTGGGAAAACATCGCGTAAACGCAAATATATACTCACCGGGGTAGTGGTATCGGCAAGCAATTTCTTGTGGGAAGTGTATAATTTATATTTCTTCATAGTAATTTATGTTTTCTGATCTGGATTCAATTTTTTTGCAATCACAGACCATAAAAAAACCCGACGTCTCAGGGCGTCGGGTTTTATATTTTTAAGGTTTTACTTGATTAAAATTGATCAAAATACCTGTTCCCTGCGCCCTTTTCTAAAGTGCACCACCAATTTGCTGTATTTTGTTTGATGTTCATCGCTCACAAAAATATAAAGAAATTTGAGAATGCAAATTTTTTCGTTTGTTTATCCTAAAATCGGGCGACCACTTTGATAAATTGCCACCACAATAACCAAAACAGCTAAACCATAGTACAAAGCAATCGATCTGTGTTTATTGAAACCATCCGCAGCTTTTTTGGAACGGGAATGACCTACAGTAATCAGAACAATTGCAAACAGCATCATAACTGAATGCTCAACAGTCCAGTAACGGGTCATTGCATCTTTCATTGCTTCGCCCATATTAGCATAATTTACTGCCGGACTGAAAAAATAAAGTATCAGTCCAACGAGAAACTGTGTATGAGTAAAGATCATCGCAAATAAATTCACTTTGCGGTTGGTTTGTGTATATGGCTTCTTACCAAATAATCCAACTATAGCTAATAATAAAGCAACAGCCAATAATAAAAGGACTATATATCGAAGTCCGGAGTGCAAGCCTAATAAAGTAGAATACATATCATTTAAATTTGTAACCAAAGTAAAGAAAAAACCTGCATTAATAACAATCCAAAATACGCTTAACGGGCATCGAGGTAAATAGCTTCGGGGCTGCTTGTCAGATCTGCAATAACAGTAGGTGCAATATTACCTGTTCCTGAGTAATTGAAGACTAGAATTTTACGCTTAGCCTTTTCAGCTATATAGATCAAATCTTTGCCTTCCCGGTCGTCCCAGGCCACATCCACTGGATTTCCGAGTCCGGTAAGAGCACCCTTCATGGTCTTTGAAGGAACAATCGGGGCACCAGATTCTGTAAATTTTGAACTGGCATCTGTAATTATATGAATAGACCCATCAGAATCAAAGCCAGCTGCACTTGCTTCGGCTATATCAGTCAGGATCAGAACATCCCTCGAAGATGAATAAGTAATACCATGGAGCCTCGTAGCACCGCTCACTATAATTTTCTTTGTTGGAAGTATTGGCCCTACGGCTAATGCTGAAGCATTTTCAAATAGCTGCACCTCTGCCCTGTTTTGATCAATCACCACATAAAGCCGGTCATTATCTAGATGAATTCCCCAGGGCTGTCCATCGAGCTTTAGCTTCTTGTCAGCCAAAACAATATCCTTTAGAGTGCTTACATTATTGTATACATAAATCGCACTATCGATATTACTGGATATATATAACATATCCCTGGATCGGTCAAAAGCCATTTCACGGGCGCTCAACAAACCTTCATGTACAAAGGAACTCTTGCTAACCAGGCTTCCGTCAGTGTTTACCTTAAAAGTCTTGATATTTTTATTCAACCTGCTGACCTGAAATACCACACCTGAGTAAGGATCAAACAGGATACCGTTACCATCAGGTAATTGGGAATTGAATTTATAAGGTTCGGTAAATTTAGTCTGATCTGCAGGATCAAAGATAAGGGTGCTGTTAACTGCCGCATCCGTATCTGCATTTGAAACATACAATCTTGACACTGTACTTTTAGGCATTGCCTCATTTTCATCTTTCACACAGGATGAAAAAATGAGCGACGGAAGAATACAGATGATTATATAAAACAGGATTCTTGATTTCATATTGAGTTCCAAAGTTAAGAGTTGAAACGAATAAATACTCAAGCTATTTTTGAGATGCTAAAATCTTTAAATAAAATAAGCTCCTGATGGGCAGGAGCTTATTTAAACTAACCAATTATAAACCTGTTGAATAAGGTTTGCTGTAAGGGAAGGAGTCGAACCTTCACGAAGCAGTTATTTCCCGGTTAAGGTATTTCCCAAATCTTCGC
>NZ_DASWXT010000017.1:0-13614 GCF_036405355.1 Daejeonella sp.
GCGAAAGCGGGAACCCCCATAATCATTTGTCAGCGAAAGCGCAATGTCATTAAGTTAAGGGGCAGGAGGTTCTGGCCTTCGCCAGATCCGATTGCTATCGGATGACAATGTATTATTTAAAAAATGGAGGAGATCCTGACTTTCGTCAGGATCGTAATCCTTAACTTAATGACATTGAGCGAAAGCGGGAACCCCCATAACCATTTGTCAGCGAAGGCTGCAACCTCCCTGAACATTAGTTATCTGATTTTATCGGATCTAGCGAAGGCTGGAACCTCTCGAGCCTTAAGAAATATTATCACCGAGGGTGGTCGTACGTAACAAAGCGACACATGCGACCACCTTCGGGGTCGAGAAACGTGATTGCATGGTATTTCTATAAACATCCGACCACCTTCGGGGTCGGCTGGACGGGTTGTAGTCAATCACAAAAAAGCTTGCTGTTGCTTTGAAACACAAATACTGGTGCATTACAGTTATTGGGTTCGATTCCCCAATGGTGCCGTTAGTATGGTGAGACCGCCCCGGGCGCGGTAGTACACCGAACGCGAAAGAGGCGGTAAGTATAAAGACTCTGCTAAAAGTTTTTTGTTTTAATTATAATAGCTGAGATCATATTCTTCCTTTCCTGCTTTATTTTTTTAAATATTATATTTAGAAAATTTTTAACCAAGATGTCAAACCATTATTTTTTGAGGAATAACGAAGCCGGATTTGCGGATAGTTCCTTTATTAAAATAATGAGTACTATTAGTGCTGCTAGCGGTATTATGGCGCTTATCAGTGCATTTTTTGGAAGAGACTCAGTTCCTTATGCCATATCCATGATTGTACTTGGGGGAATTATGGCTTTATCGCTGGTGCTTTGCTACTTTAAAGCTGTAAATCTTGTACGGTACTTTTTACCGCTAAGCACAACCATCTGGATTATTTATTCATGTTTAGCATTTGGAACCAATCTTGGCAATCAAAATTATTTGATTATTGCCCTGATATGTCTGGCAATTTTCAATAAGAGTACCAGGTATAAAATAATTAGTATGCTTATCATACTTGTTGTTGCTGTAATTATTAATTTGCATCAGCAATTTTATCTTCCCTACTTTCCCTTACCCAAAGCAGCACCAGTATTTTATCTTATAAACACCGCAATTCCCTTAATCGGCATTTCTTTTATTTATATCGTAGTTTTTAATAATGCTAAACGATCTGAAAAAATTATACAAGACCAAAAATTAGCCCTTGAGAATTCGATCCTGTTTAAGAACAGGATGCTTACTGTCATTGGGCATGATATGCGTACACCCTTTGTAGATGCAAAAGGGATACTGGAACTTATGGCGGACAACGAACTGACAGAGAACGAAAAGAAAAGCTTAACTGCTGATTTACAGAAAAGCGTTGACCTTTCGCTCGAAACGCTGGATAATATTTTAGCCTGGGCAACACAAACTTACTATGCTGATAATTCTGAAAGTAAGATTAAACCTGAACAGATAGATCTTCATCAGGTGGTTGAAAAAATAAAACTGTTTTTCAATCAGGCGGCTCTGAAGAAAAATATAGTTCTTAAAAACAATATCTCCCCGGCAACAGGCATTGTAGCCGATTTAGAGCAGATTTCATTTGTTATAAGAAATTTAACTGCCAATGCTGTTAAATTTAGCCATAGTAACCAAACCATTATTTTCTCTGCAACAGACGCTGAGGATAAATTGACTTTTTCAGTCAGGGACGAAGGTGTTGGCATGAGCCATGAGGCCTTGAGATCACTTTTCGATATGAACAGGCGAACTACAATGCGCGGTACCGCCAATGAAAAAGGCAGTGGACTCGGATTGGTCTTTTCTAAAGAGCTGATCGCAAATCATCATGGCAAATTATGGATTGAAAGTACATTAGGTAAGGGGACTACCGTTTGTTTTTCTTTGCCCAAATTGAATTAGCTCTGGAATGCCCTTTCTTTGCAGTCCAAAGCCCATAGCCCATAGCCCATAGCCCAAAGCCCAAAGCTCATAGCCCATAGCCCAAAGCTCATAGCCCATAGCCCATAGCCCAAAGCTGATACCTCACCGTAATTCTTCAGATTATTTCAAAAATTTCAATACAGATTCGTAAAGATGGCTACATTTGTCGCTCCTTGTAAACAGGCCTGCCCCACTCGAATCTTACAGACTCAAAAAATGCCGGACTGCTTTAAGGTTTATGTTAACCTGGTCAGTCTATTGGTAAAGGAAACAGGTTTCGGATCAGAATACGGATGATTTAATAAGGAGACTCATCATGCTTACATGTTATTAAAATAATGAACACCATAAATTTACCTCCAAAACATCTTCTATTAGTCTTGCTTATTGTGTTGATTTGGGGTGTTAATTTCGTTGCAGTTTATATCGGACTAAAAACTTTTCCTCCCTTCCTGTTAAGTGCTCTTCGATTTGGCCTTTCGGCCCTGCCATGGGTGTTTTTTATGCCAAGGCCCAAAGGCTCAGTGAAGTTGATTGTATATTATGGTCTCTTTAATTTCGCCTTACAGTTCGGGTTTATCTTTACCGGAATCCATCTCGGAATATCTCCGGGGCTTGCATCACTCGTTCTTCAGATTCAGGTATTTTTTTCAATGGGTCTTGCTTTTTTATTCTTTCACGACCGGCCAAGTCCTTTCAAAATTGCAGGCTCCCTTATTTCTTTCATTGGAATAGGAATTGTAGGATATCATGTTGACGGGGGGAGCACCTTTCTGGGACTGATTCTGATGCTTCTAGCTGCCTTATCATGGGCTGCCGGGAATATGTTCACCAAAAAAATCCATTCTGAATCTCCCCTTGCACTGGTAGTCTGGGGTAATCTGGCAGCCTTTCCGGTGATGGCTCTGGTCTCTTATGTTTTTGAAGGGCCTGAAGTGATTCTTAGTTCGATACAAAATATCTCATGGCCTGCCATAGGAGCGGTACTTTATATCGTTTACTTCTCAACCCATATAGGTTATGGTGCCTGGGGATTTCTGATGAAATCTTATTCTACATCAGTTGTTGTACCTTTTACGCTATTGGTACCGGTGGTAGGATTTATGAGTTCGTCAATATATTTAGGTGAAGAAATACAGTCATGGAAGATTTTAGCGTCTTTATTCATATTGGGTGGATTGGTCTTTGGCTTGCTTGAGAAGCAGGTAAGAGGAATTGTAGCGGGATTTCGGTCGGGGGTCTAGACTTTCTTTCGATGAGATTTGGCCATAAAAACAGCCCATAACAAAAATCGTATCTTTACCATTTAAGCCTTTTCAATAATAATTTAATAGCTGATGTCGCAGGGCTTCAGGGAAATTATATACTGATGTTATGTTAACAATCAAATGACGTTGATGGCATTGAGCAATCAGCCATGGACAATCAGCTTTGTATATAACAAAATATCTATAAGATGAATAATACCCAAATTTGATAACTCATAACTCAATCCCATAGCAAAAACAAATGATCACTTTACATTAAATATTAATATTGGCGGCACACTTCTTAAAAATACCTTATCTGGAATCTTAATAAAATGGATCAAGAAATAAAGAATGAAGACCTTAAAATTGAGTTAAGAACAATCACTAAGGACGATTATATCGGTTTAAAATCTTCGATGGTTGAAGCCTATTCCGACTGGGATGGTGCGTCCTTCTGGAAAGAATCCCACATTAATAAGCTCATTAAAATATTTCCTGAAGGCCAGATTTGTATCCTGGTTAACGGGGCAATAGCGGGTTGTGCCCTTTCTTTAATTGTAGATTACGATCAGTTTGGGGATAATCATACCTATACACAAATTACCGGAAATTCAACTTTTTCTACTCATAATCCCAAAGGTGATGTACTCTATGGTATCGACTTTTTTGTGCATCCGAATTTTCGCGGTATGCGTATCGGCAGAAGATTGTACGACGCACGCAAGGAAATCTGTGAGCGGCATAACCTAAGGGCCATTATAGCGGGCGGACGAATTCCCAATTATAAAAATTTCGCCAGCACATTAAATCCAAAGGAATATATTGAAAAAGTTAAGGGTAAAGAAATACATGATCCCACTTTGTCATTTCAGCTTGCCAATGATTTTCACGTTCTGAAGATCTTAAAGGGTTATCTGCCAGGTGATACTGAATCCCTTGAATTCGCTTCTTTACTCGAATGGAATAATATTTATTATCAGGAAGAAGATGTTCATATAAATTCTAAAAAATCTGTCGTGCGCCTTGGCCTGGTTCAATGGCAAATGAGGCCTTTCCCTAATTTGGAATCCCTATGTGAGCAGATCGAGTTTTTTGTGGATGTTGTGAGTGATTATCAAAGCGACTTCATTATGTTCCCTGAACTTTTTAATGCGCCTTTGATGACCGCCTATAATCATTTAAGCGGGGCAGAAGCAATGAGGGAGATTGCCAAGAGCACCATTCCTTTGCGCGATAAGTTTTTGGAATATGCCATCAGCTATAACATAAATATTATTACCGGAAGCATGCCCTATCTGGAAGATGGAGTCCTGAAGAATGTAGGATTTCTTTGTCGCCGGGATGGTTCTTATGAGATGTACCAGAAGATTCACCTCACCCCGGCCGAAAAAAGTGCATGGGGTATGGCAGGAGGGGATATGTTGAATACCTATGATACCGATTGCGGTAAAATCGGAGTCCTGATTTGTTATGATGTAGAGTTTCCGGAGCTACCCCGTTTATTGGCCGATCAGGGCATGCAGATCTTGTTTGTGCCCTTTATGACCGACACGCAAAACGGATACACCCGGGTACGCAGCTGCGCCCAGGCACGTGCTATTGAAAATGAATGTTATGTAGCCATTGCCGGGAGTGTAGGGAATCTTCCCAAAGTACATAACATGGATATCCAGTATGCGCAATCAGCTGTTTTTACCCCCTCTGATTTTTCTTTCCCAAGTAATGGGATAAAAGCTGAAGCTACTCCAAATGCAGAGATGACGCTTATCGCAGATGTGGACGTTGATTTATTGAAAGAGCTTCATAGTTTTGGGGCAGTAAGAAACTTACAGGATAGACGGCATGATATTTATAAAATAATCAATACAACGGGGAAATGAAATACGCAATAGCTTCCAAGCTTTAAGCAGAGGCTGATCTTTGGTTTCTAAAAAGGCGGTTCGGGTTCAGGCTTTTTGCGATAGTGGTAATTAGTATTATAAGTTGAGGTTCTGGCTTTCCCGATTCGATAGTTATCAGATGACCAATCGATTTTACGAGTTTGAGGTCGTGGCTTTCGCCACGATGACAATTCAATTTTAGTAAAAAAGGAGATTCCGGTTCGGAGACCGGAATCTGTTTATTCGCTCACATCAACAAATTATTCCATTTGCTCATTCGCGACTGACGAAATCTCCCTTCCGCTCCCCTATGTGATTTCGTAAGTCTTTACTCCCATTTGCTAACCCGATAGCTATCGGGTCCCCGTCACCTCCTTAATCACCCGCAGCCAGTTCAAGCCCAGAATCTTCTTAATCCTTGTATCACTGTAACCCAGCCTCTGCATCGCCATGGTGATCTGTGGAAAATCACTAATGTCTTTGATTTCACGTGGCAATTCAGGTCCGCCATCCAAATCTGAGCCCAGAGCCATGTGGTCTTCGCCGACTAATTGTACACCATAATCGATCACTTTAGCCAGCTGATCTACATGCATCCAATACTCTTCAGGTATTGTTCCTCTGAAACTCAATGGTACTTCTTTAAGTACTTCTTTATCTACTTCCTCAATGGTCTTTAAAGGAGCAGCCTGTACTGTACCCGGTTTGGTCTCGTTTGATTTTTTCTGCCCTTGCTGCCATTTCCAGTATACAGGATTGTTAAACAGACTACCGAAGTGAATACCAATAACTCCGCCTTTAGCCGCAAGCGCTTTTGCTGCTTCGTCGGTAATACAGCGCGGGTGGGGTACAATGCCGTAAAAACCTCCATGACTGTAGATCAGGGGATGCTTACTGGCTTCCACACTTTGCAGAATTGCATCATTTGAGGCATGGGCTATATTAATTACCATTCCAAGATCATTCATTTCCCGGATGATCTTTCTTCCGAGATCGTTAATGCCGCCCCAGCGACTTACATCGTTGCAGGTATCAATAAATGCATTGGTGGTATTATGTGCCGGAAGCTGTATCGATCTTAGTCCTAAGCGATACAGGGCACGGAGCAGGTTTATATCCCCGTCCATATCCCATGGACCTTCAAGATCGAGGAAAGCCGCCATTTTCCCCTTCTTATTGATGCGCTGGATATCCGAAGCATTAAGTGCCAGTTCAATCTGTGAATGATTCTTTTTGATCTGATCCAGTGCCAGGTTTACTACCCGAAAAGTATTTTTTACTTCAAACCTCCCCGGATAATAGTGCTCAGGAGTATAGACTGAGAAAAACATCGCATCAATACCGCCTTCTCTGGCCCTTGGCAGGTCGACGGTCCCATCGGTATAACGCTGGCCGATATCAGTTCCCATTAACAGCTCGCGGGTCATCACATGTGTATGCCCATCCATCACAAATGCTTTACGATGCAGATCGGGCATTGGTTTGTTCTGAATATTAAAGGGCACATTATTTCCGGCTACCGGAGTAACAAAAAGGGAATCTATTGGAAAACTTCCGGCTAAGGGAAGAAGTGTTAATGTCTTTATCAGGTCTCGACGTTTCATTCGGTAATATGTTTAATACTATTTATTGGATCAAAGAGTAAAGAACAAGGAATAAGGACAAATTCACCTCCTTGTTAATTAATCCTTACACTTTTCTCTTTCTATTGGTCTGTTATCAGAACAAATGGTCTAATCTCAGGACAAGACATCATTGTCCTTGTTCCTTAATCTTTACTCCTTACTCTATTGATCGAATCCCCGAATATACGGTCTTGCCGGTGGTCGCTCACCTTTGTTAAATTGTGCTCCCCGGGTTGGACGATAAGTCATATTCAGGAATGGGGTTTCAACGCGGCGCCCGACCGGAGAGTATTTGCTTCCTACCCAGTTTGATTCCATATAGTGGTTTGTAATCCCAGTAGTAAGAAGCAGCCGTTCGGCATTGAATGGTTCTTTTTTGGTCAGCATCATCTCTACGATCCAGTGTGGCTGGGCGTTTGAGGCATGATACTGGTCGAATGGACCCGGGAAGTTAAGTAAAGAGACAATCGTTGGTTCATTTTGCCCTTCAATCTCACCGGCGTAGGTCCATCCGGCTAAGGGAACACCAATGATCGCTGCCTTCGTTCCATCATTGTATTCAATTACACAAATATTAGTTCTTGGATTTGCCTGATAGTTCTCCGGCTTTAATTCCAGTCTTTTGGCTACCGCTTCCAGTAGATTAGCTGCCCAGCTGTTGCGTTCCACCCACTTCCATGATTCAGATCCGCGGATGGATTGAATCGACTTCACGCCGGTCTCGCCGCCCTTACGTCGCTCAACGAAAGCATGAAGCAATTCGATGCAATGAAAAATAGCACCCTCGTCCGGAGCAGCTCCAACCACGATCGAGTGCTTTATTGGGGTATCGTTCTCCAGTTCTATTTCGGGTTTGCGGTAGTATACGGGAAGCAGGGAACCTCCTGTCAAAGGAAAGCCCAGTTCGCGGGATTTGTCAAACATCCACTTTGCATCATCCCAGTTGTAGGAGAGGTGTTTGTCATTAAAGACAGGTACTGAGCGTTTACTTTGTTCAAAAACACGGATGACCTGGTTGTATAACCACCAGCGCGGCAGGAGCCAATGTCCTTTAAGATCAGTGGCATAATCGCCGTGTTCTCCGACGATGACCACGCCATCCACTGCAAGTTCCTTACCACCAAGTGTCAAAGCTTCAGCAACCGATTTGAAGACCGGAAAACCTTTTGCTTTAGCAACCTTTTGTCCAAGCAGGCTGGTATCATGCTGGTGCAGGTATAGCGATACAACTTCAACACGGGAGGGATGGTAAGCACCCTGCCACCAATAACCATCAATCAGCTTGTTTACCAGCCAGTCGGCATGTGATCGCGTAGCTCCCCAAAAGGTAGCCAGAACAGCAATCCGTGGTTTTCTCTGCTGAGTCTGTCCAATAGCATTGCCAGAGATGCCCGTTAGAGCCGCTAAACCGGCTATGCCACCTATTTCCAGCATTTCACGGCGGGTAAAGCTTGGATTCAAGTCTATAATTTCATTTATTGGAAGGTCTGACTTCATAACTGCAATTTTATTTCGTGTCTTTATTCTTTACTTTTCTCGTCTCTTTCATCTCATAGCTCATAGCTCACATCTCATAGCTCACATCTCATATCTCACATCTCATAGCTCATTGATCAAACCCTCTGATATACGGCCTTGCCGGTGGTCTCTCACCCTTGCTGAACTGTGCACCCCTGGTTGAGCGATACCTGATGTTCAGTGCCGGTGTTTCAAGGCGGCGTCCGACTGGAGAGTACTTGCTGCCTTCCCAGTTCGATTCCATATAGAAGTTTGTAATCCCTGTCGACAATAAGAGTCGTTCGGCATTGAATGGTTCTTTTTTGGTCACCATCATTTCTGTGATCCAATGCGGTTGAGCATTAGAAGCATGATATTGATCGTACGGACCAGCCCAGCCCAGCATCGAGATGATCGTTGGTTCATTTTGACCTGCAATTTCACCAGCGTAAGTCCATCCCACACCACGGCCACCAATTACGGCCGCTTTTGTTCCGTCATTATAGTCGATTACACAGATATTTGTTTGAGGGCTCTCCTGGAAATATCCTGGCTTAAAGTCAAATCTTTTTGCGACAGCATCAAGCAAATTGCCGGCCCATGGATTACGCTCGACCCATTTCCAGGCTTCTGGTCCGCGGATGGATTGTATTGACTTTACACCCGATTCGCCGCCCTTGCGGCGCTCAACAAAGCATTGAAGCACGTCAATAGCATGGAAAATACCGCCCTCATCTCCGGCACCTCCAATTACAATTGAATTTTTAATTGGGGTATCGATAGCGATCTCTATTTCTGGCTTGCGGTAATAGACCGGTATGGAAGATCCTCCTGTTAATGGGAAGTTCAGCTCCCGTGATTTGTCAAACATCCATTTCGCATCATCCCAGTTATAAGAGAGGTGCTTGTCGTTAAAGACCGGAACAGAGCGTTTACTTTGTTCAAAAACCCTTACTACCTGCTGATAGATCCACCAGCGCGGCAGTAGCCAGTGCCCTCTGAGGTCTGTGGCATATTCTCCGTGTTCTGCTACGATGACCACGCCATCCACTGCAAGTTCCTTGCCTCCCAGTGTCAGGGCCTCTGCTACTGTTTTAAAGACCGGAATACCTTTGGCTTTGGCCACTTTCTGGCCCAATAAACTTGCGTCATGTTGATGTATATAAACAGATACAACATCTACCCGTGAAGGAGTGTAGGCACCATCCCACCAATAGCCATCAATCAGTTTATTTACGATCCAGTCGGCATGTGATCTCGTGTATGCCCAATAGCTGGCAAGAACGGCAATACGGGGCCGTGCTTGTGCAGTCTTTCCAAAAGCGGAGGTCGAGAGGCCTGTAAGAGCCGTTAAACCTGCTATGCCCGTAATTCCGAGCATTTGACGTCGGGTGAAATGAGGATTTGCATCCATAATTTCAGTGATTGGGAAGGAATCTGCAGCTCCTGTTGCAATTTTCGATTGTTTCTTTGCCATAAGGTTTTATTTCTTGTTTAGGAGTAAATATTATGCCCTGTCATTTAGTCTATATCCGGAAACTAAATTAGCAATTATTCAATGATTAGAAATGAATTAATGGCCTGGTATGTAACAAATCAGTTGATGGAGTTAGAGGTTTTATCTTTATGGATTTGTCCGCCCTGTACGTAGAATTTCCATCGATTACTAGAATTGGTTTTTTAGAACAACTTTGATTATTAGACTCATCAGATGACTTGGAGTCATCTGATGAGTTTAATAGCTGTTGTACAGTTTAGCGCAGCGCCTCTATGGATTTTTAAATGATGAGGATTCTTCCGACTCCTCTAATTTCCGATTTGGTTAAAAATCAATATTATACTCCCTTATCCTCATCTATGTATTCCAAAATATCACCGGGCTGACAATCCAGGGCTTTACAAATCGCGTCTAAAGTGCTGAAACGGATTGCTTTTGCCTTTCCGGTTTTTAATATTGAAAGATTGGATAATGTCAGATCGACTCTTTCGGAAAGTTCATTCAGAGATATTTTTCTCTTTGCCATGATCACATCCAGGTTTACAATGATTGGCATAGATTATACAGTTAAGTCGTTTTCGTTTTGGATTTCAATTCCCCTTTTAATAATGGTCGCAATAATATAGATTATCGCCGACATCAGAATAAAGGCTTCACTGTCGGCCCAAAACTGGTCCAGAATATCAATTTCATACCCCTGCTGAAGCAAATTTTTGGCTGTATGTTGAGCTAAGGAACTTAATAATCCTATGGAAAGCGTAAAGTAACTGATTTGAGTAATTTGTTTTGAAACAAAACTGTTGAATGGTTTTGCCAGATCCAGTTTGCTTACAAGCAGGATGACAATATAAAATAAATATGCTTTCAAAAGCGAGATGGCCAGGATAAAGGTGTACATATTGAAATAATCCCATTTGCTGCGGGTATACATTTCACTTAAGTCGAGCTTTTGATATAAATTTTGGACAAATTCAGGTTTATACAGGCTGAATATAAAATTAACTATCAGGCCTCCGGCTTCAATACACAAACCAACGAAGATGATCCATGCCACAATAGTCAGGAATATAAATATGTAGTTGTTTTTCTTTTCCATCTTTTAAGAAGTTTAAATTAATACCCCAAGATAATAATTATTTATTGATAAACAATAAATATACATTAATTATCGATTAAAATAAATTCCTTTAATTGAGATTAAAATGCTTTCGCTGGTTGGTGGTTCTCATAATTTGAGTACAAAATGTGATGATGATAGAACCGCCTGATGGAGTAATTTCAATAAGAATTCAATCTTGAACCTCTGTTTATTTTAAATTGCGCTCCTTTAAAATAATTTCTAATTCCTGATTATTATAGTTCGACTTATTAACCAATTTATACGCTAAGAACAGAGGGATTAGTGTCAGCAATCCTAAAGTGTTTTTCACAACACTATAAATTATAATACCTGCCAGAAAGCCAATTAATACAGCATTCATTATGGAATTGGATTTCATTTTCTTTGCTTCCTGCAATAATTCTTCGTCGCTTAGTTCTGAGAGTTTTCTTTCCGCCATTTTTTTATGGTATTTATTGAATTATATCGTCATTATTGTCTTTTCTTAAGCTTTAATCTTTCAGCATTTAGTTTTGGGCTTTCCCGTAATGCATCGCAATCACTCCACAAGCAAATGTTTTCGTTTCTATAAGATTCAGCTTAATAGTTTCCTTAATCCCTTTGAATAGGGGAATACCCTGTCCCAGTAAGATCGGATTAACAAATAACCAAAATTCGTCAATCAGATCCTCACTTAATAATGAATGGGAAGCCGTCGGACTTCCAAAGATCAATATATTCTTCCCTTGCTGATTTTTAATTTTATTTATGTTGTCAGCGAGCTTATCACTGATTATTATGGTGTTGTCAAGTCCCTTTTCACTGATTGTCCTTGATAAAACAACTTTGGGAACTTTCTTGTACCAGGCCGCATGTTCTATGTCGTGTTTTGATGCATTTGGATGATCAGCTGCAGTGGGCCAGTAACTTTCCATTAATTGATAAGTTACCCTTCCGTAAAGTGCGGTGTCAGCTTGGTCTGTCATAGTTGCAACAAAGTCAAAGATCTCATCATCTAATTTTGCCCAGTTCAATTCTCCCTTAGGTCCTGCTACAAAACCATCAAGTGAGGTGTGCATAAAAAAAATTAAATTTCTCATGTTGTTATTTGTTAATGCTATTTATTTACTCGTTTCATTGTCTGTTCACTGGCTATGGCTTTTAGCTTTAAGCTTTCCGCTTTTAGCTTAATCCTCCCTCATCATCTTTCTCGATCCCAGCAAAGCCAGCAGTGTAAGTCCCGCGGCAATGGTCAAATAATATCCCACATAGGCAAGTCCGTAGTTCTGTGCCAGGGTGGTGGCTAAATATGGGGTTAGGGAAGCACCCAAAATCCCCGCAAGAGTAAAGGCAAGTGAAGCTCCTGTATAACGCACAGGCGCCGGAAAAATTCCTGCCAGTGCAGTGCCTATTGGTCCGTAGCTAAGGCCCATCAGGAACATGCCCAGCGACAGAAAAACTCCTGTAAGAAATAAGTTGTCTGAGATAAATATGAAAGCGAAGAATATTCCGAATAACATGATCCCGATCGTTGCTGCAATCAGCATTTCATTGCGTCCATATTTATCTGCCAGCCAGGCTGATAGGGGAATGCCCAATCCGAAGAACAGCATAGAGATCATTTGTAGAATCAGGAAATCACTTTTAGTGTAATTCAGTGCTGTTGTACCCCAGCTCAGTGTAAATACGGTCATTAAATAGAACAGGAGGAAGGTGGTGATCGTAGCCAGGGTACCCAGAGTAATGGCTTTGGTATGTTTAACAAACACATCTTTAACAGGCATTTTTGATTGCTGCTTATTATCGACGATCTTCATAAAATCTGGTGTTTCGGTAATTTTTAAACGCACATAGAGGCCTACAAATACAAGCAATGCACTTGCAATAAATGGTATGCGCCAGCCGTAGTTAATGAAGTCGCTATCATTCATAGTTCTGCTTAATATAAAAAATGATCCGGTAGATAAAAGGAAGCCAATTGGTGCGCCTAATTGCGGAAACATTCCATACCAGGCCTTTTTGTGCGGAGGGGCATTTTCTGTCGCCAGTAAAACCGCGCCTCCCCATTCACCGCCCAGGCCTAAACCCTGACCGAAACGAAATACGGCCAGTAATATCGGGGCTGCAATTCCTATAGAGGCATAGCCCGGCAGGAGGCCGATAGCGACAGTGGATGGTCCCATTGTCATTAGCGCAGCAACAAGCGTTGCTTTACGTCCTTTACGGTCGCCGAAATGCCCAAATAGTGCTGCACCCAGGGGTCTTGCAAAAAAGGCCAGAGCAAATGTAGCCAGCGACTCGAGTGTAGCGATAGCAGGATCAGAAGCCGAGAAAAATAATTTTGGAAAGACCAGCACCGCGGCAGTGGCATAAATGTAAAAATCGAAAAACTCAATTGTGGTGCCGATGAGGCTCGCTGCTAAAATACGGCGTACCGGATTCGCTGGGGTAGTTGGCTGGGTCATAGACTCAAACATAGGAAATTTGAGTTTATTTTTAACTGCCCTCAAATTGTTCAAAAATTTGGTTTTATGGTAAATTGGGGATTAATTCATTATCAAAAGCGAGTCAAAAGACTCTTTTTTATTGTATAATCCGTAGAGATTCTGCGCTAAAACGGTATAACAGCTACTAAACTCATCTGATGACTCCAAGTCACTAGTGTCCGGGGAAAGTTTTTATTAAGGTTTAGCCCGGCAGCAGAATTGAAACTCTTGCCATATTTAGGAAAGAGGGTATTTTATTAATGATTGTTTATTTTAATCTCGGGTATAGGCGTATCGCTCAATAGGGCCCGC
>NZ_DASWXT010000018.1:0-25222 GCF_036405355.1 Daejeonella sp.
TTTAGATATGCTAGTGAAAATAGCAGGGAAAGCAATTTGTTTTTCTGAAAATCTTCCTGTTTATGATATGAATTGTATTTTTGGGATAGTGAGAATTATCCATCTGAATTCATATGCCGGTAATGGCGGAGCTGGGCGTGCTTGTATGCGCCTGAATAAAGCTCTGAAAGCTGAAGGCCTTGACTCTGTGCTGGCAGTTAATTTTCTGTTCAGGGATAATCCTGAGGTTGTTAATCTATCCAAGGGCTTTTTCAATAAATGGCTTACTGCATTTGGAATCATTCTCGAACGGTATTACTCTAAGTTTTTCACCAAGCCGCTACCCATACCATTTTCTTTTCCGCTTTGGGGCAGGGATGTTTCAAAGCTTGAGCTGCTTCGATCTGCTGATATCATACATCTGCACTGGATCAATCATGCCTTTTTGCGGCCTGCAGATCTTGCAAAATTGTCAGCTTTGAATAAACCGATAGTATGGACTTTCCATGACAGCAATGCTTTTACCGGCGGTTGCCATGTGCGGTATGAATGTGATCATTTTCTAAAGGAATGTGGTAATTGTCCGGTGCTGAAAAATTCTGGTAAGGATGATCATTCTCATAGGATCTGGCTTCAAAAGAAAAATGCGTATTCTGGTCTGGATTTTACCGTCATTGCACCCGGAAGATGGATGGCTGATTCGGTTCGGATGAGTAGTTTGCTCAGATCAGTTAAAGTTGTAAATATTCCGAATACCCTCGAAACCGATGTTTTTAAACCAAGTGATAGAGATTTGGCCAGACAAGCCCTCGGTCTGGCACCGGACAAGTTCATTATGATGAGCGGTTTTATGCCATCCCGTATGGATATGCATAAAGGAACAAGTTATCTGGTCGATGCAATTGAGTTGTTCGCTACGAATTATGATCTTGATCCTGATAAGCTGGAGCTGAGCATTTTTGGTAACAGGGACGAAAAAAATGTTCCTGATTTTTCAATCAAAACTACTTTTCTTGGGACTATCTCTGATGATGAAAAACTGGCTTTGTGCTATAGTGCAGCAGATGTTT
This sequence comes from Daejeonella sp., assembly GCF_036405355.1. Taxonomy (GTDB): domain Bacteria; phylum Bacteroidota; class Bacteroidia; order Sphingobacteriales; family Sphingobacteriaceae; genus Daejeonella. The sequence continues at coordinate 1,050 of NZ_DASWXT010000018.1, forward strand.
TTCTGGCTCCTTCAATCGAAGATAATCTCCCGAACACCGTAATGGAGAGCCTGGCATGTGGCACTCCGGTAGTAGCTTTCAGAACCGGTGGAATCCCGGATATGGTTCAGCATCAGCAAAATGGATACCTTGCCGAATATCGTTCTTCTGCAGATCTTGCCCGCGGAATAGCATGGGTTTATTCGGCTAACTCTCAGGTATTAAGTGCGAATTCCCGCAAAACAATTGAAGATCATTTTTCGGAGCATATCATTGCACGCCGGCATATCGAATTATACGAATCATTGCTAAAGAACCATGTTCAAGCCTAAATTAACTGTCATTACGATTGTTTATAATAATGTCCGGGATATTGAACGTACGGTTCTGTCGGTGTTGAACCAAACCTATCCCAATATTGAATACCTGGTAATTGATGGTGCCTCAACTGATGGAACACTGGAAATCTTGAAGAAATATGAAGGAAGACTGGCTAAGCTGATTTCTGAAAAGGATAAAGGCATTTATGATGCAATGAACAAAGGATTAGCGCTGGCATCGGGTGATTATATTTTGTTTATGAATTCAGGTGATGAATTATATGCTTCTGATACAGTTGAGAATGTATTCGCCTCTGCTCCCGATGCGGACATTTATTATGGAGAGACTGAGATGTACGATGAAGACTGGAATAGTCTGGGACAAAGGAGGCATAAAGCTCCTGAAACATTTAGCTGGAAAGATTTTAAGTACGGGATGAGTATCAGCCACCAGGCTATTTATATCCGCAGGTCCCTGACTGAGCCTTATGATCCCCAATATAAATTAAGTGCAGATATTGATTGGATCATTAAGGCAGCTAAAAAGGCAGTAAAGATTGTTAATACGAGAATGTATGTTGCAAAGTATCTGGTTGGCGGAATGTCAAAGAAGAAGCATCGTCAGAGTCTGATCGAACGTTTCCATATTTTTTCGAAGCATTACGGACTTATTCCTAATGTATTTAACCATGCTGTTATTGCAGGAAAATTAGCTTTTTACTACCTCAGGCACAGAAGGACGAATGACTAACGGAGTTTAAACTTCCGTCATTTCGAACACAGCAGTAGTATCTTCTTCTTAAGGTTGAGATTCGCGTTGTGGATAAATCTGTTGATTGGGGGTTGTACTTTTGGATCCGTCATTTCGAACACATCAGCAGTATAATCTTCTTAAAGTTGTAATTCGCGTTGTGGAGAAATCTGTTGATTGTGGGCAGTGCTTTTAACTCTGAGATTTCTCTTCGCGTTAATAGTATTTCTAATTAAAACAATTTCTTTCGCTCATCGAAATGACGGGATTGGATCCGTCATTTCGAACACATCGGCAGTATTTTATTCTTAAGGTTGAGATTCGCGTTGTGGAGAAATCTGTTGATTGGGGGTTGTACTTTTGGATCCGTCATTTCGAACACAGCAGTAGTATCTTCTTCTTAAAGTTGTAATTCGCGTTGTGGATAAATCTGTTGATTGGGGGTTGTACTTTTGGATCCGTCATTTCGAACACATCAGCAGTATTTTATTCTTAAAGTTGTAATTCGCGTTGTGGAGAAATCTGTTGATGTCAGGCAGTGCTTTTAACTCTGAGATTTCTCTTCGCGTTAATAGTATTTCTAATTAAAACAATTCCTTTCGCTCATCGAAATGACGGGAAAACAATTGTTTCCACTCATCGCAATGATGGTTATTAGCTGAATATTACCGATTACTCATTCATTGGTTACATAATCTAATTTTTTCTAATGATATCCTATAACTTTCTTAACCTTCGCAATGAAAAAAGGTGGGGCGGTTTACATAATGACCAACAAAAATAGAACTACCTTATATATCGGTGTAACCTCTGATCTTTATAACAGGGTATTGCAACATAAGGAACACCATTTTCCCAAAAGCTTCACTGCAAAGTATAATTTAACTAATTGCATTTATTATGAGAGTTTCTTCTCAATTGAAGAAGCAATAATGCGCGAAAAAATTTTGAAGAAATGGCGAAGAGAAAAGAAAGAACAACTAATCAATACCCTTAATCCTGAATGGAAAGATTTATGGGAGGAAATTAAAGAATGGTGATAGTACCGTTATTCCGGATGAGGTCCGCATGACCGGGCGGGCATGCACTTAGAGGAATCTGTTTTAAGCAGCAGGATTCATTTATTTTTATCTTAGCTCAAATCACTCTCCAATTCAACAGATTTCTCCACGCGTCAAATTAATAGAAATAGGGGAATAGTACTCGCGTGTTCGAAATGACGGGATGGGTTCCGTCATTTCGAACACATCGGCAGTATGATCTTCTTAAGGTTGTAATTCCCGTTGTGGAGAAATCTGTTAATGTGGGTCTGCTTTTAACTTTGAGATTTCTCTTCGCGTTAATAGTATTTCTAATTAAAACAATTCCTTTCGCTCATCGAAATGACGGGATTGGATCCGTCATTTCGAACACAGCAGTAGTATCTTCTTCTTAAGCTTGAAATTCCCGTTGTGGAGAAATCTGTTGATATTAGAGAGTCCTTTTAACTCTGAGATTTCTCTTCGCCTTAATAGTATTTCTAAGTAAAACAATTCCTTTCGCTCATCGAAATGACGGGATTATGCTTTTGCCGGCTCAGGATTTTTCTTTCTTGTTTCTATATAGATCGCATAAGCCAAACCCAGAATAAGCAGGATAGAAGCTATTAGCGAAATAGTCTCTCCTGTATAATAAGACGTCGGTTCAAATTTAAATTCGAGCTTGTGATTTCCTCCAGGCAATTGTGCAGCTCTTAAAAGGTAATCCGCTCTGAAATAAGGAATTTTTTCTCCGTCAACATAAGCATTCCAGCCTTTATCATACCATATTTCTGAAAATACTGCAAGGGCATCACGACCGGAAGAGTATTCATAAGTCATATGATCGGGATGGTAATTGGTAAGTCTGATGAAAGCATTTCCATCATAGCCAACCTTTTTTATATCGATTAGTGGCTTAAACTCTTCATGAACAACCATTACCTTTTTTGGATCGAAGCTACTGATTGCGAGCATTTCTTCATCGGCACTTTTGACATATTCCACATTCTGAACAAACCAGGCATTTCCGGCAGCTGTAGAGCGGTTTACCATAGTTTCTTTCTGGCCATTTTGATCAGAAGTAATCAGATATTTGGTATTCAGCATATCCAGAACATCTTCATTGATCGCTCCATTAAATTGCTTATCAAGAACTTCCTGATATCTTTTCAATTTTGCTGCATGATAACCACCAATACTTTTATGGAAGTAAGACGGTATTGAATTTGAAAAAGGATTACCGGAGGCAAGATCGAGGACACGATAATAAGATCCATCCCTTTGAATGAGTTGATCTACATCCCTTGTCTTGAACTGTTGTGCCAGCACACTCTTATCAACAAATTTCTCATTATTCAGATAGCGTCTGTCGATATTCCACATATCAACCAAAATCACAGCTGCCAAAATTATAAATGTAACCTGAGGGTTCATTTTCTTTCTAATCAGTGCCCAGATTAATCCTGCTCCAACGAGAACAAAGAAAAGGGAACGTAAGGCATCCATTCTCGCGAGACTTATTCTGTCATCTACCAGTGCTTTGGCAATTGAGTCTGCAAACGTTCTGTCTCCATTGGTTACCTGAGTTAATTGCTCAATAAACGCATTATGATTCTGTGTTTTGAAATCCAGTAATACTGTTGGAACAGCAATAAGAATTAATAAGAGTCCACCGGTGATGTATAAACTATTTAAAAGGCTCTTAGTTAATTTTTTAGGATCTTCTGTGTGGAATGCAACTTCCTTAACAGCAAGAATAGCCAGCACTGGAATTAGAAATGCGGTAATAACCAGGATAGATTCAACCGCTCTGAATTTATTATAAAGTGGGAAATAATCAAAGAACAAGTCAGAAAGGAAGGGAAGGTGTCTTCCAAAGGAGAGTATCAGACACAAAAGACTTGCACTCAGAATCCACCATTTTATTCTGTTTTTTACAATAAATAAACCGAGAATGAAGAGGAAGCAGATGATTGCTCCAAAATACCATGGGCCGGAGGTGAACTGTTTGTCTCCCCAATAGGTACTTAAGCCAATCTGAGATAATTGCTGCATGGCTGGCATAAGCTGCTCTGCAGGAATACCTTTAGTTGCCAGGGTTTTTGCCACTTCTGAATTCTCATCCAGATTACCTGCACCTGAAGCTCCTCCATAAGCATTCGGAACCAAAAATGTCAGACTTTCACCAAGTCCCTGACTCCATTGATAAGCATATTCACGGTCCAGGCCATTATTAGGCTCCGACTTTTCAGTTTTTAAATTTGATTTTCCACGGATAGTTTCTGCCCCATATTCATAACTTGTCCAGAGCATTCCTGCATTCACTGCAACTGCAAGCAAAACTGCTGCAGCCAGGTAGCCAAAGGATTTCAGAAAATCCTGAGTGGTTTTAGTTTTAACTGCATGATAAAGTTCAATACCAACATAAATAAGCAAGGCAATAAACAGATAATATGTCATCTGAATATGGTTGGTTCTTATCTCAATAGCAAGGAATAATGCTGTTATAACAGCGCCTGTAAGATATTGCCTGCGAAAAGCCATAATAATTCCAGCCAGAATAGGTGGGAAGAATGCGATGGCCATTGCTTTATTGCTATGACCGGCATCGATGATCTGGAAATTATAAGATGAAAATGCAAAAGCGATAGCCCCTGCTGCTGCCAGCCATGGGTTCATTCTTAAAACGCAGAATAGTAGGTAAGCTCCTAAAAGATAAAGCAGAACGGTATCGATCGGATTCGGGAAAACAGTTTTAAAGAAGGAAATGACATAGGTTGTCACATTGTTTGGATACTGTACCCATATCTGAAATGCAGGCATACCGCCAAACATGGAATTGGTCCACAATGGCCCTTTACCATCCTTTGCTTTAATATCCATGATCTCTTTTTGCATACCCTGAGCCATGAGAACATCGCTCTGATAGAGGGCTTTACCCTGCAATGCCGGACTGAAATACACAAAACATAAGGCGATAAATATTCCTATAATGGCCAGATGTACTCCATTGCGTTTAAACCAGTTATTCATTCTGCTTAAATTAGTTGAATGCCAAAAATAGAAAAAAGCTTAAACCTGCAAGGCTTGTTATCGAGCTTTATGAAAATAAATCTTAATTATTGGGTAATTCGGGCAAAATCGGAGGCCGAACTTTGAATAAACTGATCAATAATTTTAAAAGGTAACTTTTTAAGAAAAAAGTCGAGCTTATTTAATTTCCTCATACTCTACGAAGTCACCAGCCTGATCACCGCGATTTTTTTCTTTTGGTGGCATATAATCTACGCGAATGCGGCCATCGGGATTTTGGTTATGTTGTTGCTGATAGCGTTGATTAGCCTGATTTTGTGCTTTTGACATCATTTTTTGAAATGCGATTGGCAAAAGCACTCGGGCTATCATTTTGATCAGCCAGAGAATACAAATTGTGATAAATAAAAACTTTAAAATTGCCATAATAACAAGATATAATACTCAAATATAGACGTTAATTTTTTTAAAATGTTTCAAATAGGATTAAATGTTACATTGGAATTACGTTTAGAAAGAATTAGCAACCCGATAGCTATCGGGTTAGCAAATTAGAGAATTACTAGTGTCCTTGGAAAGCTTGAAATGTAATTTCATGAGTTTAGGAGGTTCCAGCTTTCGCTGGAATGACAATCCGATGGGTGGAATAGGGAGATTCCGGCCTTTGCCGGAATCTGAGTAGTATCATTGCAGGTGCTTTTTGGGACAAGCGATCCTGAAAGTCAGGATCTCCCTAATAAAAAATACATGTCATCCGATCTATCGGATCCAGCGAAAGCTGGAACCTCATTTTGCTTATCCTATAATTTTGATAAAATAGGGGGCATGCTTTTAAAAATGTTAATGAATTCCTATTTTAATTTATAGCTAGCACATTTGACTAGAAGTTTAATTTTAATCGGACACTAATGATGAGGGAATTAGCAAATGGTGGAATTGCAATAATTTGTTAATTTCTGGCCTTTAGACAGATTTTTTTAAAAGATTTATGGGAATATTTCCACCACCCGGCCTACTTGTCCGTCTTCAAGTCTTACTTTGATGCCTCTGGAATGGAAAGCTGCACTTGTAAGCAATGCCTGAACAACTCCCCTGGTTCGGGCTCCGGAACGCTGGTCTTTTTTAAGGATTATATCAACTTCCAGTCCGGGATAAATGTCTTTTCTGTTTTTGCCGTCCATTATTAGATGATAGTTGACAATTGACAATTTGCTTAGGTAGTACACTGTCAGCTAATTCTCTACTCTCAATTAGTTCTTATTAGTTACCTCTCATTGGTAAAGTAGTACTAAATATCAATTGAAGTAATATTTTCATTTTTAATTTTCAACTGTCCATTGTCAGCTGTCAATTACTTAAACCTCTCCTCCATCACCTTCTCCAGTGCAAACATTTCATCTCTTAGTTTGGCTGCAAGAAGGAAGTCCATTTCTTTTGCGGCCAGTGCCATATCCTTTTTAGTTTTATCAATGGATTTCTGTAATTCGGATTTGGTCATGTACTGAACAATAGGATCAGCGGCCAGATTGTCGGTCATTTCCTTCTCGACATAAGCTTTCTGAACACCACCTTTAAAATCCATTACTGAGGTCTGCTCAATAATAGCTTCACGGGATTTACCAACTGTTCTTGGTGTAATGCCATGTTTAGTATTATAAGCGATCTGTTTCTCTCTCCTTCGATTGGTTTCCTCAATGGTGATACGCATACTGTTGGTAATTTTATCAGCATACATGATCACCCGTCCGCGGTCATTTCGGGCTGCGCGACCTATTGTTTGTATCAGAGATCTTTCAGAGCGAAGGAAACCTTCTTTATCAGCATCCAGAATAGCCACCAGGGATACTTCCGGAAGATCCAAACCCTCGCGAAGCAGGTTTATCCCAATTAAAACATCAATTACACCCAGCCTCAAATCCCGCAGAATTTCAACCCTTTCCATTGTTTTTACCTCGGAGTGAATATATCTTACCTTAATTCCAAGGCGGTTCATATACTTCGTAAGTTCTTCAGACATTCTTTTGGTCAGGGTAGTAACGAGTATCCTGTCACCCAGTTTAACGGTTTTATCGATCTCATCAAGCAAGTCGTCTACCTGATTTACAACCGGCCGGATCTCAATTTCCGGATCCAGTAGTCCGGTGGGCCGGATCACCTGCTCAACAAATACCCCTTCAGTTTGCTCCAATTCATAATCACCTGGAGTGGCACTTACATAAATAGTCTGTGGGGCAAGTTTTTCAAATTCATTAAAGTTCAGGGGACGGTTATCCAGAGCGGCCGGCAAGCGGAAACCATAATCTACCAGGGAGATTTTTCTGGAACGATCACCCCCATACATTGCCCTGATTTGTGGAACTGTAACATGGCTTTCATCAATCACCATCAGATAATCATCAGGGAAATAATCCAGCAGACAGAATGGACGCATTCCAGGAGTTCTTCCATCAAAAAAACGGGAGTAATTTTCAATTCCGCTGCAATAACCAAGTTCCCTAATCATTTCCAGGTCATAGTTAACCCGCTCTTCCAGTCTTTTAGCTTCTAAAAATCGTTTTTCATCAATAAACTGCTGCTTACGGCTTTCAAGTTCTTCCTGAATAGCCCAGATGGATTGGGTAAGCCTTTCCTTTGGGGTGACGAATAAATTCGCAGGAAAAATGGCCAGATGATCCATTTTCTCTAATGTTTTTCCGGATGCGGGATCAATTGTACTCAGCTCTTCGATATCATCCCCATAAAAGGAAACACGGTAGGCAAAGTCCATGTAAGCCGGGTAGATATCCACTGTGTCACCCTTCACCCTGAATGTCCCGCGGCGGAAATCTACTGTCGTTCTGGAATAAAGTATTTCGACCAAACGGTGCAGAAAAGCATTCCTGCTGATTCTTGTGCCCACAGCAAATCGGAATATTGAATTTGAAAAATCCTCCGGATTTCCCATACCGTAAATGCAGGATATGGATGAAACTACGATGATATCTCGTCTTCCTGACATTAGTGAAGAGGTAGTGCGTAGCCTTAGTTTCTCAATTTCTTCATTAATCTGAAGATCCTTTTCGATATAGGTATTGGATGAAGCTATATACGCTTCGGGCTGATAATAATCATAATAGGATACAAAGTAATTCACCGCATTCTCCGGAAAGAATTGCTTGAATTCTCCATAAAGCTGGGCTGCCAGGGTTTTATTATGGCTAAGAACCAGCATTGGCTTTTGCGTTTGCTGCACCACATTGGCAATGGTAAAGGTTTTACCAGAACCTGTTACTCCCAGCAGGGTCTGATAATGCTCCCCGGCATTAACGCCTTCCACTAATTGCCTTATCGCCTCCGGCTGGTCGCCAGTGGGATAATATTCTGAAGTGAGTTTGAATTCCATAGGATAGTGCAAAGATAATAATTTGTTGTCTGTTACCTGTTGTCAGTTATCTGTGGATTACTGCTTTAAAAGTAAAATTATATTGAATCCCAACGAAGTTCCCTCCAGCGAAGGGCGGATCGGGATGACATCCTACCTCGACAATCGAACTAGTCAGCAAATTGACAAATCAGCCAATCTAAATATAACTCCTTGAATTCAACTGGTAGTAGAATTTCAAGCTATAGCACCCTTCCCATTTGCTAATTTGCTCATTTTCAAATTCTCTAATTACTCCCTCATCGACAAATACCCCTGATTCAATTGGTGCTAAATTACAAGCTGAAGCACTCTTCCCATTTGCTAATTTGCTCATTTTCAAATTGTCTAATTCCTAATTCAACTTAATTCCTTAAATTTAAACATGGCATTTATACTTGACCAAACTAACTCGATCGCAAATCATTTCCTGGCTGAACTGCGTGATGCACAGATTCAGCAGGACAGCATGCGTTTTCGAAGAAATATGGAGCGTCTGGGCGAAATTTTTGCTTATGAAATAAGTAAGACTATGAGCTTTACCGATACTGAGTTTGAGACTAGTCTTGGAACGGCATCCGTTCAGGTAATGAATGAGCTGCCAGTGCTGGCAACGATTCTGAGAGCTGGTCTACCTCTTCATCAGGGACTTTTAAACTATTTTGACAGAGCTGACTCTGCTTTTATTTCTGCCTACCGCAAAACAACCAAAGGGCATAACTTTATAATCAAGATCGAATATATTTCTGCTCCATCCCTTGATGGTAAAATTTTGGTTGTAGCAGATCCAATGATAGCAACTGGTGAAAGTATGGTTCTTTGCTGTAAAGAATTATTGGCTCAATACAAGATCAAAGAGTTGCACATTGTTGGGGTTATTGCCTGTAAAATTGGCATAGAGCACATCAAGGCAAATCTCCCCAAAGCGAGGCTCTGGATTGGTTCAGTCGATGAAGAGCTAACTACAAAATCTTACATAGTTCCTGGTCTTGGAGATGCTGGTGATTTATCCTTTGGTATTAAGGAATAAAAATCCCGCCATGCATTTAATTTAAGCTGTCCCTTTTCGGCTATTATCCGTTAATTTGCATATTATAAATAGTAGCCAATTTTAATGCATTATAAACACCTTTTTTTTGACCTTGATCATACGATCTGGGATTTTGATAAAAATGCAGAGGAAACGTTGTATGAACTCTATCATACCTATAAGCTGAGGGATCTTGGTTTACATTCTCCGGATCGTTTTATTGAGGTATATACACATAATAACCACCAGCTTTGGGCAGAATACCATGTGGGAAAAATCACCAAACAAAAGCTAAGGGAAACCAGATTCTCCAAAACATTTATTGACCTCGGACTTTCGCCAAACCTTATTCCTCAACAGTTTGAAGATGATTATGTAAATATTTGTCCAACGAAAACCAACTTGTTTCCTAAAGCACATGAAACACTTTCATATCTTAAAAAGAGGTATTCCTTGCACCTGATTTCAAATGGATTCAAGGAATCTACAGAACTAAAGGTCAGTAACAATGGTCTTAATGTATATTTTGAAAATGTGGTTATTTCGGAAGTAGTAGGGTTTAATAAACCGGACCGAGCTATTTTTAATCATGCACTGACTCTCGCAAATGCAGCTGTTTCTGAAAGTATTATGATCGGTGATAGCCTTGAGGCTGATATTCGGGGTGCACAGGATTATGGAATGAAGGCTATTTATTTTAATCCGGAAAGAAAAGACAAACCTGAAGATGTTGAGCAGGAGATAACATGTTTAAGTGAACTTATAAACATATTATGAGCATTGAGAGGCATTATAAATCCCTGTTGAGAACTGTATCAGAATATGAATATCTCCTGACACAGCTATCTGAGGAGGAATTTATTCAAAGTCCTCCGGATGGTGGATGGTCCTATTCTGAAACCTATTCTCATATCTTTCAATCTAACCTTCTTTCAATCATCGCAACCGAGAAGTGTATTGTGGGTACTGGTGTTTTGAGCAGGAAAAGAATACACTGGATGGCATGGCTAATTTTATTTTTTGGAAGATTTCCCCCTGTAAAGTTTAAAGCCCCGGAAAGGATTGCTGCAATGACTTCAAAGATCAGCAGAGAAGATGCAATAAACCTCATCGCTAAATTTAAAATCCGTCTTGGAGAGATCAAATCAAAGATTCATAAAGCAAACCCCTATCAAAAGACAAAACATCCCCGACTCGGGCTTTTGAATGCGAAAGAATGGTTCCGATTTATTGAAGTGCATACTGTGCATCATACACGGCAACTGAAGAGGATTGGGAGGAAGTTGACAGTTGACAGTTGACAGTTGACAGTTGACAGTTGACAGTTGACAGTTGACAGTTGACAGTTGAAAAATTCAGGTACAAATTAGTATATTCTATTCGTAATAGTGTAGTACTAAATACTAACTACTAAATACTAAACACTAAAATGATTAAGCAGTTCAGAAGTGTCAATCCTTTTAATATCATCCTTCTGATTGGGATAGCCACTTTGTTAAGGGTTGGAATATTCATTCATCTGCCGGATCAGATAAGTTTTGAGTTTATGGAACCTTTCGCAAGGTTGCTGATTGATGTGCCTCTTGAAAATGCATTCAGCCCACTTGCGAATGTACTGATGGCCCAAATCATTTTGATTATTCAGGCATTAATATTTAACAGAATCATTAATTCATACGGGCTGCTTGGGAAACCTACTTTTTTGCCCGCATTGATGTATGTCACTGCAGGAAGTCTACTTAGTCCTTTCCTGCTTTTGAGCCCCGCACTGGTTTGTAACTTTATGATATTGTGGATGATTGACAAGTTCCTTAGTATCTACAAAAGAGATGAGGTCAGGTCTGTTGTGTACGATCTCGGGATGATTGTTGCTGTAGGAACACTGGTCTATTTCCCATTTATATCTATGCTTCCACTTATATGGATCAGTCTTGTTATTTTCAGGCCCTTCAACTGGAGAGAGTGGTTTGCAGTTATTTCTGGCTTTATTACCATATTCTTTTTTCTGGCAGTTTTTTATTTCTGGAATGATTCTTTGGACAAATTTTATAGTATATGGTTGCCTTTAACGACTAAATTTCCAACTAATCTTCGTATCAACCTATATGATTCTCTGGTCCTGATACCTGTGGTGATTATATTGATACTGGGCTTTTTTCAATTACAGCAGAACTTCTTCAGAAGTGTGGTTCAACTTAGAAAATCGTTCCTCCTTTTATTTTTCATGTTCATCATCGGGCTTTTGTCCTTCTATTTAAAACAGAATCTTGTACTGTATCATTTTTTGTTTTGTGTACCTCCGGCTTCAGCCCTAATGGCTTACTATTTCCTTCATGCAGGCAGACGCTGGCTCTACGAAAGCCTGTATTTTATTTTACTCAGCTGCATTATTTATTTTCAGTTATTCTGAAAGAAACAATGTTTTAACCTTTTTTAACAGAATTAAGCCCTGTCAGTTTCAAAAATTAAATAGCTTTGTGCTATGCGATGTGGATTAGTAATTTTCTTCCGGGATGCTTAAGCTAATGCCGCAGAACTGCAGCTAAGCAATGGGTGCTGCAATGGTATTATTGAGTTTTTATAGAATGTTTAATGGCGCACCTGGTTATTGATATTGGCAACTCACGAACAAAGTTTGCTATTTTTTACAGACGCAAACTTGCAGAATCGGGCACGATTGAAAAACTTGACACAATACAGTTAAGCCGTTTGCTTGATAATCACAAAATTACCCATAGCATAATTTCATCCGTCAATGATGAGATAAACAAGCTTGAAGACCTCCTGAAAGAACGGACAAAATATATTCGATTCTCGGCAAGTTTAAAAGCAGGAGTCATTAATAAATACAAAAGTCCTGAAACTCTGGGCTTAGATAGATTTGCAGGAGTAATTGGGGCCAAATCGCTTTTTCCGGATACCAATTGTCTGGTTATTGATGCTGGTACTTGCATTACCTATGATGCGGTTGATAATGCAGGTGTATACGAAGGAGGAAGTATTTCTCCTGGCTTGAAAATGAGATTGAAGGCTATGCATAAGTTCACCGGACGATTGCCTGAGGTTGAACTCTCTGATTACGCAGACTGGCGGGGATATGATACCCCATCTGCGATGCTTTCGGGCGTGCTGAATGGCTGCACAGAGGAAGTAAGGGGGATGATTGAGATTTACAGATCCAGATATCCCGGATTACTGGTTATACTATGTGGAGGGGATGCGATTTTTTTTGATACTAGGCTTAAAAATAGCATCTTTGCCCACACTTTAAAAACCGCGCCCGATTTGGTATTAATTGGTTTAAATGAAGTTATAGAACAACAATGATTAAAATATTTAAAAATATATTCTTTCTTTTTCTGCTTGCGATAAGTTTATCTTCAACAGCACAGGTAACTTCTTCTTCTCCGTATTCACAATTTGGACTGGGTGATCTGAGTGGTTCATTATTGCCTCAGAACAGGGCTATGGGCGGTTTAAGTATGGGTGTTCGTAAACCGGGATTGTATGATAATATAAATCTGGCAAACCCGGCATCATATTCAACCCTCGAGCTGACTACTTTTGATGTTGGAGCTTCTATGGATATCCGTCAGCTAAGTAAGGGAGGAGTTTCCGGAAAACGACAGTTCAACTCTACCCTGAGCCATATTGCTTTTGGTGTGCCGGTGAATAAATTCTCTGCGGTAAGTTTCGGACTTGTTCCATACAGTGATTTAGGATATCAGTTTATGAATTCTGGTCTTGTTGACACAAGCAAGGTAAATTATATTTATGGTGGAGAAGGAGGAATGTCAAAAGCGTATTTGGGTTATGGCTTTAAGATCAATAAAAATCTGAGTTTAGGCTTTAACTTTGCTTATCTTTTCGGTAGCCTGAAACAAACCAGAGCCTTTGAGTTTGTTAATGAAGCAACAACAGCTTTTAATTCCCGCACTCAGTACAGCAATTCTGTTGGTGGTTTAAGCTACGATTATGCTTTGCAATACACCGGAGAGATTAGCAGCAAAACAAAATTCATTCTGGGTTATTCAGGAAATTCAGGTCATAGCCTAAACTCCAAAAGTAATATCGTTACTACACGTTACAGAAAGGATGTAGAAATGGAGGAACTTGCAGCAGCAGATAGTACCTATTTTGCAGAAGGGACTAAAACTAAAATTACAATGCCATTAACCCATACAGCCGGCTTTGCCTTTGAAAAAACCAATGCATGGCTGTTTGGAGCCGATTTCACTTATAGCAGATGGTCAGATTACAGGGAAGGAAGCACAAATCCTGGTTTGAATGATAGCTATGGTGTAATTGTGGGCGGGCAGTTTACCCCGGATCCAAATTCTGTTAGTAGTTATTTTAAACTGATGGATTACCGTTTGGGGGTTAAGTACGACAAAACCTTTGTTAAAATTGGCAACAATGATATCAACCAATATGCTCTTAATTTTGGATTTGGTTTCCCATTACCTCGTAACAGATCAAGTTTCTACAAAATAAATTTGGCTGCTGAAGTTGGGCAGCGTGGTACCGAAAAGAATAACCTGGTTCGTGACCGTTACGTTAATATACACCTTGGCTTCACGCTGAATGATAAGTGGTTCCAGAAAACCTATATTGATTAATATATGATATTGCGGCGCTGCATATACGGTGCTGTTTTTTATGCAGGAATCATTATGTTCTTTGCCTGTGAGAACGATTTACGCAAGGTTGAACAAATATCCGCTAAGAAAATGTTGGTTCCTGTTGATAAATCTACAGGTGTAGAAATTATTTACAGCGACTCGACTATTGTAAAAGCCAAACTTATTACTCCCGAATTACTTAATTTTAAAACAGAGAAGCCTTATATTGAGATGAATAAGGGCGTAACTGTGATTTTTTATGATCAGTACCAGCAGGAATCAAGCCGGGTTAAGTCCGATTATGCGATTCGTCGCGAACGTGAAAACATTGTTGAACTCAAGCGGAATGTTGTTGCTACCAATATTAAAGGAGAGACATTCAAGTCGGAAGAACTGATCTGGGATGAAACAAAAAAGCGTTTTTATTCGAACAAGCTTGTTAGTATTACTTCCAACCAGAATATTCTCTATGGTACCAGTTTTTGGGCAAATGAAGATTTTTCATATTATGAGATAGTACAATCAACAGGCGATCTGAGATTGACTGGGGAGCAGGGGTTTTAATTTAATTGATAGTTGACAATTGACAGTGGACAATTAGCTTTCCGTCTACTAGTAAATATTAGATGAAGCAGTAATTCACTGATAACTGATAACAGACAACAGATAACTATTTATTGATAAGCAATGAAAGGAATTATACTTGCAGGAGGATCAGGGACCAGGTTGCATCCGCTTACCCTGGCAGTGAGCAAGCAATTGATGCCTGTTTATGATAAGCCAATGATTTATTATCCACTTTCTACCCTGATGCAGGCTGGAATACGTGAGATTCTGATCATTTCTACTCCTCATGATCTTCCCAATTTCGAGAAACTTCTGGGGGATGGAAGCCGGATAGGCTGTAAATTTTCTTATGCAGAGCAAAGAGTACCCAACGGACTTGCTCAGGCATTTGTGATCGGTGAGAAGTTCATTGCGGGTGATGATGTTGCACTCATACTAGGTGATAATATCTTTCATGGTGATTCTATCACTAACCTTTTACCAGCAATTCAGAATCCTGAAGGAGGTATTGTATTTGCCTACCAGGTATCTGACCCGGAAAGATATGGAGTAGTTGAATTCGATAAAGACTTCAAAGCACTTTCTATTGAAGAAAAGCCGCTTAAGCCAAAATCCAATTATGCTGTCCCCGGATTATATTTCTACAATAATTCTGTAGTACAAATTGCGAAAAACATCAAGCCATCTCCTAGGGGTGAATATGAGATAACCGATATTAACCGGGAGTATTTGCAACAGGGAAAACTGAAAGTTGGGGTTTTAAGTCGTGGTACCGCCTGGCTGGATACAGGAACATTCAATTCTCTGATGCAGGCCGGTCAATTCGTTCAGGTCATTGAAGAGCGTCAGGGATTAAAGATAGGATGTATCGAGGAAATTGCTTTTCAAATGAAGTTCATTGATTCAGAACAGTTGAAGAAAGTTGCTGAGCCTCTGTTGAAAAGTGGATATGGGGAGTATCTGCTCGGGTTGATGAAGAATTAGCAAATTAACAAATTTGAAAATTAGCAAATGGGATGAGTACTTCATTTGAAGCTATCGTTCTTGTCTTTATTCCTTGCTCATTGTTCTTTGATCCATTTGATTTGTCAATTAGAAGATTTGTCTATTTGTTGATGGGGGGAATGAGCAAATGAGGAAATGAGCAAATTAGCAAATGGGATGAGTACTTCATTTGAAGCTATCGTTCTTGTCTTTATTCCTTGTTCTTTGATCCATTTGATTTGTCAATTAGATGATTTGTCTATTTGTCGATGAGTGGGTACACAATGTGTAGTGTATGTCATCCAGAGGAGCCGGTTGATTTTCTCAGTTTAATAAAATTTTGCGGCGACGAAGGATCTCATCACTATGAGTATGAAATTTTGCTGAAGCAGGATTTATCTCACTATTTGTGGGTAATCTACTAGTAAATCTTAATCTTTAATAAATAATGTAGCTGTCAAACCATTTTTTGAGCCTCACCCTGCGTTCGGAACTACTGGTTTCAAGTTTTGAACTACCCTCTCTAAGGGAGAGTGTTTAAAAGTATTGCAAGGATATCCTCCAATTTGAAGCCTCTATATCGAAAACATTAGATTTCGCAGCTATTAAGAATCCAATAAAATTTTTAGGCCTATTCCTCCAATAAAGCAGGATATCTCAGACATCAGATTTCCGATAACCGAATTAAGTATAAAACCTACCCCCCGCATTGCACTCTATTTAAAAATTCTCTTATCTTGTTTTATAATTTGATTTCAATTCCGCAAAGCGGGGAAAACATAAAAATAAACAGATGAAAAATAATCGTAGAGATTTTCTTAAGGTAGCAGGAATAGCTGGCGTTGGTGTGGTTAGCAGCAGTATGCTGAGCAGCCTCGCATCTTGTACTGATTCAAACCAGGGAACAAAGGCCCCAATTGTTGACAATGAAACACTTGATCCAACCAAGCAAAGTATCATAGGCCTCTATGGGCCATGGGCCAGTTCACTGATTGATAATAAGGTACCTTCCCACTCTTTCAGGAACACGAAATGGCAAAATATTGATCAGTGGAAAGCATCTGCAAATGAACGTATTCTTGATCGGCTTGGAATTCCTGAAATCGGGGGTGCTCCAACGGTTACTGTTAAGAAACAATATGAATATGATGGTCTGCATATTGAAGAGCTAAGCTGGCAATTGCCTTACGGCCGTCCAACAGAAGCTATTTTACTGAAACCAGCAAATGCGAAAGGTGCTTTACCGGGAATTCTGGCATTCCATGATCATGGAGCAAACAAATATTTTGGAACCAGGAAAATTACACGTACCTCCGAAAAGCAGCATCCGGACATAGTAGAACATCAGAAAACATATTATAGCGGTATGGCATGGGCGAATGAAATTGCTAAGCGAGGTTACGTTGTACTAGTATCTGATGCATTTCCTTTTGCCAGTCGCAGGGTGATGATGCAGGATCTACCTGCAAATATGCGGAAGGGTTTGAGTGATAAGGATCCTGAGAATTCTGAAAATATTAAGGCATATAATACCTGGGCATCTGATCATGAGCATATTATGGCTAAGTCACTTTTTTGCGCCGGTACTACCTGGCCAGGTGTCTTTTTTGCCGAAGATCAGAAAGCGCTTGATGTTCTATGCGCCCGCAAGGACGTAAATCCGGATCAGGTTGGATGCGCAGGATTATCAGGAGGGGGGATGCGTACTGTATTTATGGGCGGATTGGATTCCAGGATAAAATGTGCGGTTTGTGTTGGCTTCATGACAACCTGGAAAGATCTGATACTTAATAAATCCTTTACTCATACCTGGATGACCTATGTTCCGGTATTACCCAAGGAAATGGATTTTCCTGAAATTCTTGGATTGAGAGCTCCACTTCCAACTTTGGTTTTAAACGACTCGGAAGATCAATTGTATACTCTTCCGGAAATGCAAAATGCCGATAAAATCCTGAAAGAAGTCTATGCCAAAGCAAAAGCAGAGGATAAGTATAAATGCTCCTACTATCCGGGTCCGCATAAGTTTGATAAGGACATGCAGAAGGAAGCTTTCGACTGGTTTGATCAGTGGCTGAAGGGCTAATTTGTCGATGAACGAGAATTAGCAAATTAGCAAATTTGAGAATTAGCAAATGGGGTACAGACTTACGAAATCACACAGGCGATAAGAAAGTTGATTTCGTCAGTCACATCTAGTTTAAGAATTTGTCAATGAGGTGATTTGTCTATTTGTCGATGAGGGGAATCAGGATCCAAAAGCAGCAAGCCTGAGCCAGCCCCATTTTGGTAAGGAGTAGAACAGCAAATGAATAGCAGAATCTAAAACTTACAACCTAGAACTTATTACTTATAACTTCTACCTTACAACTCAGATCTTAATAAAAATCTTCTTCCTGTACAAGAAATACATCATTGACCATACCAGAATCAGTGCGCCGAGTGCTTCAAGTGCATCATGAAACTGTTCAGGTAATGGAGCATATAGTCCTGCAAAAAGTGCATGAGAGGTGTGTTCAAAGTCAATGAAGTGATAGGCCAGATAAATGGTTAATGAATTCATCCCTATAACCTGGAAAAAGAAAGCCCAGCTTTGGAACTTCAATACATCGATTATATAATAGAAAAGGCTGAGTATTAAAAAGGCCATTCCTGCTGTAAGCATAATGAACGAACTTGACCAAAGATGTTTGTTGATCGGGAAATGCAGTCCCCATAAAAGTCCAATACCTATACCTGCAATACCTGCCATAAGGAGAATCTGCAATTTTTTACTCTCTTTTCTGTCTGAACGCAGGACATCACCTGCCATTGAGCCCATTACGGTAAGGCAAAGAGCTGGTAATTGAGTGATGAGTCCGTTTTCATCATAAATTTTTTGAAGTAGCCTTCCCGGAAGGAAATTTCTATCGATCCATCCAACAAGATTACCCTCCATACTTAAATTCCCTGCACCATAGCCGGGAACTGGTATAAGGAATAAGGCTGCATAATAGAGCAGCAGAATTCCGGCAACCCAGAATATTCTGTTAAGGCGGGAGAAGTTCAAATACAGCAGACTGGCAAAAAATCCGGCAACACCAATTCTGCCCAGCACACTGGCAACCCTGATCTGGCTGGGCTCAAAAAATGTGACAGGCTGATTTTTATCAAGAATCCCAAGAATAACTAAAATGAGCATCCTCCAGAACGCTTTTTTGTACAATTCAGCTTTTGACAGGCCCATTTCTATCCCTTTATTTAGCGAAAATGCCATGGATACTCCGGCAATGAAAAGAAAAAGCGGGAAAATGAAATCATAAAATGTAAAGCCATTCCATGCAGGATGCTTCAGTTGGCCTGCAATCCAGTCGATCCAGGCTAAGCCGGTATTATTCTCAAGCAGAACCAGAAATGTTCCTCCGCCTGAAATCAGCAGCATATCAAATCCCCGGAGAGCATCAATGGATAGAAGCCGTTGTGGTTTACTTACTTCTGAGTTATTTTCTGGACTAGGTTGCTTTTCCATTTTTCTTGCTTTGAGTGTTTCCATTGTTAAATTAATATTTTTTGATGTAATCAAGAGAGTGGTATTAATAATTTGTGCTGTCTTTAGTAAATAACATTTAATTTGATCTATAACTTAATGATATTGGGTATCCGCCACGAATAAATTCTGTGATTGAGTAAAAAGGAGGTTCCCACTTTCGTGGGAATGACATACTATTTTGGGGAATAAGGAGATTCCGGCTCTGAGGCCGGAATCTGCGGTGCAAGCTCCCATTTTGTCCTATTATGGAATAACTATTACATTCTCATGTTGGGTTTGCCCCATCATTGGTGCGGCAGGATTAAGCATTATTTAATTAAAAGGATCAGATTTAATATTTTCTATAGGAGCATCTGCAGATTCAGCGAAATTCTTCTTAAATTTCTCCTCGTGTTCAATTAAAAACAGAACTTCATGAAAAATAATCGCAGAGACTTTATTAAACAGGCCATTCCGGCTGTTGCCGGTGTAACAATGCTAAGCAGTTTACCTGCATTTGCATCCGATAGGAATGAAAATCTTGATTCGTCTGATTTTCTGAACCGGCCTCAGAAGTTTAATATGTCAGGCTATGCTGCTCCAAAGCTAGAAACAGTTCGGATTGCATTTATAGGCACTGGAAACCGGGGATCGGGTGCGGTTCAGCGAATGAGTAAGATTGGAGGTGTTGAAATTAAAGTTATCTGTGATCTGCGTCCTGAGAAGGCAAATGCCGCATTTAAGCGTATTGAGGCTTCAGGGCAGAAACCTGAACTGGTTACAGGAAATCCTGAAGCCTGGAAAAAGGTTTGTGAGCGTGATGATATCGATCTGGTTTATATTGCCACTCCCTGGGCTTTACATGCTCCAATGGCCATTTATGCAATGGATCATGGAAAACATGCCTGTACTGAAATACCTGCTGCTACTACAATTGAGGAATGCTGGCGACTGGTAGAGAGCTCTGAGCGAAACAAAAAGCATTGTATGATACTTGAAAATTGTTGCTATGACTTTTTCGAGTTATTAACACTCAATATGGCCCGCCAGGGATTTTTTGGGGAGATTGTTCATGCTGAAGGAGCATATATCCATGACCTTTTGGCCGGTGATTTCTCAAAAGATAAATATTATGATTTCTGGCGTCTCAGAATGGATGCCAGCAGACAAGGCAATTTGTATCCTACACATGGCCTTGGTCCTGTAAGTCAGGTGATGAACATTAATCGTGGTGATAAAATGGATTATCTGGTTTCTGTTTCTACAAATGATTTTATGATGGCTGATACCGCGAAGAAACTGGCTGCCAGCGACGATATCTATAAGCAATTTGTTGGAAAGCCTTTTAATGGCAATATGAATACCACCACCATTCGTACCAATAAAGGCAAAACGATCATGTTGCAGCATGATGTTACCTCTCCGCGCCCCTATTCCAGGATACATCTGATTAGCGGAACTAAAGGTACTGCCCAGAAGTATCCGCTTCCGGGTAAGATCTCAATCGGTCATGAAGGCTGGATTTCTGAGGAGGAGTTTAAGGTCCTTGAAAAGAAATATGAACCAGCAATAGTTAAAAAGGTTGGTGAACTCGCAAAGCAGGTTGGTGGCCATGGAGGGATGGATTTTTTAATGGATTGGCATAATATCGACTGTCTTCGTAATGGTTTGCCTGTCGATCAGGATGTATATGATGCGGCATTATGGAGCTCTATTTTCCCGCTGAGTGAATGGTCAGTTAAGAATCGCTCGAATTCAATAGATGTCCCTGACTTTACAAGAGGCTCATGGAAAACAAATGCGCCGGTTGATATTACTTTAAATAAGGGGGGGAATACGGAGGTGAAACTGTGATCAGTTGACAGTTGACAGTTGACATGAATTAGACAAATTAGTAAATTAGAAAGGACTTACGAAATCACATAGGCGATTAGAAAGTAGATTTCGTCAGTCGCAAACGGGGGAGGAATTTGTCAATTAGATGATTTGTCTATTTGTCGATGGGTGGGAATTAGTAAATTAGAGAATGAGCAAATTAGCAAATGGGATGAGTGCTTCATTTGAGCCATGGGTCTTGTCTTTATTCATTGCTCTTTATTCTTTGATCCATTTGATTTGTCAATGAGTGACCCGATAGCTATCGGGTTGTCTATTTGTCGATGGGTGGGTACACAATGTGTAGTGTATTGTCATTCAGAGGAGCCAATCGGTTTTTCAATGCACTAAAATTATGAGGCGACGAAGAATCTCATCACTATGAGTATGAAATTTTGTAAACCCTCATTTCTCAAATGCAGTCATACGCTTCCAGTATCGCCATCTGGCGATCAGCATCAATAAACTAATCAGAGCAATGATAATTTTAGGAAATGCAATTCTGCTTTCCTTTTCCTTAATCTTCGAATCTGTATTCTGTTCCATCCTCCGACTAAATTCAATATTATCCATTTCAAGGCTATGGACATCCTGAGATCGATTTGAACTGTCAATAAGACTCTTTACTACATTTTGTTTTCCTGTAATGCTGATACTGAATGCTTTTCCTTTAAATCCACTTTCCGGTGAAAAACTAAATGTATCAACAGGAAAAATATCTACCTGATAAGTATGGCCAAGTGAATCAGATAATTGGATAGTACGGCTGTCTTTCAGCCTGGTTTGCAGTTCTGTAATATTCATGATTTTCTGATCCTCCGATACCTGCATTTTGCTTTTCTGACGATTCAGAAATTTATTGATCTGGCATGATGTTAAAGCAATTGAAATAAACAAAGCACCCCAAAAAGTATATCCAAACTTAATTTTAGTGATTTTCATGATTATTGAATTTTATGTTTGCTAGTGTCTGGTAAAAGTTTTGGTCGACCCCAAAGGGGTCGTATGTTTATAGAAAAATCATAAATACCTATTTTCCGACCCTGAAGGGGTCGTATGTATAGGAATTCTACATACGACCCCTTCAGGCAATGTCATTAAGTTAAGGAGTAGGAGGTTCTGGCCTTCGCCAGAATGACAATGCTTTTTTTTAATATTGGAGGAGATCCTGACTTTCGTCAGGATCGTAGTCCTTAAATAATGACATTGCCCTTCCGGGTCGGGATTTCCGTGTTAATGTAATTCTATAAACATTTGACCCATTCTGGGTCAGTAGAAAAAATACTAGCAGTGATTGCAATCATCAGCTCTACGGTACTCCAATATAACTTGCCACCTGATAAACAGATCTAACCAACCTTCTTTTTCTGTAGACCCCATCCCCTTCCCTGCCGCCTGAATCATTCGTATTCCCCTCAACCGTAATCAACCAGGTTCCATCCCATTGGTCAATGAAACCGGCATGGGCAATGCGATTCTTTTCTGAAAAGAAGAGACCGAAAATATCTCCAGTTGTTACCCGATAGCTATCGGGTTGTTGGTTGTTAGTTGTTGGGCGAACTGACATTGCTTCTAACGAATTTCCGCCCTGATGCTTTTCCCTGCTTTCCACTTTCAGCTTTCCACTTTCAGCTCTATCCCATATCACTTTACTACCCTTAAACAGGTCAGGTGACCAGCCCGAGCGCGGATTCTCAATCCCTGCCTGCCCGTAAACCCAGCAGATAAAAGCTGCACACCAGGGCTGTCCCTTTTTCAAGTTCACATAATTGAGATATTCTTCAACCTGCGGACCCGTATTAATACCTTGTTCACGGATACCAATTTGTGAGTCGTAGATTTTTTTGGTTGTTACCCGATAGCTTTGGGAGAGTTGTAAGTTGTAAGTGATAGGTTGTAAGTTTTTAATTTGATTATTCATTGAAAATCCTGCTCGTCCTGCTTCCTTGTTCTTTGCCCTTTGATCAGCGCGAGTACTGAAAAATTTCTTCTGAACCACATTATTACTAACAACTAACAACCGACAACCAACAACTATACTATCGCTGCCAATGCAACCACAAATGCAAATAACACCAGTAAGTAGAATCCGAGGTAAATAATTACTTTTTGCCATGACAGTAAGGATTTAAAATTCCGTTCAAAATGATCGTTCGAATATTCTGCAAACACCGGCCAGATGGCTGTAATAATCCACCAGGTTACAGATTTGAAGATCAGGATAGCTGATACAGCCAGAATAATTGCGCTGAATATTCCCGGATCGATCGCTGCAGCGGTAACATCTATTGTGCGAATGATGTAAGGGAATAACAGGAAGATCACAATGATAATAAGGATCCCCGCTAATTCCTTTCTGAAAGGAAAATGCCAGGGTAGATAATATTTTTGAATGAGTTCCATGATAATGATTTTAAGATGATTAATTAAGGTTTATTGAGACTTCTGAAAAAGAAACATCCGGTAAATTAACTGACCCCAGATGAATACTGTCTGATACCGTTTTGCCATTGGACTTAGTGAAATACATATAGGTTTCCACTTGTTCCCCGATAAAGCTGCAAGGCAGACTAAGCATACCCATACAGTCGCCGGATCTCAGTTCAAGACTGTCGCAAACCCATTTTTTTCTAAGTGGGTTATAAGCCAGCATGTACAGCCTTCTGTCTAAATAGAAATCAGGGGTATCCGGGCACCAATTGAAGACCAAATTGTTTTCTAAGGCATATACAGAATGGCAGTGGCCAACAGACAGGCTACCGGAACTGATTTGAAGAGCAGCATAATTGAAGGAATACTCAGGATAAGTGCCCCCGATGACCTCCCTTAGAATTTTGCTCAGGCAGCAATTGAACGCTGAAATCCTTCTTTTACCTTTCTCAGGTAATTGTTTCAGCTGATCACGCAAAGGAGAAATTAAAGCGATGGAAAGCTTAAATTTTTCCCTTTGTGATAACTGTTTGCTGCCCGCAGGCTTGATTGATTTACGCGGCATCTGCCGGATGCAATATTGGTTTTTATACCTGTATCCTACAATGTTTCCAACTTTTCCGCTAAAACCTCCCAGGATACCATGATGTAATAT
>NZ_DASWXT010000019.1:0-25321 GCF_036405355.1 Daejeonella sp.
TAATAGCCTCCGGAGAAACAGAAAGTTCGGTGATCTTTTTTAAATATAATTCATCGATCTCCTCCGAGATATACTCAATATTTTTGTCAATCCTACCAAATTTAACTTCCTTAATATCGCTTATAGCTGAAACTTCATTCATAACCATTTGATCATCAGGGGATTTGAATTGTCCTCCGTCAGCACCATAGGCCTTATAGCCATTATATTCTTTTGGGTTATGCGATGCAGTGATCATTACCCCGCTTCGGCATCCAAGGTGCCGGATCGCAAATGAAAGTTCTGGTGTTGGTCTAAGTTCCCTGAAGAAATAAACATGTATTCCATTAGCTGAGAATACCTCAGCAGTAATTTTTGCGAAATAATCGGATTTGTTCCTGCTATCGTGGGCAATGGCTACGCTAATTTTCTCTCCGGGATATTTTTTAAGCAGGTAATTGCTCAATCCCTGGGTTGCAGTTCCTATGGTGTACTTATTAATACGGTTAGAACCTGGCCCCATAGTACCGCGAAGCCCCCCGGTTCCAAATTCTAGATCCTTATAGAATGAATCTGTTAGCTCAGTAAATGATTGTGATTCCAGCAGTTCGCTGATTTCTTTCTTTGTTGCTTCATCATAGCTTCCCTGAAGCCAGTTATTGATCTTATTTAAAACAGAGATTTCTAGCTCTTTCATGGATTTTATATTTTATTCTAAGGCATTTAAGACTTCTTTATTTCAAAGATTTTTGGATGCCAAATTAAATTTTGTTCAGTATGGAACGCGCAAGAGCTTAATATCCTCCCGACAACGCGTATATAACCTCATGCGATCCCGCATTGCTGGTATAAAAACAATTATATTCAATATGAAAAATAAGATGCTTTTTCCTAATTTTAGCCTCTCATTGCACAAGTATAAAAATCATTTGCTGCAATCTAAAATTCAAGCTTAAATGAAGGTACTAAAGTTCGGAGGAACATCGGTTGGAAGTCCAGATCGGATTAAAAAATTATTAGACATTATAAACCCGGAAGAAAGACAGATTGTTGTGCTTTCTGCAGTATCGGGAACTACAAACAGCCTGCTTGAAATCTCACAGGCTTATCTGGCTGCTGATAAATCAAAGGCAGCAGAACTTACAGCTATATTGAAGGCTAAATATGATTTGTTCATTAAAGAGCTTTTCTCTTCAGCAGAGGGATTAGAAAATGGAAAAAATCTGATTGATTATCATTTTAATCTGATTTCTTCATTTGCCAATGCACATTTCACAACTATCGAAGAAAAGATCATTTTGGCACAAGGTGAACTTATTTCAACAACCCTGTATCATTTTTATCTGACAGAGATAGGAGTGAAGTCAAAATTACTCCCTGCTTTGGTCTTTATGAAGATTGATGAGGATAATGAGCCGGTAATTGATTTTATCAGTGAACATATTCAACCAATGCTTGACCCAGAAATTAACCTTTTCATAACACAAGGTTATATCTGCCGTAATTCATTTGGTGAGATAGATAATTTACGAAGAGGGGGTAGTGATTACACTGCTTCATTGATTGGTGCTGCTATTCGAGCTGAGGAGGTACAAATCTGGACAGATATTGATGGAATGCATAATAACGATCCACGTATCGTAAAGGGAACCAAACCTATTGCAAGATTATCATTTGATGAGGCTGCCGAGCTTGCTTATTTCGGTGCTAAGATCCTGCATCCTCAAAGTGTTTTTCCGGCACAGAAGTTTAAAGTCCCTGTTCGTTTATTGAATACAATGGAACCTAAAGCTGCCGGAACTTTGATTACCAATGATAGTGAACGTGGTAAAATCAAATCTATAGCTGCAAAAGACGGGATCACCGCAATTAAAATTCAATCCAGCAGAATGCTTCTTGCCTATGGATTTTTGAGAAGAGTTTTTGAAATCTTCGAGCGTTATAAAACACCAATTGATATGATCACTACTTCAGAGGTGGCTGTATCAGTAACGATTGATGATATTAGTAATCTTGCAGAGATAATTAAAGAACTTAATAATTTCGGAACGGTTGAGGTTGATTATAATCAAACAATTGTTTGTGTGGTAGGTGATTTTGGTGCCGATAAGCACGGCTTTGCAGCCCGGGTGCTTGAAGCCCTGAAACATATTCCAATCCGTATGATCTCTTACGGCGGAAGCCATTTTAATATTTCCCTTCTGATTAATGATGGAGATAAGGTTGAAGCATTGAGGTCATTACACAATCGTTTATTTGAATAAAGTTAGCATCCGTCTCAGGCGGATTAGAGGATTTATATGTTTAGAAGGGATACAGTCGCCCGTTTCCAGAATTTAGAAACGCCATTTTATTATTATGATCTGAATGTATTGGATCAGACTTTAATGTCCTGCAAAGCGGCTTCTGAGAAGTTTGCATTCCATGTTCATTATGCACTTAAGGCCAATTTCAATGAACAGGTCTTGAAAGCCATTCAAAAATCGGGTTTCGGTGCAGATTGTGTTAGTGGGAATGAGGTTAAAAAGGCAATTGAAATAGGTTTTGATCCCGGAAAGGTTGTTTTTGCAGGTGTTGGAAAGTCGGACAGAGAAATTAATGAGGCTTTAAGTAATAATATTTATTGTTTCAATGTTGAATCTGTTCAGGAACTTGGAATAATCAATAAACTTGCCTTAAAACTAGGCAAACAGGCAAGGGTTGCGATAAGAATCAATCCAAACGTAGATGCTCATACTCATCAGTATATCACTACCGGA
This sequence comes from Daejeonella sp., assembly GCF_036405355.1. Taxonomy (GTDB): domain Bacteria; phylum Bacteroidota; class Bacteroidia; order Sphingobacteriales; family Sphingobacteriaceae; genus Daejeonella. The sequence goes on from NZ_DASWXT010000019.1 coordinate 2,739, forward strand.
CTGGAAGAGAATAAGTTTGGTGTGAATCAATGGGAATTACCTGCATGTGTTGAGGAACTTAAAAGATGTTCAAACCTAGAACTGATTGGAATCCATTTTCATGTGGGATCTCAAATTACGAATCTGGATGTATTTAAAAGCCTTTGTCTGAAAGTTAATGAGCTTAATATCTGGTTTCTGGAACGCGGTTTCGACCTTAAGGTATTGAATGTCGGCGGAGGACTCGGAGTGGATTATCATCATCCTGATGAGAATACTGTCAATGATTTTATGAGTTTTTTTGAAATCTATGATAAATTCCTTGAGCGCAGGAATGGTCAGGAAGTTCATTTTGAACTTGGAAGAGCTCTTGTAGCACAGTGCGGAAGCCTGATTAGCCGAATACTTTATGTGAAGAACGGATTAAAGAAGAATTTTCTGGTTCTGGATGCCGGAATGACTGAATTGATGCGCCCTGCCTTATATCAGGCTTATCATAAGATTGAAAATATTACTGCGGATCCTGCAAATTCCATAGTTTCATATGATGTTGTTGGCCCTATTTGTGAAAGTACCGACTGCTTTGGTAAAGAAGTTGAGTTGCCTGAATCAAAGCGTGGAGATCTCATCGCAATCAGAACAGCCGGTGCATACGGTGAAGTGATGGCTTCAGGATATAACCTTAGAGAGCGGGTAAGATCTGTTTACTCCTAATGGCATAGGCATTTTATTGATTTTTGAACAGAAAGCCCATATCTTTATAGAAATGGGCTTTTTTATTTGTAGCTAAGCCTGGTATTAATATCTGATATTTAAATTTTTATCCAATACATCATAAAATGAATAAATCATTTTATACTAGTATAGCCTCATTGAGATCATACTTTCTATTTTTTCTTTTGGAATTTGCCGGTACCGGATTTTTGATGGCGCAGCCAAATGAAAATTCAGGAAATATGCTGGTTCATCAGATTAATTCATCTGAGGATAATCCACGAAACAGCGAAGGCGATTTTATTGAATTGAAAGACGGCAGGATACTTTTTGTATACAGTCGTTTTATCGGAGGTTCGGGTAGCGATCATGCACCAGCACAATTGGTTGGACGTTATTCTACAGATGAGGGAATCAGCTGGACTACAGACGATCAGGTCATTGTTGACAAAGAAGGGGATATGAATGTGATGTCTGTTTCATTGCTTCGTCTTAAAAATGGCAAGATAGCCCTCGTATATGCCCGAAAGAATTCTTTAAGTGATTGTATACCTCAACTAAGACTCTCAGAGGATGAGGGTAAAACATGGACTGATCCAAAAGCAATTGTTCAGGACAGAAAGGGATATTTTGTTGTAAATAATGATCGGATAGTGCAGTTAAAATCTGGCCGTATCCTCGTTCCGGTATCATTGCATAAAACTCCTGAAACACCATGGAAAAATAAGGGGACGATAAAATGTTATTATTCTGATGATAATGGACTGAGCTGGCATTCAGGAGATTCCGTTTTGACACCTGACACCATAATCATTCAGGAGCCAGGTTTGCTTGAGTTGAAAAGAGGAAAATTAATGGTGTTCATGAGAGCGAGTGGTGGTACACAATATCAAAGTTTTTCAGAGGATGGGGGCCTGACATGGACCATGGCAGAACCTGCAGCAATTCCCTCTCCGATATCACCTGCTTCAATAAAAAGAATACCAAACACCGGTGACCTCTTACTGGTATGGAATAATAATGGCGCATCTGGTCCGGGTTATTTTAAGAGTAAACGAAGCCCTTTAACTATCGCTGTTTCAAAAAATGAGGGAAGATCATGGCAAAAAATTAAAAATATAGAGGATGACCCTAATGGAATGTTTTGTTATACAGCAATCCATTTTACCAAATCGCATGTGTTACTTGGGTACGGTGTTGGTTTAGGGCTACAAAACTCCTATATCAGAAGGCTTAGTCTGGATTGGATATACCGCTAATTCCGGATGACTATTGAAATGCATTCAATCCGGTAATATCCATTCCTGTGATTAATAAATGAATGTCGTGTGTGCCTTCATAGGTTACAACAGATTCCAGATTCATCATGTGGCGCATCACCGGATACTCACCGGTTATGCCCATTCCTCCCAGAATCTGTCTTGCTTCACGGGCAATATTTATGGCTGTTTCGACACTGTTTCTTTTAGCCATAGATATCTGTGCAGGTGTAGCACGGCCTTCATTTTTGAGTACTCCGAGTCGCCATACCAATAGTTGCCCTTTGGTAATCTCTGTGATCATTTCAGCCAGTTTCTTTTGCTGAAGTTGAAATCCGCCTATTGGTCTGCCGAATTGCTTTCTCTCCTTGGAATAACGCAGAGCGGTATCATAACAGTCCATAGCGGCACCCAAAGCTCCCCAGGCTATTCCATAGCGCGCCTGGTTTAAGCATCCCAGCGGACCTTTAATTCCGCTTATATTCGGGAATATGTTTTCTTTAGGAATTTTAACGTTATTAAATACCAGTTCTCCGGTAGCCGAAGCTCTGAGGCTCCATTTGCCATGGATCTCCGGGGCAGAAAAGCCTTCCATACCTTTTTCAACAATCAATCCCCTGATAATGCCCTGTTCATCTTTAGCCCAGACAACTGCAATATCGGCAAAAGGTGAATTTGAGATCCACATTTTTGATCCGTTCAGAACGTAATGATCACCCATGTCTTTAATATTGGTGATCATACTTCCCGGATCTGAACCATGATCTGGCTCAGTCAATCCAAAACATCCAAGAAATTCGCCGGATGCCAGTTTAGGCAGAAATTTTGTTTTTTGCTCTTCCGAACCATAGGCATATATCGGATACATGACCAAAGATCCCTGAACCGATGCGGTTGACCGGATACCTGAATCACCCCTCTCAATCTCCTGCATAATCAGTCCGTAAGAAATATAATCTAAGCCGGCACCACCATAATTTACCGGGATAGTAGGCCCAAAGGCACCCAGTGACGCAAGTCCGGGAATAAGTTGTTTTGGAAATTCAGCTCTTTGCGCGAAATCTTCAATGATCGGACTTACTTCTTTTTTAACCCAGGCCCTCACAGTATCACGTATGAGCTTATGTTCCTCGGTCAAAAGATCATTAACCAGAAAATAATCTGGTGCTTCATAAAGATCTTTCTTGGATGATCTGTGAATATCTTTCTTTTCCTGATCCTGGTTTTGCATATAATTGGTTTTTTCAAAACTACATAAATCGATTCTCATTTGCATTAAATCAGATATCTGAGCCGAAGGTTTTTTACCGACAGTTTTCCTGCACTTACCGAATTGTTGCTATATCCTGCCAGAAAGGTATATGCCGGCTTTGATTAGGGGGGTACATTTGATCAACAATCAAACAAAAACAAAAACATGAAAACAATATTCGCACTTAGCACAGTAATTTTAATGACTTTTTCTCTGAATATTAATGCAGCGGTTAAAAGTTCAGAATTCTCAAGTGACCTGCCTAAATCAATGGTTTCTGTAGCACCATTTGTATGGGGCAGCCCTGACGATCAGGCTCCTGAAGGCCTGAGATTTGTAAAAGCAAGATTTGCAAAAGTTCCTGTGGCACCTTTTGTATGGGGTAGCCCTGATGATATAATTGATTCTGTTAAGTCAGTTAAGGGATTTAGGAATCTGAATGTGCCTGTCGCGCCATTTGTATGGGGAAGTCCTGAAGAAACCGCTCCTGAATCATTAAAAAATATTAAAGCAGAAAATGCGAATGTGCCCCTTGCACCATTCGTTTGGGGAAATCCGGAAGAAGCTGTACCCGAAATTTGAATATTAAAGAGTAGGTTCTAAATGTTGTTATTTTCATCTGTTTTAATGGGGAATATCTGAGCGATATTCCCCATTTTCTATACAGCAAAGATTTTTAATATTCTGCTTTTTGTTCAGCTAGTTTTCCCTGATTTTCTGCCAATTAACCATCCAATTGCTGCCCCGGATACTCCACCTAACAGAGCCATACAGAGTGAATCCACGAAAGCCAGTGAAAGCGGCATTAAATTGTACTGACCGAAGAAAACGAAATTAGCTCCCAGACCAAACAGGAAAAACAATGTTGCCCCCTGAATAGCCCCCTGAATACCTGAGTCAACTTTCAAAGTATTCAGAAAATAAGCCAGAAGAATTCCCCATATAATATTGCCTGTTCCAATTGCCCAGATTTCCATGGGTTCTTTCAGGAGTCCCGGGTAGGAGCTCATACTGGCACCAAAATAATCCATCAATAGTATTCCATAGATTAAAAATCCCATCAGGAAGACAATAATGCCTCCTGCAATACCGATTAAAAATGTTTTTGAGTTCATGATGTGGGTTGGTTTAAGGTTTTATAAAGAAATTTACTTTTAAAGTTTGACTTCTGCAAAATTATAATTCCCTTAAAATGATCTTAATATGCTGTTTTTCAGCGATATGTAATTTTCAACCCTGCTGTTTACAGCATGAATTTGTATAAAACCATTTCGACAATAGTTTATATCTTTATACTATGGTTTGGACTTTAGTTAAAGATGAGTTGCCTGAACAGGCAGTAGACGTTCTGTTATTTGATGGCGGACAAATATACTTCGGATATTACAGTGAAATTTATAACAAGTTTATTGTTGCCGAGGATAAGGTTTCAATCGGGGATTTCACCCATTGGATGAAATTGCCCGATTTTCCAAGAACCTGAATAATTTAATTGCTTGAATACTCTGTATTTATTATGTCAACGAGCTATCGGTTTGATTGCCTTACAGCTTGTTTGATTTCTGGAGGGGTAGAGGAAAGTTCTCCATTCTCATCTACATAGGCGAGCATATCTTCGAGCTTACCGCCATTTGAATTTTGTTTGCGTTCCTGCTTACGGTGTTCTTTATCTTCTTTTTTCTTTGCTCTGTTCTTTTCGAGCTGCTTCTTCATGAAGGTTGCCTGGGATTTTGCCATGTCTGTAAATTATTTAATAATTACTATCCGGTTCAAATGTATGCGGCCAGAGAGGCATTGAAAATTCAACAAAGGAATGGATCAGGATTATTCTGTTTTTATTACAGGAAAGAAACCAAGATCAGTCGAATTGACCAGCAGGCATGAAAAAGAATAGCTTGTGCTTTTTTACAAATTTACAAAAAAAAGGCTGAGATGGCAAATTTATATCAAAATCGGGGTTTGTTGAGGGATAAGTCTGATCGTCTTAATTAAGCCCAGGTGGTATTTAAATACAGTAGCAAATTAATAATCAGGCTATTGGAATCGAAATAAAGAAGGTACTTCCTTTACCATAAACGCTTTCAAACCAGATTCTGCCACCCTGCATATCGGTAAATTCCTTACTTAAATTCAGACCCAAACCAACACCCTTTTCATTTTTTGTACCAAAGGAAGATTCAGCTTTTAAGCTGAATATGGAATCTTTAATCTGATCGGTCATTCCAATGCCATTGTCGCTTATTTTGATTATGTAGTTTGGATAATCAGATTCTACTTTCAGCTGAATATTCCCTCCGTTATTGGTAAATTTTATTGCATTGCTTAAGATATTTCGGATCACAAGTTGCAGCATATTCTCGTCTGCCATTACCTTAAGACCAGGGTCAATCTCAAAGCTTAAAGCTATTTGTTTGGCATTTGCAATTGACTGAAATACCCTGATTACAGGAATTAGAGTATTGGCAAGAAGGATTGGTTTCTTATTAATGTTTATTCCTTCCATTTGTGATGCAGACCACATCAGGATGTTGGAGAGCATATTATCTGTATTTTGGGTCATCTCAATCAGATCACTTTGTATTTCCTGCCAGTTCTCCTTTGCAGGATCTAAATTTGACAGGATTTCCAAATAACTTCTGACAGTAGCTAATGGGGCTCTCAGGTCGTGGGAAACTATAGTAAATAACTTATTTTTAGTGTTATTTATACGTTCAAGATCAGCTGCTTTTGTTTCCAGCAAGCCCTGACTTATGTAATAATTCTTTTTTATGTATCTAAGACCAATCAGAATGGTCAAAACACTTATAAAATAAGTGGAAATGATATCTCCGAAATGAAATTCCCGCCCCATGTAAGACTTTTCGACTAATTCGGGGTTTAAATACTCAATTAAGGCCAAACCACTGGCTACAATTAAATTCAGACTAATGAAAAACCTGTATTCTTTTGGTTTTGACAGTGATACAACCAGGAAAAAAATAGCAACGAGTAATAGAAAACTGGGTCCCTGAATTCCTGAATTGAAAAAATAGTTTACTATTATAATAATGTGGATAATGAATATGGATAACCAAAGGCTGATTTGTGTTTTATACTTAAATCTTGATAGATAATAAAGACCAGCCTGAGTTATTAATGCTATCAAAGCCAGTAAAGCCGAGGTTGGAAGACCTAAAATTATATTTAGTGGGACACAAAGAGTAAGAATAAAGAAGGCAACTATACAAAAGGAATGAAATATTCTTGATTCCAGAGAGAATTCCTGGTTTAACCCTGTTAAATAGTACCAGTATTTATTCATAAAGGATGATCTCAGGAAAATTGCATTAAAGTATGATTAATTAGTTTGTATTGGATGCAATACAAATTTAACCATATCATGCTATAAATAAAGAGGTAAAAAGCCTATTTTATTTCCAGGCTTTTTACCTCTTTACATTATTTTCCCAGAATTTTTATGAGAGATCCCGCCAGTACCCTGTCTGTGAGTTGCATTCCATTCAATAAGGAAATTTCTTCCTGTTTATTTTCAGGCATATTGTAACTGTTCAGCGCCTGCTTAAGGGTTCCGCTTTGTTTAACTGGTTTGATTCTTATCCTTTCAGGCTGCTTATTAAGTTTAGAAACATCTTTTAACTCTTTGAAATTCTTCATTGATTGAAGAAAATATTGAGAGTAATTGTTAAAATCATTCATTGAACTGGCACCGAGTATCAAATAAATATTTTTATTGTATTGAATGAGATAGGATAAAGTTCTCACCGAAGCTGCCTGCTGCTGTTGCTGCTGTTCTGCTTTTACATCTGCAATCATTGATATTGCATTCAAGCCATTGACAGTAATCTGATTTGATTCTAAGACCTGAAGATTATTTTTCTGTATCAGATTGCTGGCAGCTTCCTGAAGTGAGTTGCCCGGGGCAAGTGACATCATGAGAAGCGCTTTTCCATCTTTTGGAGCAAACTGTACTTTTTGAGGAGTATTCTGGTAATTCCAGCCCTGCGGAGTATTGAACTGAAATTTTAATTCAGGATGATAAAAAATGTTGTTTTCCAGAAAGCCCTGTTTAGGGTCTTCCCCGTAGATTAAACCTTCAATCTTTTTTAAATAGCTTTCTCTGCTTACCTTAGGATTGGTCAGGCTTAATTTCTTTTTCCATTCTTCCGACAGTTTTGAAACAGCAACATTTCTGTCTCCGGGATTAGGGTGAGTGGACATAAAATCCGGTAATTCTGCGCCTTCTGTTCCAGCCCGTTGTCTTTCCAGAGTATTGAAAAAACCGGCCATTTCTTTTGCATCATAACCTATTTTTGAAGAATACTCAACTCCAAGTTCATCCGATTGACGTTCGGCATCCCGCCCGAACTTTAGGAACAACAAGCCTAAGCCCTGGGATAATGGATCAGCAAACTCTGCAATCTGGGGTACCAAAATCATACTTCCAATTAATCCAACCTGTCCGAGTATTGCTTTGCTTTGTTGAGAAACTGAATGTCTTGCCGTAATATGTCCTATTTCATGTCCTAAAACGCCTGCAAATTCAGCTTCATTATTGAAGTGAGCCATGATACCTCTTGTGAAATAAACATATCCTCCAGGTACTGCAAATGCATTCAATACTTCTGAGTCGACAATTTTAAATTCATACTTGAGATCTGGCCTGTGGGATATAGCAGCCATTTCATTTCCCTTCTGAGTGATGAAATCCTGCAATATTTTATTCTCATATAGTCCGTATTGAGCAACGATTTGTGGGTCAGCATCGGCACCCATTGCAATTTCCTGACTCTCTGACATCAGAACGATCTGTTTTTTCCCCGTAACCGGGTTAACAGCACACGAACTTGTCAAAAGAAGTGATGCACTTAAACAGATCAGGATTAATTGATTTTTCATGTCTTTTATTTTTGAATGCAAACATTCAATTTTCAAGCCAAAATAATTCAAGCCAGGATGAAGATCAGGTATGAAGTCAGTCATATCCTGCCGGGTTGTCTGTTTAATTAATTTAAGGTTAATCTGGTTCTTTGCAGATTTTATAAAAGGCCTGATTGATGAATAGCTTGTTTTTATAATTCTCTTATCCAAATATTGCGAAAGCTTATCGGTTCACTTGGATCTCCGTGATCCTGCAATTTGATTGGTAATGGTCCGTGTTTTTTATAGAAAGGAGGCCCAACATATACTGTTTCACCCTTGAGCTCAATGTTGTTTTGAATCAATATCCCATTATGCAGCACACTTACCCTGGCGGCAGATTTCAAAGTGCCATTTTCATTAAATACCGGAGCAGTCCAAATAACATCATATGACTGCCATTCTCCTGGTTTTCTGGATGCGTTTACTAATGGTATAAATTGTTTATAAATACTTCCAGCCTGACCGTTACTATAAGTTACGTTATTATATGAATCCAGAACCTGTAATTCGTAACCCTCATCTCCTCCGCCCGTAGATGCCAGAAATATTCCACTATTGCCTCTTGCCTGGCCCGAGCCTGTAATATTTACAGGAATCAGCCATTCAATATGCATTTGATAATTTAAAAATGATTGTTTAGTCTGAATATTTCCTGTCCCTTTTTTCACAGTAAATTGTCCGTTGGAAACTATCCATTTTGCCGGAGATTGATCTTTAGCTGTTTGCCATTGATTAAGATCCTTTCCTCCAAATAGAACAATTGCATCTTCAGGTGCTGATAATGCACTTTTTTGTGGCTGAACAATTTTCGGGACAGGCGACCATGCTTCTGTGTCTTTTGGATTTGCATTCTGCTGTGCAGAACTACTGTTTATTATTACAGTTAAAATGGCGGCGAGTAAAGTGATTCTTTTCATCGGTTTATTTTATTGTTTTTTATCCCGCACATGCGGGATGGAACAGATTCATAATGTTAAATATTAAACAAGGTATGAATTTGAGCGAATGAAATTAGTTAATATTTTTTGTTTGGAATAATTAATCAAATGAACAATTAATTGACCGGCTCTGCCAATGAGTATATTTAATTAAACTATTTTTGTGTAATGGGAATTATCAAACAAAGGATAAGCTTAAACGGAGTTCGTTTTTTTTCATATCACGGATTTTATCCTGAAGAGCAGATCCTGGGGACAGAATTTATTGTCGATATTGATACAGAACTTGAGGTATATAGTTCAGGTGCCGACGATATTGCTAATACAGTTAATTATGAGCGTTTATTGCATATCGCCTCAGAAGAAATGAAAATTCCGCGTAAATTGATAGAAACTGTAGCACATAGCATACTGGAGCGGATCAGACATGAGTTTCTTGCTGTTCAGATGATTCGTATTTCTATCCAAAAAATGCATCCCCCAATGGCCGCCGAAATAAATAATTCAACCATTGAACTTTCGTTCAGCAGATAGTATGTCTTTTAACCAGATCACTAAGGATATTTTAACGGAAATCTCTGAAATTATTGGAGCAGAGAACGTTTTTACAGATCATGATAACCTTGAGAAATATTCTCATGATGAGACTGAAGATTTGATTTTCGTTCCTGAAGTAGTTGTCAGACCAAATAGTAAAGAGCAAATCTCAAGACTGCTTAAATTATGTAATAAAAACATGATTCCTGTTACGCCCAGAGGTGCCGGTACGGGACTAAGTGGTGGGGCCTTGCCAGTAATGGGAGGACTTCTGATCTCGATGGAGAGGTTTGATAAGATCATTGAAATTGATGAGCGTAATCTTCAGGCAACTATTGAACCGGGCGTAATTACTGAGGTTTTTATGAATGCGGTCGCCGAAAGGGGATTGTTATATCCTGTAGATCCTTCAAGTAAAGGCTCTTGCTTTATTGGTGGAAATATTGCACATGGAAGCGGAGGGCCCAGAGTTGTGAAATATGGTACCATCAGAGAATATGTGTTGAACCTTGAGGTGGTTCTTCCTGATGGTGAAATAATCTGGACCGGAGCTAATACACTCAAGTATGCTTCGGGATATAATCTCACACAGTTAATGATTGGTTCTGAGGGCACACTCGGTATAATAACCAAAATAGTATTAAAACTTATATCGCGTCCTGTACAAAATCTGGTTATGCTGGCTTCTTTTCCGGGTAATGAGCAAGCTTGTGAGGCAGTTTCTGCAATTTTTCGTGCAGGAGTAACTCCATCTACACTTGAGTTTATGGAACGCAGGGCAGTTGAATGGGTAATAGAATATGATCATTTTCAATTCGACCTTAAGGATGATGCTCAGGCGTTTTTAATGATAGAAGTTGACGGTAATGATTTGGATGTACTCATGTCTGATTGTGAAAAGATCAACGAAGTACTGGAAAGTAATTCCTGTTCTGATGTGCTTTTTGCAGATACTGCGGCTCAAAAGGAGTCTTTATGGAGATTGAGACGTACTATGCCATTATCTGTAAAGTCGAATTCAATTTATAAGGAGGAAGATACGGTGGTGCCGAGGGCGGAATTGGCTAAATTAATTCATGGAATAAAGGAGATTGGAGTAAGATTTGGATTTCAGTCTATTTGTTATGGACATGCCGGGGATGGAAATGTGCACATCAATATCATTAAGGGTAATATGTCTGATGAGGATTGGAATACAAAATTAAAAGAGGGTATACGACAGATCTTTAAGTTAACCGTCTCCCTTGGAGGTACTATATCCGGAGAACATGGTATCGGCTCAGTGCAGCGTGAGTACATGGATATAAAATACTCTGAAGTACATCTTAACCTGATGCGTGGTATTAAATCAGTTTTTGATCCAAAAGGAATACTCAATCCCGGTAAAATATTCTAATCCTGCGAAACAGATAACCTGCCTTAATCATTCAGGATTATACATCATACTGTTTTCCATCTTAATGCGCTGCTGTGACGGAATTTGGGTGGGTTTTTGAAGTGTATAATCAAATGAGACACAGAGCGTTTGTCCGGTAGTACATATTTCCTCAATGCCATTAATGTTTCTCACAAGAACGTATTCGAGTTCAAAACTGCTGTTTCCAATTTTTGAAGTTCTGACATAAGCATATACTTTATCAGAAAGTGTGATTGGTTTAAGATAATCAATAACGGATTTTCTGATTATGATTCCCAGTAATTTCCAGTCCCATTCAATGACTTCAGCCCAGTAAGCAGATCGTGCTATCTCAAAATAAGTAAGATATATAGCGTTATTTACATGGCCTAAAGCATCTATGTCAGCAAAACGAATGTGAATCTGAGTTTTGAAATGATATCCTTTCATGCGAATATTGCCATTGTGTCGGTAAAAAATAAATTATGCTGCCAGTTTGTCATTTGTTTTGGCTTGTTTTTGTGCAATATGCAAAATGGTATACACATTGTCGAATAGTTTGAAATAACTAATTAAAAATTTAGGAGGATATCAAAATGGCACTTGTAAAATTTGCAAACGGAAACACAAACAAAACATTTAAACCGGCTTATAACGATGTTTTTGAATCGTTTTTCAATGCCGATCCCTTTTTATCTAAAAGTACCTTAAATCGTAATCCTGCAGTTAATATTGCTGAAAGCGACAATGAATTTCATATTGAAGTAGCTGCTCCCGGGCTTAAGAAGGAAGATTTTAAAATCAATCTGGAGCAGAATCTATTAAGTGTATCGGCAGAAAGAAAGGAAGAGAAGACAGAGTCGGATGAAGCAAAGAAATACAATAGAATTGAGTATAACTATTCATCCTTTATGAGAACATTTACATTGCCTGAGACTGCAGATTATGCTAAGATCACTGCAGAATATAAAGATGGTATTTTGCTTATCAGTGTAGCAAAGAAGGAAGAAGCAAAGGTATTGTCGAGAGAGATAGCAATCAGCTGATTCTGATCGAAAACTCATTTTAAAAGGCAGGCGGAATACCGCCTGCCTTTTCTATTTAAATTGCGGCATAAGTTGCAAAATCGTAATTTCGCCGCATGTTGAGAGAAATTTTAGAGAATAAGCGAAAAGCCTTAAAGATCAATTTAGATGAATCTATTTACGGAACTTTTGCCGAGATAGGAGCAGGTCAGGAAGTCGCAAGAAATTTTTTCACTGCCGGGGCTGCTTCAGGAACGATTGCAAAGACTATGTCGGCTTATGATATGGTCTTTAGTAATTCTATTTACGGGGAAGAGGAATCCGGCCGCTATGTTTCAGAATCAAGGCTTGATAAAATGATACAGCATGAGTTCGGACTTTTATCTGAACGCCTCTGCGGGCCAAAATATGCCGGAAAAACCTTTTTCGCTTTTGCAGATACTGTAACAACCCTCAATTTCAATAAAACCAATGATCCTCATGGTTGGCTGGGTATCAGGTTTCAACTGAGCCCGGGAGGTGAGCCTAATGATATTGTTTTTCATGTCAGACTTCTGGACAGTGATTCAAATCTGCAGCAGAATGTTTTGGGAATATTAGGGGTTAATCTGGTTTATGCCGCATATTATTATCATGATGATGTACAGTCGATGATCGAGTCTCTGGTTGATAATTTGGCAGTAGGCTCCGTAGAAATTGATCTTATCAGTCTGAGTGGTCCGAAATTCAAAAATGCAAACGACCGGCTGGTTAATCTATATCTGATAGCCAAAGGCTTTTCAGGGGCAGCGATTTTTGATAAAAATGGTCATGCACGTCAATCTAAAGATGTGTTGTATAAAAAGGATGTGATGATCCTTCGGACAAAATTTGGTCAGAAATCTACGCCAAACTTCGATTTATTTAATAAGGCGGTTGAGCAATTTAAACGTACTCAAAAGGTAAATGATAAGAATATCATTGTAATGATTGAGGTTTTAATGACCAATTTTCTTGAAGATAAATCGGAACTAAGTAATGAGGATCTTGAGAAATTTGCAAAACGTGCTGAAGAGCTTTGTGCTACAGGGAATTATGTAATTGTTTCTGACTTTGCACGAAATCATAAACTGGCACAATACCTTTCACGATGCAGCCCCAAAAGTGTCGGTATATCAACCAATATTGCAAACCTGAAAAATATATTTAACTCCGAAAATTACGGCGACAATTACACAGACGAGCTTTTAGCTTATATCAGTGATTTGTTCAGTAAGAACGTAAGACTTTATGCCTATCCTTACCTTGACAAGAAAAATAAACAGATTATTACCACACGCAATATGCCTGTATCTAAAGAATCAAAACATTTGTTCGAATTCCTGATACAGAATGGCTACATCATGGATATTGATGATTATGATGAGAAAGATGTGAAGACGGTTTAATTAATTGATAATGGACAATTGATAGTTGATAATTGCCAACTGTCAATTGTCGATTTAATCCTAGTTTCTCATATTAATATACTGAAGCGGCTGTCCAAAATCATCGCTGCGGCACAGGGCAATTACAGCTTGCAAATCATCTATTTTCTTGGCCTGAACTCTAACCTGATCGTCCATAATAGACGCCTGAACTTTTAGTCCGCTGTCTTTTATTTTTTTAACGATTTTTTTTGCTGCTTCTTTATCGATTCCTTCCTTAATTTTAATTTCTTTCCGGAGCATATTGCCTGATGCATATTGTTCTTTTCCGAGGTCCATGCTGCCCGGATCAAGGTTATGTTTAACCATCCTGGATATAATCGCATCCTGAATAGCTTTCAAACGCATGTCATTTTCGGTGATAATGGTGATTTCATTTGTCTTTTTATCAAGTTCTACGCTGCTTTTTGAATCGTTAAAATCATATCGATTTAGGATTTCTTTTTTCGCTGTATTGATTGCATTATCGAGGGTCTGTCCGTCGATCTTACTTACGATGTCAAATGTTGGCATAATTATTATACTATGGTTAATCAAATTTTGTTAATATCTTTAAATATTGCATTTAAAGATTACATTTCTCTAAAAGAATAATTATGAAAGCAAATAAAGTAAAAACATCTGTAAAGGATGTAAAAAAGAAAACAAAACGGGTTGTTAAAAAGGAATTGGAAACAACTATTTCCGATAAATTCTTTGAAGCAATGAAGAGTCTTGGGCATGATGCAGAAAAATTCTCCAAAGAGATTAAAAAAACCAGTAAAGCATTAGCTAAAAAGCTTGCTTCCAAATATAATGATGTTATGAATGCGGTTGAGGATAAATTGGAAAGTAAGGCTAAAAGTATAAAACCAAAAAGTATCAGCAAGGCAGGTACTTCGGCAGGCAAATCTGTAGTTTCTGCAGTTAAGAAAGCCGAAAAGGTTGTTGCCCGTGTTAGTAAGGCTGCAGTAAAGGCTAAGGCTCCAAGTCTTGTTACTTCTGGTACAGGTTCATCAAAGCCGGCTGCAAACAAACCGAGAGTAAGATCACAAAAGAGTACAGCTGCAGCATCAGCACCTAAAGTAGGGCCAGGCAAATCCGCTGTGAACAAAGAGACACCTTTAAAAGCAAAGCCAACGGCATCCAGAAGCAGAAAGCCGGCTTCTAAAGCTGTTTCGTCAACTGTTGCTTCAGCCAAATCGGAAGAATCTTCAAGTGCTCCTTCAACTGAAAAAATTTAGATGAATACGATTCACGTTTCACACTTAACGTGAATTTAATGTTTTGTTAATATTATTTTTTGAATTTTACAGTCCCGTCCACAGGTGCGGGATTGTTTATTTATGCCAATGCCTAAGAATATTCCTTTAATAAATCGTGAGGTCAGTTGGTTATACTTTAACGACCGTGTACTGCAGGAAGCCGCTGATAAATCAGTCCCGCTGGTTGAAAGAATTCGTTTTCTGGCCATTTTTTCCTCAAATCTTGATGAATTCTACAGGGTAAGGGTTGCTACCCTCAACAGGCTTTCAAATCTGAATACCAGGTCAAAAGCAATATTGGGTTTTAGTCCCCGGAAAATATTAAACCAGATCAAAAATATTGTTGTCAGACAAGAACGAAAATTCAATCATTTATACGAAGATGTCATAGTAAAGGAGCTGGAACGGGAAAGGATCTTTTTAATTAATGAAACTCAGTTGAATGTTACACGTGGTTCATTTGTGAGAGAATATTTCAGGGAGAAAATTCTATCAACACTAGTGCCGGTAATGGTCAATAAAAATGAACCATTTCCTGAACTCAAAGATCGGGCAATCTATCTTTTTGTAAGGCTGGTTCAGAAAATGAATAAAGAGAAAAACAGATTTGCTCTGATTGAAATTCCAACTGATGTTTCAGGTCGTTTTATTGTACTTCCTGAAACGAATAATCTTAAATTCATCACATTGATCGATGATATTGTCAGATACTGTCTCGATGATATTTTCTTCATTTTTGAATATGATAGTATTGAGGCTTATTCTGTTCAGTTGACCAGGGATGCTGAATTGGATCTTGATATACATGTTAGTGAAAAATTTATTGATGCACTCTCCAAAAGCCTCCTGAAAAGAGGAAAGGGTAAACCTATGCGCTTATTGTATGATACTGACATGCCTCTGGATATGCTCACTTATCTGGTAGCTGAATTAGATTTAACTGCCGATGGACTTATTCCTGGCAACCGGTACCATAATTTTAAGGATTTTATTAGCTTTCCGAATGTAGGAAGGCCTGAATTGGAATACCCTAAGTTGGTGCCACTACCTGTCAATGAACTTTCTACTGTAAGTAGTATCTTTGCACAGATCTCCAGAAAGGATTATCTAATTAATTTACCCTATCAGTCCTTTGATTATATTATACATTTCCTCAGGGAAGCCGCTATTGATCCAAAGGTTAAAGAGATTCAAATTACACTATATCGCCTGGCAGAAAATTCCAGAATTATTCATGCTCTGATTAATGCTGCTAAGAATGGAAAAAAGGTGAGCTGCATGTTGGAACTCAAAGCAAGGTTTGATGAGCAAGCCAATATTTACTGGACAAACAGGTTGGAAGAAGAGGGGGTAGTTGTTAATTATGGAATGCCCGACTATAAAGTTCATTCAAAAATTTGTTTGGTAAGACGGACAGAAAAGGGGAAAGACAGATATTATGCAAATCTGGCAACGGGGAATTATAATGAAAAGACAGCAAAACTTTATTGTGATCATAGCTTATTTACTGCTAATCCTTTGATTACTTCCGAATTGGTGACATTTTTTGATGGACTTCAAAAGCAGGTTTTTCATAGTGCTTATAAGCATTTGATCGTTTCTCCTCTTGAAAGCAGGCAAAAAATAAACTCACTGATTAATAAAGAGATAAAAACTGCAAAAGCGGGTAGAAATGCCAGTATAATACTTAAAATGAATAGTTTAACTGATGTTGCTATAATTGAGAAATTATATGAGGCCAGTAATGCAGGTGTTAAAATTAAGCTAATCATTCGCGGTATGTGTTGTCTGGTGCCGGGAATTGCAGGATTTAGTGAAAATATTGAAGTGATTAGTATAATAGATCGTTATCTTGAGCACGCGCGGGTTTGGATATTTGGAGATGCCGGGCGACAAAATGTTTATCTATCTTCGGCCGATATGATGGCAAGAAATCTGGATCATCGGGTAGAAGTAGGTTTCCCGATACTGGATGCGGAGATAAGATCTGAAATTCTGGATATTATTAATATTCAGCTGAAGGATAATACAAAGGCAAGAGAAATTAATGAGCTGAATAATAATCATTATCGGAAGACCGGGACAAAGATCCTTAGTCGTGCTCAGGCTGACATATATTCCTATTTAAAATATAAAAAATAATACTTTGAGATACGCTGCCATAGACATCGGTTCGAATGCTGTCAGACTGTTAATTGCTGATGTAATACAAAACAGCAAGACTGTTTCTTTTAAAAAGAATACACTAATCAGAGTGCCTTTGAGGCTTGGTGATGATGCTTTTCTGGATAAGTTAATATCTCCAAATAAAACCGAAGAGCTCATTAAGACCATGGTCGCATTTCGTAATCTGATCGATGTTTACAAGGTTAGTGATTATATGGCTTGCGCAACATCTGCAATGCGTGAGGCAAGGAATGGTGCTTCACTTGTGGCGAAAATTAAGGCTGAGGCAGGATTAGACCTTGAAATTGTGGAAGGGCAAAGGGAAGCCAATATTATTTACGCAAGCCACATTGAACAAAGTCTCGACCGGAAGAAGAATTACTTGTACATTGACGTTGGTGGAGGCAGTACTGAACTGTCAGTTTTCAGCAATGGGGAATTAATTTCTTCCCGTTCATTCAATCTGGGGGGTATCAGGATACTTGATAATCAGGATAAAGATGAAACCTGGGCTGAAATGAAGGATTGGGTAAAGAATGTGGCCCAGTCATATAAAAATCTTTCGGGTATTGGAACCGGAGGAAATATTAATAAACTTTTTAAGATGGCTGAAGGAAAAGATGGTTCGCCGTTAACTTTTACAAAGCTTAGGGAATTGTATGCTTATCTGAATTCTTTTTCATTGAAAGACCGGATTAATATTCTTGGATTGAATCAGGATAGGGCAGATGTTATTATTCCAGCCTCTGAGATTTATCTCACGGTTATGAAATGGGGCGGAGTAAAGCAAATATTTGTACCGAGGGTAGGTTTGGTTGATGGTATAATTCAGCTATTGATCGATAAGAATTTTCCGGATTGAAATAGTAGAGGGAAATAGGGAATGATTATGATTCGACGATTTTCTTAGATCCAACCCAAATAAAATAAGTAATTAGTGGTGCCATTATTACATCTAATGTATAATGAACATGTTGGAGCAGCACTGCTATCCCGATAAAAATTGAAGCTGTAAGTGCAAGAATTTTATCCGTTCTTTTCTTCAGACATAAGAACATCAAAAACATCGCAGCGGTATGCCCTGAGAAGAACAGATCTTTGGTAATGAATTTCGGCCCATAAAATTGATTGCTGATTGGGTCATGTATAGGAATAAGATCTTTGGGTGCATCAAGTGGAATCAGACCGATAGAGACAAAGCGGGATAGGTTAATCAGAATAAAACCCCATAGAAAGGTTAAAAATAAGTTGGGATCCTGTTTGAAACGGCTGAATGTTAATATAGTCATTGACCAGATGGTAATGAAAATAAAAAGAGAAAGATCATATGCGGGAAGCCATTCTAATAAATAATCATTGAAATCAATCCCATTTCTTTGCTCTATAGCCTGATAGAAGAATGGGAGGGCAAGCAGAATAAATGAGATGAGGATCAATCCGGTAATGCATTTTTTTCTGTAATCAGATGATTGCCAGTTGTCTCTCCATACACTTACAATAGCTCTTTGTTCAGACATGAGTTTTTATTTTTTTTTAGAGTTTGCAAAAGTACATGATAAATACATTATTTAGCAACATTAAGTTAATGATAATTTAATTTCTGGTTAATGATAATTATATATTCCACCTAATTAAAATGAATCAATCGAATAGATAGTGGATAACAGAATTCTTGGATTATTATTGTGATATCCATCCGGATGGATTTACCGGAGTGCCACCTTTCCAGATTTGAAATTGCATTTCTGTTAGGTCCTCAGTTATATCTGTTGCCACTTGGCCAATACTTTGCCGGGCAGTAACTTCCTGACCTGCAGCTACACTTGTATTCTTAAGCTTGGAATAAATAGAAAAATACTCCCCATGACGAATGATGATAGTGTAGGAATTGACCAGATAAATCACTTTACTGACTTTTCCTCCATAAACAGCATAAACATTAGCCCCGGGGGCAGTTTTAATGTTAATGCCCGGATTGAAAATGGTTACATTATTGAATTTTTGCTGCCCGAAACCCTGCGTAATAATTCCCTGAGCAGGCTTTTGCATCCGGCCACGGCTTCCCAGAAAGGATGACGAAAGTTTGGCGTCCTCCGGACTTGAAGCTAAAATGGATGATCCGCTAGCTACAGGTTTAGGCTTAACAGTATTTTTTTTTGCTTTTGAAGCTGCTTCGGCCGCAGCGGCCAGTCTTCGACGCTCTGCTTCTTTGCGCTGTGCTGCCAGGATCTCTTTCCGAATTGCCTCCTGAATTGCTTTGTTTAATGTATTTGCCTCCCTTTGTTTTCTGGAAAGCTGTTGCTGGAGCTCTTTTTGTTTCTTAGTTAAGCCTGTTAATATTTTCGACTGCTGTTCTTTATCCTTACCTAAGGTTTGCTTCTCGACAATCTGGTCCATTAAGAGATTGGTTTTCTCCTTTTTGTTCTGGTCGAGTTCATTGATTTGTTTTTTCAGGCTAATTTGAGTTGTAATAATCTCTTTAGCCTGCCTTTTTCGGAAAGTGCCTACCTGCTGAATATAGCGGAGCCGCATATAGGCCTGATTAAAATTGTGCGAAGCAAATATGAACATCAATTTATTGTAGGCTCCCTGATTTTTGAATGCAAAAACAATCATTTTTGAATACTGTGCCTTCAGTTTGTTCAGGTTTGTTTGTAGTGAAATTACCTCAGTTGTATTGCTGATAATTTTCGTGTCCAGCATTTTTATTTCAGTGTTTATCGTCCTGATTTTATCTTCTCTTAATCTGATCTGAGTATTTAAGAGATTGATCTGGTTAAGGGATAGTTTCTTGTTTTTATCAATCTTGCTGCGGCTTCTTTTTAATTCCTCTATCTCTCTGGTAATAGCTTCCTTTCGTTTTTTGAGTGCTGAACTACTCTGCCCAAAGGCAGATTGCAAAGAAATCATCAAAAGTAAAAGGGTAACCAATTTCAAAAATCGCATAGAGGGAATAATTTACCCGGCAAAACTATTAACATTAGCTGAAAAACCGGACATTTTTATCATTTATTGTTCTAATCTATCTCTTTTAATTTCGACGATTTTAGCTGAAATTCTTATTACTTTTGCCGCACTATCTAAAACAATGTCTGGTAAAAAACATCCAATCTATAATGTTCAGTTTGCACTTTTATGCTTGAGTTCATTCCTGTTTTCTGCCAGTTTCAATATGTTGATTCCGGAAATGCCAGCCTATCTTACGGGACTGGGAGGTGCAGAATATAAGGGCTATATCATTGCTCTCTTTACACTTTCTGCTGGGATTTCAAGGCCATTTAGCGGGAAACTGACAGACAAGATTGGTCGCGTTCCGGTAATGGCAGTTGGTTCATTTGTTTGTGTTGTTTGTGGCTTATTGTATCCGATCCTGACCAGCGTTGCCGGATTTTTATGGTTGAGGCTGTTTCATGGATTTTCTACAGGTTTTAAGCCAACCGCAACGGCAGCCTATGTTGCTGATATAGTTCCAGGTAATCGTTGGGGTGAAGCTATGGGAATACATGGAGTATGTTTTAGTACCGGACTAGCAATTGGCCCGGCTATTGGCAGCGAACTAACTGAAATGTTCTCAATAAATGCGATGTTCTATTGTTCTTCTGTTTTTGCACTGCTTTCAATTATTATTCTGATGAATATGCAGGAGACCCTGGAGAAAAAAGAACCTTTCCGGTTTTCTATGATGCAGATAAAACGTACAGAAGTTATTGAGGTCAGGGTTTTGGTTGCAGCCTTCATTACCTTTTTTTCCTACCTGAGTTATGGGATTATACTTACCGTCATTTCAGATTGGGGAGCGCACCTTGGGGTTTCAAACAAGGGTCTTTTCTTTATGGTTTTTACTGTTTCTTCACTGTTAATACGGTTTGTGTCCGGAAAGATGTCTGACAGGATTGGCAGAGTTCATATTATTAAGCTATCACTGGTAATTCTTGTTGTATCCCTGATCTTGATTGGGTTTGCTGATACGCCGCTGAGCCTGATGATCGGCTCTGCGGTTTATGGCGTAGCAACAGGAATGTTATCTCCTGCAATCACCGCCTGGATTATAGATCTCAGTCATCCTGATCATCGTGGCAAAGCTGTTGCAACAATGTACATCGCACTGGAAGCAGGCATTGGTTTGGGAGCTTTTTTTGCAGGCAGTTTATACATTACAGATGTTAGTATGATACCTCCTATTTTCTACTCCGCGGCAATTATAACTTTTTTTGCATATCTATACCTACAGCTTCTCTATAAAAGAAAAGCTCAGATTAAACCGCAGGATGAACCCTCAAATTCTTAAAGATCTGGTTAGTATTGCCATGCCTTATGGTAAATATAAGGGCCGGCTTATTTGCGAACTGCCTGAATATTATCTGGTGTGGTATGAGAATAAGGGATTTCCTGCAGGTAAGATTGGAGTCCTTTTGGCGACGATGTATGAGATTAAGCTTAACGGACTTGAATATTTGCTTAAGCCTATCAGGAAATCATAGAAAATACCTGTTTTTATTTAAATGAAAATACTAATATTGTTAGTATTTCTAAAATCTTTCTATATTTGAATAATTGAGAGTTTCTGAAGGATGTATGCTATAGTCGATATTGAAACAACCGGAGGGCATGCAAGTGCCAATGGGATCACTGAAGTTGCAATATTGGTACATGATGGCCAGGAGGTTATAAAGCAATTCAAAACATTAATCAATCCTTTAAAGCCTATTCCAATCTATGTTCAGGCGCTTACGGGTATAGATGATGAAATGGTCAGTACAGCTCCGAAATTTCAGGATATTGCTCATCAGATATATGAACTCCTGCATGATAAAGTGTTCGTAGCACATAATGTCAATTTCGATTTTTCTTTTCTTCATTTTCATCTGGCTGCTGCCGGCTTTAATTTGCAGACAAAAAAGCTATGCACAGTGCGCTTAAGCCGAAAAATCTTACCTGGTTTGGCATCATATAGTCTGGGGAGGTTATGTAAAGAAGTTGGAATTGAAATACATGACAGGCATCGCGCATTAGGTGATGCTCTGGCAACTGCAAAACTCTTTTCAATGCTGATAGAACAGGATAAGGAAGGACATATAAGCAAAACCCTTAATCAACGATCAAGGGAACAATCACTCCCGCCTCATCTTCCAAAAGAAGATATGGACAAACTGCCAACTGTTCCCGGAATCTATTATTTTCATAACTCAAAGTCGAAAGTTATTTATGTGGGGAAGGCAAAGAATATCCGGAAAAGAGTAGCAAGTCATTTTGCAAATAATAAACCGGGCAGGCAAAAGCAGGATTTTTTAAGGGAAATTCATCACATAACCTTTCAGGAATGTGGTACCGAACTGATGTCATTGATTCTTGAAGCAGTTGAGATCAAACGCCTGTGGCCTGCTTATAACCGATCCTTGAAAAGATTTGAATACGCTTATGTTTTGTATTCATTTGAGGACCAAAATGGTTATATGCGTCTCGTTATTGACAGAAAGAAAAAATTCTCAAAACCATACTATACCTTCAATGGTATTTCCGAAGGTTATAACCTGATCAAAAGCCTAATTGCCGGATTTAACCTCTGTCCTAAACTTTGTTTTGTTCAGCGTAATAATGATCCCTGCATCCCAATAGGAGAGGAGGCCTGTAAAGGAGCTTGCGAACAGCTCGAATCAGCAGACTTGTATAATGAACGGGTAACTATG
>NZ_DASWXT010000020.1:0-10992 GCF_036405355.1 Daejeonella sp.
CGGAATATGCCATCCGGATGACCCAGTACTAAATATTTGCCAACCTGTTTGATCGATGAAAGGAACAAAGTAGGGCGAAGTCCATCATCAATGGCCTGCCAGGTTTGTCCGCTATCCATTGAAATATGTACCCTTCTGGACTGGGTCTTTGTGTTGCAGGATATAGCAGCAAATCCACCATCAATGCGTTCAATAGCTATGCCCACCCCACCCTCGCTGATCACCCATTGCCAGTTTTCACCATTATCTGTTGAGCGCATGATCCCTTTCTGACCAGTCGCCACGAGAACTCCTTCCGACTCCACGATATTCATTACCCAGCCTTCATTTTGTACCTGTTTCCAGGTTTTTCCCTTGTCGGTAGATTTATAAAGACCGTGGTCATAACCGAGGAATATTGTTCCCTTAGCTGTTTCAAAAACAGTCCGCATTGAATGTTTGCTAAAATTTGTATGTATCGGCAACCAGGTTTCTGTATCAGACTTCTTTTGATGGATCTGTCCTTTATAATTGAAGGCCATGATACCCGAACGATTGAAAGCAATCGAAGCACTCTGGGGATCAGGAACATTCACTTTTTCCCAAACCGGACTTATAAGATTACTCTTACTTCGATACATTTCATTTTTCACATTTAAATAAAGATCTGACTCTCCTGCAAAGAAATTCACAGGCTGTTCAGCTTCAGGGAGTCCTTCGCTAAGGTCCTGCCATGTTTGGCCGCCATCATTAGATTTGAGGACCCTGCTTGCAAGCCCCGGTTTACTTCCATTGGATCTGAATACCGAATCTTTTGCAGATGGATCTATCAGGGACTTATCACCAGTCCCCGGGTCTTTAATTGATTTAGTACCTGCAGACGTTTTCTCACCCGCTTGCTTTTCTTTTAGCACAAAAGAATTTAGCAGAACCACTACTATGAAGATTGCGGGAACATACATAAATGATTTTTTCATTTTCTTTGATTTTAATTAAAACCTATCCGGTTGATTAAACAAAACTACATTGATGTTTTTCTGTATGAGCAATCAGAATTGTAAATAAAAATGTAAACTTTGTAAATAAAATCTTGACATTATGCAGGTTAGCCAAAATCTGATTTCAGGGAAACGCAAATACCTCTTCGCATTGATATTGTTGTTTATCTCTGTAATCGGCCTGGCTTTCAGTATGGCAGAAGGCAACGACTTTGATATTGCAAGAAGGGAAGTATTACTCCGCAGGATCGGACATGAACTGCTTTTACAGTCGGGAGACAGTACATCAAGGGTGCTGCCAGTAAATAAGATCGCAGCGGATGAATACCAGATCAGGTTTGAGAATAATCTTACTTTTCAACCCGACTCGCTTGTGAACACTACCCGGCGTTTGCTGGCCAAAGACCCGCTAGCACGAGATTATGTTGTTAACGTTCTGAACTGCAGGAACGCCAGCGTAGCATTTGCATATGCCATATCCAAAAACGAAAAAAATACTATTGTAGCATGTTCAGGAAGAATACAACCTACAGCATGTTATTTGATTAACATAAAATTTGAACCGACGGGTATAATTACAGCAAAGAATGGATATCTTCTGGGCAGCCTGCCGTTTTTAGCATTTATTGGTTTTATTTTTTTGAGATCTGCCAAGCCCGGGAGAGCCTTACCAGAGGTTCAGTCTGCCAGCACCTTCAGTTTGGGCCCTGTGCTGTTCGATACGAAGAACCGGAATCTTCTGATAAATGGAAAAACAACAGACCTGACCGGAACGGAAACCCGTTTACTCCTCATTTTCGCATCATCACCAAACGAAACCATAGAGCGAAGCCGTTTGCAAAAAGAGATATGGGAAGATGAAGGTGTTATTGTTGGCCGTAGCCTGGATATGTTCATATCAAAACTCAGGAAAAAACTGGAGCTTGATCCGAATGTTAAAATTGTTGTTGTGCGGGGGAAAGGGTATAAGCTGGAGATTGGTTCTTAGGAAGGAGCTTATTGCTAGAACTAGATACAGAGTAATTAAATGGATTTAGAAGGTAGAGACTTAAATTAATCAAAGGAGTCAGAAGACTCCTTGTTATTGGATAATCCATAGAGCCGCTTCGCTAAACTACATACAGTAGGGAAATTTCCCTCTGGCTATAACAAGCATCCAAACTTAATAGTGTTTCAGCGCTTTAACATAATTTAACTTTCATTTTTTAGGTCGTCCATTAAATGTGCATAGTTTTGGGCAGCTAATGCTACATACAACATGATTACAAGTAAGATAAAAAAATGGGAAAGCGGTTTAATAATGATTTATATCGCAGTAGGATTGGTTACATCGTGCACCACCTTGCAAAAGCGAGATAAGCGCTATAATGTTTCCATTAATAAGCCAACATATACAAAACAATACCCAACTGTATTATATGATGAGGCACATTTGAATACTCACACCAGTAAAGGAACCTACAAGCCCTTTGTCGACTTAATTTCTAATGATGGATATAAGGTTTACGTTAACAAGCATAAATTCTCAATTCAAGTACTGGAAACTTATGACTTACTGGTTATCTGCAATGCGAAAAGTGATAAGAATCTTCCCAGAGATATAGGTGCATTTACTGCTGAAGAATGTAAAGCTGTTACTAATTGGGTCAGAGAAGGAGGATCGTTACTTTTGATTGCTGATCACCATCCTTTTGGTCTTGCAAATAGGGCCTTAGCTGCATCTTTTGGAGTAAAAATGGGCGGTGGAAGTGTCAAAGATGGATCTGTACAAGATGGACAACTTGAATTCAGTCGTTCGAACGGGTTACTGGGAGAACATGCGATTACAAATGGATTAGATAAGATCGTAACATTTACCGGACAATCTTTAGGGGGAAATGCAGTAAGTCTCTTGAAATTTGGAGCTAACACCACAGAAGTAAGACCAGATTCGATCTGGCAACAAGAGGGGAAGAATTATATTAGATTTGGGAAACCAGAATCTGTAGCTGGTTTAAGTCAGGCGATGGCTTTAGAGTATGGAAAAGGTAGAGTAGTGGTTTTGTGCGACGCAGCTATGATAAGTGCGCAGAAATTGTTTGGCAGAAGATTCGGAATGAATTATCCAGTAGAGACTGATAATAAACAATTTGCTTTGAATCTAATGCATTGGTTGACAAAGAAAGCATTTTAATGATTTAAATGCAGGATCATATAACGGTTTGTGTGCCTTTTATACTTTCGATTAGGGATTTTTTACCTTCTAACCAGGTTTCTATCCGCCTGTATTTCTATTGATCATCGTAATGTCCTGCCGCAGTGAGATTGGGTCTTAGGAAGGTGCTTATCAAGTTGTTTTTGAGAATAAAGTGAAATACAACCCGGTTAAAAGGGAAATTATGCCAATAATCCAGTACCAAATTTGAAGCGTATGAGTCTTTGATTTATGTGCTTCTTTGATTAATTGGGTTGAAACTCTATCCCCTACAAAACCAACATTAGAGCCTTGTACTGACCCGTGAAAATGATAACTCACAACATTGTTAGTCTCTTTTATTTTTTGTTGAGCCTGCCACTCTACCCAACCTATACCTGATTCTAAAATTTCGTAACCTAATTTATCTAGAGCATAAGAACTTCGAAAACCATGTGGTATAATCAGACCTTTTGCTTTGGCTTGATTTATTACATTCAAATCAATTCGATCGGTTTTATTGAATCTAAATATACCTTGATTTCTTTGGAATGCTTCTAGGAGCCTATCCATCTCGTGTTTTTCCATTAGTTAAAAATCATTACTACACAAAGATAAGTACTTGACCTCCAACTAAAAAGACCTTTCGGTATACTCGAAAATATACCTTTATATAATTAGGCTAAATTCCATCAGTACTGTTTCCTATCAGGTTGTTGATAGAAACTTCCTATAATTGCTATGCCTCTCCTGTGAGTAGTTTTAAGCGAAGAAAAACTAATTGTTATTAATAAACAGGGTCTCTGTCTGTACAGTAAATTCCAGCGTGTACCTCAAAGCGCATCAAGAAACTGCTCAAGAGCCGGTTTTCCGCTCACACGGGTTACTTTACCTTCTTCAGCCTGTTTCAGCGCTTTACGGATTTTTTCAATAAGCTGAGGACTAAAATACAAGTCATCCTTAAGTACCGGTGTTATAGAATAAGCTTTGTTCTTCCCTCTCTGGATGATGATCTGTTCACCATTGTCGGCCAGGTCCATATATTCCGCCTGTTTTTCCCTAAACTCTCTGCTGCTTATAATTACCATGATTTGAATTTATGTACCAATCTGGTACATAAATAATGCTAATTTCTTCTTATTTCAAAAAAGGACCATGGGATGAGTTTCAAATTTGACAACTCCATACCAAAAGAGCAAAGCTATCTACTACGTCAGTGGACCTTTCTTGATTTGTACCCAGCGCCCTCCCCGATAGCTCTCGAGACGAACCGGGACTTCCAGAAACAAAAAAAGCCCCATATCTCTCTAAGGCTTGGTATCCAAAACAGGATTATTGTCGAACCATTTTATTGAGGAATTGAAGCGAATAGCTTATTTAAACGTATTTAGGCATTTTCGAAATATCTAAACAGGACTATTGTCAAACCTTATGGGTTGAAGAAGTTAATAGCAATAAGAAAATTAAGGATGGTGGGAGTTCCTAATAATTATAGTTTATTATCTAACCAATGAATAATATTCAAAAGAAACTGGGCATTTTGACTGGCATCAACATGGTTCATCCCCCTTTTATCGCTACCGATACCCTGAAGCTGCGCTGTAAATGGTGCGGAATCACCAAACACTACAACCTTACCCTTTCCGTATTTCAAAAAAGCCCCATTTACTAAACCCAAACCTGAAACGGAAGGAATTGCGCCCGAGGGATAATTAATTTCAGAAGCTTTCGAGGGTAGGTATACTGTATAGTTTTCATCCAGCTTAGAAATGACCGAGGCTTCTTTCGGAACTATAAAACCTGTACCACCCCAGATTCGAATGCTGTCTATTACAGCTCCCCTGGTATTCGTTATCAGATTCGAATGAAGATTATTTCCAAGCCTGGAAAATATTTCGGGCGCACCTCCTTTCCGAAGCGCAAAG
The DNA here is from genome assembly GCF_036405355.1 of Daejeonella sp. Classification (GTDB taxonomy): domain Bacteria; phylum Bacteroidota; class Bacteroidia; order Sphingobacteriales; family Sphingobacteriaceae; genus Daejeonella. The sequence continues at coordinate 5,076 of NZ_DASWXT010000020.1, forward strand.
CCATTTAAAATATTAAACCCGAATTTTTCAGCGAGTTTGTTTACCGAGGCGGGACAGGGCATATGGTCGGTTATTAAAAACAGACTGCCCCCTTTTTTTACCCATTCATAAATTTCATTTATTTCGTGGTCTTTAAAGACTGAATGTGTAGGAAGATCCCAGTTAGAGGGATCGGCCATTGCATTTACAGTAATATAGATATTTGTATTTTTCAATATTGAAGCTGTCACCTGTTCCCGCGTCCTCTTCAATACATATCCATCTCCGGTCAACAATTTATTAAAAGCATAATAAGCCCCTTTCAGGGTATGAGGATTATTATGTGATTCATCGAAGGTGATAGCAGACCCTGTCCCAACTTGGTACATGGGACGCTTTATGGCAAAGTGATAGCTGGTATCCGAAACTGATTGACCTGTAGCAATTAAGGGCAATAAAAGTATAATGAAATATAGTTTTATTGCAGATTGTACATTCCGGATTTTATATGTCATGTGCTTATTTAATTTTATCCCAGGTATCAACATCAAAACATACCACCTGTTTCACAACATCTCCTTCTTTAATGACCGTCAAAGGGAATCGCATTTCTTTGTTGTAAAAGTTCGTCTCTGACAAAGGACTAAGTATTATCTCCTTTCCATCCCATTGTTGCTTAAGTAGTATAGAATTGCCTTTTACACTTAATTCTATGAACATGTTCTGATCTTTACTAAACTTATATTTACCTTCAAGAACCTTGAGTTTATTCGGTGGCAGAATTGCTTCCTGATTAGGGTCGAAATTAACTTTTGTTAAAATGATTCGGTTCATCGCTTTTAAAGAACCTATTTTGCCTGAAGCGTCTTTGATAAACAGGCATTGATGCTCTTCATTTTTTGATTCGAATTCCAGATCAGATTTTCTTATTAACATGTATTCCCTTTTATCCCATACCTGCTTAGCCAACAAGCCATCTCCCTGCTGTACAATTTCAAGATATGCAACTTTATTAGGGAACTGGAAAAAGCCCTCAAACTCTTTTAGCTGTATGCCATAAGTTTGCCTATCTACAGCTTGGGCTATTAACAAGGCCGGCAACAGGAACAAGCATAGACCCATTATAGCCACAAACGATGACACTTTAAGTCTTGTTGAATGAGAGGTGCTATGGAATGTTATTCCAAATAAATTTGATGTAAAAGAGTTTGCTTTCATATTTTTCGTTTAAGAATTATGAAGCAATAATAGCGGGGAAAAGCTAAAAGATGTTCCGATGGATACAACTGTACATATTACCAGTGTACTTAATCACTTTTAAACTCTGCCGGATATTATAAAGCAGAGTTGGAATTGGATCTCACGAAATCTGTTGGGGTCTGACCGGTTAGCTTTTTGAACGTCGTATTAAACGTTGTTTTTGAATTAAACCCGGCCTCTATCGCTATCCCGATCATATCAGAATACTTGATCTTTTCTGAGAGCAAAATCTTCTTCGCTTCTTCCACCCGCATCTCATTAATAAGGTTATAAAAATTTTTGTTTAATCCATTATTGATTATATAAGAAAGCTCATGTATGCCGATTCCTACTTCCCTACTTAAGTCTGCCAATGTAAGAGATGGATCTAAAAATAACTTCCTTTCTTCCAGTATAAGGACTACTTTACTTTTCAGCTCATTGACCTGATCCGTACTTAGTCTTTCCCTGTTATTATTCCTTTTCAGCATAGACGTGATTTCCGGTAATTCGGCAGCAGTAACCGGATAGATGATTCCTTGTCTCAGCGAGAAAAAGGCAATGAAAAATATGCCCAGGCAATACAAAACAGGGTTAATTAATGAAATCAGTCCGCCATTGTAGGAAACGATCCTTATTACTGTTAACAATAATGTTCCAAATAACAGTTGTTTGATCCAAAAAAGGTCTATACTTTCAATTGTCGAGGCAATTAGGCGGATGTTTCTTGTATGACTAGCAATTAATCTAAAGGACAATATCCAATATATAATTATTTGAACAATTGAAAAATAGCGGAAGATGAAACCCAGGTAATGAGGCAATTCAGACGGGGTAGCTGGGTCGTGAATGCCTGGCATTATAAATAGCAAAGAAAAGATCAGAAAGCCCAACGCAGGAATGAAATGAGCTAAGAGCTTTAGCGACTTCTTACCAGGATCTACGAAATATACAATGGACAGATAAAAGCATGGTGCAAGCGCCCAGCGGGTGAGTTCCAGAATGTGAATGAATAATTGCGATTCCATGGCAAGCCCCAACTTGTATATAAACTGTTGAAACAGTGCAAACGCCAAAAAAAGATAAAAAGCAGCCAGCCATCTGTTGGCAACCGTATTCACTCTGGTGATATTGAATAAAAGAAGAACCGAAAGGAGGCACAAGCTGCCTGCAGAAATAGCATATAAAGAATATGTCACGTGCAACATGCGGTGATTTATTACTGTCTAAGATTTTTCATGGTAGGGCATAATTACAAATATGATGAATATTAGTTAGCAGTTTATTTATCGCATTTGATATCTAGCAGGCATTAAAAAGGTCAATATTAAACAAATCGAATCCAGATCTAATTAATAAATTAATAAATGAAGTGTCTCCAAATAATGAACCTAATAAAATTAGTTCTCAAAAGTAACATAATCAGTATCCTTAAATGTTCGTATTTATCCAATTGAACATAATAATCATATTATGGGTAACTTAAGGGATCAAATTAAAAGAACTGAAAAAGCTTCTTTACGTAAAAAAATGTAGACATAATTTGCAGCTCTTGGAATGAATCGGCATGTAAATAAAAAAGTCCGAAACAGTAGTTTCGGACTTGTACCCAGCGCCGGAATCGAACCGGCACAGTTTCCTATCGGTGTTTGAGACCGACGCGTCTACCAGTTCCGCCAGCTGGGCATTTTGTATTACGTTTAACGAATATTCGTTCTACGTTGCGGGATGCAAACATAAATAAAATTTTAATAATTTAAAGGGTTCAGACCCTGAATTTGTTCAGACTTTCCCTGATCCTTAACAGGTATTTCTGCCTGTACCAGATATCCTTGATCCTCAGCAGAATACTTTCAGCATCCTCAGCTGCTTTGGCATCGAATTCATCCGTAGCAGATTTCAACTCATCAAACAAAGCCATTTCCATTGCATCAATTTGCCCGCTCAGCTCTGCCAGTTTCAGCTCATCATGATCAAATTCCATTTCCATCAAAGCCTCGTTCACATCCATCATATCCATTAAGAAATCCTGTGGCAAAACATACTTATCCCCATCAGCAAGCATATTATTCAAGGAGAGGACATACTCGATACGTTTCAGTGGATCAGACAAAACCTGATAAGCCTTATTATTCAAAGTAGACAGCTCCAGAATCTCAGCCTGCTTTTCATCACTTTCGTTCACATAAAAGTCGGGATGATAGCGTTTACTCAACTCATAGAATTTCTTCTTGACTAAGGCGTTGTCAATTTGGAAACTAATTGGGAGGTTGTATAGTTCGAAATAATTCAATAGGATTATAGGATTAATGGATTATAGGAATGTATGCAGTGCTCAACTCGATAGTTATAAGTAGTCAAATCTCAATAAAATAGGATTTCAGGATTTTAGGATTAATGGATTTCGGGATTGGGTGCAGTGCTCAATTATCAATAATCAACTCTCCAAATTAAACTCTTCATTAACAATCACTATTTCCCTCCTGCGTTGGGATGACATCCGTGTTCATTCTTTTTTTAAAAACTGTAATTTTAATACCAAATTCAACTGTCAACTGTCATCCCGATACCTATCGGGAGTCAACTGTCAACTGTCAACCCGATAGCTATCGGGTCTCAATTAATTATGTGTTTAACAATATCGTTCCCAAAAACAAATACCATCAAGGTAATTAATATCACGAAACCTACCATTTGAGCACGTTCCATGAATTTATCACCTAGTGGTTTACCTTTCACCATTTCAATTAACAGGAAGATGGCATGACCACCGTCCAGTGCCGGAATAGGCAATAGGTTCATTAATGCTAATGCCATGGATAGTAATCCTACCAAACTCCAGAATTTCACCCAGTCGACAGTTCCCCCAAACATGGTAGCAATACCTATCGGTCCGGTGAATGCTTTGTTCGCTTTCACTTGTCCGGAGGCTACCTTACCCAGTCCTTTGGCATTATCCATGAAAGAGCCCCATGCTTTAGCAGCTCCTACGGGCAATGCTGCCAGTAAACCATAGTCTACACTTTCCAGCGGAATCTTGAAATATTGGGAAATATAAATACCGATAGTACCATCTTCAGAAACCTGAGTTGGAATTTCAATGGCCTGCTGATTTCGGATTACCGAGATTGCAACTGTTTTATTTTTAGAAGACTGAACCTCCGATTTAAATTCATCATAGAAGGTTACCGGCTTTGCATTGACTGCTAAAATACTGTCGCCAACCTTCAGGCCCGCCTTTGCTGCATTCCCTCCGGGAGCGATCTGTATGACGCCCGACATCCTTACCCTTGGTTCAACAAACTGCCCGATTCCCAGATCTGAAACCATTTCGAGTACATCGCCCGGAACCTGTACTGGTATAGTTTTACCCTCTCTCTGCACGGTAAGTTCAGTATTACCTAACAATACTTTTGAACTGGTTAATTCTTCAAAGCGCTTAACAGGAACACCATTAACTGCTGTAATACGGTCGCCAGCCTGCAGGCCAATCTCCCGCCCTATAATTCCCGGTGCTATTCCATCAGGCAGTTTATCATTCGGAATAAAAGTCTCGCCGTTCTTCAGCGTAAGCATCCAGAAAATAAAGATCCCCAGTACAATATTAACGGCAACTCCACCCAGCATGACAATAAGTCGTTGCCAGGCCGGTTTAGAGCGAAATTCCCAGGGCTGAGGCGGACCGGCAAGCTGATCGGTATCCATAGACTCATCGATCATTCCTGAAATCTTTACATAACCACCCAATGGCAGCCATCCTATACCGTATTCACAACCTTTATAGTTAAAACTGAATAATTTAAAGCCCCATGCATCAAAGAACAGATAGAATTTCTCTACCCTGATCCCGAACGCCCTTGCAGCAAAAAAGTGTCCTGCTTCGTGTAATATGATTAAAATTGATAATCCCAATAACAGTTGACCCGTCATTACTAATCCATCCATGCCTTTTCTCTTATTTTATATTTAAACTCTATAATTTACTATTTGTTACTAATTCCTGAGCCAAAATCCGTGTAATCCTGTCTGATTCTAAATAATCATCGAGTGAGGGATCTGGTATAAACGTAATTTCGGACATACATTGTTCGATGATATCGCTCATCTTCAAAAATCCAATTCTATCTTTCAAAAATTCTGCCACAACCACTTCGTTGGCTGCATTGATCACACATGGCATATTCCCGCCGGCATTTAGAGCATCAAATGCAAGAGCCAGGTTCCTGAACGTCGTTTTGTCAGCCTGTTCGAAGCTTAAATTCGGAAAATCAGTAAAATTGAATCTCGGGAATGCATTTTCTATCCTTTCGGGATATGCCATAGCATACTGAATAGGCAATTTCATATCGGGCAAACCCATTTGGGCTTTCATCGAGCCATCTCTGAACTGAACCAAAGAATGAACTATTGACTGCGGGTGAACAATGACATCAATTTGTGAAACATCCAGATCAAAAAGCCATTTTGCTTCAATCACTTCCAGACCTTTATTCATTAAACTTGCCGAATCAATTGTGATCTTCTCTCCCATAACCCAATTAGGATGCTTAAGAGCCTCCTTACGGGTAATAGTTGCAAGAAAATCCCTGTCCTTCCCCCTGAAGGGTCCCCCGGAGGCTGTCAGGTAAATTTTTTCAATTGGATTTTGTTCTTCTCCGGCAAGGCATTGAAAGATAGCCGAATGCTCGGAATCTACCGG
>NZ_DASWXT010000021.1:0-24904 GCF_036405355.1 Daejeonella sp.
GCGGAAAAGAAAAAGGTATTGGTAATGGCTTGGTAAAGAACTTAGAATAGTAACGCTCGAGAATAATACCAAATGCAGTAAACCATTTATTGAAAAAACCTTTAGATAGATTGACAAGCTCAGGATTATTATCCCTGAATAGAAAATTAACAGCCAGCTCAGAATCAAGCCCTTCAGCTTTCAGAGCTTTATTCAGGCGTGCACAGGCTCTCCCTGCTCCGCCATTGCCAGCATATGTATTAAGATGGATAATTCTCACTAGTCCAAAAATACAATTCATATCATAAACAGGACGATTTTCAGAAAAACAAATTGCTTTCCCTGCTATTTTCACCAGCATATCTAAAATTTTGTTTTCTTTGCTGATGCATGGGAAATCAATTAACCGACAGGCAATTCTGGACTAACTATTGGGAATCTAAACCCGATCTAGCCATACAGATCAACAAGGATTACCTTTTTCATCAGCAACTTGAAGAAATAGTTAAAACAAATAATGTTCAGACGGCTATTGAACTGGGCGGATTTCCAGGCTATTATTCCATCTTCCTCCACAGGTATTTGGGAGTTAAGACCACTCTTTTCGATTATTTTATTCATCCCGATATTTTAAGAAAGGTCCTGGACAAAAATGGTCTGGATGAAAGTGAGATCCCGGTGATTGAAAATGATGTTTTTCAGTATCATCCTGAACAGAAATACGATCTGGTGCTTTCCTGCGGTTTGATTGAGCATTTTAAGGATACCAGAGATATTATTGAACGGCATCTTGAATTTCTAAAACCAGGGGGTACTTTATTTATAACCCTGCCTAATTTCAGAAGTATAAATGGATGGGTTCAAAAGACCTTTGACAGGGATAATTACGATAAACACTATATCGAATGCATGGATACCGAATATCTTGCAGCGATAATGGAAGAGCTTGGTCTGAAATCCATAAAATCCTCATACTTTGGAAGATACAGTGTTTGGCTCGAAAACAAGGATCAAAAATCTGGCATAACCAAAGCATTTATAAAAAGTATCTGGTTCATTGGGAAGGTAGTTACAACTCTGATACCTTTTGAATCAAAATTCTTATCTCCTTACATCGTTCTGGAAGCAAAAAAATAAATGGAGAATTTCAATTTACATTTTTCCATTGGTTGTTTTTGCTAAATAAAAAATGGCAGCTGAATATTGGGCTGAAGCCCGCCCGGATGAACTCCGTTAGGACTGGCCCAAAACGAACAAATTATTTAACCCCAGCTAAAGTTGGGGCCTATTGAGAACCGTAATGATCCATGATTAAATAAAATAATGAGCCTTGGGATAGTCGTTTCGTTAAATAGCCCGGTGCTTTAGCTCCGGGTAAGGATGCGATATTAAGATCGGGCTTCAGCCCAAAAACTAAGCGACCTGAACGGAACAATTTCTGGTGCTTCAGCACCAAATTGCCGATAAATAATTCACATCTACCATTCACTAACCCGAATTTTTATTATGCCAAAACTTGTAAATATTGTAGTCTAAATACCTGCAATGTCATTTATAAAAATAATTATCCATTGTGTTTGGAGCACGAAAAATCGAATTCCATTTCTAAAATCACCGGAATTCCGGAATGAGCTATGGGATCACATTCGCCATAATTCAAAAAAGAAAAATATCTATATAGATACCATAAACGGATATGATAAACATTGCCATTGTCTTATTTCTTTAAAAAGCGATCAATGTATTAAGGATGTTCTGCAACTTATCAAAGGGGAATCCTCGAGATGGATAAACCTGAGAGGGGGATTTACCAATTCATTTGCATCAAAATTTGAATGGCAGGATGAATACCTGGCAATTTCTGTTTCTGAATCCAATTTAGCAATGGTAAGAGAATACATTAAAAATCAGGAAAGGCATCATCAGAAAAAATCATTTGAAGAAGAATATAAGTCTTTTGTTGAAAAACTGGGGTTCTATCAAATCAGAAGAGGTTAATATTCTATCAATCGGGCTAAAGCCCAATGTAATTGTTCTTCAAATGTTGTAGAATATTGGGCTGAAGCCCGAAAACTATAAAACTGGTTAACCCCAGCTGAAGCTGGGGCCTATAATGCAATCATATCTGTATGATAATTGAATAAAAATACTGAATCTATGGAAAGCCGTATCGCTGAATAGCCCGGTGCTTAAGCCCCAAACCTAAGCGAACAGAAGGGAGCAATTACTGGAGCTTCAGCACCATAATGCCGAAAAATAATCAGATCCCTTTAATTTTCTGCTTAGTATACCGCAGTATTCTTTGCCATAGACTCCCCTTGCGTGTTTTCAGAAAATTCTTAATTGCGAGGTAAGTCTCCTTATTCTCTTCAATTTTATCAGGAAAGGATGTTACTGGAAGTGGATTGATGATTACATTATAAATATCGTTTAGACCTGAATGAATTCCTGAACCGTCATGCCCAATATTATTGATCAGGGATTTTGAAGGGTTCAATGTCAAGCCCCCCTTAAGAAAAATAGAAGCATACCAGCGTATCGCCCATGAATTGTTCCTGCCCCTCTTAAATTCAATAATCTGCTTCCAGAAGTTCATGGTGCCATCAATGGAGAATTCAAGTCTTTTCCTCCTGTCAAACTGGTCAATTATCTTATTAATATCGGGTTCAAAATCTTTCCAGGCCCTGTCCCAGGTTGCCCAGCCCCAGCTTGTGGCTGCCCGGTAGAAAAAGGTTTCGGGTAAGTTTTCAGCTTTCAGCGGATACATGTAAGCCCCGATATGCATCACCCTTTCCTCGTTCTGGTACCGAACCAGAGCATCATTAAAAAATTGCAGGGTATATGCCGAGCTAATCAGATCATCCTCAAACACAATCACTTTACCATATTCAGAAACCAGCATGCTCACCCCGTCTATAATTGACTCAGCAAGACCAAAATTGGTTTTTCTTTCAATCAGCTCCACAGACTTAAAGCCATCAACGCGCTTAATAATATCCCTCACTTCATCAACAAACACTTGTTGAGACGAATCTTTTGCAGCATCAGAAAAAATAAAAAGCCTTGATTCATCCGCCAGCAAATTTTGCTGCAAAAACTTTATTGTCCTCCTGGTATGCTCCGGACGGTTATAAACGAATAAAGCTATGGGGGCAAAATTCTGCATTATTGAGTATTTAGTATTGAGTACATAGTATTTAGTACAGAACTATTCGAGTATATTATATAAATTTATATCTCAATTTTTCAACTGTCAACTGTCAACTGTCAACTGTCAACTGTCAACTGTCAACTGTCAACTGTCAACTAGAAAAATTCTTTCTCCGTAAACCCCATCTGCCTTCCTTTGTATTTTAAACGAATGGCCTCAACATCTTCTTTTGAAACTTTATCAGCTGAATTAGCCCAGGAGCCACGGATATAACTTAAAACCTGGGCAACATCCTCATCCGAAAAATTAGTGTTAGAAGCAATGCCGGGCATCTCTCCACTTACATCCGGTGCCTTGTATAATTTTTTACTTACAGTTACCGGTCCGCTAAGTCCATAAAGAACGACGGCTGCCAGCCTTTTCTTATCCCCAGTAACCCAATCTGAGTTATTTAGTGGTGGAGCAAGTCCATTAACCCCATTCCCATCAGCTCCATGACAGGCCTGACAAATATTGCGATACAAGGCAAGTCCTCTGGGGAATTCCTTTGCCGGATCGGGAGCATTGACTTTCTTTTTCGCCATGTCATCAACAATCTTTTTCAGGCGTTTACTTAGTACCAGACTCGTATCCGGATTTATCCCGGTAAACTCCTTATAGAAACCGGCTTCCTTGTTTTGCAGATTACTGATTACCGCGTCGGAAATAAAAACATTGTTTGAATATTTTTTAGAGAGGTCAAGCAAAAGTTTATTGGCAGCAGCTGGATCAAAGGCATTAATATAAGGGCTTAAAAAAGCCAGATATGGAGCCGCAAGCGTATCATTTTCATCAAACATAGCGATTAAGACCGGCAGAAACTCTTTATAGTTCTCCCTGTTCAAAACCGAGGGCAATACACTTAATGCCTGCATACGCGTTGTCCAATCTGCGCTTTTCAAAAGGGGCAATACATCTTCCTTTTTCAGAACTCCCAGGCCTTCCATTGTCCAAAGGGCATGAACCCGGCCCAGAGGTTGTGAACCCGATTTTAATACCTGCCTTAATGGAAAACCAAGACTCTTATTCTTTCCGTCGACCAGAATTTGCTGGGCTTTATTACGAACCCATCCATTTGAATCGGATAATAAAGCGATCAGTTTTGCGGGGTCCTGTGGAATTTTGATACCTCTTACCTTTTTGCCCTTAGGAAGCACTTTGTAAATACGGCCATAATCAAGCGGTTGAGTCAGGTTTCTGGCCTTGATCTCACTTTTGAGATAAGGAGTTAAATAGGTTTTATGCTGTATGATCCCGCGGTACATATCAACAACATACAGAGCACCATCCGGACCCGTGTATAAATTTACCGGCCGAAATCGTTCATCAGTACTTGCCAGAAATTCGCGACCGATGTAAGCTTGTTTACCTGTAACCAGGTTACCATCATTGCTCAATATATTCCGCTTGATCAGATTGGCAGATGGCTCAGCAACAAAGGCATTTCCGTAATAATCAGGACCAAACAAAGTACTGTTAAAAATTACCGGTCCGCATGCAGCAGTAAAATTAACCAGCTTCAAATTCTCGTCAATAATCCCTTTCATATACGCGCGGTTCACACCGGTATTGGGCCTGATTGGATAAACTTTATTGTTTTTGATAATGCTTTCTGAAAAGCCGGCAAGTCTCGGCTGATTCGAATTTGTTGCTCCAAAACCCGGGCTGAAATAATCCCCCTGAAGATTCTCGGAGTTGTTATTATAAAATAAACGGCCCTGATCATCCTGTGAAATCCCCCATTGCCCCCTGAAATGGGTTCGTTCAATCAGCCATTTACTACCCTGTTTTCTATATCTTTTGCTTGATTTTGCATTATAGATCCAGTTATCCAAAGCCCTGAACAAGCCATTAGGCTGATGTTCCACATTTCCACCTTCGGCATAAGCGGTATCAACAAGCGTTTTATTAACCGGCTTATCATTTTTTATTTCGTAATGCCAAAGGTTGGGAGATTCAGCAAGAAGAATTCCATTTTCAATGAAGCAAATTGCACGTGGAAGTACCAATGAATCAAGAAAGATCTTCCTTTGATCCATTTTTCCATCGCCGTTCCGATCAGTCAGAATAACAATCTTACCAACCGGCTGATCTTCACCTGTTCCTATGGAATCGGGCATATAGTTTTCCATTTCCACAACCCAAATCCTGCCTTTATCATCAAAGCTAAGGGCAACAGGCGTATTTAAGAGTGGTTCAGTGGCAACAATATGAACACGAAATCCTTTCTCAATCTGCATTTTTTTTATAGACTCCCGGGCAGAAAGTACCGGCGATTCAGAAAAGGCTTTTCTGATCGCCAAAGAATCAGCATAATAATTCCTGTTTGAAGATATCCGCTGAGGACTACCGCTAAATAGTTGCAGGAAAATAATCAGCAGAAAAGGAATTGAAAATAAGATAGTCTTCATAAAATATATTCTGTAGAATTAATGACTGAAAATATCCAGATCACCATTCTTCCTTAAAAACAAGGTATAGGCATTGGCAAAAGATTCCATCCTTTTGTTACCACTTAATGAAACAATCAATTTCTTAACAAAGTATTCAGCATCAATCCGAAGAGAGCTTAACAGGCTTTTAGCCTTCCCCTGATTAATAAATGTGTTGAATTTTGTAACTTCCGGCTCAATCATCGATACCTTATCCGCAAGTACTTCAAAGCCTTCAGACTGAACCAGGAACCTTACCGAGGTTGGGGTATACATATTAATATGCCCGTAATTCAAAAAGTGCTTCATCCTTTTATCCACGCCATAGCGGTAATCGCAGGGCACTTCAATAATTACATGCTTTGATACCCGTTTGATCTCACGCAATAACATTCGTTCAAATTCTACATGCTCAAGAACATGGGCCAGAATAACAAGATCAAATTCATTATCAGCGAAAGGGATATGATATCCATCAAAAACATTTACCGATTTTAAACTTTTCAGTTTTCTCGAATTGATCTGATCTACACCGCTTTGCGAGATTTCCAAAGCATGCATTTCAGGAAAGAAATTCGTTCCATCAAGGTGCTGCAAGATACTTCCATCGCCAGCCCCTACTTCCAGAACCTTTTTAAATTCATATCCCTTGCAAACATCAATTATGTTTTTTGCTTTATACTTTGCGCCCAGCATCCTCCATTGTTCATCACGGCCAAGATAGAAATCATCATAGGCATTTTTAACATCAGCACTTAAAATCTCATTATTCATCTTAAATACCCAGGCAATTATTGTCCTTGTAAAATACTGAAGTAGACTTACGATAAAAAAGACCGGGAGAGATCCCACTGAATGATAATTCCCTGAATCCCTGCTTTTTAAAAAAGCTGATCGCAGCAGCATAGTGTTCACGTTCTGAATCATCGAGAACTATTACTCCCCTCTCACTAAGTGCAGCCAGGGAATGGTAACAGCAGTTCACCCTGTCGCGGCCATCTACTATGATGATATCAAACTTCAGACCCATACTTTCAGGCATTTTGCTGTAATCCCCGTCTTTCTGCAGTTCACAGAATATCATTTCAGAGTTCAGTGGTTTCGATGCTGATATTTTATCAAACCATGCCTTATCATGTTCTACAGAAACAACCTTTTGTGCCCGCTGAGCATAGTAAAAAGTTGAATTACCCGAACCAAATTCGAAAACTGTGTGATCCTTTTGAATACGATCAGCTATAAAATCAATGAATGAATAAGTGACCCATGGAATAGGCTCTGAATTCCGCCCAATTGGTGATTTGGTTTCAAATGATTTGAACCAGCCTATTTCTGATAAATAACCCTTTAATCCGAAAGACAATAAAGTTTTTATTCTTGCCGGATTGATCAAACTGGTATAGGATTCCGTTTTTTTCAACGTTTTGCGATTTTTTGAATGAGTGAGATTAAAAATAAGGATTTAAGCATATTTATTCCTTGTTTTCTTGTTTCAGGGAAGACAAGGATAAAAAAAGTAGCAGAGAAGTATGCAATAAGCGTAGCAAAGGCAGCACCCTGAAGTCCGTATAATGGGATCCAGAAAAATCCCAGAACAATATTAACCACGGCACCGGCAGCGGTACGATACAAAGAATACCGGGTATATCCCTCAGCTACCAGATACTGACCACTTGCACTGCCCAGAAAAACAAAAACACCTGCCCAGATATGAATGGATAATATTTTTGCGCCTTCGGCAAACTCTGCAGCATAAAAGTACTGGTAAATGTAGGTCGATGCAAAGCTCATAAAAATCGCAATACTGAGGCTGATCAAAACCATCAGATCGTACATATCGGTCAATCTTTTCTGATAGCGTGATGGATCATCCCTACGCGCATTCATAATGGCAGGAAATACTGAAGTGACAATTGCAACAGGAATAAAATACCAGCTTTCACTCCAGTTAACTACTGTAGAGTAGATTCCAAGAGCTCCCACCCCCAGAAAACTTTCTACCATAAGCTGTCCTATTTTCATATAAACAGTAACCAGAATAGCAGAAAATGCAAGCGGCCAGGAATGTTTTAACAGGTATCGGGCAAGCTTGCCTTCATACTCCCACTCTGATAAATGATTCCCCCCGGCTCTGTAAGCTATCAGATATCCAAATCCCAAAACTGCAGCATCAATAAGCAAAGTCCAGATAAACCAGGTTAAAGGAGCAGAAATAAAAATTAAAACTAATTTAATTCCTGCCGACAAGAGATTTCCTGTCACCTGAACCATCATGACGTATTTTCCCTGAACCCGGGATTGAAAATAACTATCGATTATAGATAATGATTGAGTGATCCCGATACAGGAAGCTATCAGAATATAACTTACAGGTATATCTCCGCTGTTTCCTTTAAAAATGGTGTAAGTCAACCAGGCAAGCGGAACAATAGCGATTCCGGCCAGAAGTCGCATACGGAAAGCAGTACCCAGCAGCTTATTCTTTTTATCAGGTTCTGAAAGAAGTTCACGGGTTACGAATCCATCAAGTCCGAGCGCTGCAGCCGCCAGAAAAAATGTGACAAAGACAAGGGGGTAATTCAGCATCCCATTTGCAGTCTTACCTAGATAATTCGCAACGGCAATACCCGCAAGAATCTTTATACCCAAACTCCCCACCCTGGCAAGGAACAACCAGCCGGTGTTTTTCAGGTATTTACTAAAAGCTTGCTGGTCAAACCCGGGTACGACTGGAAACTTCATCAACACAAATATAATAGAAAAGCCCCGGATTTAATCCGGGGCTTTTCGTGTGTTATTAAAATAAGATCTCTTAATTATTGATCATTGTCTGGTAAAATTGATGGCCATTTAGAATATCTGGATTTAGGCTTTTCAAATTGACACTTTAGCTGATTTCAAAATTTGAGACCCCACTCAACTTTGCTTCCCTCCATTGCCGGGGGGCGAATTCCTTTTGAAGGCCAAAAGGAACAAAAGCCTTCTTCAATCCCTAGGTGCCTTGGTCACAAGCCCCTGCGCATCAAAAAAAAGCGATCGCTGCTTTTGGGGGATATCACCATATGAAAGCATACCGGGTATGATCCCAAAATCTAATGCTCGGAAGTGCTATTTGAATGAATCTGCTTCTTTTTTTGATTTTGCTGGCACTGGGGATTGAATCGTCCTTCGCAAAGGTTTATCTGATATTAACGGTTTTGGGACAGTGCTCCGGGCTTACAACCGTTCATAAATTACTGGTATTGCCGATTGCAGGGATCGGCATTCCGGGATTTGGCAGGAAAGGCGCACTTAATCCTTGCACAAACTTTAATAAATTACCTCGGCTAAGTAATCCGGAGGAGTGTTGCAGAACCTTTCATTTGTTAATTAACATTGATACGGCTCGGATTACTCCGATAGGATTAAGTGTGGATTTACAACAAATACCGGGAAGCCGCGGCTCTTTTGCTTACTTTTCCAGCTGCAGGGAAAAGTAAGTGCCCTTCCGCCGCAAAGGCGGACTTATTTCATAATCAATTGTAAATTTTATTTTTACCTGACTCTAGTATTTATTGATTCACAAACTTCTTTGCATTGATCTTACGCTCATTCTCAGTCAGATAGATCTTACGCAAACGCATACTTTTTGGAGTTATTTCAATGTACTCATCGGCCTGGATATATTCCATAGCTTCTTCCAGTGAAAACTTAACCGCAGTAGCAATACGTGCATTATCATCTGTACCTGATGCACGCATATTGGTTAGAGCCTTACCCTTAACCACGTTTACAACCAGGTCATTATCACGGATATGCTCGCCCATAATCTGTCCTTCATAAACTTCAACACCCGGCTCAATGAAGAAACGGCCACGATCCTGCAGTTTATCTATTGAATAAGCAGTTGTAGATCCTTTTTCCATAGATACCAAAACTCCATTCAGTCGGCCAGGAATATTACCTTTCCATGGCTCATAAGCCTTAAAACGGTGGGCCATGATTGCCTCACCTGCAGTAGCTGTTAAAACGTTATTACGAAGTCCGATGATACCACGTGCCGGAATTTCAAACTCAAGATGCTGAAGATCTCCCTTAGGTTCCATAATCAGTAATTCACCTTTACGCTGTGTTACCAATTCAATCACTTTTCCGGAAACCTCTGCGGGTACATCCACGATAAGTGTTTCAATCGGCTCACACTTCATTCCGTCAATTTCCTTGATGATAACCTGAGGTTGTCCAACCTGCAGTTCATAACCTTCACGACGCATAGTTTCAATCAATACCGACAAGTGAAGAATTCCACGGCCATAAACCAAGTAAGAATCAGGCGAATCAGTTTCAACAACTTTCAGAGCCAGATTTTTTTCCATCTCTTTGTAAAGACGCTCACGTAAACGCTGTGAAGTAACAAATTTCCCTTCCTTACCAAACATTGGTGAATTGTTGATTGTAAACAACATATTCATAGTTGGTTCGTCGATCTTTATAACTTCAAGTTGTTCCGGATTCTCGAAATCGGCAATGGTATCACCAATATCAAAACCTTCGATTCCAACAACTGCACAAATATCACCTGAAGAAACTTCCTGAACCCTGATTTTTCCTAAACCTTCAAATGTATAAAGTTCTTTAATTCTGGATTTCTGTATCTTTCCGTCACGTTTCACTAACGAAACAGGCTGATTTTCTTTAATCACTCCCCTTGCCACACGTCCGATTGCGATACGGCCTACAAATGATGAATAATCCAGAGAAGTGATCTGCATCTGAAGGGTTCCATCAAAACTTGGTGCAGGTGGAATGTGCTCTAAAATGGTATCCAGCAATGGGGTAATGTCTTCAGTCGGTACTTTCCAGTCTGTACTCATCCATCCCTGCTTTGAAGAACCGTATAAAACCGGAAAATCAAGCTGATCTTCTGTGGCTTCAAGATTGAAGAACAATTCGAAGATCGACTCATAAACTTCTTCCGGACGACAGTTTTCTTTGTCTACCTTATTTACAATAACAACAGGCTTTAATCCCAAAGAAAGGGCCTTCTGTGTTACGAAACGGGTTTGAGGCATTGCGCCTTCAAAGGCATCGACGAGGAGGATAACCCCGTCAGCCATTTTCAATACCCGTTCAACCTCACCACCAAAGTCGGCGTGTCCCGGAGTATCAATAATATTAATTTTGACACCCTTATAGTTTACAGAAACATTCTTGGAGACAATGGTAATACCACGTTCACGTTCAAGATCATTGCTATCCAGTATCAGATCCCCGGTGTCCTGATTATCACGGAACAAATTAGTTTGGTGTAAAATTTTATCAACCAATGTAGTTTTACCGTGGTCAACGTGAGCGATGATCGCTATATTCCTTATTTTTTGCATTAAAAAATTACTCTTAAATTTTTTGCAAAGGTAGGATTTAATAAGCAGATTTTTGCAATATGTAGCAATTCAGGAAGATAAGATCCTCGTAATTAAGCTGATTTGTAAATGAAGAGCTTTTCCTGTAGCGATTAGAGACTATATTAAGGCAGATTTCATCATCAATCTCTAAACAAATTGAGGAATAAATTTATTTAGCAAGACGGTATAATTTACCCTCACCTGACCATGCATTGTCAGATATTCTGTAACTTTGAATTATGGATTATCAGCTGATTTTGGTTATTCTGCTATTCATCCTGGCCATCATTTATATGGGCCGTATGGTCTATAAAAGTATGAACAGTAAAAAGGGATGCGCAAGCAATTGTGGCAAATGTGCTGCTGACTTCAGTGAGGTTAAGATTCCTGATTCAGGTAAACACTAGGTAGCTCCTTAATTTTTCTCAATCAAGCAAACTGCATAGGCTACCAGGCCTTCCTTCCTCCCAATGAAACCCATCGTTTCATTCGTAGTTGCTTTGATGGATATATCTTCTTCACTAATCCCGGCAGCCTCAGATATTCTGACTTTCATTTCGGGAATATGCGGATTAATTTTAGGGGCTTCCAGACATAACATGGCATCTATATTTCCAACATTCCAGCCTTTCTGATTAAGTAATTTGACACATTCCTTTAAAAGGAGAAGACTACTAATACCTTTCCAACGATCATCTGTATTGGAAAAATGAAAGCCAATATCACGAAGATTTGCTGCACCCAGCAGTGCATCACAAATAGCGTGAACCAGGACATCCGCATCAGAATGTCCGAAAGCACCTGAATGATGTTCTAATTTAACTCCTCCTAAAATAAATGGATGATTTTCAACTAATTGGTGTACATCGAACCCAAATCCTACCCTGATCTTCATTAAAACTATTTTTCGAAATTAAATACCAGTGAAAAGCGCAGTGTCTGTGCTAATGGACTGGTTTGTTGATTTGCCAGCAAATAAGCGAAATCAAGATTAAATACATTGTATTTTAAGCCCGCACCAAGTGTAAGGTATCTTCTGTCGCCCTTTGTCGGGGCTTCATAGAAATACCCGGAGCGAAGGGCAAATTGTTTATTGTACCAGTATTCTGTACCAAGAGAAAAACTGATCTCACTTAATTCTTCAGAAAAACCACCAGGCGCATCACTGAAAGAACCGAAAATTGCCGCAGGTACTGAACGGTCGGGGTCTTTCCCGTCAATGATATTTCCATTTATATCCCGGATGGGATTTGTTGGAACAAGTAATTTGTTCATGTCAAGAGCAACGGTGAATGTATTCAATTCATCAAGAAGAAAAGTAGAAGCTGCACCAAGCTTCATATTTGCAGGTAGAAAGGATTTTGAGCCTCCTTCGGAGTAGCTCATCTTCGATCCGATATTTGACAGGTTTAAACCCAGGGCAAGTTCTGCATCCTTGCCCAGCATAACTGTACCCGTTTTATAATATGCAGAAGCATCTGCAGCAAGAGCTGTGGCAGGCTGTATATCCTGTCCATTGAATTGTCCATTACTTAAACTTGAACGGATGTATCGTAGTGCAGTGCCCAGGGCAAATCCCTCTCCAAATTTTCTTGAAAAAGAACCCTCAACAGAGAATTCATTCGGGCTGTATACTCCAATATCATTCTGACTATTATCTGTTAGTTGGATAGAACCATAGGAAAAATACCTTAATGCTCCACCTATTGTATTTCTATCATCCAAACGGTGGTAAATCGTGAGGTAACCCAAATCAACATCCGGAACCAGATTTCGAAGCCATGGTGTATATGAGGCTGAAAGGCCGGTGGGTTTATCAAGAAATGCCAGCTTAGCCGGGTTCCAATGCATGGAATTTGCATCGGGTGAAATTGCCACCCCTGCATCACCCATCGCACCTGATCGTGCATCGGGTGTGATTAGTAAAAATGGAGCTGCTGTCTGAATGGTATTGCTTCGCTTTCCATCTGTCTGGGTTGGCTGAGACATAGCCAAAGCAGGGACACAGACAATTAAAACGACGAAATAATTACAAAACGAGAGTTTGTTAACCATTAATTTTGAAAAAAATCAACCAAATCTACACTTTACAGTGTTTTAAATATAGGGATTTAAAAGAATTATTTCCCAAGTAACCCGATATATTTAATGAAAATATAAAGCAAAAAATCAAATGATTAATAACAAGGGAATGACTTGTTAACCTTAAAAAATTATATTACAATTAATTGATTTTCAATGATTTAAGTTAGCATGATTAAATAGCCCACTTAAGACTCTAAAATTTCTATTGAAATAATATTTGATATACAACGTTTGAAAAATGATTTAACGTATATTGATTTGTAACCTTATTCAAACTTTTTTCGTTTGACCATTAGTTAGATATTGACATAATATAAGACAAAAAAAAATCCATTGGGGATATAAGCCCAATTTTGTACTTTTAAAAAATTAATGCTCCAATTACATCGAATAGTAATGAAACGAATTTCAATTTATTCTTTAGCAGCCATAATGCTTCTTGGAATCTTATCATCCTGCAGTAAAAATAAGACCGGCCAGTCTTCTAAAACAGGCATGGCTTATAATAACAAGTATAATGGTGGTTTTGAGGTTAACAGCAAAGTAAAGGCTGGTCCGGGTCCAGGATTGATTGCAATTGAAGGCGGAACTTTTGTAATGGGCGGGAGTTTGAATCAGGATTTAGGATATGAATTTGACAATGTAAGACGAAGGGTAACCGTTGCATCATTTTACATGGATGAAACTGAAGTATCGAACGTAGACTGGCTCGAGTACCTTTACTGGATCAGACGTAATTATGCCAATGATGCAGAATATTATTACAATGCACTTCCGGATACACTTGTTTGGAGACAACCGCTTTCCTACAATGAACCTTATGTAAATAATTACCTGCGTCACCCGGCCTTTCAGGATTACCCGGTTGTTGGTGTTACCTGGGAACAGGCAAATGCCTATTGCGAGTGGCGCACTGACCGTGTAAACGAAGAGATCTTAAGAAGTAAGGGTTATTTAATGGACTATAAAACTCTGGCAGCCGGAGCAGGCAAAGCCGGAACTGCCGCTACTGTTTCAACATCCGCTGATCCTTTTAATACCGATATTTACCTGAACGGGCAGTATCGTGGTGAAGGAATTGATGGGAAAAAGATGAAAAAGGATTTAAACCCAAGTGCAGTAGCTACCGGAACAACTCCCAATGCAAAAGGGGTTGTCAGACCTGTACGTCTGGAAGATGGGGTATTAAAACAACCTTATCGTTTACCAACTGAGGCAGAATGGGAATACGCAGCTTTGGCCCTGGCAGGTAACACTGAATACGAAAACATTGCAGACGGCAGAATTTATCCATGGAATGGCCTTGGTGTAAGATCGCCCAAAAAACGTACCCAAGGTATGATCCTGGCTAACTTTAAGCGTGGAGAAGGTGATAATATGGGTACAGGTGGCTACCTGAATGATAAGGCAGACATTACCGCTCCTGTTAGAAGTTATGTACCGAATGACTTCGGTTTATATAACATGGCAGGAAATGTGAATGAGTGGACAGCCGACGTTTACAGGAAATTAAGTTTCGAAGATTTCAATGATTTCAACCCATTCAGAGGAAATGAGTTTGTTAATAAACGCTTGTCCGATAGAGATAAGGGCATTTATGCTAAAGATAAATATGGACGTCCTATAAAAGATCCTGCAAAAACAGGTAAAAAACAAAAGTGGTCTGAATTACAAAATGATGCGGCAGCTGTAGATTCATCCGCCATTGCAGGTAAACCATACAATCCTGATTTCCGTGGTCATCTGGATACTGTGGTAACCGATCTTTACGGAATTACTACACTGGTTAATGATCGTTCAAGGGTTTATAAAGGTGGGTCATGGAATGACAGAGCTTACTGGCTCAATCCTGCTACCAGACGATTTATGCAACAAGATGAAGCCAGTGCAGAAATGGGCTTCCGCTCAGCTATGACCTTGGTAGGTGCGCCAGAAATTATGACTAAGGGTAAACCACAGTTTAGCCAGCCTAAATCAAAGGCTTTGAGTAAATCAAGATAGCGAAGCTTAAAGTAGAAAGCTAAAAGAACAAAGCTAAAAGAACAAAGCCCCAAATGTTAACCATTCGGGGCTTTTAATTTTTACAGGAAATGGAGCTAAGGTGCAGCCATTCCCTTTACTAATAGATTCCAATCAATTGCTAGGGGCTTTAGCCCAATGTCATAAAGTTAGTATCTTAAATCTTTAATATACAGTACTTTATATTTATTTAGAAATATAATTATTGCGTGTGATTTCAAATTCATACCGCTCATAGCCGCGGAGGCCTATTCACTTTTTCCTTGATGAAAAAGTAACCAATGCCGAACCGCCCTTGCGGTGAGACCACGAAGGCCTATAAAAAACAATAATAAAAACTGAGTAAAATCAAGACTGACCCCTCCAAAAGGTCGGGGCAGGCTTCGCTCCCACTACAAGAGGCCATACTCCCGGCCCGCCGTTTTGTCCTCCCCCCGCTCGGAAAATCCTGCTTCATTTAAATTAATTTCTCCATATCGAGATTCGAAGATTACTAAGATTAACGTTAGAGGTTTAGGAATATTCATCCATCAACGGCTGCGTACAGGGCTATGAAAGTTAGTGATAAGGCAATTTTGAATTTACCGCCCTGTCCAATGCCGCAAAAAAAGTATATGAATGTTATTGCAAAGGGAATACGTCTAGGATCCTGCTAATGAGATCAATATTATTATACGCCACGCTAGCAGCCCCCTTTAATAACCTTTCTTCCGCATTGGCTGGTGCGGCAACGATTGTCCAGGCCTAAGCAAAAACCTTCAAAGCATCAGGCGCAGCGGCGGCATTTTGGTCCTTTTCTGCTGCAGGAAAAGGACTAGGCCCCGCGGCCATGAGCGGGATAAACACTCCATAAAATAAATTGGAGTTGTTCATCAAAATCAAAAAAGTAAAAAAATAATTCACAACGTACTAGTTTGTATTTAATATGAAATCAACTCTTAACTTAATCACATTGGGTGCAGACCCTTGTCATTGCTGACATTCAATTGAGTATTGTAAAACAAATTTATTTGTCATGGGTAAATTGATTAAACCTCAGAAACATCTGCTCTAAGAGTCCCACACCCTGATCAAAATATATTTTTTTTAAATCAATGTAGCATTTCTGTATCCTGATTCGTATTAAGTATATAAAACACTATATATGAGAACTACAGGATTACTTTTACTTATTTCGATTTTACTTTTTGCAGCATCATGTTCAGACAAAATTAATCTGAGCTTATTGGATGGTAATTATACCGGTCATTATTATTATGCCGGTCCCGGCGAAACCAGGTCTATAAAAAGCCAGAATACAGTATCAGTCAATCTTTCAGGAAAAGAGTATACATCAACTGGTGGTGAATCAAGAATACCGGCTGGAGGAGCCGGTGAATTTAACCTGGTAGATAAGGAAGAAGTGCAGTTTAATGATAAACATGTCTGGACTGCCGATTTCGACTGGAACTTAATTCTGAACGGTAGATTTATCTATGAACTTAAAAATGACAGTTTAATTTTGACACGTAAATTTGAAATTTGCAAAACTTGCGCCATTAAGCCGGGAATGTTACCCGGATCATATCAATACAGGTTGAAGAGAACAAATTGATACATGTCAAAAACATCCCACATTTCTGAATCAGAGCTCATTCAGGAATGCAAAAAAGGCAATTTAAAGTACCAGGAAATGCTATATAAACATTTCTTTAGCTATGCTATGGGTGTTGGAATGCGGTATTTATCCGACCGTGATGATACATTGGAAGTTGTAAACGACTCCTTTATTAAGGTGTTCAAATCGATAAAGGATTTTAAAAATGAACAGAATTTAAAACCATGGTTGAGCAGAATAGTAGTCAATACGGCTTTAGACAGGAGAAGAAAGGATCTGAAACATCAGTATCTGAGTCCGCTCGAAAATGCTTCAGAACTATCTTATCCTGCTCAGGCATTAGAGAACCTGAACGCCAGGGACATCTGCAAATTATTGGACAAGCTTCCCAATATACAGCGGATGGTTTTTAATATGTATGAGATAGACGGGTACAGCCATGAGGAGATCGGAAATATCCTTCAGATCCCCGCCAGTTCATCCCGTGTAAATTTAAGCAGGGCAAAAGAAAAATTAAGGTTAGCCTTCAGTTTAGAACAACCAGCATGAAAGAAACGGAAGATCATAGAATTGCAGCTAAATTCCGCCAGGTTTTCGATGATTTCGAAGATCCTGCCTCTAATGAGGGTTGGCTGGAACTGCGCAAGAAGTATCCCGAAGAAAAAAGAAGACCTTTGTTCTTTTGGATAAGTTCGGCTGCTGCAGTACTTATTGTTCTATCCGGGTTATGGCTTTATACACCTGAAATAAGACAGGATCATATTACAGTTAAAAACAAAACAACAATTGAGAGTAAAAAAACAGACTCCGAAGCCAAATCATCTGTACCTCAGATTGCAGTATCTGCTCCTGTCTCAACGAAATTAATTGAGAAAGAATTACAAGCAGGTTCAGATACCAGGCCTGCTCCTATATCTGATTCCGCATTTCAGGAGGAAGAAAAATTGCTTAAGAATCATCCTGCTGATTATTCTAAAATATCAGACAGATTGGTGATTTCTGCTAAGGATTCAACATCTACCTATGAAAATCCTATTGCAAAATCGCCAAAAACTGCTGAAGAGCCGGCAATAAAACAAGACACAATGGTTCTCGCAATGGGAGAAGTCAGAAAGACAGATTTCAATTTAAAACCAAAGGCTGAAGAATTAAAACTAGCAGAAGAAAAGGGGAAGAAGTCTGAAAAGAGCAACAAAAAGAACTTTTCACTTAGTGTGTATGCCGGTTCCTTCATTAATTATGCAGAAGGCAGTGAGAACAATGTGAATGTGGGTGCCGGGCTTTCATCCGACTTCAGGATCAGCAAGAATCTTAGAATTTCGACCGGCCTAAACCTGAGTAAAAACAGCCTTGCCTACAATCAAAATGAACCGGCAAATAATTATGGCTCATTTCAGGATGCCAACTCATCCATTGTTGGAACACTTGTAGCACTCAGTAATTATAAAGCAGAACTTCTTGGCCTCGACATTCCTGTCAATATTAAATACCTGTTCAATCCTCAGAAAAGCAGCACTTATTTCCTTGCAGGATTAAGTTCAGGCACTTATCTGAGCGAAAAATACGCTGTTAATCAATCTAATTTCAACTCATTTGTAGGGTCTTCTGCAGTCGCTAACAAGCAGGAAATAAGCAGGCAAATGAAAGATTTTGATCTGATGCGTACCCTGAATGTATCTTTTGGATTTAATACCCGCTTAAGCAAAAAGCAGAGCCTGACAATTGAGCCCTTTTTAAAATATCCGTTAGGCGGGCTAGGTAGTGAAAACATCCGATTTGGAGCATCAGGAATAAACGTTAAACTTAATTTTAACACTGCAAAAAAACCATGAACAAGCTTAAATTATTATTCAAAGCAGCACTCTTTTCAGGTGCTTGCCTGTTATTCTCATGCGAAAAATCTAACAGTCTATGCGGCGGTAATGATCCAATCAATGATCTTCCCTGGCTGGAACAGGAGATCAGTCGTTTGAGCTCACTCAACCAATGTTACAACATCTCGAGATCTACCTATGAGAAACAAACTGTTTTTATTATATCCAATTGTGACCCCTATATAAATAGTGTACCTATACTGCATGACTGCGATGGTAAGATTCTGTATTTATCTGCTGAGGATTATCAGAATCTGAAGTTTAGTGGTTCAATTGAACTGATCTGGAAGAGTAATTAAACTATAAACTGAAATAATATGAACAACATCAATAAATACCTATTTGCTCTGGTTTGTTTAACGGGACTTTTAATCAGTTCATGCGAAAAAGATTCAATTGAATTTGACAGTCCCTTTGAAATGAAGGAAAATGAAAGTATTGTCCTTCAGGGAAACAATAATGGTTTAAAAATCACGCTGCAGTCTGTTAATGATAGCCGCTGTCCGGTAAATGCATTATGCATCAGTGCAGGTAATGCCCGGGTTAAATTAAGGATGTCTGATAATTCAGGAGCAGAGACTTTCGCTGAGCTTTGTCTGGGTTTTTGCGACAATCTGAATAAAACTGAAGACAGTAAAATTATCCGGTTGAATAATATCAGTTATACTGTTGTACTTAAAGAAGTTAACCCTTTTCCGGTACTCGGTAAAAAACAGGACAAAAAAGCCTTGCTGATCATAAGAAAAGAATGATTTACTTAAACCTGATGGCTTTAAGCGGCGATATTCTTGTCACAAGCATTGAGGGCAGCAGCAAAACGAATAAACTTATCAGCAAGGTTCCGGCATTCAGCATCAGAATATCCGTAACATCCAATTGAACCGGTACAAAATCAATGTAATAGGATGCCTGATCCAAAGTAAAAAAATGGGTTTGCGACTGAAACAAGCCGAGTCCGATGCCTAAAATATTGCCACATAAGAGTCCCCATGCAATGAGGTAAGCAGCATTGTAAAGAAAAATTTTACGAATCTGCCAGTTCGTATTTCCCAGAGCCTTCAGTATTCCGATCATATTGGTTCTTTCAAGAATCATGATCAGAAGTGCAGAAATCATATTAATAACAGCAACGGCAAGCATCAGGATCAAAATTACCTGAGTATTGACATCCAGCAGGGATAACCATTCAAAAATGGTTGGATAATACTGCTTAATCGTGTATGATTTAAGTTCAATATCAAGATCTTCATAAACTTTTGCTTCAATTTCATCAAGCTTGTTGAAGTTAGTGACTCTTAACTCATACCCGCCAACATCCGTAGGAGCCCATTTATTAAGGCTGCGGATTAATCCGATATCCCCGATCACAAACAATTTATCAACTTCTTCAACACCAAGATTATAGATTCCTACGATCTGAAATTTTCGTTTACGAAGAGAGTTCTCAATGAAATACATTAGGAAATCATCCCCTACCTTCAGCTTCAGGCGGTCTGCTGTAAATTTTGAGATCAGAATCTGTGTTCTGGAATTTAGAGTATCCGAAAAATCAATAACATTACCTGCTACAAGGATCTTTTTGAAATACTCCCAGTTATAATCGCTGCCGACACCTTTTAACACAACCCCTTCGATTTCTTCATTCGTATTAATAATTCCGGGTTTGGTTGCAAATGATTGTATAAATTCTATACCCTCCTGATTCAGTATTTTTTGACGTGATGAATCAGAAATGCTAAAGGAAGTGTTTTCATAGGAAGTATTGAGATTCAGTTTGGATATCTGAATATCCCCTGAAAATCCACGCACTTTTTCACGAATCTCTGATTTAAAGCCCTTGACTATCGCTATTGCAAGTATCATCACAGCTAAGCCCAGCATAATTCCTAAAATTGCGATACGCACAATCAGCTTCGAAAAAGTTCGATTGGAATTAAACGTTATGCGTTTTGCAATGAAAAGGGGTAAATTCAATCCTGAAATGGTTTTTTTTGTACCTTTAACAAAGATGCATTTTTTTTAAATTCGTTTCCGAACCAATTAATAAGTACAATGCTCAGCAATTTTATAATTATTAATTTTCTTTGACCATGCGCCGTCCAAGCTATCTCATTATAACTGTCCTTTTATTTCTCTCAGTCAATACCATTAATGTTCAGGCTGAACGATCAAAAATCTTTTCTTTAAGCAAGAATGGGTCTGATATAGGTTCCACTGACCATATCAGCGGTAAACTTCGAACGGGAGCTGAGCAGATCGAACAATACCTTCCATACCTTAAAGGAAAGCGGATAGGAATGGTAGTAAACCCAACTTCCGTAATCGGAAATACAACGGTGGTTGACAGCCTGATTAAACTTGGAGTTAAAATTGTAAAGATTTTTGGCCCTGAACACGGCTTTCGTGGTGATGCCAGTGCCGGCGTTAAGGTTGATGATAGTTTTGATGCTAAAACCGGATTACCGGTAATCTCATTGTATGGGAAACATTTAAAACCTACAAAGGAAGATATGGATGATGTGGATCTGATGGTCTATGATATACAGGATGTTGGCACCCGGTTTTATACTTATATCAATACCCTGCAGCATGTTATGGAAGCCTGCGGAGAGAATAATAAAGAAGTTCTGATCCTTGATCGTCCAAACCCGAATGGTTTCTATGTTGACGGGCCTGTTCTTGATCCAAAATTGAAATCGGGAATTGGTTATAATCCAATTCCAATCACTCACGGACTTACCATTGCAGAATATGCGCAAATGCTAAACGGAGAGGGATGGATGGCCAATAAAGTAAAATGTAAAATTAAGATCATTAAGATCGCAAATTATACCCATGCTACACCTTATGTTTTACCTGTTAAACCATCTCCAAATCTGAATACACCCCAATCAATATTACTCTACCCTTCCCTTTGTCTCTTTGAAGGTACTATTATCAGTCAGGGACGGGGAACCTACTTCCCTTTCACAGTACTCGGCAATCCTGATCTGAAGGATAAATATAAATTTTCTTTTATGCCAAAAAGTATAAAAGGGATGAGTGAAACGCCATTGCATATGAATAAAGACTGTTTTGGAATCGACTTAAGACAGTATAACACCAATAAGATCAGGAAAGAAGGAAAAATCAATCTGAGCTGGTTAATAGAACTTTATAAAGCCTATCCGTACAAGGAGAAGTTCTTCGACTTTAAGCAAAGTAACCAGATGGGTAATTTTGACAAGCTGGCCGGAACTTACGAGCTCAAACAACAGATCATAGCCGGCAAATCTGAAGAGGAAATCCGCCAGAGCTGGGAACCCGGACTTTCACAGTACAAGATCATGAGAAAGAAGTATTTGCTTTATGAATAAATTAATTTTAGCAGTTGTCTTTTGCTAGTATTATGTTAAAAATGAAATAACGTTGATGGCATTGAGCAATCAGCTATGAGCAATCAGCAAGAAATCTGAAAAAATATCAATAGTGTGAGTATTGCTCAAATTTGATGGCTCTTAGCCCATAGCAAAAAATAATGATCTATTGCACTTTAAATAACACTAGTAAATTGTACTAAATGTCAAATGTACATTATTTCTCAATTGTCAATTGTCAACTAAATAAATAATTATGAAAATCGTTTTCATGGGCACTCCCGATTTTGCTGTCGCCTCCTTAAGAGCACTTTTGGAAGCCGATTTCGATATAGTGGGAGTTATTACCGCCCCTGATAAACCGGCTGGTAGAGGACAAAAAATCAGTGAGTCTGCAGTAAAAAGATTTGCGCTTGAAAAAGGATTGAAGGTTCTTCAGCCGGTAAGATTAAAAGACCCGGATTTCCTTAAGGAGCTAAAATCATTGGATGCTGAAATACAAGTAGTTGTAGCATTCAGAATGCTGCCAGAATTGGTATGGAATATGCCTCAGAAAGGAACAATAAACTTACATGCATCCCTCCTGCCCCAATACCGTGGCGCAGCACCAATCAACTGGGCAATAATTAATGGTGAAAAGCGAACTGGTGTAAGCACATTTTTTCTGAAACAGGAGATCGATACAGGTGACCTTTTATTTGCTGAAGAATTAGACATTGAAGAGGATGATACCGCTGGCGACCTGCACGATAAACTAATGGTGATAGGTGCCGGATTGCTCGTAAAAACCCTTAAGGCAATTGAAGCAGGGAAATACAAGGAGATACCGCAAAATACTCATCAGGAACATGAGCTCAAAAAGGCTCCTAAAATTTTCAGGGAAGATTGCCTGATAAACTGGGACCGCCCCGTTAAGGAGGTTTATAACCTAATCAGGGGATTAAGTCCGCATCCTGCAGCATTTTGCCACTTACAGGATAAAACACTTAAAATTTACAGCGCATCCAGCGAAGAAAAAGCAATTACCAATAAGCCTGGTGATATCTTAACCGATAATAAGACCTATCTAAAATTTACCTGCCGCGATGGCTTTATTTCTGTCCTGGAATTACAATTAGAAGGTAAAAAGCGAATGAAAATTGATGAATTTTTAAGAGGAGTGAGGCTGTAACTATTAGCCCCTCGAATTCTATTCCCGATTTCCCATTTCCTACCCGATAGCTATCGGGTCCCTATTCCTATTCCTATTCCTATTACCTATTACCTATTACCTATTACCTAGTACCTATTACCTATTACCTATTACCTCCCCCCCATTCCCTCTCAAACCAAATTCAACTTGTCACTCAGAAACCTGGAAACCTCATTAAAATAACGTTTATTATTATATCCCATTACCCACTGAATCCCCTTTCCTGCATTGGTTAAAAATACTTCATCAGCTTCATTCAAAATATCCGGATTGATCTGTGCCTCAACTAGTTCAATATTATTTTCCTTAGCAAGACGCATCACTATCTGCCGCATTACCCCTGCTATGCAACCTTCATTCAGTGCTGGAGTGTATAATTTCCGGTCGTAAACCACAAACACATTACTACTCATAGATTCACAAAGAAAACCATGGTGATTCAGGATCAGTACCTCATCAAGTGCATTCTGGTTCTTGTAAATGCCAGCCAGCACATAGATCAACGCATTACAGGTCTTTAGATTAGAAAGTGCGTTAACTGGTTTTGGAATTTCATCATATACATCAATGATGAGCCCCTTTTTATTCAAAACATATTGACTTTCATCAAGTTTCTGAATTTCAATAACATAGCCAAATTTATTCGAAACAGGGCTATATAAACCCTCTGAATCACGAAAAACTGTTAATCTGACTCTGGCATCAGCACCTGTCCTGTTTCTCCTTATCAGCTCCTCAACCTTCTCACGAAGAAACCAGGTATCAATTAAAGAACAATTATCAAACCTGAGCAGTTTCATACCCTTTTGAATGCGGTCGATATGCATTTCGGGGAACTTCAATTTCCCTTTCATATAGCGCATCGATTCAAAAAGTCCATCCCCATAGCGAAAACCACGATTATTTGCTTTAAATATCAGTTGATCAGCAGGAACAATACTTCCGTTAAAATTAATATACTCGACACTCATATTTATTCCTTAATGTAATTACGCCACTTCTCAAGCACTGCACTAAAATCTGCTGGTAGTTCTGTTTCAAAGTGAACAAATTTTCGGGTAGTAGGATGAATAAATCCTAAAGACTTAGCATGCAGGGCCTGTCTGGGCATTATTTCAAAACAATTTTCAACAAACTGCCGGTATTTATTAAAAATAGTACCCTTTAAAATCCGGTCACCGCCATAGGCACTGTCATTAAACAAAGGATGACCGATATGTTTCATATGTGCTCTGATCTGATGTGTCCGGCCGGTTTCCAGCTCGCATTCTATGAGTGTAACATAATTGAAGCGCTCCAGAACTTTATAATGGGTAACCGACCATTTTCCCTTTTCTTCATCATCATACACCGCCATCACTTTCCGGTCTTTTACACTGCGGCCGATATAACCTTTTACAGTACCATCTTCGGTCAGGTCTCCCCAAACAAGAGCCAGGTATTTGCGGGTAATGCTATGATCAAAGAACTGTTTGGCGAGAAAAGTGATCGCCCATTCGTTTTTGCTTACCAGCAAAAGGCCTGAGGTATCTTTATCGATCCGATGTACCAAACCGGGCCTTCCTTCATTTCCGGGCATTTGTGGTAATTGCTGAGCATGATAGACCAGTGCATTAACCAGAGTACCGGTATAATTATTAAAACCCGGATGAACAACCATTCCGGCAGCCTTATTCACCATAATGACATCATCATCTTCATAAATGATGTCTATCGGGATATTTTCAGGATAAACTTCTGTATCGCGGGGCGGATGCGGCAGCACCATTGAAATAACATCGAGAGGCTTCACCTTA
>NZ_DASWXT010000022.1:0-6301 GCF_036405355.1 Daejeonella sp.
ACTCGGTATCGACCTCGGCACTTCATCAATCAAAGTATCTGTTATTGATTCTCAGACTAAGGAATGCCTCTGTACGGTTCAATATCCGGAAACTGAAACAGCGATTATTGCTGAACATCCCGGATGGGCAGAGCAATCGCCGGAAATATGGTGGGAAAATGTCCAGCAGGCAATTGTTAAAGCAAATGCTTCAGGAAAGTACGATCCCAAAGCTGTAGGAGCAATAGGAATCGCCTATCAGATGCACGGACTGGTATTGGTTGATAAAGATCAAAAGGTACTCAGGAATTCAATTATCTGGTGCGACAGCAGGGCAGTTGAGATTGGTAATAAAGCATTTCAGGCGATTGGTGAAGAAAAATGCCTGATTAATCTGCTTAACTCGCCCGGGAATTTTACAGCGTCGAAGCTGGCCTGGGTGAAGCAAAATGAGCCTGAAATTTTCGAAAAGATTTACAAAGTGATGCTTCCCGGAGATTTTATCGGGATGAAGCTTAGCGGGGAGATCAATATCAGCGTTTCATCACTTTCGGAAGGTGTATTCTGGGATTTTGGGAGGAATGAGCTTTCAAAGGAAGTCTTGAATCATTTTGGCTTCCCTGAGGATATTTTCCCGGAGATCCAGCCTGTATTTTCTGATCATGGCAGACTGAGCGCTGAAATTGCTGCCACACTTTCATTAGTACCGGGTATTCCAGTAAGTTATAAAGCAGGAGACCAGCCCAATAATGCTCTTTCGCTGAATGTTTTAAAACCAGGCGAGGTTGCAGCCAATGGTGGTACCTCAGGGGTGATCTATGGGGTGTCTGATCAGCTGACTTTCGATAAAGAATCACGGATTAACAGCTTCGCTCATGTTAATTTTTCGGAAGAACAAAAGCGAATCGGGGTATTGCTTTGTATCAATGGAACCGGAATTCTGAATCGCTGGACCAGGGATGTAATTGCACCTGATATCGTTTATGATACGATGAATGCTGAAGCTTCAGCAGTCAGGATTGGGAGTAATGGATTGAGGATATTGCCTTTTGGAAACGGAGCAGAGCGTATGCTTAACAATAAGAATATCGGTGCCCACTTCCATAATATTGACCTCAATCTGCATACCAGGGCACATATTTTCAGGGCTGTACAGGAGGGTATCGCCTTTGCTTTTCGTTACGGACTTGACATTATGCGTGAGAATGGCATGAATCCCACACTCATCCGCGCCGGTAAGGCGAATATGTTTTCAAGTGAACTTTTTATTGAAGCATTTGTGAATGCTTGCGGGGTTCCGGTAGAATTGTATAGCAATGAAGGCAGTATTGGAGCAGCAATTGGTGCCGGAATTGGAGTTGGAGTGTTTAGTACTGACAATGCATTTTCAAATTTGAAACCACTCCGTAATATCGAACCTCAAAAATCAGAAGAATACGAAGCGATTTACCAGGAATGGAAGGAATTGCTGTTGGGGCATTTGTAGGCTTGCATCCTAATACTCAGTCATCCAGGCACACAAGGAAAATCAGGATTCTATCTCCCTTTTAGGCTGGCCTGTACCTTTGGTTTGTGTAAGCTAATCTAATGCCCCTCACTGTGTTGGAATAATGTCAATTGTATGTTAACCCTTGTCCAACACTCTCTGTATCGGTATAAGGTCGGTATAAGGTCCCTATAAGGTCGGTATAAGGCTTGCAGGAAAATCGTTTGAAAAACTCCGGACTGATCTAAAAACAATATAATAAAAAAGACCAGAACTACCAAATCTTCAATGAAAAATTGCCCTGTTGGGATAGTTGAGATCTGATAGCTATCGGGTTGAAAATAGAGAGTAGATCAATATCAAAATGTTAGTATAATCTGCTTTACAGGCAGGGCTCTGTTCCCAAAGGGCATGTACTTAAAATTAATTCATTGCTTTAGTTCAGAGATCCTTCTCCGCCTGAGGCAGAGAAGGATAATGGCAGGCCGTGATGCGCTTTCTAACTATACATAGGAACTCAGCTCAAAGCCGATCCTATTTCCCTCTCCCAAAATGATAATCCGCAAACCTAATAAACTGCTTCCAGTCATAAACAGTCATATCATGTTTTCCTTCCCGGTTATGATAGGCCAAAGGCGATTCAATTACAGGATAATTTAAGCCCGGAGGAACCTCCGGTAACTTCGATTTTAAACCATACAAACCATAAACATCTTCAGCGTTTTTGAGGGATAAGAAAGTGCCCTTAGGATCAGCCCAGAGATCTTCAGAAGCATTAGTAGCATAAACCGGTCTGGGTGCGATCAGGGAGATCAGCATGTGCTGGTCAACAGGCAAAAGCTCTTCATGATCATTAAATTTTTTATAATTTGTGTTAAACCAATGTGGGAATGAGGTATTGATCCTTCTCACGCGTTCTCCAAATTGTCGGCGGGCAAGTGCTGCTCCTGTACTTCCTGAGCAGTTAGTAATACAGATTGCAAAACGCTGATCCTGCGCAGCTGCCCAGAGGGATGCTTTTCCTCCCCGCGAATGCCCGGTAAGGGCTACCTTTTTTGCATTAATTTGCGGATCGGTTACAAAATAATCCATCACCCGGCTCGCACCCCATCCCCAGGCACCGATCGCACGCATTCCATTATCCGCACTCAATTGTTCTGGATATAATTGCATAACCCCATTCATGAATTCGGCTTTATTATCCGGTGCGAGATCGCTTACATGGAAAGCTGCAATGGCATAACCTGCATCAATTACCAATTCTGCGGGCCAAAATTCGCTTATTATTTTTCTGCTAGGGTCTGTATTTTCTTTGCCGCGATTATTGATAAGTAAAAATGCAGGGCTTGGCTTTATTGCCTTATTTGGAGTAAAAAGAACAAGGTTGATCCTGACACTTTTATTTTGGTTAGACACTTCAATCAAAACATCCTTGCGGTGTGCTTTACCATTCATGCTGCTTTTATCCTCACTAAGGACTGAAAACCGGATATCTTCAAAAGACTTAGGTACCTGTCCATAAATATTATCTTCGAACAAAGTCAGTACTTCAGGTCTTCTAATCTTTTCCCAGGCCTTTTTGTTTTTTATCGTTTTATTATCACTTGATTTAAGAACATCCGGAAGGGTATAGGCAGGCACTTTGGATTCTTCATAATTCGATTCTTCATGATTTTGGGCATGAAGCTGAATACAAATGATCAGGCTAAGGCAGGTTAAGAGATAGGCTTTCATGGGGTGTTATTTACAATTCCGGAATAATAATTTTGATTATAAATATAGGTTTTTGTCAGTTAACGGGGACTTCCTGAATTACCGTTTTGAACTGCAAAAGATTAGCCCCTCAGTTTTTCACTAATTATTATTTAATTCTATAAATTCGAAAACATAAAAATTTCAGAATGGCAAACATCACAACAGGAGATAAAGAATTTTTCAAAGGCATAGGCCAGATACAATATGAGGGGCCTGAATCCAATAATCCATTAGCATTTCGCTGGTACGACGAGGACAGAATCATCGCCGGTAAAACTATGAAGGAAACTTTACGTTTTGCCTGTGCCTATTGGCATTCATTTGTTGGAAATGGATCAGATCCTTTCGGAGAGCCGACCCATATTTTCGCATGGGATGCAAAAAGTGATGCGGTTGAACGTGCAAAAGATAAAATGGATGCGGCCTTTGAGTTTATTACCAAAATGAACCTGCCATATTACTGTTTTCATGATGTTGATGTCGTAGATTATGGCAATGATGTTTTAGAAAATGAGCGCCGCCTGCAGACGATTGCTGCTTACGCGAAAGAAAAACAAAAGGCCAGTGGAGTGAAATTGCTATGGGGAACAGCCAATCTGTTTTCACATCGCCGTTATATGAACGGAGCCTCAACCAACCCAGATTTTCATGTCCTGGCCCATGCCGGAGCGCAGGTAAAGGCAGCTCTGGATGCTACGATTGCCCTTAATGGTGAGAATTATGTATTCTGGGGCGGCCGTGAAGGATATATGAGTCTGCTGAATACTGATATGAAACGTGAACAGGAGCATCTTGCAAAGTTCCTGCACATGGCAAGGGATTATGCGCGTAAAAATGGATTTAAAGGTACTTTCTTCATAGAACCAAAGCCCTGTGAGCCAAGTAAACATCAGTATGATTACGATGCTGCTACTGTGATCAGTTTCCTGCGTCAATATGATCTGATGGATGATTTTAAACTGAATATTGAAGTGAATCATGCCACGCTTGCCGGACATACCTTTCAGCATGAATTGCAGGT
This sequence comes from Daejeonella sp., assembly GCF_036405355.1. Classification (GTDB taxonomy): domain Bacteria; phylum Bacteroidota; class Bacteroidia; order Sphingobacteriales; family Sphingobacteriaceae; genus Daejeonella. Next base: position 4,242 of record NZ_DASWXT010000022.1, read on the forward strand.
GAGTGCCGATGCAGGCCTACTTGGATCAATCGATGCAAACCGGGGTGATTATCAGAATGGCTGGGATACCGACCAGTTTCCGAATAATATTAATGAACTGACTGAAGCGATGCTCGTAATCATTGAAGCCGGAGGTTTCGGTGGCGGAGGTATCAATTTTGACGCCAAGATCCGTAGAAATTCAACCGATCCTGCCGATTTATTTTATGCTCATATTGGTGGTATGGACACCTTCGCCCGTGCCCTGATTGCGGCTGATAATATTTTGAAGCACTCTGATTATAAAAAGATCCGCCAGGATCGTTATGCCTCTTTTGATTCGGGTAAAGGTAAAGATTTTGAAACAGGAAAGCTGAGTCTGGAAGATCTGAGAAACCTGGCAGTTGAAATGGGAGAGCCTGAAGTGAAGAGTGGGAAGCAGGAGTATTTGGAGAATTTAGTGAACAGGTATATTTAAGAGGTTTGGGGTACTAATATGAGCAACATCCCTTTCCAAACCATAGATTGGTCGGCCATTGAAAAAACCGAACATAAAGGTGAAAGTGGAATAGCTTATTGGCAGACCATTCAGTTTCCCGGACTTCGGATTCGCTTAGTTGAGTATTCAAAGGGTTATCTGGCAGACCATTGGTGTCAGAAGGGACATATTGTGCATTGCCTGGAGGGAGAGTTTGTCTCTGAGCTAAAAAGTGGTGAGCAGTTGAAACTTGAGAAGGGCGGTACTTATGTGGTATCAGATGAACTGAGTTCGCATCGTTCTGTGACTGAAAATGGCGTTAAACTGCTTATCGTGGATGGGGATTTTTTGAAGCTTAATTTGTTGTAGCGTAGATGATTCCCCGGTTTTAAAATATGTCAGATAAACCTTGAGCACCCTAAACCTCATTCATAACACCCCATTGATCTTCCTCGACAAGATCAGCGCTGCTTTGTCCGGAAAGGTCTATGCCAAGGCAGAGCATTTACAGCCGGGTGGAAGTGTCAAAGACCGGGCGGCTTATCAGATTATTCTGGATGCCTATCAGAATGGCAGTTTGAAAAAAGGGCAAACGGTTGTGGAAATGACCAGCGGGAATATGGGTGCCGGACTGGCCTTGGTATGCAGGCATTTTGGCAATCCATTTGTAGCGGTGATGTCGGAAGGAAACAGTCCCCAACGCAGAAAAATCCTGAGCGCTTTTGGCGCAGAGCTTATCCTTACCAAACAGGTCGACGGAAGCCCGGGAATGGTTACCGGAGCAGATATTGCCCTGGCTGTCGATGTTGCAAAAGATATGGCTCAAAACAAGAATGCATTCTATGCAGATCAGTTCTATAATCCATCTTGCATTAAGGCACATTTTAATCATACCGGACCGGAAATTCTCCGGGATTTGCCTGAAACTGATGTGTTTATTGCATCTGTTGGTAGTGGTGGTACATTCATCGGGACTTCGAAATATCTTAAATCGGTCAATCCAGGCGTCAAATGCATTGCTGTAGAACCCGAAAAGTCCGCAATCCTGAAAACAGGAAAAGTCGATAATCCAAAGCATATCATTCAGGGCACTGCCTACGGATTAATCCCGCCGCATTGGGATGAAGCATTGGCGGATGATTTTATTACAGTTAGTGATGAGGAAGTGATGGATATGAAAAAGAGATTATCCTCAGAGCAGGGTTTGTATGTCGGTTATTCAGCTGCTGCGAATGTAATTGCTTCCCAAAAGTATTTGAAGGCACAGGCAAAACCATTGAATATTGTAACTGTGCTTTGTGATTCGGGGTATAAATACAGTGATTAAATTGGTAATTCTATAATGCCGGATAGCAAATCCGGATTACCTGTATATTCGACATGCCCTTCGGAACATGTCGAACAGCTGTACTTAATTGTCAACTGTCAATTATCAATTAACTCCGTCCCATCTTCGATTTCTACCTCATAAACCAGCATTTCAGTTCCTGTTTCTGATAAGTAAGCATCGGTAACTTTTTTTATGAGATCATTTGCAGCTTCTGCCTTTACCAGATTGATCGTACAACCCCCAAAACCACCACCCATCATCCTGGCACCAATC